>CAYRNR010000041.1:0-62123 GCA_964425605.1 uncultured Rickettsiales bacterium | reverse complement strand
CATGCCCCTGAAAAACCGGTCCCTCAAGTGGGGGCATGCGCGTGAAAAATCACAGAGAGGAGACTGCGCGCTCCTGTCATCGCAGGGCTTCGAGTGCTCGATGATTCAGTACAAACACGGTGGGGATCTAGCCCGTGAAGGGCGGAGGAAGAACACATGGCTCGAAATCTGACGTGGACCCTGATGCTGGCGCTGCTGGTCGGATTCCATCTGGCGGGCTGCGGCGATGACGCCGCGGACGACGACGACTCTTCGGTGGGCGACGACGACGACGACGCCACCGCGGACGACGACGACGACGACGTGGCCGACGACGACGACGACGACGACGACGTGGTCATGGACGAGGTGGACGAGGCGGACGTGGTGGGCAACGACTACCACGTGGACCTGACCACCGCGGAGTTCGTCGAGCCTCCGGGGATCGGTGTGCTGCTGAGCAAGTACATGGGCGAGATTCACCTGGCGTTCCACGTCACCGCCCTCGACGGCGACGCCAACACGGCCGAGCTGTTCAGCACGCAGGTCACGCCCGATGGCGCTGGCTACGTGCAGGATCTGTGTCTGGCGACGCAGGACCTCAGCGCCAGCGCGGTCTGGATGAACCCGGCCCTCGAGATGACCTACGACGAGCTGGTCATCGGCGTCATGGACGCCCAGTGCCTGATGACCGGTCTGGTCAACAAGTACTCCTTCGAGGACGGCGGCGAGACCTTCGTCGCGGGGACCATGGTCGGGCTGCTGGACACGCGCTGCCTCGACGAGACGATCGACCCGAAGTTCGGCCCGGGAGCCGCGTGTGACCTGCTCGGCTCGATGGGTATCAAGTGCGTCGCGTGTGACGACGGCACCGGGGAGTTCTGCCTGGGCCTGGTCACCGACTCCATCACGGGCGCCAAGGCCGACGTGTTCGGCAACGACCCCGAGACCGGCGACGACTTCACCGGCCTGCAGGCGGTCACCGACACCATGGTCGCGGACTGGGTGGCGGGCGGCTACTGCTCCTGATCGATCCGAGCGAGGGCTGACGCCGCCAGGCGAGCCCGCTCCTTCCCTCCCCCGATCCGCCCGAGGATCACCAGGTCGCGGCCCGTCTCGGCCGCCGGCCCCAGGGCCACGCTGCCCGCGCGGTACCTCGCCGCCTCCAGCCGCAGCACCCGCATTCCGTCCAGGGCCGCCGCAGTCAGCCGATCGCCGGCCAAGCCGGGCACGGGCAGGCCCAGGTTCGCGAGCAGGTCGTCCTGGCGGGGGTGACAGCAAGGGACCAGGGCGAGCCGGGCTGCCCGGGTACGCACCACCAGCTCGATCACGTGGTCCGAGGCTGCGCCGCAGGCGTGCAGGGCGACCACGAGATCGGGGGGTTCGTCCAGGGTGAGATCGGCCACGGGCGTGGCCTCCACGGTGACACCGCGGATCCCGCACTCGGCCATCCGCGTGGACGCCCTTTCGACGCGGTCGAGATCCCACTCGCACGCCAGCACGCGGCCGCGGAGGCCCATGGCGGGCAGCAGCAGCGCGGCCAGGGCAGCCGCCACGTGGCCGCGCCCGGCGGCGGCGTCCACCACCCGCAGCTCGCGGCGGCGCGGAGCGTTGCGCAGCAAGGCCTGCAGGTGTCCGAGCAGGGCGTGCACCTGCGCGGCCTTGCGGCCCTCCCTGTGGCCGAGCTTGCGGGGATCGTCCAGGTGGAGCTGTCCGAGCAGCGCCTCGACGTCGGACAGGGGGATCGGGTGTTCCACGGTGGGGACGGGGTGGGCTACTGGGCGTCTTCCGCGGGGGCCTCTGTGGCCTCGTCCGCCGCGTCCTCCTCGGCGTCCTCCTCGCCCTCGGTCCCGGCCCACCGCCCTCCTGGCGCCTCGGTCTCGTCGATGAACCCGTCGCCGTCGCGGTCGAGCTTGGCGAACCGGGTCTCCTTGCCCAGGAACTCCTCGGCCGAGATCTTGCCGTCCTCGTTGGCGTCGTGGCGGCCCATGAAGTCGCCCTGGCGGCCCATGCGGTCCGGCCGCGCGGCGTCGAACTCGGTGGCCTCGATGCGCCCGTCGCCGTTGGTGTCCACCTCGGCGAACCGCTCGGCGGTCCCCCGGAACTCCTCGGCCGAGATCCCGCCGTCGCCGTCGGTGTCCATGCGCGCGAAGAACCGCACGCCGCCGTGCTTGCCGGACTTGCCCAGCCGCTTGGGTGGCAGGCCGACCTCGTCCACCGGTGCGGGCTCCTCCACGGGCGTTGCGGTCGCGGCCTCGACCTCGACCGGGGGGGCCTCCTGCCCCGCCTGCAGCCCACCGCAGCAGCCACCGAACACGAAGACGAAGACGATCAGGGGGAGCGCGACTCGCATGGTGAATTCTCCTATGGCGAACAAGCCTACCGTTGCTCAGCGGGTCTTGGCCACCCGGTCGTAGAGCACCACCGCGCCGGTGACGGCCACGTTGAGGGAGCCGGCGGTGGGCACCTGCACGATCACGTCGCACTCGGCCGCGGCGGGCGGCGTGAGCCCGTCGATCTCCGAGCCCAGCAGGTAGATGGCCCGGCGGGGGTGCTCGAAGCCCCGCAGGTCCACGGCCTCGTCCCCCAGCTCCACCCCCACCACCGTGCACAGGGGCACGGACGCGCGCAGCTCCGACACGGACGGGAAGGTCATGTAGGGGATGCTCTTCCACGCTGGGCCGGTGTCCGAGGCCTGCCCCAGGGCCGGGTCGGCGCCCACGAGGTTGCGCCGCGCCTCGGGGGGGAACCGATCGCGGATGGTGAAGATGAACGCCGCGCCCAGGGCGTGGGCGGACCGCCACAGGGTGCCGATGTTGCGGGTGTACTTGGGCCGAAGCACCCCGATGCCGAAGTACCCCGGATCCTCGTCGCGGCTGGCCGTTGGTCGTCCCACCTCGCCAGGATGCCACAAAGCCACCCCTCGCAGCCGAGTTGGCCGGCGCGCGCCGTCGGGATACCATCTTGTGTCGCGCGCAGAATTCAACGGAGTCACGCATGACCAAGGGTGCCTGGATCATCACTGGGCTGATCGTCGCGCTTTCGGGGAGCTTCGACGCCCGCGCCGACGACGAGTCCCCCTACACCGTGGCCGAGCGCTACACCGGCACCTTCCTGTTCGCCGGCGGGGAGCCCGAACGCCAGGCCCAGCTCGACTCCATCGAGAGTGTCGTGAAGCAGATGAACCGTGTCCTGCGCGGCACCGCCCGCCGCCGCATGAAGGCCGGCACCCACATCACCGAGGTGTTCATCATCGACGTGCAGCCGGACTCGATCACCATCACCATCGACGACGGCCGCGCCTGGACCACGGACCTCCACGGCACGCGGTTCGAGTACACCCACGACGGCGATCAGATGTTCATGTCGCGGCGGTGGGTCGATGGCACCATCAAGGCCACGGGGGAGCAGAAGGCAGGCACCGGCACCTACCACTTCCGCCTCAGCGAGGACGGTCAGACCCTGCACGTGGCCTACGGCCTGGACAGCAAGCACATGCCCGCGCCCGTGTCCTTCGACACCACCTACCGGCGCGTGAAATGAGCCACGCCTGCTACGACGACCGCGCCGGCCTCTACGACAAGATCTACGCGTGGAAGGACTACGAGTCCGAGGCCTGGCGGCTGCGCCAGCTCCTGCTCAACTCCGGCGTGGACGAGGGGGCCCGCGTCCTCGAGGTGGCCTGCGGCAGCGGTCCGCACATGCAGCACCTGGCCGAGGCCTTCCAGATGACCGGCACCGACCTCAACGAGCCCATGCTGGACCTGGCCCGCCAGCGGCTGCCGGACGTGACCTTCTTCGCCTCCGACATGGCCGCGCTGGAGGTGGACGAGCCCTTCGACGCGCTGCTGTGCCTGTTCTCGGCCATCGGGTACATGCACGGGGTCGAGCGCCTCGCCGCCGCGGCCCGGGCCTTTGCGGCCGCGCTGAAGCCCGGCGGTGTGGTGGTGATCGAGCCGTGGCTCTCGCAGGACATGTTCGTGGACGGCACGCCGTCGCTGTACACCTGGGAGGATGACCGGCTGAAGCTCGCCCGCGCCAGCGTGGTCCGCGCCGAGGGCCGCAAGTCGGTGCTCGAGTTCCACTGGATGGTGGCGCGGCGCGACCAGGGCGTGGAGCGGTTCACCGAGCGCCACGAGCTGTGGATGTTCAACCGCAGCGAGTACCTCGACGCGTTCCGCGACGCCGGCATCCCCGTGACGTTCCACTCGGCAGGACTGTCCGACAACCGCGGCATCTACGTGGGGCGCAAGGAGCCGTAGGCGACCCCCCGGCCTGGCCCCGATCCTGCAGCAACGCCACGATGCTCATCGAACGCACCCGGAGGGAACACCCATGAAGCACATCCACTGGTTGACGATCGCGGCCCTGGCCACCCTGAGCTGGGGCGCCACGGCCCAGGCCCAGGACATGGACGGCGACGGGTACACCGTGGCGGACGGGGACTGCGACGACAACAACCCCAACGTCAACCCGGGGATGCCGGAGATCTGCAACGGAAACCTCGACGACGACTGCAGCCCCTACACCGACGAGACCGCCGACACCGACATGGACGGATACAACATCTGCCAGGGCGACTGCGACGACTTCGACCCGGGCGCCAACCCAGACGGCCACGAGATCTGCGACGGGACGGACAACGACTGCAACGGATTCGTCGACGACGGCATCGACTACGACCACGACGGGTACTCGGGCTGCAACGGCGACGACTGCGACGACTACAACGCCTCCATCTACCCCGGCGCCCCCGAGATCCCCTACGACGGCCTGGACCAGGACTGCGACGGGCAGGACATCACCGACATCGACGGGGACGGCTTCGACGGGGGGCCCTACGGGGACGACTGCGACGACCAGGCCCCCGACATCCACCCGGACGCCACCGAGATCTGCCACGACGGCCGCGACAACGACTGCGACGGCCTCACCGACCTCCAGGACGACGACTGCCCGCCGGGCGACGACGACGACTCCGCGGATGACGACGACGACTCCGCGGGTGACGACGACGATGCCGCGGACGACGACGATGCCGCGGACGACGACGATGCCGCGGACGACGACGATGCCGCGGACGACGACGATGCTGCGGACGACGACGACTCGGCCCACCCCGCGCCCACGGACGACGATGATGACGACGACGGGTGCCAGTGCCGCGCCGGCTCCACGGCCTCGGCCTCCTCGCTGGCTGGCTGGCTGGTCCTGGCCGGACTGGCGGGAGCGCGGCGACGGCCTTGATTGCTCCCGCGTACACGCGCCGGATCCCCTCAAACCTGCCGTTCCTGTTGCCCTATTCGCCTTTTTCAGTCATTTTGCCCCCCAACCATGCCCAGCCTCTCCCCGATCTCCCCCACGTTCTCCTGGTCCGACCTGCTCGACCGCCGGGTGATCCTCGTAGTGGGCAAGGGGGGCGTGGGCCGCACCACGCTGACCGCGGCCATGGCGCGCGCCGCGGCGAGGGCGGGCAAGCGGGTGCTGGTGACCGAGATCGGCGAGCCGGACGGGGACTACTCCCCCCTGGCGCACCTGTACGGCCGCGAGTCGCTGCCGGCCGAGGTGGACGTCCTCGAGCCCGGCGTGCGCGGCTGTCTGCTGTGGTCGCGCACGGGCCACGCCCTGTTCCTCCAGCGGGTGCTGCCCGTGCAGGCGCTGGTGCGGGCGGGCATGCGGTCGGGTTCGCTGAACCGGCTGCTGGACGCGGCGCCGTCGTTCAACGAGATGGGCGTGTTCTACTGCCTGCTGAGCCTGATCCTCGAGCAGCGCAAGGACGAGACGCCCGAACACGAGCTGATCCTGGTGGACATGCCGGCCACGGGCCACTCCCTGGCCCTGACCGGGCTGCCGGAGATCCTGCTCAACCTGATGCCCACCGGGCCCATCGCGGACCTGATGCGCGAGGGCCAGTCGTACCTCAACGACCCGGCCCGGACCGCCGCGTGTGCGGTGACGCTGCCCGAGACCCTGCCAGTGACCGAGTGCCTGGAGCTCATCGATGGCCTGCGCGAGACGCACATCCCGCTGGGGACGGTGCTGGTCAACAAGGTCATCGGCGATCACTTCGACGACGACGAGCGCGCCGAGCTCGAGCGAGTCCTGGACGGCCAGGCCGTGTTCGGGGCCAACCGCTTCAGCGCGATGGCACAGATCGAGCGGTCCATCGAGCGCCTCGACCGCGGCGCCGGGGTCCCCCTGCTGACGGTCCCCGAGTTCACCGGGCTGGGGGACGATCTGGTCTCCCAGGTGGCCGCGTCCCTGGCCTCCGAGGTGTCATGACGCACACGGTCGCCCATCTGGTGAGGGACGCCCGCGTCCTGGTCTGCTGCGGCGCCGGCGGCGTGGGCAAGACGACCGTGGCCACCGCCCTGGCCCTGGCCGCGGCCCGCGATGGCCGGCGGGTGCTGGCGCTGACCGTGGACCCATCGCGGCGGCTGGCCCAGACCCTGGGGGTGTCGAGGAACCTGCCGAGGCCGGCGCCCGTGCCCGCCCAGTGGCGCGCCGAGGCCGGCATCCCCGGCGACGCGGTGCTCGACGCGTGGATGCTGTCGCCCCAGCTGGTGGCCGACCGCGTGGTCCGCAAGTTCTCCGGCAACGAGGAGCAGCGGCGGCAGCTGATGGACAACCGCATCTACCGCCAGGTGACGCGGATGGTCGCGGGCATGCAGGAGTACACGGCCATGCAGGCGGTGTACGACTTCCTGCGCGAGGGGCGCTACGACCTGATCGTGCTGGACACCCCACCGTCCCGCAACGCCCTGGACTTCCTCGACGGACCGCGCCGCCTGCAGCGGTTCTTCGACGGCCGGATCTTCCGGCTGTTCCTGCCCGGCGAGGGCGCGTCCGTGATCCGGCGCGCGGCCCGGGACCTCATCCGCCGCGTCCTCGGGGCGGCCTTCGGCGAGGACAACACCCGCGAACTCCAGGAGTTCTTCTCCTCCTTCGGCGAGCTGTTCTCCAAGCTCACGTCCAACGCCGTGCGCACCCAGCGCATGCTGGCCGATCCCGAACAGGTCGGGTTCCTGCTGATCACCTCGCCGGCCCCCGAGTCGGTCACCGACGCCATGTTCTTCCGTCGCAAGACCGAGGAGCTGGGCATGCCGTTCGCCGGGTTCCTGCTCAACCGCAGCCACGCCCTGGCTGCCGGGCGGCGCTACCCCGACGAGAGCCTCTTCTCCCCTCCCCTCTCCCCGGTCCAGCGCAGCGCCCTGGTCAAGCTGCAGGCCCTGGCCGAGCTCGAGCGGGCCGAGATGTTGCGCGACCAGAGCCTGCTGGCGGACCTGTCCGCCCGAGCCGGGGACGACGCCCTGGCCCAGGCCCTGCCCGCCCTCCCCGGCGGGGTCGACGACATGGACTCGTTGCGCGTGGTGGCGGACACCCTCATGAGCTCGCCCCCCGGGATCCTCGATGACGAGGCCCCCGTCGAGGTCCAGCCCCTGCACGCCGCGGGGCAGCGAGCCTAGGTTCCCCTCCGCACCATGGCGCAGCCCCCCCCCACCGATCCGACGACCTCCAGCAGCGGGCAGACCTCGTCCTTCGGCAACTACAGGGTCCAGGAGCTGATCGGACAGGGCAGCTTCGCCACGGTCTACCGCGCGGAGCTGCGCGGCGAGTTCGGCTTCCGCAAGGAGGTCGCGCTGAAGGTCCTGCACAAGACCGCCCGGGACTTTGCCGAGCGCGAGACCATGGAGTTCCTGCGCGAGGCGCGCCTCGGGGCGTACATCCGCCACCCCAACCTCGTGGAGTTCTACGAGTGCGGGCGGGTGCACGACCGCCTCTACATCGCCATGGAGCTGGTCCGCGGCCCGAACCTGTCCCAGCTGATGCGGTTGCTGCCGGATCGTTCGGACCGCCTGGACGCGCGGGCCATCCTCGTCATCGCCCAGCAGACCGCCCGCGGGCTGCAGGCCCTGCACGAGGCCACCATCAAGGACCAGCACATCGAGGCGGTCCACCGCGACCTCAAGCCCGCCAACATCCTGATCGGCACCCAGGGCCAGGCCAAGATCGCCGACTACGGCATCACGCGGTTCGCCGCGGACTTCTACCGCACCGCGGGCGTCGAGGAGATCCGCGGGTCGCCCCTGTACATGGCGCCGGAGCAGGCGGTGGGCGAGACCCCCACCCAGGCGTCGGACGTGTTCTCGTTCGGGGGGATCGTCCTGAGCTTGCTGGTGGGCCACCCGATCTTCGAGGCCCGCAGCCTCGAGGAGGTCCTCGAGCGCGTGCGCGAGGCCGAGGTGGGCCCTGCCCTGTCCATGGCCCGGCAGCGGGCGCCCGACCTCGTGGACGTGCTGCAGGTCTGCCTCGAGGCGGACCCCGACGCCCGCTACCCCAACGGCACGGCGCTGATGCGCGCCCTGCGGAAGCTCGACCCGCCGCCCTTCGGCGAGGAGTACGTGGCCGATCTGGCGCGCTGGGGCGAGGAGCGCCTCGAGGACAGGCGTAGCCTGGGCCACGTGGAGCGCTCGGAGGACGGGCCGCTCGGCGCAGCGGACACGGTCGAGCGGGACCTCCCCTTCGACCTCGACGAGGACCTGCTCCCCCTGAACGAGCCCCTGTCCGCGGACGACGAGGACACCGTGGACACCACGCCGTGGGACGCCATCGCGCCCTCGGGCAAGCTGGTGCGACGCACGCGGTTCCTCGTGTGGACGCTGGTCATCCTCTGCCTGGGGTTCGCCGCCACGCAGGTGATCTCCACCCTGCGGATCGCGTTCCGTCCACCGCCGGCGACGCAATACACGCTGGTCGAGGATCGGGAGGCCCGCACCGACACCCCATCCGATCCGGTGACCGAGCCGGTGACCGAGCCGGGCGGGGAGGCCGTGGAGGTGGACGCTGGTGGCGAACCGGACGAGGCGATCACCGATGCCGCGCCCCCCGAGGCTGCCGAGCGCACCGTGCGCCTGCACCACTCGCCCGTCACCCGCGAGATCCGCGGCGAACCGATCCAGTGCGGCGTGCGCGTCGAGCCCCCCGGGGCCTACCGGGCCACGATCCGCTACCGGGGCAGCCGGTGGGATCCCTGGCAGTACAGCTCCACCACCACCGAGCAGGACGGGACCGCCGTGCTCGTGGTGCCCTACGGCGCCTGGTTCACCGAGAACGCCACCGTGGTGGAGTACTTCATCGAGGTCCAGGGGCCGTCCGGCCCCCTGCGCAGCGGCACGGCCGAGCGACCCCACGAGGTGCGGCTGCACTGAGCGGCCAGCCCCTACCAGCGGGCGTCGATGGCCGCCTGGGCCTCCTGCAGCTTCGTCCCGAACAGGTAGGACATCGACACCGTGTCCTCGTAGTGGTCCCCGTCGTCGGTGAGCAGCGAGATGCTGGTGTTGAAGTCGGGTTCGGGCACGATGTAGCCGCCGTAGTTGTCGAGCATCCCCAGGACGGCCCGGTACTCCGTGTCGAGCAGGTCCAGCAGGGGCAGGACCGCGGGATCGTGGCTCAGCGTGTAGGGCCACGCGTGGATGTCGAGGCAGTCGCAGTCCCCGACCGCGGTGGTGTCGGTGCACTCGGTCCACTGGATGTCGTCGCAGTCCTCGTCGTGCTGGGGGAAGTACGGGGCCAGGGGTCCCCGCGCCTCGGGATCCGCGGCCTCCTCGACCCACCGCGGATCGTCCGTGGGCAGGCCCCAGGCGATCTCTGGGAACAGCTCCCCGGGAGCCGTCACCAGGCCCACCGGGCCGATGGCGGCGCGGAACGTCCGCATCTCCAGACACTCGGCGTCCATCTCCGCAGCCTCGGGGCAGACGTCGGGGTTCGACGTCGTGTCGTCCAGATCCAGATCGAAGATCTCCATCTGACCCAGCATCTGGAAGCCCAGGTTGGTCACGGGCACGAAGAGGGGCTCGACCTCCACGCGGATCGTGGCGTCGGTCACCTCCTGGCCCGCCTCCAGGGCGGCGACCGTGGCCTCGGCGATGTGCCACCCGTGGGAGCGCACGAAGTCCCAGGTCTCGTCCTCGGCCCACTCGGGCACGGGGTTGCCGTCGGCGTCGGTGCGCACGTCCCCGACCGCCTTGCCGAAGCATCCCTCGTCCGCCTCGTCGGCCACGGCCACGGCGTCGCAGGTCTGGAAGACGTGGGTGCCGCCCTCGTCGACCAGGGGCACGTTTCCACCTCCGGCCGACTGCATGCCGCCGAGGCACTCGGGCATGTGCACGACCACGCCGCCGTACTGGGCCTCGACGATGTCCCGCATCACGCCCACCCAGTCGCTGGAGATCTGGCTGTTGGCATCCCCCCAGACCTCGGGGTGGCCCGACCAGTTGGTCCAGGTGAACACGGCGTCGCCGCCGGCGCGGGTCCCCTGCATCACCAGCAGCTGGTCCGACACCACCACGGGATCGCGGATGTCGTGGACCATGCCGTGCATCTTGGACGTGGGGTTGCCGCCGCCGAAGCTGGAGCCGTTGAAGTAGGGGTCCAGATCGCGCAGGTTCACCGCGCCCACGGTGAGGGTGACGGCCTCCATGGACCCGGCCGCGTCGCGCACCGCCTGCTCGATGGCGTCCACCACCTGCTCCTGGTACTCCGGGTTCAATCCGGAGACCGGGTTACCGAAGTCCTCTGGATTTCCCCACAGGCCCATGGTGTCGGGGCCCTGGTGGTTGTGGGTGGCCGAGGCCAGCAGGCGATCGGGATCGAAGCCGTCCGCGGCCAGCCGGTCCCGCGCTGTGTGGATGCGCTTGTTGGCCAGCCCGACGAGATCCATGCCCACCAGCGCCAGGTACTCGCCGTCGTGGCTGAGCACGACCGCGCGGACGGTGATGGCGTCGTGGATGCCCTGGGCGGGCCGCATGGGCCCGTACCCGCCGATGAACAGCGCGTCGAACCACCCGTCGCCGTCCACGTCGTCGAAGGGCTCGTCGCAGTCCTCGCCCGCGGCCGCGGGGTCGTCGAGGCAGCCGTCGAAGGTGCCGTCCTCGTTCAGATCGGTGAACGTCTCGAGCACCACGGGGGTGACGTCGATCGACGCGGCGCCCGCGTAGGTGAGCCCGTCCTCGGCCAGGATCATGTCCAGGGGGTTGCCGGGATCGCCGGTGGTGTCGTCGTCGTCCGCGGGGGCGCCGCTGTCGTCGTCGTCGTCGCCGTCGGAGCACGCCAGCGGTGCGAACAGCAGCGCCAGGAGGGTCAACAGGTGGGGGAATCTGGGCACGGGGTCCTCCTCATGGAGGACAATCTACATGCGGGGAAAGCCCAGCGGGAGGGTTTCAGCGGGCACCGACCAGCGACGGGTCCTCCATCACCAGCGCGCCGACCATGATCCGGGCCACGTAATCGTTGAGCGCGCCCGCACGCATCAGCGCCCACACGTCGGTGGTGCCCTCGCTCTCGATGGCCGCGCGCACGCGCCGGGCGCCCTGGTTGTACCCGGCCAGGGCGAGGCCCCAGTCGCCGAACTCGTCGTACAGGTCACCCAGCAGCTGCATGGCCGCCTCGGTCTCGAGCACCTCGTCGAGGCGATCGTCGCGCTCGTCGTCCACCTGCAGCCCATAGGCGCGCGCCGTGTCCGGGATGAACATCCACAGGCCAGCGCCCATCATGGTGCCCGGCGCCGTGGACTCCGCACTGGACGGCGGCATGTTGGCGTATCGCGACTCGATCAGGGGCACGGCGGCGATCTGGGACGGGATACCGTGGTGATCGAGGGCCTCGTACACCAGGTCCTCGTAGTCTGCGGAGGCCGCGAGGGCCCGGCGGCAGAACCGGCGGCCCTTCTCCCGGCCCGCGTAGCGGTCGAGCATGACGAGGACCTCGTCGTTGACCGGCACGACGAACTCGGGAGAGCTGGCGCGCTCGGCGACCTCGGCGACGCGGGCGCGGTCCAGGCGGAGGTCGTCGATGAGGTTGTCCGCGCCCCAGGCCGTGGCCACCAGCAGGGTGGTCACCGCCACGACGGCGGGGGCGAGGGTCGCGAGGCGGGGGGGACGGGGTGTGCTCAGCATCTGGATCCTCCTGTACAGCAACGAACGTGACGCCCCCGGGGCGAGCCCGGCGGCGAGGGGTAGCGGGGTGGCGGCGTGGCGCGCTGCGCGGACCAGGATGGTGCCGTACTCCAGGGGCGAGATCCCCCGGTGGCGCACCAGCGCGGAGTCGCAGGCGAGCTCCTCGAGTTCCTCCATGCGCCGCGCCCAGAGGTGGACCGCCGGATTGAAGAAACACAGCGCCCTCAGGGCGACCATCACGTAGGCGAAGCGGGTGTCCCCCTGGCGGTGGTGCTGCAGCTCATGCCGCACGGCCATGAGGCGGTCCGCCGGGTCGAGGAAGGTCGCGTCGTCGAGCATCACCACGGCGCGGCCGGCCAGGTGCACGGCGAAGGGCGCCTGGGCGTCGTGCGCGACGCGGATCTCCACGGCGCCGATGCGACGCCACAGCACGGACGCGCGCACCTGTCGGCTCAGGGATCGCCAGGCCAGCGCGACGCGGCCGATGCCGACGAGCGCGCCCAGGGCCAACGCCACCGCGGCGAACCCGATCAGGTCGACCGAGGCGGTCACGGGGCGCTCGGCCAGGGCCTCGGGGGGCGTGACCGCGACCATGGTCGCCGCACCCTCCCCCACCCCGGACCACACCTGAGCAGGCGGCTGGAACGGAGCGTCCACGGGCACCATCGCCGCGGCGAGGGGCAACAACACCACCGCACCGGCGAGGGCGCGACCCAGCCACAGCACACCGGCCGGGGCGAGGCGGACGCGACTGAGCACGACCACCAGCATCGAGGCCGCGATCACGAGGGCCTGCACCGCCACGTACCAGCGGAGCACGTCGACCCAGCTCATCGCTTCAGCCTCTCGTCCACGATCTGCTGCAGATCGCGCAGGTCGTCTTCGCTCAACGAGTCGTCGGTGACGAGGCGGCGGACCAGGGCTCCAGGATCCCCCCCGAACAGGCTCCCCACGAGCTGACGCAGGTTGCGACCCTCGTAGCGGTCCCGCTCGACCGCGGCTGCGTACACGTGGCTTCGGCCGTGCTTGCGGCTGGCCACGAACCCCTTCTGCTCGAGGATCCGCAGGATGGTGGAGACGGTGGTGTAGGCCGGCTGCTTGTCGCCGGTCAGAGCGTCCATCACCTGGCGCACCGTGCCCGGTCCCTCGTCCCACAGGATGGTCATCAGCTCCAGCTCCGCTGGCGTGAGAAGGCGCTGGTCTTGCGTCTTGGATGTCATGTGACTGTTGTAACTAAGTGTTTAGTAGGTTGTCAACTAAGTTCTTAGTAGAAATGGTCCGGGCCGGCCGCTGCTGGTACCCTCCGAGGATCGCCGTGGGACCAAACTCGTGCAGCCGAACCGACCGCCGCCGCTGACCCGCCTCGACCTGACGGCCGTGACCGTTCTGGCGGCGGGGGTGCGCGTCATCTACCTGGCCGAGCTCGCCGGGGATCCGTTCTGGGACGGCCTGGTGAGCAACGCGGCGTCCTACCACCAGGAGGCCCAGTGGGTGGCTCAGGGGCACCGCCTGCCCGTGGAGTCGGGCTTCCAGCCCCTGTTCGGCACGCTGATCGGGCTGATCTACATGGTGTTCGGCCCCTCGCTGGGGGCGGTGCGCTGGGTGCAGGTGGCCCTGGGAGCCTTTGTCGCGGGGATGGTGGCGCACCTCGCGGGCAGGGCCGCAGGGCGATGGGCCGGGCTGGCCGCGGGCGTCGCGTGGGCGCTGTATTGGCCGTCGATCTACTACGGCGGTGAGCTGCTGCCCGACGTGCTGATCACGGCGGGGGTGATCTCGGCGGCCGCGCTGATGTGGGCGGCCCTGCAGCGCGGCCGGGCGCTGGCCTGGGCCGGCGCCGGGTTGTGCCTGGGGCTGGCCTGTCTGGGCAAGCCCAACGCCGTGCTGCTGGCCCCCGTGGCCTGGCTCGGCGCGGCGGTCTGGCCCGGGCTGGAGCCCAACCGGCGCAAGCGGCAGGTGCTGCTGGCCACCCTGGTGCCCGCCCTCGCATTCGCGGGCGTGCAGAGCGCGCCGGCGCTGTTCTCGGGGTACTCCCCGGGCATCACCTCGGCATTCGCCGCCAAGGTGATGTGGGACGGCAACCACTCCCGCGCCGACGGCACCAACCCCTTCTATGCGGAGTTCCCCGGCGTGGCGGACTGGGAGGTCTGGGATCACCCGGAGGACTACGACGCCATCGCCGCGGCATTCCGCGATGATCTCCGCAGCTTCGTCACCGAGCAGCCCGGGGCCTGGCTCGCGCTCATGGGCCGCAAGACCGTGGTCTACCTCTCCGCCCAGGAGGTGGACGGCAACGGGAACGTGGGCTGGCGGCGCGCGCGATCCTCGGTGTTGGGCCTGCCCCTGTGGACCACGTTCGGTGCGCTGCTGTGCCTCGGCCTGGCCGGGGTCGCCGCCCTCCGTCACCGCTGGCGCGAGCAGGGATGGCTGGTGGCCTGGGCCGTCCTCTGGTCCGCGAGCATCATCCTGATCCAGGTCAACGGCCGCTACCGCCTCCCCTGCGCGGCCATCGCCTGCGTCTACGCCGGCGTCGGCGTCTCCGCCCTGATCGCCGCCGTTCGCCAGCGCCAGCGCAAGGAGCTGGCCGTGCTGTTGACCGCCGCGCTCCTGGGGGCGGTCGCCGCCACCGTGGACCCACTGGACCTGAAGCACTACAGCATCGCCGAGCTCACCTTCCAGGAGGCGCGGGTCCTCGAGAAGGCCGGCCACCTCGACGAGGCCGAGCGCCACTTCCACGACAGCCTGCACCTGCAGTACGGCGGGGCGCAGCTGCAGAGCCGCCTGGGCCTCTTCCTCGCCCGCCAGGGCCGAATGGACGAGGCCCTCTCCCACATGCGCAGGGCCACGCAGCGGTCACCCGAGTTCCACTTCCTGTTCAAGGATCTCGGCTCCACCCTGCGCGACGCCGGCCGTCCCGGCGAGGCCCTCGACGCGCTGACCACGGCGGCCGAGATCGACCCCGGCGACGGCGGGACGAGATACAACATCGGGCTGGTGCTGGACGATCTGGGCCGCTACGAGGAGGCCGCCGGCGCCTTCACCGACGCCGAGGCGCGCGGCTTCGACGATCCCAGCCTGTGGCTCATGCGAGGCGTCGCGCGCGCGCGCACGCACCGCTGGGAGAGCGCCCAGGCCGACCTCACTGTCGCGATGGAGCATCCGCCCATCCGCTGCCAGGCTGCGCGCAATCTCGGGTGGGTGTTCATGGCCGTGGAGCGGCCCGTCGAGGCGCTGGACACGTGGCTGTCGTGCAGCTCGGACCCGCAGATCCAGGGGATCGTGTGCGGCCTGCCCGCCGATGCGTTCGGCGACGAGGTCCCGCTCAGGGTGGCACAGCTGTGCGGGGAGTGACGGGCGCTACTGCTTGAGCGACTGCAGCGTGAACGTGGAGTCAGGCACGTCGGCGTCGTAGGAGATCTCCTCGTAGACGACCTCGGTGTACTCCTCGGGCTTGTCCGCGGGGACCAGCTTCATCCGGGTGGGCACGGTGCGTCCGCCCATCTCGCGGATGTCGAGGAACTGCATCGTCCGGGCGAGCTCGCCCTTCTCGTCCCAGTAGGTGATCTCCGTGGGCAGGCGGTCCGAGCCACGGACCCTGACCAGGACCTTGCCCCACACCACCGGCGCGTCGGGGTGGGGCGTGCACTCGACCACGTACTCACCGGCCTCGTTGTCCTCGGGCCGCGCGGTGATGGCGAACGTGTAGTCGTCCGCCATCCGCGATTCCTTGACCAGGTCGTCGTTGGTGAAGTGCGAGCCCATCCAGGCCCCCCCCATCATCGACGCGGGCACCTTCATCGTGCGGTCCACCTTGGGCAGGTAGTTCCAGATGTTGTCCTCCACCTTGAGGGTGGCCATCCCCGCCTCCTTGGCCGGCGACAGGATCAGGATCAACGACTGTTCGGTGCCCTTGGACCACGACTTCATCCGCATGGTCCGCGTCCAGCGCGCGGTCTGCACGGTCATCGCCACCGTGGCGATGCTCGACTGCCCGCGGTACACGTCGTCGGTGTTGTCCAGCAGCTCGCGGGCGAGCTCGGCGTCGTCCGCCGAGGCGGTCAGGGGCGCCACGGTCAGCAGCGCCGTGGCCAGCAGGCCCGGCCACCAGCGGCGCAGGGTGATACGCAAGACTTCTGTGAGCAGGATCATGTTCAGGCTCCTTCCTTCACTTCATCCTTCTCCACGCGACCATCCACCAGATGGACGATCCGACGCGCGTGTTCCATCACTCGCGCGTCGTGAGTGGAGAAGATGAAGGTCACGCCGCGGTCTCGATTCAGCTCGCCCATGATGGACAGGAGCTTCTCGGCGGTCTCGGAATCTACATTGGCGGTGGGCTCGTCGGCCAGCACCACCGCGGGGTTGGAGGCGATGGCCCGGGCGATGGCCACGCGCTGCTGCTGGCCACCCGAGAGCTCGTGGGGGCGGCGCGTCTCCATGCCCTCGAGGCCCACGTCGGCCAGCAGCTTCATCACGTGCGCCCTGCGCTCGGACGCCGAGCCGCCCTGCAGCGCCATCACGGCCTCGGCGTTCTCGAACGCAGTCAGGACCGGGATCAGGTTGTAGGCCTGGAACACGAAGCCGATGCGATCCCGCCGCATTCTCGACAGCGCCCGTCGGCTCATCTTCGACAGCTCTTGACCGTCGACGACCACCGATCCGGAGGTGGGCTTGTCCAGCGCGCCGACCAGGTTCAACGCCGTGGTCTTGCCCGACCCGGACGGGCCACAGATGGCGAGGAACTCACCCGGCTGCACGCTCAGGTCCATGCCGCGCAGGGCCGGCACATCGATCTTGCCCTGGCGGTAGGTCTTCTTGACGTCCTTCATCTCGACGATGGGGGTATTCATGATCGTTCCTTTCTAGACCAGCTTGATCGAGTCGGCAGGTTCGACACGGCCGGCCTTCCACGCGGGGTAGAGGCCGGCCAGCAGGGTTGCGCCCACGATGGCGCAGACGATCGCGATGGCGCTCTCGGGGAACAGGCCGAACGGCAGCACCGGATCGAAGCCCACGCCCGCGAGGTCCATGGACCCGTGTTTGTCCAGGACGCCCAGCTCCCTGTACGTCGCGGTCATGTCGAGGCCGGTCTCGCTCAGCTTGAGGTAGAGCGGCACGGTGGGTATCGCGCAGAGCACCAGCCCGAGCAGCGCCAGGATGCCGCTCTCGGCCATCACCAGCGAGAACAGCTGCTTGGGTGAGTAGCCGATCGCCATCATGACCCCGAACTCGCGCGTGCGCTCCATGACACTCATGAACAACGTGTTGAAGATGCCCGCGGCGATCAGCACGCCGATCACGAGGTTCATCACCAGGCCCCCGCCCTTCTTCATGGCGACGAAGCTCTTGATCTCGGGCTGCATCTGGTCCCAGGTGAGAACCGCCGCGTCGGGGCCGATCAGCGCGTCGATGCGCTCGGAGACCGTCAGGGTGCGGCGGCCGTTGTTGAGGAAGATCGCCACCTGCGTGCTCTCGGCCGGGTCGTAGCCGACCACACCGCGCACGGTCTCGATCGGCATGAGCACCAGCGCCGCGTCGGTGGCCTCGGAGCCCGACGTGATGATGCCCGAGAGGCGCTCCATGCCGCTGACGATCTCGCCGCTGCGATCGGTGAGCGTGAAGACCACCTTGTCCCCGAGCTCGGCGCCCAGGTTCTCGGCGAGGACCTCTCCGAGGATGATCCCGTCGTCGTCCGGCGCGGTGAAGAGCTCACCGGCGATGAGCCCGTCGGTCCACTCCAGGGTGTACTCGGACTCCTGGGTGGGGTCATAGGCGATGAAGAACGCGCCGAAGGAGTCGTGCGCGGTGGCGAGCATCGCCTGGCCGGTGGTCCGCTCGACGGCAACGGAGACGGCCTCGTCGGCCTCGACGGCGGCGCGCTTGTCGTCGGTCTCGGTGACCGTGCGGGTGAGCGTGGGCTTGTCCAGGTACTCGGGGTGCTGGATCGTGATGTGGCCGGAGCCCATGCGGGCAGAGGTGTCGATGAAGTCGACCCACGTGTAGTCCTGCATCCCGGTCATCATCACCGCGAGGAAGCCGCCGAAGGTGATGGAGATGAGGGTCAGGATCGTGCGACGTTTCTGGCGCCACAGGTTGCGCCACGCGAACTTCAAGAGCTTGGATGCGTTCATTTTCGCCTCCTACTGGTGGTGCATGGCCTTGACCGGGCTGATCCACGCGGCCTTGACGGTTGGGTAGAGCACCGCGAAGAACACGATGATGAACAACAAGAAGATCGGCACCCCGGAGGTCTCCACCGCGAAGTGGGCCTTCCAGATCGCCGGCATCACCATGCCGGACATCTCCATGCCGCCCACGGCGCCCACGTTGATGCCGTAGGTGGAGAGGTACCACATGCACGGGGCCGCGATGACGGCCCCGATGCCACAGGCGACGACGGCCTGGAACATCCCCTCGAGCATCATCAACGACGCGACCTGGAGCGGTCCGTACCCGATCGCCTTGAGCACTCCGAACTCGCGGATGCGCTCGAAGACCGCCATCAGCATCGCGTTGAGCACGAGGATGGCCACCGCGAGGTAGATGATCAGGTACAGCACGACGATCATCCCCTGCACGCCGTCGAGGTACTGGGCCAGGAAGGGGTTGATCTCCTTCCAGGTCCGAACAGCCACCGGGTAGGTGGGCACCTCCAGCGGCGGGGCGTCCGGGTTGGTCTGGGCGTGGATCTTCGCCTCCAGCTCGACGGCGTTCTGCTCGGCGGCCGGCGGCAGCCCGAGCACGGACCGCACGGTGTCGCCGGCCACGACCAGGTCGGCTCCCGCTGGGCGACGGACGATGATCTTGTGCGCTCCGTCGGGAAGGACCATCAGCTCGCGGAAGGTCGCCTCGGTCATCAGGATCGTCGCGCGGTCGAGGGTCGAGGCGACGGTCATCAGGATGCCCCGGACCGTGAACAGTTCGTTCGCCGTGCTCCCGTCGGCCGCCTGGGACAGCACCACGATCTCGGACCCGAGCTGCAGGTCCAGGGTGCGGGCGAGCCCCTTGCCGACGACGACACCGAGGGGATCCGAGTCGTCGAGCCACACGCCCTCGCCGATATAGGCGTGCAGCTGCAGCACCTCGGCGTCCTTGACGGGATCGACGCCGATGAAGCCCACGCCAGCCGAGAACTCACCCGACGCCGCGAGGCCGCCGCTGAACACGCGCGACGAGGCCCTGTAGCCCTGCGCCTCGACCTTCTCGATGATCGCCTCGTGATCGTCGACCACCTCATAAAGCGAGGGTTTCCTCACGTAGTCCGGTGCGGAGATCTGGATGTCGCCGGTGTCGATCTCGACGACGTCCTCCTCCATCCCGATCGTCAGGCCGATGACCAGACCGGAGTAGAGCAACTCCACGACGAGCGCGATGGTCATCGCCGTGATGGTGATGGCCGAGCGGCGGTAGTTACGCCACACGTTGCGCCAGGCCATCTTGAGGATTCTCATCGGTCACCTCCGTTCGTGCTTCCCACAGGAGCGATCCCGTCCACGAGCATGTCCGCGAGCAGGCCGGCGAATCGTTCGACCGACATGCCCCCGCGGAGCCGCTCGTCATCGATGAACCCGGACGCGTACATCAGCCCCAGCAGGACCTTCGCGCGATCTTCGATCTCGTCCTTCGACCAGCGCGCCCCGGGCGCGGCGCGCCGCACCAGGAACGCCATGAACGCGGCCTGGATGTCGATGGGCGAGAAGCCGCTGGTCATCCCGTAGTCCTCGAGCGCCGTCAGCAGCTCCCGGTCACCGCTCATCAGCCGTGACAGCAGGGGCATCTGCACCACGAGCACGAACGCGGCGCGCAGGTACTCGCGCAGGCGCTCACGGGGGTGGATGTCTGCCCCGAGGATCTCCATGACGTCGCCGACGTAGTGCAACTTCTCCAGGGCGATGGCGTGCACGAGGAGATCGGGCTTGGAGCTGAAGTACAGGTAGACCGTACCCTTGGCCACTCCCGCCTCGCGGGCCACCTCGTCGATGGACGTCTTGCGGTATCCCTGGTCGATGAACAGCCGGGTCGCCGATTCGAGGATGCGCCGCTTCTTGCGCTGCTTGGCCGTGCGCGGCTCCCGCTCGCCCACGAACTTCTCCAGCAGGCGCATGCCGTTGCGGAAGACCTTGTCCGCTGCCGCGTCCGTCAGGCGCCTGCTCGCCCCCGATCGAGGCAGGAACTCGTCCACGTCGCCGAATGCTTCCTTGACCAACAGAAACCAGTCCTTCGGAGTCTCCATGTTCATACTGACCATTTTGGCCAAATCAGTCAGTTGGTCAAGCAGGTTCCCTCATTTTTCCTCAAGTACCCAGTATTTCTACGCATTCCAGATGGACCCGATCTGACCATCGGGTCACTTCGCCGGGCAAAACCGGGCTCTCGCCGTCCAGAGGGAAGCCTGCCAGGGTGGAGGGTGTCTCGTGCGTGGGCCGCAACGAGGGAGACCATGCAAGCTCGACGATCGACCGCACGCGACCTCGCGCGCTGGGCCGCGCTGTGCGCCCTGGCAGCCCTTGCCACCACCTGGGCCGGCTGCTTCGGTTGCCCCTGCGGCAGCGGCCCCTCCAAGATGATCCTGACCGCCGAGCCCATCGACTGGCCCGAACTCGACGAGGCCACATCCATCACCCTCGCGATAACCCTGATCGAAGACGTCGAGCTGTCCGACTTCGCCGACGAGGGCGACGAGCCCATGGTCTTCGAGGGCGAGCTCGAACTGGTCCCGGCGTTCTCGGGTGGCTGGGCGCTGCCCGTGGACAGCGAGCCTTTCCCCTTTGGCGGCTGCCCCATGTACGGCGACGCCACCTTCGAGCTGATCGTCGAGGGCACCACAGCCGCGCTCGAACCCATCACTGCGGCCGTCTACGCGGACTACGGCGGCATCGACGTCGTGGAGCTGTGGAAGGGCTGGGAGGTGGAGATCCGGTGGGGCGCGTGGATCGCGTGAGCCTCGACGAACTCGAGACGATCGACCGACGAACCAGTTGCCTGCCACTGCGGTCTGTTCTATCCCATACGCATGACGGGGGATGCACACGGACTCGCACTTCTGTTCTCGTGTTGGCTGCCGTGCGTTTTCTCGGCTTGTCACGAACCACCGAACACCCGTTGGGTGCAGGTGACGGCCGGTGAGGCGCACGCTTGCGCCCTGTCGGAGTCCGGGACGGTCGAGTGTTGGGGCTGTGGAACCACGACCGCGCCAAGCCTGTTCGACTGGCCCGATTCCGGGCAGTGCCACGATCCCTGGGGGGAGTTCATCGCGGTCGAGGCCGGCGATGACCAGACCTGCGCCCTCCAGCAGGACGGCCGGCCCGTCTGCTGGGGATGTGAGGACGACGACGGGGACGTGGGCCAGTGTCTGCCCCCCGACCAGAGCCTGGTTCTCCTCAGCGCCGCCCCGTTCCACACGTGTGGTCTGACCCTGGACGGGACAGCGCACTGCTGGGGATGCCAGCTCGACAACCCAACGGGCGAGGAGATCCCGGGCCAGTGCGAGGTGCCGGACGACCGCTCGTTCGTCAGCGTCGCTGCTGGGAAGTACCACACCTGTGCCGTGGACCTGAACGGAGCGCCCGAATGCTGGGGATGGAACGTCTTCGGCCAGTTCGGACCCGCGTCCGGCACCTACGTCCAGGTCGCGACCGGCGAGGAGAACTCGTGCTGGCTCGCCGAAGAAGAGACGGTGAGCTGCTCTGGTGAGCCCGACAATGGCGTCAACGACGCCCCCGACGGTGCGTTCGCGAGCGTCACCGTGGGTCGTGACTTCGCGTGCGGGCTACGCAACGAGGGGGAGGTGGAATGCTGGGGCACGGGGGATGCCACGATCGTCCCCGACGATCTGTTCTCGCAGGTGAGCGCCGGGGATACCTTTGCCTGCGGTGTCACCCTCGGCGGAGAGGTGCTCTGCTGGGGTTCCGGTGTTTTCGGAACCACGACGGGACCCCGATCGTGAAAGGGCACGCCGCGCATCCAGGTCGCCCTCTCGGCGCTGTGCTGATGCTCGCGCTGGCCGGATGCGGTGCCAGCGTGGACTTCGACAGCCGCGACTGCACCCAGACCGAGCTGGCGTTCATCGACGTGGCCACCGACAGGGCCACCGCGGTCGAGCACCTGGTGGGTCCCGAGCTGGCCGAGAGGTATCCCTCCGAGTCCGTCACCTTCGGAGACGTGCTCGCCAGGCTCGGCGAGGCCCGACGTGACGAGAAGATCCGCTGCGGTCGGGTCGCCGAGGGCGAGCCCCAGGTCTTCGGCCTGGCGGACGTCGTGAGCGGCACGATCATCCTGAACATGGAGTCCCGTCGGTGGACGGCCCCCCTCGAGGCCCACACGCTTTCCGAGGGGTACGGCCAGCTGACCACCGAAGAGATCGCCGCCCAGATCGAGAGCGCCGACTGGGACGCGTTCCACGAGCTCAAGGAGATGGGCAGGGGTCACCTGTACGCCCCGGGCATCGTCTCGATGTCCCTGGTCCACGAGGCCGCCCATCTCGTGACGGGCTCCGACTATCCCCACGACGAGGAAAACGCGGAGCAGGTCCGAGCGGAGGGCGACTTCGTGACCGAAGCCGGCGAACTCACCCTGGACGCGATCTACTGGGACATCTGGCTCCCGGAGCGCCAGTGGATGGACGAGCTGTACTTCCAGTGATCCTCCCCGGTCTCACTGGCCTTGACAGCCAGGGCCCGCGAGGGCATCCAAGACCCAGCACCGGAGGACGACATGAGCGTCAAGCTGTACGTGTTCAGCGATTTCTGCTGACCGTTTTGTTACGTCGCCGAACAGAGCAGCCTGGTCAGGTTGCGCGGCGAATACGACATCGACGTCGAGTTGAACGGGTTCGAGTTGCACCCCGAGGTGCCGGTCGGGGGCGTCGCGGTCGAGGACTTCTTCGCGCCCGGGCAGGTCGAGCCCATGCGGAAGCACATGCGCTCCTTTGCCGACAGGTTCGACGTGCAGATGGGCGCGCCCGCACGAATCTCCAACACCCGCGCGGCGCTGGCCGCGGCGGAGTACGCCCGGGACCACAGCAAGCTCGACGCGTTCTGGGAGGCGGCCATGCACGCCCACTGGCGGGACGGCCAGGACCTCGAGGACGATGAGGTTCTCGGAGCACTGGCGAGCGACGTCGGGCTGGACGCCAAGGCGGCCGTGGAGGCGAGTCGAAGTTCGGAGTACATCGAACGCGTGGACCAACTCGGCGTACGCGCGGGCGAAGCGAGCGTGTCCGGGATCCCCGCGTTCCTGTTCCCCGAAGAGCGCATCGTCGGCTGCCAGCCCTACGAACGCCTGGCGGCGGCGGCGGAGCGAGCCGGCGCCTCGAAGCGCTAGCCACGACAGAGCACACTCGCTTCCATCCATGAAGGTTCGAACTTCCGCGGACGGGGACGTTCATGACGGGGACGGGAAAAGGGGACGTTCATTACTTCATAACTTGTTTCGCGGGCCGCGAAACAAGTTATGAAGTAATGAACGTCCCCTTTTCCCCGCCTTTCGCCAATTGAGCAGACGCAGAGCGTCGGCGGTGGATCCGTTCCCACGCTGGAGCGTGGGAACGAGGGGTGGGATTCAGTCCCTCGTCACCAGCACGTACAGCGTCGGTAAAACCACCAACGTCAACGCGGTGGCGCCGGCCAGGCCGCCGATCACCACAACCGCCAGGGGTCGCTGGATGTCGGCGCCGGCGCCGGTGGCGAAGAGCATCGGGGTCAGCGCCAGGACGGTCGTCGCGGCGGTCATCAGCAGAGGGCGAAGGCGCAGGGCGCAGCCGCGGCGGACGGCGTCGGCGACGGGCATCCCCTTGGCGCGGAGCTGCTCGAAGAAGGACACGAGCACGGTGCCGTTCTGCACGGCGGTGCCGAACAGGGCGATGAACCCCACGGCGGCCGAGACGCTCAGGGGCATCCCCAGCAACAGCAGGGCCACGGCGCCGCCCACGAGGGCAAAGGGGAGGTTGGCGATGACCAGCGCGGCGCTGCGCGCTGATTTGAAGGCCGACAGCAACAACAGGAAGATCAGCAGCACGGCCACGGGCACCACCACGGCCAGACGGGCCATGGCGCGCTGCTGGTTCTCGAAGGTGCCGCCGTAGGCGAGCCAGTATCCGTCGGGCAGCTCCGCGTCCACCTGCTCGAGCCTCCGCTGGGCCTCGGCCACGAAGCTGCCGAGATCCCGATCGCGGACGTTGCACTCGACGGTCACGCGCCGCACGCCGTTCTCGCGGGCGATCTCGGCGGGGCCCTCGACGCGCTCGATCTGGGCCACCTGGCCCAGGGGGACCGTGGCGCCGTCGGGGGTGGTCAGGAGGATTCGCCGCAGGGCGTCGAGGTCGCGGCGGTCTCCCTCGGGATAGCGCAGCGTCACGTCCACGCGGCGCTGTCCCTCGACCAGGGTGGTCACGGTCCCGCCGCCCACGGCCAGCTCGATGACCTCGTTGACGTCGGCCACGTTGAGGTGATGCCGGGCGAGGGCCCGCCGGTCCGGCAGGACCTCCACCTGGGCCAGCCCGGTGATCTGCTCCACCGAGACGTCCTCGGCTCCATCGATGCCGCGGAGCACGCCGGAGACGGCCTGGGCGTGTTCGAGGAGCTCGTCGAGATCCGGGCCGAAGACCTTGATGGCCAGGTCGGTCTTGATACCGGAGATCAGCTCGTTGACCCGCAGGGCGATGGGCTGGGAGAACGCCAGCCGCACGCCGGGGACGATGGAGAGCCGGTCCGCGACCACGCCCACCATCTCCTCGCGCGTCCGCAACCCGGACAGCAGCCCGGGGCGCTCGAGCATGATGAAGAGATCGGTCTGCTCCGGGCCCATGGGGTCCTCGCTGACCAGGGCGCGGCCCGTCTTGGAGACCACGGTCTGGACCTCGGGCAGGTCCGCGAGGAGCTTCTCCATGGCCGTGGCCGTCTTCACCGAGCCCTCGATGGAGGCGTCGGACAGCTTGACGGCGTTGATGGCGATGGCCCCCTCGTCGAGGGTGGGCATGAACTCGGTGCCCAGCAGCGGGAGCAACAGCAGCGCGCCACACAGGACGGCCCCGGCGATCCCCAGGGTCACCTTCGGACGCGCGAGGGCCCTGTCGAGCAGCCTCCGGTACAGCCCTCCCAGGGTCGTCTCCCGATCCGTGCCCCCTCCCCCGCCCGACAGCAGCAGCGTCGCCGCCGCCGGGACCACGGTCAGCGCCACGACCAGCGAGGCCGCCATGGCCAGCATCATGGTCAGCGCCAGGGGCTTGAACATCTTGCCCTCGACCCCGGTCAGGGTGAGCAGCGGCACCATCACGATGACCACGATGGCCACCGAGAACGCGATGGGGCGCGCGACCTCGCGCACGCCCGCGGAGATCGACTGCACCGGGGACAGATCGGCGTCGTGGCTCTGGCGTCGGTGCCGCACCAGGTTCTCCACCACCACGATCGAGGCGTCGGCCACCATGCCGATGCAGATGGCGAGCCCTCCCAGGCTCATGAGGTTCGCGGTGATGCCCTGCCACCCCATCAGCAGGAAGGTCGCCAGCGCGGTGATGGGCAGGCTCAGGGCCACCAGGACCGCCGCGCGCACATGGCGCAGGAACCCGAAAAGCACCAGGATCACCAGCGCGCCACCGATCAGCAGCGCCGAGGCCACCGTGGAGATGCACGCCTTCACCAGGTCGATCCGGTCGTAGAAGGTGTCGATGCGCACCCCTTCGGGGAGCGCGTCCTGGATGCGCGGCAGGGTGTCCTTGACCGCGTTGACCACGTCGCGGGAGTTCGAGCCGCGCAGCATGATCACCATGCCGGCCACGGCCTCGCCTTCGCCGTCGCGGGTCACGGCGCCCTGGCGCACGGCGGCGCCCACGGACACGTCGGCCACGTCGCCCACGGTCACGGGCGTGCCGTCCTGGGCCAGCAGCACAACCTGCTCGAGGTCGGCCTCGGACTGGGCCAGGCCCATGCTGCGCAGGGAGGCCTGGGTCCACCCCTCGACCAGATACCCGCCGCCGGCGTTGGCGTTGGCGCCCCCGAGGGCTTCGGCCACCTCCTGGATGGTCAGGCCGTACTTCAGCAGATCCGCCGGCCGGGCCTGGACGTGCACCTGCTTGACGAAGCCGCCGAAGCTGTTGACCTCGTTGACCCCGGGCAGCGCCCGCAGCAGCGGCGCCACCACCCAGTCCTGCAGAGAACGCAGCTCCATGGCGTCGTGGTGGTCGCTCTCCAACGTGTACTGGTACACCTCGCCCAGGCCGGTGGAGATGGGGCCCATCTCGGGCTCGATGCCCTCGGGCAGCTCCTCTGCGGCGTGCATCAGGCGCTGGAAGACCATGTCGCGCGCCTGGTAGACGTCGGCGTCGTCCTCGAAGATCACGACGACCAGGCTCAAGCCCGGCTTGGACAGGGAGCGTACCTGGGTCACGTTGGGGAGCCCGGACAGGGCCAGCTCCATAGGGAAGGTGACCTGCTGCTCCACGTCCAGCGGAGCCAGGCCCGGGGCCTCGGTGAGCACCATCACCTGGTTGTTGGACACGTCCGGGAACGCGTCGATGGGTAGCCGCTGCCACGCCACGATCCCGGCGATGATCAGCACGACCGTACCCAGCAGGGTCACGGCCCTGTGCTGCAGGGCCAGATCCACGAGGGCGCTCATATGGAGTCCCCCCGCACAGGGGTGTCAGTGCGCACAGCCGGCCCCCATCTTCTCCCGCAGCACGTCGGACTTGAGCAGGAACGACCCGTCGGCGATGACCTCCTGGCCCACCTCGAGTCCGCTCCGGATCGAGACCACGCCGTCGGACGACCGCCCCGCCACCACGTCGCGGCGGAAGAACAGGTCGCCTTTGGCGCGGACGAACACGAACGCCTCGTCCTCGTCCCGGCACAGGGCCGCCTGGGGCACCGTGATCACACCTTTCTCGCTGAGCAGGTGCAGCGCCACCGTGCCGAACATCCCCGGCCGCAACAGGCCGTCGGGGTTGTCCACCGTGACCCGGGCGCGGGTGGTGCGCGTCGTCGCGTCCAGGGAGGCGCCGACCATGTCCACCGAGCCGACGAAGTGGCGTTCGGACATGGCCGCGGGTCTGAACTCCGCGTCCACGGCGCCCGCGTTCATGGCCTCGGACACGGCCACCAGGTCCTCCTCGTAGATGTCCGCCCAGACCCAGACCGTGGCCAGGTCGCCCACGAGGGCCACCAGGCTCCCCGGCTCCACCTGCTCGCCCGGCGTGGCGTGCAGATCGAGGACCGTGCCCGCCTGGGGCGAGCGCACCGAGAGCACACCCATGGACGCACTGCCCCCGGCCACCAGCCCCTCGATCTCGGACGAGCCCAGCCCCATACGGGCCAGGCGGTCGCGGGCGGTCTGCATGCGGATCTGGGCGGCCTCCCCCTCTCGCTGGGCCTCGAGGTACTCGCGTTCGCTGGTCACGCCCGCCGCGCGCAGCTCTGCCTGGCGGGCCAGGGTCTGCTCGGCCAGGGTGGCCGCGCCGCGCGCCTCGAGGTAGTCGCCCGTGGCCTCGCCCAGATCCTGGCTGTCCACGGTGAACAGGGTGGTCCCCCGCCGCACCTCGTCGCCGTAGTCCACCTTCAGCGAGCGCACGATGCCCCCCACGCGCGGGCTGACGTGGACGGTGCGCAGCTCGTTGAAGCCCACCGTGGCGTTCATCTCGATGGGGACGTCCAGGGATTGCTTGGCGGCCGACGACGTCGTCACCAGCTTCATCTGAACGAGCTGGGGATCCACCCGGACCGCCCCCACCTCGTAGCGGCACCCCTCACAATCCACCGCGGCCATCCCGTGCTCACACTGGACCTTCATCAGCGCTTCGATGGACTGGTTCTGGTCCACGTGGTCGTGACCCTCGTGCCCGTGGCCCTCGTGGCCCTCTCCCTCGGGCTCGGCGTGGGCCGAGTGGTCGTGACCCTCGTGGCCCTCGTCCGCGGGTTTCGCCTTGGGCTTGTCGTGGTCACACTTGGTCCCGCAGGGATCTCCCCCGGCCGGCGCCTCCTCCTCCACCTCGGCCCCCGAACACGCCAAGGACCCCAGCACCAGGAGCAGCCCCGACAGCAGCCCAGCTCTTCGAATCATCGTCTCAGTTCGTCTCATCGGTCTCTCCCATCAGCGCCCGGATCTCCTCGATGGACAGCTGCAGCTGCAGCTGGGCGTCGGCTTCCTCCACCCTCACGTCCAGGAGGACTCGATACGCATCGAGCACCTCCAGCAGGCTCACCTCACCCGCGCGGTAGGCCAGGTTCGACAGCTCCATGGCCCTCGACGCGCTGGGCAAGATGCCGTCGCGGTAGCGCGTCGCGGCCATCAGCGCGGTCTGGTAGCCGGTCCACGCCTCGTCCACGACCAGGTCCAGCTCCCGCGAGGCCAGCTCCAGCTCCTGCTCCCCGATCCGTTTCTCTGCCCGGGCCCGCGCCACCTCTCCGACGCCCGGACTCCCCAGGGGGATCTCCAGGCCCACCACGCCGCCGGCGGCGCTCAGATCCAGCTCCTCTTCGTAGAACCCGCCCACGCTCAGCTCCGGCACGGCTTCCGCGTGGGCCAGCCTCAGATCCGCGCTCGCGCCGTCCAGCCGCGCCGTGGCCGCGAGCAGCGACGGATGCTCCGCACGTACACGACGGGCCACCTCCTCGCGCGCCGGTAGCCCCGGCCACGATCCGAGGTTCGCGTTCACGAGGAACTCGCCGGGCAACTGGGCTCCGAGCCACCGCCCCAGCGCCTCGCGCCCCAGCTGCCACTGCAACGCCGCGCGCTCGGCCTCCATGCGCGTCCGTTCCAGTTCGGTGGTCGCCCGCAGCGCCTCCATCGGCCGGTCTTCCCCCCGGTCCACCCGCACCTGCACCAGCCGCTGGAGTTCCTCGGCCTGGGTCACGGCCTCCCCCCAGAGCAAGGCCACGGTCTGGTCGTGGGCCAGCGTCAGGAAGAGCGTCCTGGCGGTCAGCCACACCCCGCGGTCCGCCAGGTGCCGGTCGGCCTGGGCAGCCCGCAGCCGCGCTCGCGATCCCGACACGCGCCCCTCCACCACCCCTGGCCAGGGCACGCTCCAACCCGCGTCCATCCCCCAGACCGCCATGCCGTCCCCTTCCTCCCTGGGGGTGGCATACCCCACGCCCAGCTCCACCTCCGGGTTGGGCAGCCCGCGCGCCGAGAGGGCTTCCCCCTCGGCCACCTCCACGGTCGCGGTCGCGGTCACGGAGAGGGGGTGGTCCGCCAGCAGGACCTCCACGTCCGCCCAGGTGAGGGTCGGCGGCGATCCAGCCTCGGGGGCCGCCGAAGCCGACACGGCGACACACGCCATCCACAGCGCCAGCACGCGCATGGGTCATCCCTTCCACGGGACACACGTCCCGCACAGATGCGTCAGAGGGGTTCGGGGTGGATCTGGATCAGCCGCGCGGAGGGGGCTTGGAGGTCAGCAGGTGGCCCAGGGGCAGCACCACGTGGGGCCGGTGACGCGGGAGCAGCTCCGCGGTCCGGTCGCCGAGCACGGGCTGGCCCGTCACCGCGGCCACGGTTCCGTGGCACACGCAGGTGCAGGACCCACGATCGTCGTGGTGCCGGTCACCGTCCGAGGAGGACGGCTCCAGCGTGGCGTCCCCCTCCCCGGCCGCGGCGAGCGTGTGCGCGTGGTCCTCGTGGCTGTCCTCACCGTGACAGCACGGACTCACGCCGTGGACGAACTGCAGCAGCAGCAGCGACACGACGGCGATCAGGACGGGAATTCGCAGCATCACGGGGGCTATGATAGCCGACCGACTCGATGGGAGAACAACGAATGACCCAAAACGCCCCGTTCCACCGCCTCGAGGAGCTCACGACCGCCGAGCTCGACGCCATGGATCGCGACCGCACGCTGATCGTGCTGCCCATCTCCCCCATCGAGGAGCACGGCCCCCACCTCCCCCTGGGCACCGACGGGTGGCTGGCCAAGGGGCTCGCCAACGGCCTGCTCGAGCGCATGGCCCAGCGACGGCCCGGCTGGTCGCTGGTGCGCGCGCCGTGGTTCCCCATCGGCTGCTACACCCTGGACTGGATCGGCTCGGTGGAGATGGAGCAGGACGCCGTGCGCTCGGTGGTGACCTCGTTCGGCCACGCCTTCGCCCGCCGCGGCTTCTCCACCATCGTCGTGGTCAACGGCCACGGCGGCCCGGGCCACGGCGCCGCGCTGGAGGAGGGCTGCCGCGAGGTGAGCCGGCGCCACGGTGTCCGCATGATCTACCCGGCGGGCAAGCTCCTCACCGAGGTGTTCACGGGCAAGTACTTCGACCGCATAGGCCGCGAGCTGGGCCGCGATCTCACCGAGGACGAGCGCTACGCCCTGGCCCACGACTACCACGCCGGCGCCATGGAGACGTCGTACCTGCAGCACGTGCGGCCCGACCTGGTCAAGGGCGACGTCCACGCGCTGCCCGACATCGTCAGCTCCAAGGTCGGGATGATGCGCTACTTCTGGGGCGACCGCGTCGGCAAGGGCCCCGGGTACATGGGCTTCCCGTCGCGCGCCGACACCCGCCTGGCCGAGGCCGTCGAGGCGGTGCTGTGCGACGAGGCCGCGGACATCGTCGAGCACGCCATGGACGGCCAGGACGTCCAGAAACGCATCGCCGGCGAGTTCTACCGCAACCCCCTGTTCCGCACCCGGGCGCGGCCGGTGGCGAAGGCCATGGAGGCCACGGGCAAGGCGCTGCTGGGGGCGGCGGCTCAGCTCTCCACGCGAAACCGCAGGCAATAGTAGAAGCGACTGATCTGCTCGGAGACCACGTCCGTGGCGCCGTCGGGCAACAGCTCGACCGGGGCGTGGGGGTCCTGGTCGTAGAACGTCAGCGCTCGGAACGCGGCGCGCTGGTACAGGCCGTGGGAGCGGCGGGGATCGAGCTGCTCGTCCACCACGACGATGGGCGTGCCCGGCTTCGCCACCCGGGCCATCTCGGCCAGGGCCAGGGCTGGATCGCGGTAGCTGCCCGCGGCGCCCACATGGAAGACGCGGTCGAAGCTGTCGTCCGGGAACGGCAGCGCGTGGGCGTCGCCCATCACCAGGCGGACCGGGGCGTGGCCGTCGCGACGAATGCGGCGCTGGCACTGGCGCAGCATGCCCTCGCTGAAGTCCACACCCCAGATCTGCACGGGCACGCCCGGTGGCATCGATCGTTCCATGAGCGACAGGCCGATGCCGTCGCCGATCCCGACCTCGAGGACGCGGGCTGGTTCGCCATCCGGCCCGGCGGCGAGGGCGTCCAGCTCCAACCGCGGCAGGTAGCCGGATCGCGTGGCCATCTCGGTCCGGAACTGGAGCACGGGCAGCAGGTAACGATTGGCCGGCGCGTGCATCGCCGGCAGGGCGTCGTAGATCCGCTGCATCAGTCGGTCGGTGCCCTGCACCCGCTCCTCGCGATACAACCGCGCGAGCCCGCCGTCGATGGGCCAGCGACTCGAGCACCGATCGCAGGTGAGGCTGCCGCGGTGCGGGTCCGGCGCCCCAGGTCCGATGCGGAGCCCGCCATGGCAGTCCGGACATGCGAGGAGCTCCACGTCGGCGCGATCGCACAGGCCCGGAGGCCAGCTTCGCAGGATGGAGGCGAGACGTCTCATGGCCGCGGACTCCCTCAGTCGAACACGTCGACCAGGGCGAACAGGACGGGCGCAGCGCCGAGCTGGTCGCCAGAGGCCTCCCGATGCTCGCAGGCTTGCGCGTCCAGCCGCGCCAGGGTCTTTCGCATCACCTTCATCCCGGTGGTCTGGACGCCGATGCCCGAATAGACACCGGCGAGCATGATCAGCGCGGCGATCTTGGCGGGGGAGAGCCCCTCCATGAGCGACCAGTAGATGTGGACGGCCAGCTCGAACTCGGCGCGTTGGGAGGCCAGGAGGACCAGCAGCGCGGACTCCCGCTCCGCCGGGGACAGCCCGGACGAACTGCTCGGCTCGCCGGCCTCCCCGCAGGCGTACAAGCTGGCGTGGGCGCCCATGACGTAGTCGCGGGACGCGGGGTAGTCGTTGACCATCGCCTGGCAGGCTGCCTGGGACAGGGCGGCGCGGTCGTAGTGGTGGCGCAGCGCCTCGAGGGAGCCGTCGGCCAGCAGGGCCGTCACCTCGCTCGAGCCGATCCGGCCAGCGGACGACGAGGGTGTGCTCATGGTCGCTCCTTCAACCGGCGGGGTCGTTCGTTCCGCCCGGGTACATCTCCGGCGGCGGGTTCATCATCAGCTCCAGGAGGTGGTGCGTCATCCCGCCGGTGTAGTCGATGGTCGCGCCGTTGAACCAGTCGAGGTCCTCCCCGCACAGTACGCCGACCAGTCGACCGACCTCCTCGCTCGTCAGCAGGCGACCCGCGGGCGTCGCCAGCGCGTGCACGCGTTCGCAGCGGCGCATCGCCTCGTCGTCGAGCACGTGGGACAGGGCCGGTGTCACGGTGGTGGAGAACTTCACCAGGTTCACACGGTGGCCCAGGGGGCCCAGCTCCATGGCCAGGTGCTTGACGTAGTGCTCCAGCGCCGCCTTGCACGCGCCGATGACGCTGGTCGCGAACAGCGTCGAGTCGTTGATCACGTTCGTCAGCCCGATCAGCCTCGCGTTGGGGGCGAGCAGGTCGCGTTCGAGGAGGGCCTGGGCCCAGTAGACGAACGAGTGGGCCATGGACGCGGTGGTCTTCTCGATCTGGCGGGGGGCCAGGTGCGTGCCGTTCAGGGACGTCAGCGTCCCGACGCTGGCGTTGGCGATGGCGTGGGTGAACAGCTTGACGCTGCGCGGGCCGGTGATCTCCAGCAGGCGATCGGCGCCCTTGGCGGCGCCCTCGGCCGTGCCGGCGTCGCCCAGGTGCAGCTCGGCGCGGCGGTCCAGCCCGTGCACGTGATCCACGAGCGCCGCGGCCTGTTCGGGGTAGTTGCCGCGGTGCAGGCCGTAGATGTGGAAACCCGGATCGGCCGAGACTGCCCTGGCGATGGCCTCGCCCGCGCCGGAGGAGACCCCCAGCACCACGGCCCAGGGAGTCGGATCGTTCATGTCGATTTCCCCCTCATTCGCAGATTGGACGCCCGATACTAACGCAAGGGAATCCCAGCGTCATTCGTGGTAAGGGTAAGCTTCCTTCAAGGGGGACTCCTCGTGGATTTCACGCTCTCGGACACCCAGGCCGACATCCGAAAGAGAGCGCGCGCCTTCGCGCGCGAGCGACTGGCGCCGGTGGCGCGGGAGATGGACGAAGCCGGCGCGATGCCGCGCGCGCTCATCCACGAACTCGGCGACGCCGGCCTGCTCGGCGGCCCGCTCCCCGCGGAGTACGGCGGCGAAGGCTGGGACTCCCTCGCGCTGGCCCTGTGCTACGAGGAGCTGGGGCGAGTCGATTCCTCGGTGCGGGGATTCATGACCGTCCAGACCAGCCTCGTGGCCCAGTGCATCCTCCAGTGGGGCACCGGCGAGCAACGGCGCGCGGGCCTGCCCCGCCTGGCCAGCGGCGACTGGGTCGGCTGCTACTGCCTCACGGAACCGCAGGCGGGCTCGGACGCCGCGTCCATCCAGACCACGGCGACGCCCGACGGCGACGGCTTCGTCCTCGACGGCGAGAAGATCTGGATCACCAACGGCGGCATCGCCGACGTGGCCCTGGTGTTCGCCCAGGCGGACGCCTCCCAGCGACACCGCGGCATCTGCGCATTCCTGATCCCCACGGACACACCGGGGCTGGAGCGCACGCCCATGGACGGCCAGGAGCTCGGTCACCGGGCCTCGGACCACGCCGTGCTGCGCTTTCGCTCCATGCGCGTGCCCTCGTCGTCACTGCTCGGCGAGCGGGGCCAGGGCTTCAAGGTGGCCATGTCCGCGCTGGACCACGGCCGCCTCGGCGTGGCCGGCGGCGCCCTCGGCATCGGGCAGGCCTGCGTGGACGCGTGCGTGGAGTTCGCACGCGCGAGGCGCCAGTTCGGCAAGCGGATCGGTGACTTCGAGATGATCCAGGCCGATCTCGCGGACATGGCCGCGGACATCGAGGCCGCTCGCTGGCTCATCTACCACGCCGCGTGGCGCAAGGACCGCGGCGGCCGGGTAACGCGCGAGATGTCCACGGCCAAGCTGTTCGCCACGGAGGCCGCGGCCAGGGCCGCGAACAAGGCCGTGCTGTTGCACGGTGGCCGCGGGTACACCAGCCGCTACCCAGTGGAGCGCTACTACCGCGACATCAAGGGATTGCAGATCTACGAGGGCTCGTCCCACATCCAGCGAATCGTCGTGGCCAGGGAGCTGCTGGGCCGCGAGACCTGAGCGCCGGGATACCACCGAGGGGAGTGAACCGAGGATGAAGTCGGGTCCGTCGCAGCCGATCTTCGACGAGTTCCGCGTCCTGTCGGCGCTGCACGAGGTCCAGGCATTTCGCCACGTCAACGCCTACCAGCTGCGCCAGCTCGTCCGCCGGGGCGTGCTGCGCGAGTTCGAGCGCGGCGACGAGGTCGCCCCTCCCGGTCCGGTGGGGAGCGGCGAGCGCTCGCTGATACTCGTGATCCACGGCGAGCTGCACGTCGGGCCGGGTCAGGACGCCGAAGAGGAGCAGCTACCACGGATCCGGCTGCGCCCGGGCCAGGCCTTCGGCGAGATGGCCTACTTCACCGACCGCGAGGCAGCGGTCCCCATCGTCGCGAAGCGCCGCTCGCGGGTGCTGTTCCTGCTGTACGAGGACTTCGATTGGTTGCTGTGCAACTCCACGGCCTTTCGCCGGGCCGTGGCCCTCGCGTGGGAGGACTCGGTCCCCAGGGAGGCCGCCACCGCCACCCTCACCGTCAACGCCACCACCTCGATCCTGCTCCGTCCCCACGACGACCCGTTCCACGGCGAGCTCGTCGCCCTCGAAGCCGCGGACGCCCGCGCGGGCCTCCCCCTGGAGGCCATGGCGCGGCTGCTCGCGGCCGGCATGGTGGAGACGTCGCCGACGAGCGTGCTGCTCGGGCGGATCGTGCCCCGCACCGAGTCGGTTCCCGATCCCTTCGGCCTCGAGGGGCAGCTGGCCGAGGTCGCGATCACGCCGCAGCAGCTTCAGGACGGGCTCGGCTACCTCGCATGGGGCTTCGACTACGTCGTGCTGGTCCCCGGCGACGACCGCGCCGCGTACGACGACGCCATCGCCCGCGTGCACCACAAGCTCTCCCGGGTCAGGTTGTGGCGCACGCCTCCGTCCCACGACCTCGCCAGCGAACGCGAAGGCGCCCAGGTGCTGGAGACGCGTCTGCTGCCCCGCGAGCCGCGCCCGTACTCCTTGCGGCGCCGCGTCCGCCGCGCGATGGCCCTGGGCGAGGGGCGCGGGCTGGCGCGGGGTATCCCGCACATGGAGTGCCGCGTGGAGCTGTGCCCCGACGAGGTGGCGAGGGCCTGGGCGACCGGTGGCGAGGCCGCGCTCGGCGAGATCGCGCGGCGGGAAGCCGCCTCGCTGGCGCGCTGGGCGCGGGCCCTCACCGGCCGGCAGGTGGGCGTGGCGCTGGGTGGTGGTGGCGCCTGGGGATACGCCCACATCGCCCTGCTCCGCGCGCTGCGCGACCGCGGCATCCCCATCGACATCGTCACCGGCGCCAGCTTCGGCTCGGTGGTCGGCGGCTACTACTGCACCCGCGGCATGGAGGGCCTGGACCGGCTCATCCAGCGGGGCCCGCTCATGCAACGCCTCGCCATGGCCTCGATGGTGAGCACCCGTCCCATGGAGGAGGTGCTGGCGCGGGACTTCGGGGACGCGCTGCTCGAGGATCTGCCGGTGCAGTTCTACCCCTTCGCGACCAACCTCACCAGCCGCCGCGGCGTGGCCCTGAGCAGCGGCGGCGTGGCGCTGGCGGTGCGCGCCAGCGGCTCGGCGCCCGGCGTGTTCGGCCCCACCATCGTCGCCCAGCAGGGGCGCTACGTGGACGGCTGCGTGGTCAACAACGTCCCCACCATCGTGCTGCACGCCCGCAGCGCGGCCCTGCGCGTGGCCGCGAACATCTACCCCCCGGCGTCGCGCCGGCCGTCGTCCTCGCACCGCTGGGTTCGGGGCCTGCAGCCGTTCAATCCCATGGGGCGCCTCCTCGACGCGGAGGCCAGCGGCAGCCTGCTCCTTCACGAGGACGGCGTCCGGGAGACCTCGTCGGGGACGGTGGTGTACAACGTCGTCGATTCCAGGGGGAAGTCGCCGCTGCTGGAGGCCTCGCGATTCTCCGAGGCCGCGGACATCGTCGCCCGCGCCGCGGACGACGAAAGGCTCAACCGCGCCGCCGACCGCGCCCTCGACCAGTGGAAGGACCTCATGTATCGGAGCACCCCATGATCCCCGTTCGAATCCTCGGCACCGCCCACCTGCTCCCGGGCGAGCCCCACGACACCGTGGACCTCGCGCGCGAAGTGCTGCCGCACAAGGACCCCGAGTACGTGGTCGAGCGCACCGGCATCGAGACGCGCTACTGGAGCGATCCGGACGTGCGCCTGGCCCAGTACGCGGCGGACGCCCTCGGCCGCGCCGTCGAGGAGGCCGGGCTCCAGCCCACGGATCTGCGGCGCGTCGTCGTGGCCAACTGCACCGGCGCCGAGCTCGCGTTCCCGGCCATCAGCAACGAGATCTGCGCCACGCTGGGCCTGCAGGGCTCGTGCGACACGTTCGCGCTGAACAACGCGTGCTGCGGGTTCCTGTCGTCGTTCGACGTGGCCGCGAGGTCGGTGGCCACGGGGCTGTCCCCCGTGGGCGTGGTGGCGGTGGAGCTGTGCTCGAGGCACATCACCCCTGACGATCCCCGGCCCTACCTGGTGTTCGCCGACGCGGTAGGCGCCGCGGTCCTGGGCCCGGGTCGAGAGGGGGAGGGCGTGCTCGGCTCCTACCTCGCCAACGACGGCACCCTGCCCGGCAACGCCGTGCTCACCAGCCCGACGCTGAGCCGCAAGCCCGAGTACATCGAGTTCCCCCAGAGCAGCGCCGAGATGACCACCATCGCCATCGGGCGGCTCCAGGAGGCCGCGGACACGGTGCTGGCCGAGGCCGGGATGGAGCTCGACGACGTGGAGTGGGTCCTGCCCCACCAGCCCAACGGCAGCATGCTCGATCGGATCATCGAGGCCATGGGGATCGACCGCGAGCGGGTGGTCAAGATCGTCGACAAGATCGGCAGCCCGGGCTCGCCGAGCATCGCCATCAGCCTCGACCGCCTGCTGCACACGCGGCCGGTGAAGCCCGGGCAGCACATCCTGATGGTCGGCGTGGGCTCGGGCGTGTCCTACGGGAGCATCCTGTACCGGGTGGGGGGCTGACCGTGAACGTACCTCTGCAGACCTATCTCGCCGCGTGGCGCTTCTACCGCCGGTACTTCCGGTACGAGGTGGAAGGGTTTCACAACGTCGACTGCGGGCGGTCCGGGCTGCTGGTGGGCTACCACGGCCGGCCGTTCGCCTACGACATGCTGATCCTGCTCGTGGAGGTCTACGAGCGGATGGGCTACCTGCCCCACGGCGTGATCCACGACGCGGTGCTGACCAACCCGGTGATGCGCTGGATGTCCGACGGCCTGGGGTTCGTCACCGGGGACGGTCCCGCCATCGTCGAGGCGGTCGAGCGCGGCGAGCACGTCGGCGTGGTCCCCGGCGGGACGCGCGAGGGGTGCCGCAGCTTCCTGCATCGCTACGAGGTGGACTGGGGGCCCCGCACCGGCTATCTCCGGCTCGCGCTCAAGTACGACATGCCGATCATCCCCTGCGGCGCGTCCGGCGTGGACGACGCCTACTTCGGCCTCAACGACGGCTACGCCTGGGGCAAGCGCCTGCGCATCCCGGCCAAGCTCCCGTTCTGGATCGGCCTCGGTCCGACGGGAGTATGGCCCCTCTCACCGCCGTTCCCGATCAAGATCCGCCAGCGGATCGGCCCGCCCATCGATCTGCAGGCCGACGGCCCGGTGGACCCCCGCGACCGCGACGCCCTGGAGCACCTCCATCGGAAGGTGACCGGCGCGGTGCAGGATCTGATTGACGAAGCCCGCGCCGCCGACCGGCGTTCCTGACCGCTCGGACCCCGCTCAGTCCACCGTGATCGACTTCGACACGTTCTTGGGCACGTCCGGGTGTACGCCGTGGTTCTCCACGTGGAGCTTGTTGAGGTACTTCATCTTGTCCACGGACATCATCAGCGCGAGCAGCTGCAGCACGACGGCGGCCTGGTAGACGAAGAGGTTGCGGTCGAACATGCGGGGCACGCGGATGTACTTGGCGTAGTAGTCGTCGATGCCCGACGGCGTGCCCTCGAGGGCCTTGCGCAGCTCGTCGTCGTCCTGGGCGATGAGCACCACGTCGGCGCCGCGGATCTTGTGGGTGTGGATCTGGGAGATGGTGATCTTGGTATCCCGCTCCTCGGGGGGGCACACGAAGATCAGGGGGTAGTTCTCGAAGTAGTTCTCGAGATCGATGTGCTTGTTGTACAGGCCCACGGCCTCGTTGACGGCGAGCATCTCGCCGGTCTCGAAGCCGCTGCTGCCCAGGTCCATGTCCTGGAAGCGCAGATCCTCGAGCATCGCGGTGCAGTCGAGCAGGCGCTGGCCCGCGCCGGGACCGGCGGCGATCTCGCGCCGGCACAGCTCGCGCAGGAGCTCGAACGTGTCCCCGGTGAGCTTCTCCATGTCGCTGAGCGAGAAGATGGTGTTCTTGCCCAGGATGGTGTTGGGGCCGTGCTTGAACTCGGCGGAGTCGTAGCCCTCGGTGTGGTTGAGCACCACCTCGCGGACCTTGAGCGCGCCCTCCTTGGCGATGCCGATCAGCGAGGTGCCGAGGATGTGCATGGACGGGCGCATGAAGAACTTCAGCGCGACCTCGGTGGCGTCCTCCTCCACGGCGCGCAGGGTGAAGTCGATGACCGTTCGCACCCGGCCGATCTGCTCGCGCACCTGGGCGATGGGCATGGCCTCCATGCAGGCCAGCAGGTGGAACAGCGCCACCTGGCTGATGAAGGACTTGGTGGCGGCGACGGCCACCTCGGGTCCACAGAGGATCGGCAGGAAGAAGTCGGACTTCTCCTGGGGGATGGTGGACAGCTCGTTGTTGACCATGGACACGAGCCGGACGTCGCGGCCGTACATCCGGCGCACATCCGAGAAGATGTCGGACAGGTCCTTGGTCTCACCGGACTGGGTCACACCGATGACCACGTCGCCGGCGCGCAGGGCGTCGATGTACATGGACCGGAACATGCCGGGGTTCACCGGCAGGATGGACTGCCGGGCGATGCTGTTGAACAGGTACGCGGCGGTCAGCGAGGCGTGGTACGAGGTGCCCGCGCCGATGGCGAACACGCGGCCGCGGTCCTGGCTGCAGCGACGGATCAACTGGGCCATCTCGTCGCGGTATCGCGTCACCTTGCGCTTCTTCTTCCAGATCACGATCTGGTCGAGCAGCCACAGGTCGGGGTAGGCGCCCTCGTCCATCTCCAGCAGCTCGCCGAGGAGCTGGGCCTCGTCGGAGTGGAAGACCGCGCGCCCGAGGACCCGGGGCAACGGTCCGCAGCCCTCCACCACGGCGGCACGCAGCGCCTCGAAGGGCTCGCTGGCCAGCAGCGCGGTCCGCCGGCGTTCCAGCTCCGCCTCGTCGAAGATGTCGTACAGCTGCAGCAGCTCGGTGATGACCTGCTTGCAGACCTCCTTGCGCGGCTCCAGCACGGTGAACAGCGTCTGCTCGTCGTCGGTGATGAAGTAGTACTGCAGGATGCGGTCGATGTTCTCGGCGGCCGAGTAGATCTCCTGGTGCATGAAGAAGCGGTAGCGGCTGTGCAGCGTGATGTCGGCCACGTTGAGGCGGGAGCGCTTGAGCCGCGGGCGGGACTCCACGTCGTCGTGGAGCGAGAACACCCGGTAGTCGTCGTGGGTGAAGTACAGCCCCTGGCCCTCGTCCAGGGGGATCAGGAAGCGGGTCTTGGACAGCACCGACGTCAGGTCCGACGACACGACGATGAAGTCGCCGTTGGCGTCGGTGCCCTTGCCCGCGTACAGGGAGGAGCCGGACTTCATGGCGAAGATGCCCGGGAGGTCCGGGAACGCCACGCAGGCCGCGTAGGAGCCCTCGATGCGGCGCTGGGCCTTGCGGATGGCCTCGATGGTCAGATCGATGCGCTGGTCGTCGGTCTGCTTCGGCCGGCGGCGCGTCAGCTGGTCGTAGTAGTGCTCCACCTCGTGGACCAGCATCTCGCCGTCGTTGTCCGAGACCACGTTGTGGCCGTTGTCCACCAGGTACTCGCGGATGGTGTCGGTGTTGGAGATGTTGCCGTTGTGGGCGCCCACGATGTCCACGCGGCACTTCAGGTGATGGGGCTGGGCGTTGACGTCGGTGACCGTGCCGTAGGTGGCCCAGCGCACCTGGCCGATGAACTTGAGGCCCTGCTCACGCTCGATCTCCAGGTCCTGGATGACCGTGGACGGCGCCCCGACCCGCTTGGAGAGGACCACCTCGCCGTCGGGCTGGAAGAACGCCGCGCCGGTGGAATCGTACCCGCGATACTCGAGCTTCTTGAGCAGGAACGCCGCCTCCCGGCCCAGGTCCTCGCTCGCGCTGCCGTAGACGATGCCGACCACCCCGCACATGGGCGACCTCCTCGGTTGGCCGCATGATAGGGGGAGTGGGCACAGGGGTCGACCCTGTGGCGCTGGGCCGGGATTGCAGGTAGTTTCTCGTGACCATGGAACCCTTCGAATCACTGCGGTTCATGCTGCTCCAGGCACGCAACGCCAACGATCCGGCGCGCATCGACGAGCACAACGCGTTCGCGGACCGGCTGGGCATCTCCGTGGCACGGCTGAGGCAGGTGGACATCCTGACCCGGAGCCTCGATCAGAGCCTGCTGGAGGACACCGACGTGCTGCTGGTGGGGGGCTCGGGCGAGTACTCGGTGCTCGACGATCACCCCGCTGTCCGCCGCTTCATCGACTTCCTGTGCGAGGTGGCCGACACGGACCAGCCCATGTTCGCGTCGTGCTTCGGGTTCCAGGCCCTGGCCCTCGGCCTGGGCGGTGAGGTCATCGAGGACGACGATCACGCCGAGGTGGGCACCTACGTCCTGGACCTGACCGAAGCGGGGCGTGGGGATCAGCTGTTCTCGGCGATACCGGCCTCGTTCGACGCCCAGCTGGGCCACAAGGACCGCGTCTCGAGGTTGCCCGACGGCGTGCAGTCCCTGGCCCGCAGCGAGCTGTGCCCCATCCAGGCCTACCGCCTCCCGGGCAAGCCCGTGTACGCCACCCAGTTCCACGCGGAGCTGAGCTGGCTCGAGAACAAGGAACGCTTCCGCGGGTACATGGCGACCTACGGCGCCCTCTTCGGGGAGCAGGAGGCCCTGCGCAAGCTGTACAGCCACCGCCCGAGTCCCGAGGCCAACGATCTGCTGAGGCGGTTCGTGGAGGAGTTCGGCCGGCGCAGGGGCTGAGCTGCGGCTGGGTGTCCACGAGGGGAGGCACCGCGTGCTCGTTCGACTCGTCCTCGTCTGTTCCGCCCTGGGCGCGTGGCCCGCATGGGCGCTCCCCGAATGCCTGCCCGCCGGCGGCACGATCTACCTGTGCGATCCCCTCGACGACGGCGCCTCGGTGGGGACCGCGCAGGGCGGCACCTTCGTCGAGGACGGCTGGCGGGTGGACGAGTTCTCCGACCACATCCTGTACGACCTCGGCACCGAGGTGGAGCGCGGCGTGCTCAGCGTGTACGTGCGCGGCCTCGGCATGGAGACGCTGGACAACAACACGTTCGCCGGCCACAACAAGCACCATGTGGTCGAGTTCTTCGACGGCACCAGCGGCGGATCGATCGACTACGGGACCAACATCCGCCTGTACGGCTCCCAGGGCGAGAACCCCGCCACCTATGGCACCGTCAAGTACCAGCTCGGCAGCTGGCCCGCCGCCGAGATCCAGTGTCCCGGCGAGGTCTGGCTGAACAGCTTCGACACGTCCATCTGGGACTCGACCCACTGGTTCCACTGGCAGATCGAGTTCGGCGACGGTGACTCCCGTTGCCTCCTCGACGGCGTCGAGATCGCCGCGATCCCCTACGCGGACTGTCCGGTCGCCCTGCGCTACATCTTCGTCCCGATCCTGCCCGACGGCCGGGTCGACAGCCTCTGGGGCACCGTGTACTCCCACGTCAGCTTCTCGGCCTGTGACGATCCGTGCGACGACGACAACGAGTGCACGGCCGGCGACCATTGCGAGGGCGACCTGTGCGAGGGATCGCCGGTGATCGACGGGATTCCCTGTGACGATGGGGACCCCCATACGTTCCACGACGTGTGCCTCGCCGGGGAATGTGTGGGATCGCCCGACAACGGAGCGGATGACGACGACGGTGACGGCGACGACGACGATGCCGTCGGGTGGGACGACGACGACGCGTCGCCGGGCTCGTGGGAGAGCGGCTGCGGGTGCCACGTCCCCCCGGACGATCGCGGCGGCGCCGGGTGGATCGGGATGTTGGCCGCGCTCGCCCTGGCGGTGCGTCGAAGCTGGAAATTCGGTGTTGCCCGCGCGCGGTGTGCTATACACGGGTTTCGCCCGCGCGCGGCATGAGGATTGGGAGTGGAGCAGATGAGACAGGCTTGGTTGGCAGCGTTTTTGGTCCTGGCATGCGCGACGTCCGCGTCCGCAGCCGATCCCGAGGGGGCCCGCAAGAAGTTCTTCGTCGGGGCCGCCCTGTTCGAGGACGGCGAGTACGGCGACGCCATCCCCTACCTGGAGAAGGCCATCGAGCTGGACCCGGGGTTCTGCCGTGTCCACTACTACCTGGCCAAGAGCTACCACGAGACAGGTAGCGACAGGGCCCGCGCCTCGGCCGAGGCGTACAAGGACTGCGCCACGGACGGTGAGCAGGCGGACGCAGACGCGCTGCTGGCCCTCATACCGGCCTCGGCGGCAGCCTCGGACGCGGCCGCGAGCAGCGGCGGTGGCGGCGGATCGTCCTCGCGCTACGACGACGACGACAGCGGCAGCTCGCGCCGCTGGGAGGACGACGAAGAAGAAGAGGTCGTCGCCCGGTACGAGGACGAGGACCGTGGCGGTCGCCGGCGCTGGGAAGACGACGAGGAAGACGACAGCCGCTGGGATCGTGACGACGAGGAAGACGACGCGGACGACGAGGAAGACGCCGGCTCTTCTCGCACGGACGACGAAGAAGACGAAGACGAAGACACGGGCTCCAGCCGCTGGGACGATGACGAGGACGACGACGAGGGCAGTCGCTGGGACGACGACGAGCGGTCCGACGATTCGGATGAGGGCGGCCGCTGGGACGAGGACGAAGACTCGGACGACGAGGACGAAGACTCGGACAGCTACGACGAAGACGACGAAGACGACGACCGAGGCGGCGCCTACAACGCCAGCGCCAACACGGACTCCGGGGCCACCTACGACGGCCCGAGCGCCGGGGTCGCCCTCAAGCGCCGCCGCACCGCCGGTGGGGTGATGATGGGAGTGGGCATCGGCGTCGCCGCCGGCGGCTTCGTCATGAGCTACGCCATGTACAGCAAGTACTACTGGGAGTCCGACACGGGCCTGTACGCCTGGTCGCGCAACGTCAACATCGCCGGATTCGCCGTGGGCGTGGCCGGCGCGGCCATCGCCGGCACCGGCCTGCTGCTCGCCGTGCTCCCCGACAGCTCCAAGCGCACGGCACTCATCGTCCCCGGCCCGGTGACCACCGTCACCTTCGCATTCTGAATCGCGTCCAGGAGTCGAACCGATGAGCCGCTACTCACTCCTCGCCGTCGTCGGACTGCTCACGGCCAGCACGGGCTGTCTCCTGCCCGCGGCGCAACCCTTCGACACGCTCTGCAGCGAGTCCTCCATGGAGACCGACGGTGTGATGTGCGAGGAGTGCATCTCCACCGCCGAGGTCCCTGACGCGTGCACGACGCACTACGAGGGTTCGACCTTCGATTTCGAGTGCATGTTCGACGACGGGAACGAGACCGTCGAGATCTGGTGCGCGCCCGAGGGGTAGCCGCTCAGAACACCTTCACCGAATAACTCCCGCTGCCCTCGGGCGAACGCCCCGATCCGCACCCGGCGGCGGTGAGGTAGTAGGAGAAGTCCGGGCTCATCTCGGCGGTGACCGTCAGGCTGCCCGTGTGGGACTCGCCGCTTCGCGAGAGGCGCTTCTGCTTCCACGAGCCGTCGTTGGTGCTGTAGACCATCACGACCTTGCAGCGGCGCTCGCCCGGCGTGGTCGCCGAGACGCTCACCGAGTCCCCGACCACGGCCATGGACGCCGGGGAGTGGACCAGCGACACCGGACCGGCCGGCGTCGGCTCCTCGCGGGGTGTGGGCTCCTCGCGTGGCGTGGGCTCCTCGCGGGGCGTGATCTCCTCGGCCACGGCGTCGTCCTGGGCCTCGGTGGGGGGCTCCTCCGAGCCGCCCTCGTCCGTGCCCTCCTCGCCCGCTTCGCCGCCCTCGTCACCCGCTTCGCCGCCCTCATCCGCGGCGCCGTCGGCCTCGCCGGCGCCCTCGTCGCCAGCCTCACCAGCGCCCTCGTCGCCAGCCTCACCAGCGCCCTCGTCGCCAGCCTCGCCGCCGCCCTCGGCGGCCTCGACCGCCGCGTCCACCTGCTGCTCGATCACCTCGGTCAGCTGCTCGGCCCAGCTGCCGGTCAGGTCGTCGCCCATGGTGTACCAGGCCACGGCCACGCCGCCGACGGCCACCAGGAGGATCACGACCACGCCGATGCAGCCCAGCAGGCCGCACCCGACGATCAGCTTCTTGAACAGGCCGCCCTTCTTCTTGGGCTTCTCCTCGTCCTCGTCCCCGGGCTGGAGCGGCTCCTCGGCCGTCGGTGCGTCGGGGGAGACCGGCGCGGGTTGCTGGCCTGTACTGTAGCCGGCGATCACATCGGCCTCGGGCCTGGGGTCCACCACGGTACGGAACTCGTCAGGATCGGGGATCTCGTGCGGAGCCATGGTTCGTCTTCTCCCTGATACGTCTGAAAAAAGTGGACCGATGATAGGCGAAGGTCTCGATCAGGCCAAGGTCAAACCCGCTCCAGGTTCGCCGCGAGGAAGGGATCCGGATCGTCCAGGCGGCCGGTGCAGACCTCTGCTGCCGCCCGGCACCCCCCCTGGCACGTCTCGACGCGCGAACACCCGTCGCACACGTCGGGCACAGCTCCGAGGAACGTCCCCATCCGGGCGGGATCGAGGATCCGGGCCAGCGGCTCCTGCCAGACGTTGCCCAGCACCGTCGCGGTGTGGTTGCACGGGCGCACGTTCCCTGCCGCGTCCACCGTGGTGTAGGCGCGAGGCGTTCCCGCCGCGCACAACCCGGTGCGCAGGTGCTCGAACTCGTCCAGATCGATCAGGCACGGCTGGATCGGGACCGAGCACGACACCCGCAACCCGAGCCGCCCCGCCACCTCGTCCGCTCGGCCGAGGCACGCGCGCAGTTCGTCCACGCCGGGCATGAGCCGCGCCACGGCGTCGCCGTCCGTGCACCCCGGGTTGAAGCGGTTCAGCAGGATCCCCCTCGCGCCGAACGCGAAGGCCAGCTCCAGCACGCCGGCCACCTGGTCGAGGTTCTCCCGGGTCGCCACGAACACGACCGCCGCGTGCCCGCGGTGGGTCCGGATGTGGGCCAGCGCCGCCAGCACGGCGTCGAAGGCCCCGGCAGAGCCCGACAGCCCATCGTGGACCTCGCGCCGGAACCCCAGCAGCGGCAACTCGAACAGGGCCACCCCGCGGTCGATCAGATCCGCGCAGGTGGGCTCGTCCAGCCGGTGGCCGTTGGAGATCACGCTCGCGCGCACCCCGCGGCCGTCGAGGAGGGACACCAGGCCGGGCAACCCCGGGTGCAGGAGAGGCTCTCCCCCGGTCAGGGTCACGTCGTTGCAGACGACCTGGTCCAGAATCCGGTCGAGCAGCGGCGCCAGGTCGGCGTACGGCCCGTCCACGCCGCGCGGCCGCCGCCAGCGGTTGTAGCAGTGGGAGCAGGCGTGGTCACAGCGGTCGGTGACCTCCACCATCAAGGTACGCAAGCGCACGATCTACCTCTGGCCCAGCAGCACCTCGGTGAGGATGTGCGCGGCCTCCTTGGCCTCCTCGTCCACGGTCAGCTCGAGATCGGCGAACGCCGTCCAGGACTGGGACTGGGCCCGCTGCATCGCCATCTGATCGCCCGACGGCAGCGTCAGGAAGGCGATGTCGCGCTCGATGGCCTGCCGCGCGAGGTCCACGGTGGCCGGATCGATCTCGGTGGTCCCCGCCATCCTCGCCAGCGCCTCGGCCTGGCTCGCCAGGCTGTGCTTGGCGTCCTGGTCGTACACGGGCCACGGCGTGGGCTCGTAGCACGAGATGGGCGCGTACGACCGCCAGATGTGGAAGGCCGCCTCGGAGAAGGCCACCTGCATGTCGGCCGCCACGGGCTTGCGAAGCTCCCCGGACTTCACCAGCTGGTCCAGCGCGGACTCGTGGCGCCCGGTCATCTCCGCGAGGACCTTCTCGCCCTTCTCGTAGTCATCGGCGGCCTGTTGAAGGGCCGGCAGATCGCGCCAGGACGCGCGCACGGCGGCCCAGCCGGTCGGCGGTGGCGGCGCCGGCGTCGAGGGATCGTCCGGGGTCTCGCCCCCGTCTCCGCCGAGGGCCGCCTGTCCGCAACAACCACCCGCGGCGAGCGCGGCCAGGGCGATCCCCAGCTCTCGCAGCACGCGTCTTCTCTGTGGATCCATGCTCACCTCACCGCCGGCAAGGATACCACCCGGGATCCCGCCGCTCGTGGTAGATCAACGGGCGAACCCGACACCCACCACCGGGAGTCCGATGCGCCGCGACGCCAACCCCGAGGGCACCGTCGCCCTGAAGACCGAGCTGGGCACCCTCCACCACGCCGACTGCCTCGACGTGCTGCCGGGGATCGAGCCGGGCTCCGTGGACTGCGTCTTCGCCGATCCGCCGTTCAACCTGGGCAAGGACTACGGCAAGCACATCGACGACGCGCGCGCCGAGGACGACTACGTCTCGTGGTGCCACGGCTGGATCGACGAGCTGGTGCGGGTGCTGGCCCCGGGCGGCGCGCTGTTCCTGTACAACCTGCCGCGCTGGAACATCCTGCTGGCGCCGTACCTGGCCCGGTCGCTGACCTTCAAGCACTGGATCGCGGTGGACATCAAGTTCTCCCTGCCCATCCCCAAACGGCTGTACCCGTCCCACTACTCGCTGCTGTACTTCGTCCAGGGCAAGCGACCCCGCCACTTCTCCCCACCCCGCCTCCCCCTGCAGACCTGCCGGCACTGCGGCGGCGAGCTCAAGGACTACGGCGGCTACAAGGATCGGATGAACCCCCGGGGCGTGAACCTGACCGACGTCTGGACCGACATCCCCCCGGTGCGCCATCGCCGTTACAAGAACCGCGGCGCCAACGAGCTCTCGCTGAAGATGCTCGACCGCGTCCTGGACATCGCCACCGAGCCCGGCGATCTCGTGCTCGATCCCTTCGGCGGCGGCGGCACCACCTTCGCCGCATGCGAGCTGACCGGGCGCCGGTGGATCGGCACCGAGATCGGCGACTGCGAGCCCATCGTCCGCCGCCTGGCCGATCTGGACGACGAGCGAGCCCAGCTCGAGAGCATCCGCGCCGGGACGAACACCCTGTTCACCGACGACGCCCTGAAGCTGCGCGAGCGCCACGGCCACGACACGTCGCGGTACAGGCTCGACCGGGACGAGGAGTAAACGCCACTTACTCCATCTAATTTGTAGATATACTGAAGGACTGGAGGGGAGCGGAGTTCCCGGTCTTCCGGAATCGAGGGCAGGAGATGGCCGACCAGGGTATGTGTGTGGCGCCCAGCGGCGCCCACGAGGACGACCTGAGGGCGCTCGACGCCCTTCCCTACTACGCGACGCTCGTCACGGCCGACCACCACATCATCTGGTGCAACCGAGCCTTCGCTGCCGCCATGGGCGCCAGCAGAAGAAGCTGCCATGGAGCGTACTGCCCGAAGCTCGCCCACCAGTCCGATGGGCCCATCCCGGGTTGCCCCGTGGAGGTGGCCGTGGAGACCGGCGCGGCTGCCGAGGTAGAGCTGTACGACGAGCAGCTCGACGCGTGGTTCCGTTCCACGGCCTATCCGACCTCCATCCGGTCCGAGGACGGCCAGGTCGTCTACCTGCACATGGCGCGCGACGTGACCGAATTCAAGCGCACCCAGGACAAGAACGCCCGCCTGCAACGGGAGCGCAGCGATCTCCTGCGGATCAAGGCCGCGGGCACCCTCTCGGCGAGCATCGTCCACGACCTGAACAACCTGCTGACGGTGATCCAGATGGACGCCGAGGTCGCCGCGTCGACGGAGGCCACCTCGGCGGACAGGACGGACTGTCTCGAGGAGATCCAGGATGTTGCACGACGCTGTACGGCCCTGACCCGCCGCTTCCTGCTCCTCAGCCGTGCACAGGACCCCGCCACCGAGTCGATGCAGGTCAACGAGATCATCGAGGGATCTGCAGAACTGGTCCGCAGCATCCTGGGCAACGAGGTGGAGCTGCGGCTCGACCTCGCGCCCGATCTTCCCTGGGTGGACCTGGACTCATCCGGTCTGGAACAGGTGCTCGTGAACCTGGCCATGAACGCACGCGACGCCCTCGACGGTCCCGGCGTGGTGGAGGTCACCACCGGCTGCCGCGAGCTGGAGGCCGACGGTGACCTGGGCGGGCGCATCCTGCCGGGCACCTATGTGGTGATCGGTTTTGCAGATTCCGGGCACGGGATTCTCCAGGAGGTCGTAGGGAAGGTATTCGACGCGTTCTTCACCACCAAGGGGATCGGCGAAGGCACGGGGTTGGGGTTGAAGGTCGTCCACGATTTCGCCGTCGCCGCCGGAGGCGCGGTATCGGTGAACACGGAGACGGACCACGGCACGCGGTTCGACCTGTACCTGCCCCCCGCCCAGGAGTCCGATACTCCGCTCGCCGTGGCCGAATCCATCCCCCGCGTCCCCCTCGGCGAGAGGATGGTGTGCGCGTTCACGGACCAGGGCGATCTGGCGCGCGCCATGGATCGCGCACTGCGCGCCGCCGGATGCGAGTACCACTCGGCACCCATGGGTCAGGAGGGTGTCCTGTCCACGGCGAGGCACCATCGCGCCATCGACCTGGCTCTCGTCGACCTCCATTCCCAGCAGGCAGGATTGGCCACGGCGCGGGCCCTCCTGGCCACGCGGCACGACCTCCAGGTGCTGTTCCTCACGGATCCCACGACGAAGATCACGGAGCTGGAGGACTTCTACGGCGACCGGATCGCGACGCTGCTCAAGCCCTTCTCCCGCGCCGAGCTCATCGAATCGATCCGGGAGACGCTCGATCGTTGATCCCGGGTCCCAACCTGCCCGTTTCCCTGGCTCGGATCCTGAAGCTCTCCGACGCAACCGGGCCGCAATGGAGGAGAGCCATGAAGATCGCGCGCTGGATGATCGGTGGTTGGATGGCGGGGCTGATGCTGACGGGCTGCAACCCCTGGATGAGCGTGGACGTGGAGCCGCTGGAGCTGACCATCGGCAGCGCCACGCCGGCGGCGCACACCGCTGCGATGGCCATGGCGGCGATGGCCGGGGACATGGCGCACTGCGCGCGGGTGATCGAGGCCTGTGACGGCGAGTATCCGTGCATGGGCGAGGTGGAGGTGGAGTTGGGGCCCGCGTGCCCGCTCCCCCTGGGCGCCGACGGCGAGGGGCTGGTCACGGTCCAGGGGACCTGGCACGCCGAGGACGAGGCGACCCTGGCGGCGAGCTTCACCAACGTGGACGTGGGCGGCCGCGCCCTGGTGGTGGTGGAGGCGAGCAACCTGGTGGCCCACTGGAGCCCGCGCGGCGACGGCAGGGCCTGGGTGGCATTCAGCGACTCGGACGTGGAGGTCAGCGCCTGGTCCGGGGTGACCGTGGGCTCCTCGGACTGGCACGTGGAGATCGATCTGGCCGGGACGCCCGACGAGCCCCTGGACGACGTGTACGTCCTCGACGGCTCCGCGTCGGTGGTCCACAACACCACGGTGCGCGACATCAGCCTCCAACGCGTGGTCATCACCCGGCAGTGCGGACTCAATCCCATCTCCGGGCACGGCGAGATGGTGGATGTCGGGCTGCTGAACGTCAGCGTCGTGGGGTTGTCGTTCCACGAGGAGTGCGACGGCATGGTGGACGTGGACTCGGCGGGCAACCACGGCAGCGTGTCGCTGGACCTGCTGGACTGAACCCCTCCCTCACCATTCCCCGAAGTACGGTCCCTCCCCCTCCTGGAACTCGCGAATCCTGCGCAAGGTGGCCGGCGACATGCCGTCGGGCAGGGCGTCGAGGGGGAACCAGCGCACCTCCTCGATCTCGTGGTCGCTGGTGCCGTCCACGTCGAAGTCGGTGGACACGAACAGGATCACGTGGTCGCTCTTGCCCTCCTTGAAGCTCGTGTAGGTGCCCAGCAGGGTCAGATCGCGCAGGGTGGCCCCCGCCTCCTCGCGCGCCTCGCGCCGCACCGCCTGTTCGAGGGTTTCGCCCTGCTCGACGCCGCCGCCGGGGGCGAACCACGACCGCATGTAGGTGTGTCGGATCAGCAGGATCTCGCCGCCGCGGATCAGCAGCACGCGCACGCCGAGGGTGACCGGGCGACGCACGTGCCACCAGACTCTCATGGCCCGGTAGGCCAGGCGGTGGGAGCGCTTCACCGTCACCTCCTCGTCGCTCGTTCCAGGTCGAGCGTGTAGTGTACTCGAATGGTCGACGCGACCCTGCGCTGCGCGCCCCCGACGTTCGTGGGCATCATCCTCGACTACCGCTGCACCTGCGCCTGCCGCCACTGCCTGTACGCGTGCTCACCGCGCCGGCGCGAGCCCATGGGCCGCGACACCCTGGCCGAGGTGGTGGATGCGCTTGCGGCCCTGACGCCCCGGCCGAGCGTCCACCTGGCGGGCGGCGAGGCATTTCTCGATCCTGGCCTCCTCCTCGACGGTGTCCGGGCCGTGTCCGGTGCCGGGCTGGAGATGGACTTCATCGAGACCAACGCCGCGTGGTTCGGCGATCCCGCACGCGCCCAGGGCTTGCTGGAGGGGCTGGCTCGCGCGGGCGCGCCAAGACTGTTGATCAGCTGCACGCCGTTCCACGCCGAGACCATCCCCCTGCGCAAGGTGGCGGGGCTGTACGCCCTGGCCGAGGAGGTGTTCGGCCCGGGCGGCGCCATCCTGTGGACCCCCGAGCTGTACGCCCAGCTGGCCTCCATCGACGACGAGCGGACGATCCCCTTCGAGCGCTACGTGGAGGCCCTCGGCGCCACGTCCGCGGCGTTCTCCGTGCTCCACCGCTTCCCCATGACCCTGGCCGGCCGGGCGGCCACCGGCCTGGGCGACCTGGTGGGCCGCGCGCCGGCCCACCGGATCCCGTCGCGTCCCTGCCGCGCGGCGCTGCTGGGCAGCGGCCACGCCCACTTCGGCCCGACCGGCCACCACCTGCCCGGATACTGCGCCGGCATCCACCTGGGGGATCACCGGGACCTGTCGCGGCTCGTCTCGCAGGGGATGGCCGCCGAGGAGCTGCCCGTGGCCGCGCGGCTGGCCGAGGGGGGCGTCGCCGGACTGCTACGCTGGGCCGAGCAGGAGGCGGCCTTCGTACGCAACCCGGCCGGATACACGGGCACGTGCGATCTGTGCCAGGCGATCCGCGGGCACCTGCTTGGCAAGGGAGAGCCGTCGGCGGACCTCGGACCGCGGGGGTTCTACGAGGAGCTGGGCCTGGTCTGAGTCACCGTCGCCGCACGCGCCGACCGATCCCCCACAGCCCCGTCAGCAGCAGCCCCGGCGCCGCCGGCGCGAAGCTCAGCTCCAGCCCGTCCTCGCCGGGGGCGACGCGCGTGGCGAGGCAGCCCGCGCTGTGGCAGCCGGGTGCGTCGAGGTCCACCACGCCGTCGCAGTCGTTGTCCACGCCGTCGTCGTGGACCTCGCTGGCCGAGGGGTGGGCGCTGGCGTTCGTGTCGTCGCAGTCGTCGGCCGTGGTGAACAGCTCGCCGAGGGGATCGCAGCTGAGGATGGGATCGCCGCCGCCGAAACCGTCGCCATCGAGGTCCTGGTAGTACTCCTCGAGCAATCCCTCGTCGGCCTGCCCGTCGCAGTTGTCGTCCAGGCCGTTGCACTGCTCCTCGGCAAAGGGGTGGCGGTCGCGGTCCTCGCTGGCGGGGGGCTCGCCGTCCACGTCGCACTCGGCGTAGTCCGGGACGTGATCCCCGTCCGAGTCGGGGAGCCAGTTCCACAGCAGGTTGCACGGCAAGCCGGTGACGCCGGTGTCCGCCGGGCCGTCGTCCATCTGGAAGTAGGGATCGTCCAGGCTCGCCTGCCAGACGCAGGGTTCGTCCAGGGCCCCGCAATCGTCCTCGCCCAGGTCCTCGCAAGGCTCGCCGTCCTCTTCGGGGCACAGCTCGTAGCCGAAGTGCAGCGCGGACGGGAATCCCCACTGCTCCATCACGTCGTCGTGCACCTCGCCGCACAGGTCCTCGTCGGCCTCGGCCCCGCACCCGGTCGCACAGGCCCGCATCCGGGGTCGCGCGCCGCAGCTGAGCTCGTACTCCCACACCGGGACGTCGACCCCATCGGACAGGGGCGGCCCGACGGTGTGATCGCCCGTCAGGATCGCGGTCCAGCCGTCCGCGCGGACGCTCAGGGGTTCGCCCTGGTGCTCCAGCCAGAGGTTGCCCGCGGTCACCAGGTAGCCGGCCTCGGTCTCCCCCAGCCAGACGGCGGCCCCGTCCTCGGCCTCGTTGGCCGCGAAGGTGTTGTGGGTCAGGCTCAGCGCCCACGCGCCGTAGTCCAGGCCCTCGTCGGTCAGCTCCGCGTCCCCGAAGGCCTGGGCCGCGATGGCGCCGCCGGATCCCGCGCGGTTCTCGATGAACACGTTCTTGATCAGGTTGCTCATCGGGCCGAAGGTGTTGAGCGTGAGCGCACCGCCCGTGCCGTCGACCTCGGTCGGCGCCGAGGGCAGCGCCGGGTCCCCGAGCCACTCGAAGTTGCACGCGTTCTTGGGCATGTCCGGCGCCGGGACGGGGCCGGCGTTCCAGGAGCCGCTGGCGGCGTTGGCCGCGAACACCGAGTGGATGAGACCGAGCGAGGAGCTGCTCTCCCACAGGATGGCGCCACCCGAAGGCGCGGCGTTGCCCACGAACGCGCTCCCCTCCACCAGCAGGGAGACCCCCTCGGTCGCGTGGATGGCCCCGCCACCGACCCCGGACCAGCACCCCCAGAACAGCGTGCCGGTCACCTCGGCCTCCACCGCGCTCCCCAGCACAACAGCACCGCCCGAGTGACCGCCGCAATTGCTGAACACGCTCTGGGTGACCGACAGCAGGCCACCCCAGGCGCGCACCACCGCGCCGTCGATGTCGTCGAACCGGCTGCGGATGATCTCCAGGTGGGTGTCCCCGTCCAGGGTCAACAGACCCGCGTCGCCGGGGACGAAGTTCGTCGCCGAGACCGAGTCCAGGGACGCCGAGCAGTTCATCTCCCGGTTGACCAGGGGGCCGACGAGCTGCCCACCATCCGTGCCGAGATCGCTCAGCAGTATGGACACGGGCCCCAGGGGCCAGCACTTGAACAGCCCCTCGCTCTCGACGGCCGAGGACACAGTGAAGGGCTCGCCGCCATTGTCGACGGAACGAATCGTCAGGCTCCTGAGACTCCCGTCGGCGTGGCCGGCGATGTCCACGCTGGAGGACTCGATCGTGTAGTTGTCTACTTTGGGGAAACTCTCGTTGCACGTCACCGACTCGTCGCGGACGGTGATCGGGCCATCGATGATGATCTCGGTGATGTTCGGCTTGCTCGCAGCGCACTTGAGCCCCTGGTGCGAGGAGACCGTGCAGGGCACGGGGCTGTCCTCGCAGTCCTGAGCCCGGGCAGCGGTGCCCCACAGCGCCAGCGCGGCCAGGGCCGCCGCGAATTTCCTCACCCCATCATCCGCGACCAGTCCGAACCGCTGATTCGCAGGTACGGGTTGGTCTTGCGCTCGCGCTCGATGGTCGACGAGATGGCGTCGCCGTAGTGGTGGCCGGGGAAGACCACGGTCTCCGGCGGCAGCTGGGCCAGCCGCTGCAGCGACTCGTGCATCTTGCGCGGGTCCGCGCCGGGCAGGTCGGTGCGGCCGCAGGCGCCCACGAACAGCACGTCGCCGGTGATGGCGTGGCCGCCGCCCACCAGCACGAGGTGACCGGGGGTGTGACCGGGGGTGTGCAGGATCTCGAGCTCCTGCTCACCCACCTCGATGACGTCGCCCTCCTCGTGCAGGGCCAGCTGGTCGCCGTCGAGGCCGGTCAGGGCTGTCAGCAGCGGCGCGTCCCCGGAGTGGACGTGGACCGGCCCGTCCACGAGCTGCGCGAGCTCCTTCACGCCGGGCACGTCGAAACCCATCATCGGCCCACCCACGTGGTCCGGGTGGGCGTGGGTGGCGACGACGCCGACCACGGTCATGCCGTCGGCCTCGGCGATGTCGAGCAGCCCGCGGGGATCCCAGGTGGGATCGACCACCAGGCACTCGTTGCTGCTGCGACACCCCACCAGGTACGCCAGGTTCATCATCTGCCCGGCGACGGGGTGCGCGCGGGCGTGATCGCGGCCCGCGAGCAGCTGCTTGATGTAGAAGTTGTCGTTGTCGCTCATCGTTGTCCTCGTGCTCGTCGAATCATGGCTACCAGGCCGATCGCCATCCCCACCAGGGCGATGGCCGTCAGTATCAACCCCACCGGCGCGGAGGCGACCTCGCCGACCTGGGCCGTGGGGCCCCGGACGCGGGTGGCCAGGGGTCCGCTCCCGTCTGGGGGCGTGAACCGGATCTCCACGGGATCCACCGCGTAGGTGCCCGGTTCGTCCGCCTGCAGCGTCACCGAGTAGGTAAGCACCTTCACCCCGTCCTGACTACTGCTCGACGTACTCACCGCGTCCTGTCGCAGGCCGTCGGCGAGGGTCAACCGCGGCGGGTGGACGCGGTAGTCCTCGCCCGTGTCGGCCCAGCTGACCCGCACCTGCAGCTCGAATGGGGTGCCGGCCAGGACGGGCTCGGCGCCCAGGGTCACCTCGGCCGTGGGGGGCACGAGATCCGGGGGCAGCGCCACCGGCTCCTCGCGGGCGGCATACGTCCCCTCCCCTCGCTCCAGCGCCGACAGCCCGCGCACCAGGGCCTCGGTGTCGGCCCAGTCCCGGGCCCCCCGGACCACACCCACGAGGTTGCCGTCGGGGTCCACCAGGTAGGTCAGCGGCACGCTCCAGGCCTGGTAGGTGGACGCCACGCGGTCGCCGCGGTCGAGCAGCACCGGGAAGGTCAGCCCCTTTCGCCCCACCAGATCCCGCACACCGGCCTCGTCCGATCCCACGGCCACGGCCAGCACCGCGAACCCGTCGCCGCGGTTGCGAGTCCAGAACTGCTCCAGCGAGGGCATCTCGGCGATGCACGGCCCGCACCAGGTGGCCCAGAACGTCAACAGCACCCACTGTCCCTGGTAGTCCGCCAGGGAGACGTCGCGGCCCTTGAGGTCGGGCAGGGTGAACGCGGATGCCTCGGTGGGCGGCATCACCGGGCGGACGCCGGATCTCAGGAGGATGTCGCCGACGGTGTCCTGGGCCCACGCCGGGCGCGCCGCGGGGATCAGCGCGCACAGGAGCCCCAGGAGCGCCAGCGTTCGCAGGAGTCGTATCCGTGTGTCCATGGTCGGAGCCCGATGCCGAATTTCTACCACAACGGCCACGGCGTCGACCCATCGAAGTTCGGGTCGATTCTTGACGAATCCTTGCGGTGTTTCCCTTGCCGGGAATCCATGGAAACTATATAAGCCCGGCCGCTGTGCGCTGGGCATCGATCGCCCGGGCACGCGGGAGGACACCATGGACATCCACAAGCACTGGGTTTGGCTGGGGATGGCTCTGCTCGCGCTGGCGTTCGTCGCCTGCGAGGGCGAGTCGGACGACGACGACGACTCGGCCCTGGACGAGGAAGAGGGCGCGATGTTCCTGGACGAGGCCCTGGTGGGCTGCGTCCGCGATCACCTGGGGCTGGAGGCAGACCACGAGCTGGTTCCCGGTGACGTGGGCGGCCTGGCCCACCTCGACTGCCCGGATCTGGCCATCGCCGACCTGCAGGGGCTCGAGCACTTCACCGGCCTGCAGACCCTGACCCTGTGGGAGAACGAGGTGACGGACGTCACCCCCCTGGCGGACCTCACCTCCCTGACCTGGCTGCAGCTCGGCCACAACGACATCCGCGACCTGGCGCCCCTGGCCGGGCTGACCCACCTGCAGCGGCTGGGCCTCGCGGTCAACGACGTGACCGACGTGAGCCCCCTGGCCGGGCTGGACCAGCTCGTCTGGCTCAACCTGGACCGCAACGATCTGCTCGACGACACCCTGAGCGCCCTGTGCGACCTCGACGCGCTGACCTGGGTCACGGTGGAGCACAACTACATCGAGGACCTCGACGAGCTCGACTGCCTCGGCAGCGCCGACGTGTTCCACGACTACCAGGACGACCCCGAGGACCGGTCCTCGGAGGCCAACCCCTTCGAGTCGTTCGCGCCGGTGCACGGCACCGCCAACGGCACCCTGGTCCCGGTCGCCACCGACGACGGCCGCCTCTCCCTGTCGTGGCAGATGGCCGACCAGCGCATCGAGGTCATCCCCGAGTTCGCCGGTGAGCTGCAGGTCGTGGATGGCGTCGTCATCCACCGCACCGCCACGTTCGAGCGGGAGATCGGCTCGTTCACGGCCGCGGGCTGGGAGATCTGCAGCGGTGCCCACGCGGGTGTCTGCGATCTGGCCATCGGCCGCAAGGTCGGCGGCGAGAGCCTGCTGGCGAACGCGGCCCCGGTGGTCACCGCCGCGCTGAGCTACGGCCCCGCCGGCGGCGGCGACGGCCGCGACGCCGAGTACGGCGCCGTGGACGAGGGCCTGATGGACTACGTGTTCGCCTCGCCCAACCAGTACGACGCGGGCAGCTGCATCTTCATGGCCGCCACCGGCTCCATGGAGGTGCTGATGAACCAGCACGCCGATCCCGACGCCATCGAGTACAAGGGCGACACCGACCTGTCCGAGCGGTTCCTGATGACCGCCTACAACGCGGTCCCCGACGCCCGCATCGAGTACTTCCTCACCGACCTGATCCACGCCTACAACTACCTCGGCGGCTCCATGCTCGACCGGGACTACCCGTTCCAGGCCGGCTACATCGAGGACACCTTCAACGGCGTGGTCGAGTCGAACGCGATGGACCCCGACGCCTACTTCAGCGCCTACTACAGCTGGCTGGACCTGCGCCCCGAGGGCTGGGAAGACATGATGGTCGAGACGCCGCGCGCGGCGCGCACCGTCATCTTCGATGACCCGGACCGCGACCAGAACAGCTACTGGGCCGTGGCCCTGGCCGACGAGGAGGTCATCGAGCAGATCAAGTACGAGCTGCGCACCAAGCGCGCGCCCGTGATGGTGGTCTACAACCACTACCTGTACTGGCACGCCGACATCATCGTGGGCTACGACGACACCGTGCAGACCAACGGCTGCCCCATGGTCGACGCCACCCTGGACTACTTCGAGCAGCAGGGCGCCACGAGCTACGTCAACCAGATCGAGAGCCACATCGACGAGCTCGGCGGCTGCACCAACCAGGGCATCTTCTACGTCCGCGACTCCATCTACGACGGCACCGACGACGAGCCCATGTACGAGTACAGCGAGTTGCACGGGTACGAGCAGCCGTACTCCCGCCGCATCATCGAGCGCTCGTACAACTGGGTGAAGTTCCTGGGCAACCACGCCTACTCGATCCACCGCTGGTGATGCCGCGGTGGCGTCGAGGAGTCCGCGGACTCCTGCCCGCTACTGGAACCTGAACGGATAGCTGAACGTGACGGGGCCGTTCTTGGCCTTGGGGTAGGACCGCGCCCGGATCTGGCGCGATACGCAGCTGACCAGGTCGTCATTGGCCAGGGTGGAGGCGCCGCCGGCGCTGACCGAGGACATGCGGCCGTCGGTCCCCAGGGTCATGGTCATGTGGAGGGTGCCCGACAGGCCCGGCTCGGCCTCGACCGCCGACTTGTAGCACATGCGCGCGGCAGGGGTGACCTCGCGCAACACGGCCTCCACCTTGGGCATGTCCACCCACGGCGCGCTGGCGTTCGCCGCGGCGATGTCCTCGTCCATCATGTCCGCGGACATGGTGTCGAGGTCGTTGAGCAACCGCTCCTCGGGGCTCAGGTCCGGATCGGGGGCCGCCGCGCCACCGCCACCGCTGATGCTGAAGCCACCCACGGCGCCGCCGCCGCCGCCGCCACCGCCACCGCCACCGCCACCGCCACCGCTGTACGTCCTCGGCGTCCGCGGCCCCTCGCCGCTCTCGCGACGCTCGCGCCCCAGGTCGGCGAGGCCGCCATACGCCTCACCCTCGGCCTCGTCCTGCTCCGCCGAGGACGCCTCCTGGCGGTGCTTCATCAGGTAGTCGAGGGTCTGCTGCTCCTGCACGGAGCGGCGGTGGAGGTACCACGCGGTGATCCCTCCGCCCACGATCACCACGAACAACAGCGCCAGCAGCATCCGCCGGCGTTTGCGGGCACGGTAGTCCGACAGGACGCTCTGGGTGTTCTCCCCGACCACCCTGGGCAGAGGCTTCAGGGCCGGCGCAGCCTGGGGTTCCGGGGCCGGCGCAGCCTGGGGTTCCGGGGCCGGCGCAGCCTGGGGTTCCGGGGGCGCCGGTGGGGTCAGCTTGGCGGTCCGTACAGGAGCCTCCTCGGCCGCGCTGGCCGGCGGCTCGTCCCCCTTGTCGGTCTTGTCCTTCAGCGCGGCCTCGACCCAGGCCACGGTGGTGGCCGCCGCCGACGGCTCGTCCGCTCCGACGACCTTGCGCGGGGGCTCGTCCGCGCTGGGCCTCCCCGGCTTGCCCTCGAGCTTCGGCACGTAGGTCAGGCGGAACGAGAGCTTGCCCAGCTCCAGCAGGGAGCCCTCCACCAGGCGCACCCGCTCGAACGGCTCGCCGTCGTGGGTCAGCGCGGGGTCCTGCGCCACGTTCACGGCCTCGAGGTAGGCGCGCTCCACCACCTCGATGACCAGGTGCTCGGGCTGGACGCGCGACGACTTGAAGCGGACCTGGGCCTTGGCGCCCGAGCCCACCACCGTGCGCGACCGCTGGATGTAGAAGGATCCGATACGCTTGCCGCTCCGGGTCACCTCGAGCAGCGGCAGGACGGTCTTCTTCTTCTTCATGGCGGCCTATCGACTCCTCGCCGGATCAGCGGTCCGACGATTGTATCCCATCGTCGGCGTCGTTGACGCGCCCGCCTTCGTGAGTAGGTTGTCCGGGCGCCATGGGAGCATTCCGCGACAAGGTCGATCAGCTCTATTCCCGGGCACGGGGGATACCGCTGGAGCTGAACCCCGGCACCTACCGCCGCCGCGCCGACCGGATCCTCACCGCTGCCGAGGAGCTGCGGCAGCTCGAAGACGGCGATCTGGACGCGCGCGCAGAGGCGCTGCTGTCCCGCGCGCGCAGCAGCTCCCCGGCCCATCCCACCGCCGATTCCACCTTCGCCCTCGTCCACGAGATCGCTCGACGCGAGATCGGGCTCGCCGCGTACCCGGTCCAGCTCGCCGGCGCGCTCGCCCTGGCCGAGGGCAAGGTGGCCGAGATGCGCACCGGCGAGGGCAAGACCCTCGTGGCCGTGTTCGCCGCCGCCCACGCCGCCCTCGCGGGCCGCGGGGTGCACGTGCTGACCTTCAACGACTACCTCGCGCGGCGCGACGCCGAGTGGATGGGCCCCGTCTACCAGCGGCTGGGCCTGCGCACCGACGCCGTCCAGGAGGGCATGGACACCGCGCGCCGGCAGCGCGCGTGGGCCGCCGACGTCACCTACGCCACGGCCCGCGAGTGCGGCTTCGACTACCTGCGCGACCAGCTGTGCACGGATCCGGCGCACCGCGTCCACCGCCCGTTCGACTTCGCCATCGTGGACGAGGCCGACTCCCTGCTCGTGGACGAATCCCGCATCCCCCTGGTCATCGCCGGGGCCACCCACGACACCGAGATCCCCGCGGCATTCCTCACCGAGGTGGTCCGTCAGCTGGTCCCGGGGGAGGACCACGAGACCGACGAGGACGGCCGCAACGTGTTCCTCACCGACCGCGGCCTCGACCGCGCCGAGGGGATGATCGGCCGCGGCTCGCTCCACGACGAGGCCAACGTGGCCACCCTCGCCACCCTCCACCAGGCGCTCCACGCCGAGGTCCTCCTCCGCGCCGACGTGGACTACATCGTGCGCGACGGCCAGGTGAAGCTCGTGGACGAGTTCACCGGCCGCGTCGCCCAGGACCGCCGCTGGCCCGACGGTCTCCAGTCGGCGCTGGAGGCCAAGGAGGGGCTGCAGCCGCGACCCGAGGGCGGGATACTCGGCTCCATCGCCCTGCAGCACTTCATCCGGCTCTACCCCCGCCGGGCCGGCATGACCGCCACCGCGCGGTCGGCGGCCGAGGAGCTGGGCCGCATCTACGACCTCCCCACCGTGGTCATCCCCCCCCACCGCACCTGCATCCGCGAGGACCTCCCCGACCGGGTCTTCACCCACACCGAGGCCCGGCGCGAGGGCGTGATCACCGAGGTGGAGCGCGCCCACGCCACCGGCCGCCCGGTCCTCGTCGGCACCGCCAGCGTCGAGGAGTCCGAACGCCTCGCCGTGATCCTTCGCGGCCGCGGCCTGGAGTGCGCCGTCCTCAACGCCCGCAACGACGAGGAGGAGGCCTCGGTCGTGTCCCGCGCCGGCTGGCTGGGCGCGGTGACCATCTCCACCAACATGGCCGGCCGCGGCACCGACATCCGCCTCGGCCGCGACGACACCGAGCGCGACCAGGTGCTGGCCCTGGGCGGGCTCTACGTCCTGGGCACCCACCGCCACGACAGCGTGCGCATCGACGACCAGCTCCGCGGCCGCGCCGGCCGCCAGGGAGATCCCGGCTCCAGCCGCTTCTTCATCAGCCTCGACGACGACCTCATGGTCAGCCACGGCATCCGCGACCTCATCCCACGGGGCCACCTGCCCCCGCCCCAGGACGATCCCGTGGAGGATCCCATCGTCCTGCGCGAGATCGACCGCGTGCAGCGCATCGTCGAGGGCCAGAGCTTCGACATCCGCCGCTCGCTGTTCAAGTACTCCTCCATCGTCGAGGGCCAGCGAGAGCTCGTCGCCGCCCGCCGCGCCGACGCCCTCGCCGGCGCCACCGACCTCCTCGCCACCACCGCGCCCCAGCGCCACCAAGAGCTGCTCACCACCGCCGGCGCCGCCGGTATCCGCCTCGCCGAGCGCCAGGTCTCCCTCGCCCTCATCGACGAACTCTGGGCCGACCACCTCGCCCGCGTCGCCGACATCCGCGAGGGCATCCACCTCCACTCCCTCGCCGGCAGCAACCCCTTCGGCGCTGGCCAGGACCCCCTCATCGCCTTCCACCGCGCCGTCGCCCAGGCGTTCTCCCTCGCCTGGGACGGCCTCGACGACGCCATCCTCACCCGCCTCCTCGCCGCCCACATCACCGCCGACGGCGTCGATCTCCAGCGCGAGGGCCTGGACGTCCCCGCGTCCACCTGGACCTACATCGTCAACGACGATCCCTTCGGCGACCTCGCCAAACGCGTGGCCTCCCGCCTCCGCAACAAGGTCGCCGGCATGCGACGCTCCACCCGCCACGCGGGCCCCAGCGCCTGAGGTATTTCCCTTGCCCCCGGCAAATCTTCCCCTATAGACTTCTCCGCAAGTTTGCCCCGGAGTGCTTTCGGTTGGTCTCCCCCCCTGAAAACAGCGAGTCATGCCTCCAGCGTTTCACGCGGTCAGGGACACGTTCTCGACGGACCCGGGAAGGAACCATGAATCTGCCCTGATCGGCCCGAGCATCCAGGCAGGTTCGGAACACAAAACGGTCTCGGGTGAGGAGTCGGAGTAACGTGAGGATCTACGTCGGAAACATCCCTTGGGCCATGTCGGAAGATGATCTGGGCAACCTCTTCGAGGAGCACGGTCAGGTCTCTTCGGCCGACATCATCACCGATCGCGAGACAGGACGATCCCGCGGCTTCGGCTTCGTCGAGATGGTCGACGCCGCCGAAGGCAAGGCCGCCATCGAGGCCCTCGACGGCTACATGTCCAGCGGACGCGCCCTGAAGGTCAACGAGGCCCGCCCGCGCGCCGAGCGCGGTGGCGGCGGCGGTCGCGGCGGCGGCGGTGGTCGTGGCGGCGGC
>CAYRNR010000040.1:0-62352 GCA_964425605.1 uncultured Rickettsiales bacterium | reverse complement strand
CATGCCCCTGAAAAACCGGTCCCTCAAGTGGGGGCATGCGCGTGAAAAATCACACAGCGTCCGGGGGGTGACGTTCACCTCCTCGCTGACCATCGGGCGGCACCCGGACAACGACCTGGCGATCGACCACCCCATGGTCAGCAGCTGGCACGCGGCCATCGAGTGGGACGGCGGCCGCTGGCGCATCGGCGACCTGGGTTCGTCCAACGGGACGTCGGTCAACGACAAGCGAGTGCGCAACCGCACGGCGATCAAGGCCGGTGACGTGGTGCGCTTCGCCGGTGTCTCGCGCTGGAAGGTCGAGACCCTGGTGGATCCCACCAGCGGCGCGTCCTTCGGGGTGACCCAGCGAGCCGCGGAGCGCCCCTGGGACACGGACTTCCACATCCACCTGACCTTCGACAGTCCAGACAGCGGCGTCATCCGCCTCGTGCACGCGCGGGGGGAGTGGAGCGTGACCACCGGCCAGCGATTCCTGCTGCTGCACGAGCTGTGCGCGGCCAGGGGCGCGTGGGTGGACGACGAGGATCTCAAGGTGCGCCTCTGGGGACGACAGGGCGCGACCCAGGTGGATCCGTCGGCGCTGCACAAGCTGATCCACGACACGCGCCAGATGCTGCTGGCCCAGGAGCTCGACGGCTGGCTGATCGAGAAGGCGCGGGGCCGGACCCGGTTGAACCTCCCGGCGACCCGGATGCACGTGACCGGACCCACCTGAGCTCGCGCTGGGGTGATCGCCCGTAAGAGGCTCGTAAGACTATTTCGTCGGACCACGGAGTACCCTGTAGTTGGTCGAGGGGCGACGGGTACTACGCTCCTCGCCACCCCCGGGCGACGCGCCCTTCATCGCAACAGCGGGGGGTGGGGACGCACTCGACTTCCCAACACGTTCCGTTTCGGGCCGGGGGCCGTTGCCCGGGGGGAGGGGCCCGTGCGCAGTTCCCGGAGCCACCCGCCCGTGGTACACTGAACAAAAGTTCAGCTACCGGCTACCCAGATGCTCGCCATACGTACCATCCCCGACCTCCAGACACGGATCGATCAGCTCGGGAGCGAGGCCCGCTTCGAGGTCCACGCGGCCGCCGAGTCCACGTGCGCTCGCGGGCACGCGCAGCAAGGCGCGGTCTTCCAGGCCGCCTGCGGAGGGGGGCGGACGGTGCCCCTGCTCAAGACCCTGCTGACCAGCCACTGCACCCGCGGCTGCGGGTACTGCGCCATCCGCGCGCCACGGGGGGTCCGCCGCACCACGGCCACCCCCGACGAGATGGCCCGGGCGTTCGACGAGATGCTGCGCCGGGGGATCGTACGCGGGATCTTCCTGTCCTCGGGCATCCACCCGGACGCCGTCACGGCCATGGACCGTCTGCTGGACACCGCCGCGCTGCTGCGCGGCCGGCTCGCGTTCCGTGGATATCTCCACCTCAAGGTGCTGCCCGGGGCCCAGGAGGCCCAGGTGGAGGCGGCCGCCCGCCTGGCCAGCCGCGTCTCCGTGAACCTCGAGGCGCCGTCCCGGCAGCGGTTGCGCACCCTCGCGCCGGGCAAGTGCCGCCCGGCCCTGCTGCGGAACCAGGTGGACACCCTGGCCTCGCTGGAGCGCCGCGGGAGGGCCCCCGCGAGCGGGTGGACCACGCAGTTCGTGGTCGGGCCCGCCGGGGAGAGCGACGCCGAGCTGCTCCGCCTCAGCCAGACCCTGTACCGTACCCGCGGGCTGCGGCGCGCCTACTACGCGCGCTTCGAGCCCGTCCCGGACACCCCCCTGCAGCGGGAGGCTCAGACGCCGCCGGTGCGCCAGCACCGCATCTACCAGGCGGACCACCTGATCCGTTTCTACGGGTTCGGTGCCGAGGAGCTGCCCTTCGACGACGGGGGGAAACTCGACACGGCTCAGGATCCCAAGACGGCCTGGGCGCGCCACCACCCCGAGCGGTTCCCCCTGGAGGTCAACCGCGCCGAGCCCTGGGACCTGCTTCGCGTCCCGGGCCTGGGACCTGTCACGGTCCGCCGCATCCTCCGCGCGCGGCGCCAGGGGTCCATCGACGACGAGGCCAAGCTACAGGCGCTGGGGGTCTCCACGCGGGCCTGCGCCGGCTTTGTCACCCTGGCGGGCAAGTTCCTCCCGGCCCAGCTGTCCCTATTCGCCTGAGTCCTGCGGCGGCCGCGGGGGCGTGGGGCTCCAGCCGACGGTCACCATGAGGGTCCGGCCGGGCAGCGGATACCCGGCGAAGTCGGTCAGCGGCTGGATCGCCACGGCGCCGTCGTCGGGGTTGAGCGGATCCCGCGGCACGGCCTCGAGGCGCTCGTCGAACAGGTTGCGCACGTCCACCTCCACGAAGGGCCAGTCCCGCCCGGGTTGCACCCGGAGGCTCAGACCGTGCACGGTGCGCGGCGCCGACAGATACCAGTTGGTGGCGTCCCAGTAGTTGCCGCTGGTGTGGCTGGTGTCGTAGGCCAGGCGAATCCGGTGGTCCAGGTGCCACGCCAGCTCGGCCCACACCTCCCAGCGCGGCACCCCCGGGAGCTGCTTGTCGAGGTAGGCCTCGCGCGGATCCAGGTTGACGCTGTCCATCCACGTGACGCTCGTCGCGAGGTCGACCACGTCGAACAGGGACACCTGGCCGCTGGCCTCCACGCCGCTGACCCGCGCTTCGCCGAAGTTGGTGGGGATCTGGGTCCGCTGGGAGTTCTGGACGTAGACGATGGCATCCCAGGTGTGGCGCCAGAAGTACCCCAGGGACAGCGAGCCAGCCACCGGCCCCTCCCCTCCCCCGGCGAGCCGCGCGCCCGCATCCCAGGCGATCCCGGTCTCGGGCACCAGATCGCTGTTGCCGATGACCGCGCCGCGGTCGCCGAAGAGCTCGGTGAAGTCGGGCGGGCGGAAGGACCTCGCGACGTTGGCCTTGATCGCCAGCGCATCCACCGGCCGCACGAGCAGCCCCAGCTGGGGTGTGAACGCCACCACGTGCCGCTCTGCATCGGGCGCCACCGCCTCGTCCCCGAACGGCACGGTGCCCAGCATCCGGTTGTCCAGCAGGTGGAGCTGGAGGACCGGCGAGATGCGGACGCGATCGCCGGCCAGGGAGAAATCGTCCGACGCGCTGAACACCGCCGCCACGCGGCTGCGCACCCCGTCGGAGCTGTCCTCGCGGAGCAGATCCACCGGCTCGTACGTGTCCACACGCAGCTCGGCGGTGGCCTCCACGGCCTGCCACAGCAGCGGTACCCAGCGCACCGACACGAGCCCGCCGGCCGCCTGGTGGACGTCCCGGCTGTCCTGCTGGCCCGTGCCGAGCTCCCCCTCGGGATCGCGGTAGGTCTCCCGGCGGATGCGCCACGACGCGCGACCGCGGAGCTTGACGTTGGCCCGCGGGCGGCCCGACACCTCGGTCAGCAGCGAGTGGCCGAGCACCCCGAGGCGGGCGTGCAGGGCCGGATCGTGGCCGATGCCCGGCAGCCCCTGCCCCCTCGCGAGGATCGACTCCTGGACCACCAGCTGCAACGACCTGTCCCCCAGGCGCAGCCGCCCGCGGCCGTCCACCTGGGCCAGATCGTTGTTCAGGCGGGTGCGCGCGCCGTCGTCGAACAGGTTGTACACCGTGCCGTTGTCGTCGAAGTACAGGAAGTCACCGCGCGTCCCCGAGGTCTCCACGCTCAGCAGCACATCCCCGGGAGCGCGCTCACCGTTCCAGGCCGTCCCCCCCTCGGCGGACAGGCGGCGCGTCCAGTACGAACCCCCGGCCAGCTCCAGCCTCGGCGGCGGGAGCCGTCCCGGCGCGGTGACCAGGTTGACCACGCCGCCCATGGCGCCGGCCCCCAGGTGCGCCGGCGCGCCGCTGCGATACACCTCGATGGTCTCGAAGGCGTCCAGGGGCAGCTCCTCGAGGTTCACCGAGGAGCCGCCGTAAGGGTTGAGGGGGACCCCGTCCACGTGGATCTGCACCTGCCTGGCCGAGCTGCCGCGGATGGTCACGGCGCTGAAGTGCCCGAGCCCGCCGAGCCGCTGCAGGTGCACGCCCGCCGTCGCCCCGACCACCTCGGCCACGCTCGCCGATGCGCGCTGGCGTTCGTCGAGTTCGATGACCGTCACGGCCGCCGAGGTCTCCTGCTCCGGGGACTCCACCGGGTCCCACTCGCCGACCACCACCACCGTCTCGTCGGCGGCGCGCACCTCCTCGTCCCCGTCGTCGTCCCCGTCGTCCCCGTCGTCGTCCTCGGCCACGGCCCGGATCGGACAGATCCAGGCCGCGAGGAGTGCGAGGAGCAGCAGGAGGAGCTTCACTCGGGGCAAGGTGGCCTCGTCGTCTGTTCAGGCCCCAGACGATGTCGACCATCATACCGAGGGGTTTCCTCCGCGGGTGGGCCGACATATCCTGAGGGCACATCGACCAGGGGAGGGTGAACGGGCAGGAACGAGTTGACCAGACACACCGTCCTCATCACCGATCCCGAAGAAGCCAGGTCCCGCCTCATCGACAAGGCGCTCAAGAAGTTCTTCGACGTCGAGGTCCTGAGCGTCCGGCAGAGCCAGCTCGCCATCGCCCTGTTCCGCTCGCGCAGACCCTGGGTGTGCCTCACCAGCGCCGTGCAGAACCGCCACGATGGTTTTCGCCTGTGTGGAGCCCTGCGGCACCTGCCCGGCGGAGAACGCGCCACGATGATCGTCTACGGCAGCCTGGGCGAGGACGTGGAGCACCGGGATCTGGCCTCGGAGCACCGCATCAGCAGCTGGATACCCGCGCCGGATGCAGGGGTGCTGGGACGCCTCCTCGAACCGCACCTCTCGGCGCGGATCCCGGTGAACGCCCGCGCCGCAGTGCCGGAGTCGTTCTCCCAGAAAGTCGAGCAGTTCTCCGCCCGCGTTCCCGGAACGGAGGACGAGCCCTGGGTGGAGCCGGATCCCACGCCGGTGGAGGAGAAGGAGTGGTCCGACCTGCTCCGTTCCGACGTGTCCGTGGCGAGCCTGCGCACGGCCATGACCAAGAGCATCCACGTGGGAGCCACGCCGCCCGACGTGAACGAGGTGGAGGCGCCCAAGGAGCTGAGCTGGAGTCAGCTGGCGCGCGCGGACCTCAAGGGGGCGACCCTCAAGGCCCTGCTGACCAAGGAGATCCGGCTGCGCAAGAAGGAACCGGGCAAGGGCAAGGGCAAGGGCAAGGGCAGGAAGAGCGAGGACTAGTCACCACACTCGACGAGGGGATCCGGGCTCTCTTCCCCGTCGCCCTCGAAGGAGTTGCAGCGGACCTGCCACAACGTGGCGTGCTGGGCCTCGGCAGCGCCCCCGCCCTCCCCCACCATGAACAGGGTCCTGCCGTCGGCGGAGAACGTCACCGCCTCGCCGTCCTCGTCCGGGGTCGGGGCGAAGCGCGGCACACCCTCCAGGGCGTCGGCGAGGGTTCCGCCGTCGGGCACGTCGAAGATCAGGGTGTCCCCGTCGGTGCGCAGCACGGCCCGCAGGCCCCGGGGCGACACCGCGCCTCCGGTGACCGCGTCCTGCTGGGCGTTGAGGTCGGCCAGATCGAGCCACGTGACCAGCTCCAGGGTCACCGGATCCGACGGGTCCCGGGGCTCCGGAGGCACATCCGGGAACGCGAACACGCCGGTCATCGTCTCGCCCACACCAGCCTTGGTCACGACCAGGACCTCACCCGTCACGGGGTGGACCAGCACCGCCTCGGCGTCGTGGGGCCCGTCCGGATAGGTGAACCACAGCTCCTCGCGCTCGGTGATCTGCCCGCCGCTGGCGGCGGCGCCCAGGTCGGGCTCGGGGAGGCGGTACACCAGCGCCTCGTCCCGCTCGGCGTCGTTGTCGCCCACGTCCGCGAGGTACAGACAGGTGCAGGGCTGGCCCGCGGACGTGCAGGGCCCGGTGGCCAGGTCCTCCCAGTCGCGGTTCTCGGCCCCGAGCACCGACCACGTACCCTGGCTCTGTCCGGTCTCGTCGATGGCCTGCAGGGACGCGCTGTTGCCGCCGTCGTTGTGCACCCACAGGGTACCGACGAAGCGGTGGCTGGCCGCCATGCCCGAGACCTCGTCGAGGGTGGTGGTGGACAGGGTGCCGCTGGACTGGGCCCCCAGCCAGAACTCGCAGTGGCCGTCGCCGATCCCCGGCACCTCCTCCTCGCCGGGATCGGGGCAAGCGGCGATCCCCAAGGGCAGCAAGAGCAGCAGTGCAGCGCGAGACAACGGCATCGCGGGCATCGTATCCCACCGGCGCGCGGACGATCTCCGGTAAAGTGACTGCGATGCCACCCATCGTCCCCCTCGCCACCCTCGCCGCCGTCGCCGTCGGTGGGCTGCTCGCCGCCTGCGGGTCCCGGCCCGCCGAGGTGCCGGCACCTCCCGCGCCGCCCCCACCCCCGACGCAGCCCGCACCCGATCCGTGTGAGGCCATCGAGGCCGCGAGGTACCACGCCCTGCCCCGGCGGATCGCCGGCAACCAGTTCGATCCGTCGGGCATCGTGCTGGTGGGCGACGGCGCGTGGGTGATCAACGATCGTGAGGGACGCGAGCACGTGCCCGAAGCGGGCAACGGCCTGGTCCGGCTCGACCTGGATTCGGGGCGGGTCGAGCACGTGCCCGTACCCGGCTTCGACCGCGTCTCGCGCAAGTTCGAGGGCCTGGCGTGGGACGGGCGCGAGCTACACGCCATCGGCAACGTGGGGAACCGCGAGGCCAACACCTTCCTGGTCAGCTTTGCCGTGGACCCCGTCACCCAGCAGGTGATGGGCGAGGCGCGCTACCACGATCTGGCCGGAGCGCTGGGCGAGGCCACCGGGCTGGGCCGCGAGCCGTGGGGCCACGGCATCAAGATCGAGGCGCTGGCCGCCCTGGAGCCGGGTGTGCTGCTGGTGGGGCTGCGCAGGATGGGGGACGGCAAGGCGCGCAGGGCGTACCGGGCGATCCTCCCGCCGGCGGACGCACCCCAGGTGCGGTTGCAGCTGGAGCCGGTCGCAGCATTCGACGCCGCGGCCCTGGGGGAGGCGGTGGGCGGGGACGGCGCGTGGCGCATGGGGCGAGAGCTCGCGGGCCTCGCCGAACCCGTCGAGGGCGGCACCCTGCTCGGTGTGGCCTCCGCCGAGTACGAGGAGGGGGACACCTGGGCGTTCCTGTCCAACGCGCTGCTGACCTGGATGGTGGGTTCGGACTCCGTCCAGCGCGTCTGCACCTTCGACGAGGGGCTCAAGGTGGAGGGCATCGCCGCTGTACCGGCGGACGACGCCGCAGGGCGCTGGACCCTGGTGCTGCTGTACGACAACGACTCCGCGGCCCCTGGCGGCTACAAGGTCGTCGAGGGCGTGAGCCTGGCCCCATCGACCGACTGAACCGGGCCGGGAGCGGGCCGAAGATCGCTGTGCTTCGAGCAATCGCGACAGAAATGTGTCAGGATTTTCGCCGGCGAGACGTTGTTCCAACAGGGGGCAACGACGAACTGTCCATGGAGAGACCGATGACCTTCCTGCCTCGACACCGGCTGATCAGCTTCCTCGCCACGCTGTCCCTGCTCGCGATCACGCTGGGCTGCGACTCCTCGGACAGCGCGAACGTCGAGCTGTTCATCAACGAGTTCATGGCCGACAACGAGACCAGCATCCCCGACGAGTACGGCGTGTACTCGGACTGGATCGAGCTGTACAACGACAGCGACGAGGCCATCTCCCTCGACGGCGTGTTCGTCACCGACAGCCTCAAGTCCCAGACCCAGTGGGCGCTCCCCGCGGCGCTGGAGGTGGAGGCCGGCGGCTTCCTGGTCCTGTGGGCCACCGGCGACGCCAACCAGGGGGACCTGCACCTGCCCTTCAAGCTCGGCAAGGGCGGCGAGGAGATCGGCCTGTACGAGATCGTGGGGGACCAACCGACGCAGATCGATGCCGTGGCCTACGGCGAGCAGGCCGCTGACGTGGCCTCCGCCCGGGAGACCGACGGCAGCAAGGTCTGGATCACGACGGCCGGGGGAACGCCGGGCGCGAGCAACGGCTGAGGATTCCATGGGACGCAAGCGATCGGTGGGGCGGACACTGGCGGGGATCGCCGCCATCGTCGTGCTGATCGTGCTCGCGCTGGCCCTGCCCCGCTGGGGTGAGCTGCGGCTGCGCGCCGTGGTGGAGGCGGGCCACACCTTCAATCTGGCCTCCATCGGCCAGGGCTCCTACGAGTGGACCCTGCGGGACGGCCGGCCCGCCCGCGGCCAGGGCATCATCCGCCAGCGGGTGCTGCGCTTCGAGCGTAGCGATCTGGTGGAGCTGGAGCTGATGCCCGAGCTGTCCAACGGCGACCTGGTGACCGAAGGCCAGCAGCTCGCGTCCTTCCACTCGCCGCGCACCCAGCGTCGCGTCTCCGAGCTGGTGGCCATGCGGGAATCCCTGGGCGCCGAGCGCGCCCTGCTCGAGGCCGGCGGGCGTCCCGAAGAAATCCGCGAAGCGCGCGCGCGGCTGGACCTGGCCCAGGCGGCCCGCGAGGGCGAGCTGCCCCAGCTGGAGCGCATGCGCGCCCTGGCCGACCAGGGGCTGGTCACCGACGCCGAGCTGGAGGCCGCCGAACTGGACGACCAGATCCGCGCGATGGAGGTCGAGCTGGCCCGCGCCGCCCTGGCCGTGACGCGGTCCTCGGCCCGCCCCGAGGCCCTGGCCGCGGTGGACGGGGAGATCGCCTCACTGGACGCTCGGATGGCCGAGTTCCAGGGGCTGCTCGAGGAGAACCGCATCGAGTGTCCCATCGCCGGCGTCCTCGAGATCGGCGGCAACCGCAACGTGCTGCGCGTGTACGACATCGACGTGGTGTACCTGCGCATTCCGATCCCCGAGGCCAGCCGCTACCGGGTCCGCATCGGCGATCCGGTGGACTTCGAGACGCCGTCCCATCCGCGACGCAGCTTCGTGGGCGAGGTGGTGGACCTCGGCGAGAACGCCATCAACCTCAACGGGGCGCAGATCTTCTGGGCCAGCGCGATCATCGACAACGCCGCGCACGATCTGCGGTCGGGCATGACCGGAGTCGTCCAGCTCCAGCTCCATGGCGATGGGGAGGGCGTGGGGCGCTCCCTGTGGCGCAACCTGGTGGGGGCCTAGGTGACACGCCCGCTGGACTACGGCCGCTACGAGTACAAGTACGCCCTGCCCGGGGAGGCGCGCGAGCGGATCCGCGAGGTGGCGCTGCCCCACGTGCTGCCCGATCCCCACGCCATCGACCTGGGCAACGGCGGGGCCGGGTACGAGGTCCACAGCCTCTACTTCGACACCCTCGACTTCGTCGACTACTACCAGCGCCTGGGCGAGCACAAGGTGCGCAATCGCCTCAGGGCCCGGACCTACGGGCGACCGGGGCAGAAGCAGCCCGTGTTCCTCGAGAACAAGCGCAAGCTCGAGAACTGGGTCGTCAAGCACCGCGTGCTCGTGTGCGACGCCGACCAGTGGTGCAGCGGCGAGTACGACCGTCCCTGGGCCCACTTCGGCGAGCAGGTGCAGGGGCGCAAGCGGTACGCCGCCTCCCACTTCGCCCGCCTCGTGGACGGCCCGCCGCGCGTGCCGGTGAGCGTGGTGCATTACGTGCGCGAGGTCTACGTGTCCCGCCGCAAGGACCAGCCGCGGGTGCGGCTGACCATCGATCACGGCGTCTGCGCCACGGTGGCTCCGTCGGTCACGGACCTGTATGCTCCCCCGACGGTGGACCTGATCCCCCCCGACTGGATCGTGATGGAGCTGAAGTTCGACGGTGACCGGCCCGGCTGGATGCGCACGCTGTGCAAGCAGCTGCGGCTGCGGGCGGTGCCGGTGTCCAAGTTCGGGCTCAGCGTGGTCAAGGGGGTGCGGGCCGGGAGCGCCCGCGAGCTCCGCTACCTGACGCCGCGGGCGCTGCGACCGCTGGAGCTGGGCGCGTGACCGACATCGATCTCGAGCTGGCATTCGGGCAGGCGCTGAACCTGGACGTCGTCCAGATCTTCCAGGGGCTGGCCCTGGCGCTGATCCTGGGCGTCATCGTCACCCTGGTCTACCGCTACTCCGTCCCCGACCGGGTGCTGTCCTCCCCCATGCTGTCGTCGCTGGTGATCCTCGCCGTGATCGGCGCCATGGTGATGATGGTCATCGGCAACAACATCGCCCGGGCCTTCTCCCTCGTGGGCGCCCTGGCGATCATCCGCTTCCGCACCCGACTACGGAGCCCCTGGGACATCACCTTCGTGTTCTTCGCCCTGGCGGTGGGCATCGCCTGTGGTGTGTTCGCCTACCGTGTCGCGGTGATGGGTACCCTGGTCGTCAGCCTCGCCGTGTTCGCCCTGGCCGTGCTCCCCCTGGGGGGCGCGCGGGGTGCCATCCACCAGCTCCGCTGCGACCTCGCCGCGTACGAAGGTACCGAGAAGGACGTGCTCGACGTCCTGTCCCGATTCGTCAAACGCCGCACCCTGATGGAGGCGCGCTCCCTGCGCTTCGGTGAAACCCTCTCCTACCGCTACCGTGTCGTTCTGCGCGACGAGGACCAGATCGAGGCCCTGCTGCGGGAGCTCTCCGACGTGGAGGGGGTCGAACGTGTCGTGCTGGACGCAGAGAACGACACGGCGGGCCAGACCGACTAGATGCGCCACCACGCCCTGACCGCCCTCACCGCCGTGTGGTTGTCGGCGGCCCTCGCTGGCTGCCCCGACGAGGAGATCATCGAAGACCCCGGCCCCGATCCCGTGGAGGACGAGCTCTGCTCGGGCACCCCCACCCTGACCGTGGAGGGCCCGAACCTGGAGTACACCTTCGCCCGGTGCGCCGAGCTGCGCATGCAGGCGACGGCCCTGGGGGACGGGGAGATGGCCGCCACGCTGACCCGCGACGGCGACGCGGTCCTGCCCACGATCACCGCCGGGGCCGGCGGCGCCACGTTCCGGGGGCTCGTGCTCTCGGGCAGCTCGACCCTCGCCGGAGACGAACCCGCGCGCCTGTGGCGCCAGGGATACCAGTCCTGGTCCTTCGCCGGCGTGGTGGAGATGGAGGAGCCGGAGTTCGACGACCACGGCGTGCCCACGGCGGACGGGGACGGGGACGCCACCGACGTGCTGCACGAGAACGGGTGGTCGTCGTGGTGGCTGGGGCTGGCCGGACGCTCCGACGGCGCGTCGGTGCTCCTGGGGGCGCTGTCCGCGACGCGCACGCGGTTCTACGTGTCGTTCACCGAGGACGAGGCGTGGGCCGTGTGGGGCAACCGCGGCGAGGCCATCGACCTGGCCGAGGGGGAGACCCTGGTCCTGGACGCCGTATGGGTCGGCGCCGGAGCGGACCCGTTCCAGCTCCACGTGGACTACGCGACCGCGGCTGCGGACAACGCCGGCGCCCCCACCACCGCCGATCCGCCGCCGGTGGGGTGGGCCACCTGGTACCAGTTCTACGAGGCCGTCACCGAGCAGGACGTGCGGGACAACCTGGCCCTGGCCGCGTCCCTGGGCGAGGGCCTCACCCCCCTCGACGTGTTCCAGATCGACGACGGCTGGCAGGTGCTGTGGGGCGACTGGACCGCGGACGAGGGGTTCCCCTCGGGCATGGACGTCCTCGCGGCGGACATCGCCGGCGCGGGCTTCACCCCCGGCCTGTGGATGGCGCCGTTCTACGTCCACCGGGACACCACGACCTACGCCGAGAACCCCGACTGGTGGGTGCGCGACCTCGACGGCGAGGAGATCACCTTCACCAACCTGGGCTCAGGAGACTACGCCATCATCGACGCCACCCACCCCGGCGCCGGTCCGTGGATGGCGCAGCAGGTGGCCGATCGGGTGGACGAGGGGTGGACCTACCTCAAGCTGGACTTCCTCTACGCCGGCGCGCAGGAGGGGCTGCGGTACCAGGACGTCACGGGTACCGAGGCCTACCGCCGGGGCATGGAGCTCCTCCGCGAGGCGGCCGGGGACGCGTGGGTGCTCGCCTGCGGTGCGCCGCTGCTACCCACCCTCGGCTTCGCCGAGTCCTACCGCACCGGCGCGGACATCGCCTTCAGCGCCGTGCCGGACCCGCAGCCCGAGTTCCTGCGCTGGCAGGCCAGGACGACGGCGGCGCGGTCGTGGTCCAACGGCATCTGGTGGTGGAACGATCCCGACCAGCTGATGCTGCGAGAGCCCTTCGACGACGTGCGGGCGCGCGGAGCGGTGGTGGCGCAGGCCGCCTCCGGTGGCACGTGGTTGCTGGGTGACGACCTGCCGGCGCTGCCCGAGGACAAGCTCGGCTGGGCGCTGGATCCCGACGTGACGGCCACGCGCGGCCGCCTCCCCCGCCCCGTGGATCCCCTCTCGCAAGTCTCCGGACTCGATCCGGGGCCCATGGGCGAGATGGTGGCGCCCGACGACACCGTGCCGGTGCGGTGGGAGCTGGGAGAAGACCACGTCCTGTTGCTCAACATGGGGGACTCGGACCTGGAGGCGGCGTGCCCCGGCGGTGACGAGCTGCTCACGGGCACCACCTGCGAGGACGGCGCGCCGCGCGTCCTCCTTCCGGGTGAGGGCGAGATCTGGAAGGTCCCCGACACCGATCGAGGCGTGCGGTGAACGGGGCCGTCGTGGAGGATCGCGTCGGCGACGACATCCAGCGTGATGCACGCCCTCGACATGTCCAGTGGCTGCTGCCGCTGACGATCCTGGCTGTGGTGGTGCTGGCCTACCTGCCCTCCCTGGGCGGAGGGTGGGTGTGGGACGACCACGATCGCATCGCGGGCAACGAGTCCATCGACGACGCGTGGGCCCTGCTGACCACGGACGTCTGGGGCGCCACCGGTGCGGCGAACACCGATCTCTTCCGTCCCATGACCGTGATGAGCTACGCCGTGGTGCACTGGCTCCTCCCCGGACCCCTGCCGCAGCGCATCGCGAATCTCCTGCTGCACCTGGCCGCCGTGTTCCTCGTCTTCGTGGCCGCACGCGGGCTGGGGGCCTCGTGGGAGTTGTCGTGGTTCGGAGCGGCGCTCTTCGGACTGCACGCAGGATCCTCGGAGACGGTGGCCTGGATCACGGGCCGAGACGACCTCCTCCCTGCCGTGCTCTTCCTCGCGGCGTGGGCCGCGCTCAACGCCGGTCGGCCGATGCTCTCCGGCTGGCTCCTCGCCCTGACCCCCTTCTGCAAGGAGACCTACCTGCTGGTACCCCTGGCGGCAGGGATCTGGATGCTCGGTAGCGGGAGGTTCCACCTCCGATTGTGCCTACCGCCCGTGATCGGCGTGGCCGCCTACCTCGCGATCCGGTACGCCCTGGACCTGCCGCTCCCTGTCGGAGCGGCGGGGGTGGAGCCGGTGGCAGCGCTGGGAGGCCTCACCCTCCGTGGCGTGACCTTGACGCTCGTGCCTTCCACTGCGGACATCGTCGCTGTCTATCGACCGGCTCCGGTGCTGGGCTGGGTGGCCGCGCTCCTGGGGCTGGCGCTGCTGTGCATGTGCTGGAGGAGGCCGATCCTGTCGTCCGTGATCGCGGCCTGTGCGCTCCTCGCGCCGAGCGCGTCGGCGGCGGCCAACATCGGCGCATTCGGGGATCGTTACTTCTATACGATCCTCGCAGTCCTGGGCGGCTCGCTCGCTGCGGCGTACGGCGCACGCCGCTGGCATCGCCTGGCCTGGTCCATCCCGGTGTTGCTGGCTGTACTCACGCTCGTCAGGGCCGGTGACTGGACGAGCGACGCCGAGGTCTTCGGGGCGTCCCTGAGGAGGAACCCCCACAACCCCCACGCCGCATTCCACGTGGCCTACGATCTCCACACGCGCGAGGGAGACTGCGCCGCAGCCATCCCCCTGTACGAGCTGGCCGTGGACCTGGAGGCGCGGGCGGCCAACAACCTGCAGGCCTGCCTGCTGGCCACGGGCTCCTATGCGGCCGCCGCGGAGTTGGGGCCGCGGGCAGCCGCATTGGCGCCCCTGAACCCGAACCCTGCAGCCAACACCGCTCGCGCCTACTTCGCCATGGGCCAGCTCGAGGAGGCTCAGGACTGGGCCCGGCAGGCCATCGACAAGGATCCCAGCAGGGCTCGCAACTGGGTCCTGCTCGGCAACATCCTCGGGCGACGAGGGCGCATCGACGCGGCCGCAGACGCCTTTCGGGAGGCCCTGGCGCTGTCTCCGGGCGACCCCGACGCCTTGCTCGGCCTGGAGCAAGCCCGGGCCGCCGGCGGCGAGTAGGTCCCTGCCACCGCGTACTCGTGATACGGTCTCTCGCAGGAGAGTCCCGTGGCGCGCCTCACCGCAATCCCGATCGCCATCGTGCTGACGATCTCGCCCTGCGCGGTGCTCGGCTGCGGACACGACGCGGACCTCGATCGACACCCCCCCGGCCCCCAGATCGACGACGACGACCACGGCGATCAGGACGACGACGACGGCCTACCTGACGACGACGACGGTCACCCGGGCGACGACGACGCGGACGACGACACGGAGCACGGCGACGACGACGACGACGACGGACCGTACTGCTACAGCGAACCGATCGATCCCGGCGAGGCCCTTCACGACCTCGAGGCCGCCTTCAACGGCAACAACTGGCTCGACACCCTCCTCGAGACGACCGATCGGCGCTACCCCAGCGGCCACGACCTGCTGTTCCTGATGCAGGACGATCCGTACCTGAGCTGGTTCGTGGACACCTCGAGCTTCGCCATGCTCATGGAGTCGCTGATGACCGTGATCCACGAGGAGACCCACGGCTACGACTACGGCTACGCCCAGTGGGGCGTCACGTTCGCGTACTGGATCCGGTCCGACTGGCAGCCCACGGTGCACCACTACGAGGGCTTCGAGCGGTCGGAGATCTACTCGATGATCGAGAACGACTCCACCGACCTGTACGCGGACACCTACCTCACCGGGACCCAGGGCACCTACGACTTCATGGAGCTGCTCGACGAGTTCAACTGCTACATCAACGGCCTGGCGGGCATCGCCCTGGTGGGGGAGTACGAGCCGTGGGGCATCTCCGCGCGGGACGGCGCCCTCGCCTTCGCGTACTACCTGGAGCTGTACCTGCGCCGCGCGCGCAACGTGTACCCCGACTTCTACGCCTCCATCCAGGCCGACGACCACATGATCGACCTGGTGCTCGTCCAGTGGCTGAGGCTGCACTACTTCCTCGATGTCAGCTACGCCTTCCCCAACCTGGGCGTGAACGACCACGCCATCGACGACCTGGTCCACGACTCGGCCAACCAGTCGGAGATCGAGCAGCTCGTGGGGCGCTCGCTGCAGGCCTCACCGTGCCTGCTGGCCGGCGATCCCTACCAGCCGCCCTACTGAGCCATGGATCTCCAGGACTCCATCGCGCAGCTCGTCGCCGTCACCGCCTCCACCCTGGGGGAGGAGGCCGGCCGCGACGTGGCGGCGGCCGCCGATCTGGCCGTGGACTGCCACGACGGCCAGCTCCGCCGCCTGGACGACACCCCCTACGTCACCCACCCCATCGCCGTGGCCCGGTCGTGCTTCGACTGGGGCCTGGTGGACCGCACCGCGGTGATGGCCGCGCTGCTGCACGACGCCGTGGAGGACGCCCCCGCCGAGAAGCAGGCCCTGCGCCGTATCCGTGCCCTCGACCGGGATGTGGCGATCCTCGTCAAGGCGCTGTCGAAGATCCGCGACCCGTCCACCGGCAGCGGGGACATGCCGGCCACCTACCAGCGTATCCTCACGGCCGCTTCGCGCGACCTCCGGGTGCTCCTGATCAAGGCCCTGGACGTGCTGCACAACTCGCGCACCTTCGAGGTCCACGGGGAGGGCAAGGCCCGCACCAAGGCCCGGATCGGGATGATCTACGTGGGGGTCACCCGCCGCCTCGGCGCCATGGCCCTGTCCGACCAGCTCGTGGAGCAGTGCCTGCCGCACCTGTTGCCCCGGCAGGCGCGGGAGGCGAGCGATACCCTGGCGGATCTCCTGGCCCAGACCAGCCCGGCCGTGGCCGCCCTCCCCTGCGAGCTGGGCGAGTTCGAGCGCCTGGGCCTGGTCTCGGCGCGGGTGGAGGCGCGACGGCTCGGCCAGTACGTCTTCCTCACGGGCACGCCGGGAAAGGCTCGCCTGGACGAGGTGGGGTGGCCGGTCCACCGGCTCCGCTGCCTGGTCCGCAACGACGCGGCCGCGTGGCGTGTCCTGGGACAGATCCATCGCCGCTTCCAGGTCATGCCCAGGCACATGCGTGACTACCTCAACGCGCCGCGGATCAACGGCTTCCGCGCCCTGACCACACGCGTGCTGCACGAGGGCACCCCCCTGGCCGTGCTGGTGGAACGACAGCAGGACCACGCCGCCAACCGCAGCGGCATCCTCGCCGAGTGGGGCGTGAGCGGGCCGGACCGCGAGCAGTACAAGGAGGTGCTGGCGACCATCGGCGACAACGACCTGCGCATGTCCGAGGTCCACGCCCACGTGGCCCAGGGCCGCATCGACGTGTTCACCCCCCGCGGGGACCGCAGGAATCTGCCCGCCCGCTCCATCGTCGTGGACCTCGCGTACCTCATCCACACCGAGCTGGGGGACCACTGCGCCGGGGCCCTGGTCAACGGCGTCCGCCAGCCCCCCAAGACCCAGCTCCGCGACGGCGACGTGGTGGAGATCGTCACCCACCCCGACGCGCGCCCGCGGCGCTCCTGGCCCGCCCTGGTCCAGACCCCCCGCGCCCAGGCCCGGCTGCGCAGGCTGCTGCGCCGCGAGGGGGGCCGTGTTCGGGGCGTCGAGCGCGCCGGCCCCGGGGAGCGGCGCTTCGTCCTGCGCGATCCCACGGTCACCTCCATCACCTGGTCGTCCTGCTGCCTACCCGCGCCGCCCCACCCCCTCCTCGGGCGCGTCTCCGGCAAGGGCAAGTGGATCGTCCACCGCAGCGGCTGCCCCCACGCCACCAGCGACCGCTGGGACGCCGGCACCTGGGGATCGCTCCCCCAGGGTCTGGTCCTCGCCGTCACGCTCCACCTCCGCCACCGCCCCGGCACCCTCGCCGAGGTCCTGGAGGTCACCACGCGGTCCCGGGTCAACATCCTCTCCATCCACTCCCGTCCTCGCCCGAACGGCCCATTCCTCCTCGAGATCGAGGTCACCGGACGCACGCCCGACCGCCTCGGCGCCCTGCTCGTCGACCTCGCACGCCTCGAGGTGGTCCGGTCCATCCGCGAGTACGCGTGGCTGCCCCGGGACGGCGGAAAATAGGTCGCGCCGCGACAGCTCCTGTCGCCTGGACTTGGTAGAGTTGCCCCACTCATGCTGACCCTCCACCGCAGCAACCGGGTCGAGTCCCTGCTCGAGGCCCTTGTCGACGTCCTCGGCGAGCCCGTGGGTCCCCCGACGGTCCCGGAGGTCATCGCCGTGCAGAGCCGGGGCATGGAGACCTGGCTCTCCATGGAGCTGTCGCGGAGGTTCGGCATCTGGGCGGGGGGGGAGTTCCCGTTCCCGCGGGCGCTCGTGGAGGACCTGTTCGACCGGGTTCTGGGAAAGGCGGAGGGGAAGGGATACGCGACGGAGTCGTTGCCCTGGTCGGTGCTGGGTGCGCTGCCGGGATGCCTGGAGAGCCCGGGGTTCGAGCACCTGGCGAGGTATCTGGAGGACGACGAGAACGGTCTCAAGGCGTACGGCCTGGCGCGGCGGATCGCGCACGCGCTGGACCAGTACGTGGTGTATCGGCCCGAGATGGTGCTGGGGTGGGAGGACGACGACGAGGGCGGGTGGCAGGGGGAGCTGCACCGGCAGCTGGTCGCGCGCCGGGGCGGAGCGCACGTGGCAGCGCGGGCGCGGGAGTTCTCCGACGCCCTGGAGCGCGGCGAGGAGACGGTGAAGCCGCTCCCCACGCGGGTGTCCCTGTTCGGGATCTCGACGCTCCCGCCGCTGTACGTGAAGGTGCTGGCGGCCCTGCCCGATCACGTCGCGGTCCACCTGTTCCTGCTGGACGCGACCGAGGCGGCGGGCGACGCCGCGCATCCCCTGGCCGAGTCCCTGGGCGGCCAGGCGAGGGAGTTTCGCGAGTCCATCGTCGATCTCGCCGCGGCGGCGGACGATCCCCGGTTCGAGGATCCGAACAGGGGCGACGAGACGACGCTGCTGGCGCGTCTTCAGTCCGACGTCCTGCTCGGCGCGTCCACGCCGCACGACCTGGCCCCCGGCGACGACTCGCTGGCGATCCACGCCTGCCACGGTCCGATGCGCGAGGTGGAGGTCCTGCACGACCAGCTGCGCCACCTGCTGGAGAACGACCACGACCTGGAGCCCCACGACATCGTGGTGATGACGCCGGACGTGGAGGTCTACGCGCCCTACGTGGAGGCGGTCTTCTCCACGGCCGACGACGGCGGGGAGGGCATCCCGTTCCGCATCAGCGACCGCAGCGACGCGGCCACCCTGCCCGCGGTGGAGGCGTTCGCCGCGGTGCTGGCCCTGGCGCGGAGCCGGGTCACCGCCACGGACGTCCTCGATCTGGCGGCCACGGACGCCGTCCGCGCGCGGTTCGATCTGGACCACGAGGACATGGACACCATCGCCGGCTGGGTCCGGGACACCCGCGTCCGCTGGGGCCTCGACGCGGAGCACCGCGAGGCCCACGGGCAGCCACGCACCGCGCTCAACACCTGGCGCTACGGCCTCGACCGCTGGCTGCTGGGCTACGCGATGCAAGGCGAGCAGCTGTTCGGCGGCGTGTTGCCCCACCCCGTCGGCGACGCCGAGGTGCTGGGCAAGTTCGTGCACCTCGTCGAGACCCTCTCGGAGCAGCTGGACGCCCTGGACGAGCCCCGGCCCGTGGCCGCGTGGTACCGTCAACTCTCCCGCACGGCCGCGCTGCTGCTCTCCGACGAGGGAGATCTGGCGCGGGGCTACCAGGCGGTCCGCGACGCCCTGTCGTCCCTGAAGCGGGAGGCCGATGACGCGGCCCACGACGCACCGGTGGACCTGGCGGTCGTCCAGCGACACCTCGTCCAGCGCTTCGGGCAGTCCGCCTCGGCCCGCTCGTTCCTGTCCGGCGGCGTCACCGTGTGCAACCTGCTTCCCATGCGCTCCATCCCGTTCCCCGTGGTCTGCCTGCTCGGCATGGGCTACGACCGCTTCCCCCGCAAGCAGCGGGCCACGGGCTTCGACCTCGTCGCCCGCGAACCGAAGCCGGGCGACCGTTCGACCAGGGCCGACGACCGCTACCTGTTCCTCGAGGCTGTGCTCGGCGCGCGCAAGCGCCTGCTGATCACCTACACCGGCCAGGGGCAGCGGGACGACGCCGATCTGCCGCCGTCGGTGCTGGTCGCCGAGCTGCTCGACGCCATCGAGGCCAAGATCCGGCCCGAGGGGGACGTGGCCCGCGAGGCGTCACGGGCGAGGCTGATCACCCGGCACCCGCTGCAGCCGTTCAGCCATCGCTACTTCGACGGCTCGTCGGGCCTGCTGAGCTACCGGGAGGGGTACGCGGAGGGCGCCCGCGCCGCACGCATCGCGACGAGGACGATTCCTCCGTTCCTGTCCGGGCCGCTGGCCACGGGCGAGGCGGCCGCGCTGGATCTGGCGCGGCTGCAGCGGTTCTACCGCGCGCCTGCCAGGTGGTTCCTCCATCAACGGCTGGGCGTGTTCCCCGCGGCCTCTGCGGAGTCCCTGGAGGATCGCGAGCCCATCTCCATCGACGGACTGCAGGGCCACGGCATCGGCTCGGCGATGGTACGCCACGCCGTGGCCGGCGGAGACCTCGACGCCTATCGGGCGGTGGTCGAAGCGAGCGGCGCCCTGCCGCTGGGTGTTCCCGGCCAACTCGAGTACGACGCGCTCCGCGCCTTCGTCGAGCCCCTCGCCGAGGTGGTGCGTGACCTCACCGAAGGGGAGGAGCTGGCGCCGCTGGTGGTGGACCTCGAGCTGGGCGGGCTGGCGCTGATGGGTCAGCTGAGCGACCTCTGGCCCCACACGCGCCTGGAGCTCAGCTACGGCAAGCTCGACGGTAAACGCCGCCTGCGCCACTGGATCGACCACCTGGCGCTCAACTGCGTCGCGCCCGCGGGCTACCCGCTGCGCAGCACACTGGTCTGCCGCGGAGGCGACGGCGAGCCGGTCGTCGAGGTGCTGGGGCCGCTGCCCGATCGCGCGCAGGAGCTCATGGCCGACCTCGTGGAGCTCTTCAGACTCGGCCAGCTCACACCGCTGCCCTTCTTCCCGAAGAGCTCCGCGGCGTTCGCCGAGGCCATCGTCACCTGTGCTCCCCTCGACAAGGCGTTCAAGGAGGCCGGGCGGAGCTGGGAGACCTCCTGGAGCGGCATCCCGGGCGAGGGCGACGACGCCTCGGTCGCGCTGGCCTTTCGCGGGATCGGCCCCCTCCACGACGCCGAACCCGGCTTCGGCGACCTGGCGCTGCGGGTGTTCGAGCCGATGATCGCGGCCCGCGAGGAGGACGCGACGTGAGGCCGCTGAGACCGCTGGAGCTGCCGCTGCGCGGCCTGCACCTGATCGAGGCCAGCGCGGGCACGGGCAAGACCTACACCATCACCACGCTGTTCGTGCGCCTGCTCGTGGAGCAGGAGCTGCCCGTGGACCGCATCCTGGTGGTGACGTTCACCGAGGCGGCCACGGCCGAGCTCCAGGGCCGCGTCCGTGACCGCATCGTGGCCACCCTGCGGATGGACGCAGAGGACGAGCTGGCGCAGCGGCTGGTGATGGACCACGGCGAGGAGGTCGTGCAATCCCGCCTGCGCCAGGCCCTGCGCGACTTCGACGAGTGCGCCATCTCCACCATCCACGGGTTCTGCAGCCGGATGCTGACCGAGAACGCGTTCGAGAGCGGCGTGGCGTACGACACCGCGCTCGAGCAGGACGAGGCAGCGCTGTACCGCGAGATCGCCGCCGACTTCTGGGTCAACCGGGTCGCCAGCATGGATCCCCTGCTGGTGGACCACCTGCGAAAGCAGGGCGTCTCGCCCCGTAGCCTGTCCGAGCTCGCCGACGAAGTGGTGTCGCAGCCCGATCGGGGACGGGTGCCCGCCGCAGTGCCCGTCGAGGACGTCGCGCCCCTGTTCTGCGAACGGGCCGAGCAGGCGGCGGCGTTGTGGCGGGCGCACCGCGACGAGATCGAGGATCTGCTGACGAACGACGCCGGGCTGAAGCGGTCCACCTACCGGCTCGACCGCTTGGCCGGCCTGCTCGCGCGGGCAGACGCCTGGTTCGCGAGCGAACTCCGGGCCCCATCCGACATCGGCGAGGTGGACAAGTTCTCCACGACGAGCCTCCACGCCAGCGTCAAGAAGAGCGGTGTTCCCATCCAGCACGCCTGCTTCGACGCCATCGACGAGCTCCGCGAGGCGGCGGCGCCCTTCGACGCGCAGGTCGTGGCCTTCCGCCTGGAGCTCGCCGCCTACGCCCTCGAGGAGCACCGCCGCCGCAAACAGCACGCCGCCACCCGAACCTTCGACGACATGCTCCAGCGGCTCGACGAGGCCGTGGTCGGTCCGGGCGGGGACCGCCTCTGTCGGACGATCCGCGCCCGCTTCGGCGCGGCGTTGATCGACGAGTTCCAGGACACCGACCGCACCCAGTACCGCATCTTCCACCGCGTGTACGGCGGCTCGGGCGCACCGCTGGTCCTCATCGGCGATCCCAAGCAGTCCATCTACGCCTTCCGCGGGGCCGACGTCTTCTCCTACCTGCGAGCTGCCCAGGACGCGAGCGAACGCGCCTGGACGCTCGACACCAACTGGCGCTCCTCGCCCCGCATGATCCACGCGGTGAACACCCTGTTCGAGGGCGCGCTCGATCCGTTCGTGTTCGACGACATCGTGTTCTCGCCCGTGAGGCCCCAGCCCAGTGCCGAGGACTCCCTCCGCGAGGGAGCGGCCGAACCCGCGGCGCTCCAGCTGAGGCTGCTGCGGCGAGAGGGCAAGGAGGGCAAGAGTGGCCAGATCGTGGGGGACTGGCACGAGCGGCACCTGCCGTCCACCATCGCCAACGACGTCGCTCATCTGCTCGCGTCCAGGACCGAGCTCGAGGGGCGCCCGCTCGAGGCCAGCGACGTCGCCGTGCTGGTACGCACGAACCGCCAGGCCCTGGAGCTCCAGGTCGCGCTCAGGGCGCGACGCATCCCCGCCGTGCTGCGCAGCGACTTCTCGGTGTTCGAGTCGCCTCAAGCCCACGAACTCCACGCCCTGCTGGCCGCGGTGGCCGAGCCGGGCCGCACCGGCGCCGTTCGCGCCGCGCTGGCCACGGACCTGATCGGGCTGACCGGCGACGAGCTGGCCGCGCTCGACGAGGACGACCCCCGCTGGGAACGCTGGCTGACCCGCTTCTCGCGGTGGCGGGAGCTGTGGGACCGTCGCGGCTTCGTGCGCATGTTCCGAGCCGTGCTGGACCACCCGCTCGACGGCCGGCCGCTGCACGCGCGATTGCTGGAGCTGGACGACGGCGCGCGGCGGCTGACCAACCTCAACCAGCTCGCCGAGCTGCTGCACGACAGCGCGACCCGGGGCCGGCTGGGCATCCGCGGCCTGCTCCGCTGGCTTCGGCGACAGCTCGACGGGGACGGGGACTGCGGTGACGCGGCACAGCTGCGGCTCGAGACGGACCAGTCCGCGGTCCAGCTGGTGACGGTCCACAAGAGCAAGGGGCTGGAATACCCGGTGGTGTACTGCCCGTACCTGTGGAACAGCGGGGAGCGCGGGGGCTCCGTCCCGTTCGGATTCCACGACCAGGACGGCACCCCCTGGCTGGACGTGGGATCGGACGACCTCGAGGCGCACCGGGATCGGTGCCGGCACGAGTCCCTGGCCGAGGCCGCGCGGGTGGCCTACGTCGCCCTCACACGGGCCAAGCACCTCGCCATCGTCCTGTGGGGCGGCTTCTACGGCGGCGAGAAGTCCGCGCTCGCCCCCATCCTCCACGGCCGAACCGGTGAACCGCTGGCCACGGTGCGCGCGCGTCTGAAGAAGCTCGACGACGACGAGATCCGCGCCGATCTCGACGCCCTCGCCGCCGCCTCCGACGGCACCATCGGCGTGTCCACGCTCGACGAGTCCCCTGCCCCGCCGTACCGGCCCGAGGAGACCGAAGAGGGCGAACTCGCCGCCCGGATCGTCCGTCGCGAGCTCCCCCTTTGGCGCCGCACATCCAGCTTCTCGGGCCTGGTGGCCGACCAGGACGACGACGGTCGGGATCACGACGCATTCGCCGAGGCGGCGTCGCGGCCGGAGGCGGCGCACGGGGGCCCGCCGGCCCATCTGGTGGGATTCCCCGGCGGCCGACGCGCCGGCAGCTGCTTCCACACCATCTACGAGCACGCGGACTTCGCCGACCGCGAGGACCTGCTCGAGGTCACTGCGGAGAAGCTCGGGGCGTTCGGCTACGACGCGGCGACGTGGGGCGGTCCGGTGGCCGAGGCGATCGGGGCGTCCCTGGATACGGACGTGGGCGGGTTCACCCTGGCCGAGCTTGGGAAGGAGGACCGGCTCGACGAGCTGGCGTTCGTGTTCCCGGCCGAGGGGGCTCGGGTGAGCGCGGACCAGATCGCCGCGGTGATGCGGCTGTCCGACGCGTTCCCGGACGGATACCTGCGGCGGGTGGCGAACCTGGGTTTCGTGCCGCTGCGGGGGTTCCTCAAGGGATTCGTCGACCTGGTGTTCTGCCGGCACGACCGCTGGTACGTGGTGGACTACAAGTCCAACCGCCTGGGCGATCACATGGCGGCGTACGACGACGCGGCCATGGCCGACGAGATGGCCCACCACCACTACTTCCTGCAGTACCACCTGTACGTGGTGGCCCTGCACCGGCTGCTGCGCTACCGCATCCCCGGCTACGACTACGAGCGGGACTTCGGCGCGGCCCTGTACCTGTTCTTCCGGGGCATGTCGCCGGCGAACGGGCCGCGGTACGGCGTGTTCCGCGACCGGCCGCGGGCCGAGATGATCGAGGCGCTGTCGGCGCTGTTCGACCGCGGGCCCGGGGAGGACGGCCCATGACCATGGACGAGCTGCTGCGCGCTGGATTCCTCGCCCCGCTGGACGTGCACTTCGCCCGGGCCGTGGCACGGATCGGCGGCGAGGACAGCGAGGACGTGCTGCTCGCCGTGGCCCTGGCGAGCCAGGTCGCGCGCAAGGGGCACGTGTGCGTCAGCATCCCGGGGATCGCTGGCAGCGCGGTGGAGGACACCGACCTGCGCTGGCCCGCGCAGGAGGCCTGGATGGACGCGCTGCGCGCCAGCCCACTGGTGGGCCACCCGCCCCCTGAACAGGTTGCGACGCCGCTGGTGCTGGACCGGGCGGGCCGTCTCTACCTCACCCGGTTGTGGGAACACCAGGTCCACCTCGCCCAGCGCCTCGAGGCGCTGGCCGGCGAGGGCGCCATGGCGATCGACGAGCCAGCGCTGGGCAGCGGCCTGGCACGGCTGTTCCCCGGCGACGAGGGGGGGCAACGGAGCGCGGCGGAGATGGCCGTGCGGCGCCGGCTCGCCGTGGTCTCCGGGGGACCTGGCACGGGCAAGACGGCCACGGTGGTCCGCATCCTGGCGCTGCTGGTGGAGCAGGCCCGGGCGCACGGCGGCGCGCCGCCGACGATCCGCCTCGTCGCCCCGACGGGCAAGGCGGCTGCCCGGCTCGCCGAGTCGATCCACGACGCGCGCAGCTCATCGGAGCGACCGCTGGACTGCCAACCCGAGGTGCTCGACGCCATCCCGGACGAGGCCTCCACCATCCACCGCGCCCTCGGCTGGCAGGCCGACGGCACGTTCCGCCACGACGCCGGGCACCCCCTGGCCGCGGACGTGCTGGTGGTGGACGAGGCGTCCATGGTCGGCCTGGTGCTCATGTCGCAGCTGATCGACGCGCTCCCCGCCAGCGCGCGGCTCATGCTGCTGGGCGACAAGGATCAGCTCGCCTCGGTGGAGGCCGGCGCGGTCCTGGGTGATCTCTGCGGCGCGGCCCTGAGCCGCGCCGACGCTCCCCTCCGCGAGAACGTGGTCCACCTCACCCGCAGCTACCGTTTCGGCCCCGACAGCGGCATCGGGCGCCTGGCGCGGGCCATCCACGCCGAGGACGAGGACCAGGTGCTGCACCTGCTCGCCCGGAGCCCCGACCTGCGGCGGCTCCAGCCGGGCGCCGACGCCCTCGGCCGGGCCATCGACCCCCTCGTCGTCGCAGGATTCGGCCCCTACCTCGATACGGGCGACCCGGCCGGTCGCCTGGCTGCCCTGGGCCGGTTCCGCATCCTCTGCGCCCACCGCCACGGCCCCTTCGGTGTCGAGTCGGTCAATCCCATGGTGGAGGCCATCCTGGCGCGGCACCGCGGCCTGAACCCACGCGGCGACCTGTACCGCGGCCGGCCAGTGATGGTCACCGCCAACGATCCCACCCAGCGCCTGTTCAACGGCGACGTCGGCCTGATCGACCGGGGCGACGACGGCGACCTCCGCGCGTTCTTCGACGACGCCGGCGGCGGCCTACGCGCCCTCGCACCCGCGCGCCTTCCCTCCCACGAGACCGTGTTCGCCACGACGGTGCACAAGAGTCAGGGCTCGGAGTTCGACCACGTCCTGGTCGTGCTGCCCGCCGCGCCCTCCCCGGTGGTCACCCGGGAGCTCCTGTACACGGCGGTGACCCGCGCGCGGCAGCGGGTGACGGTGGTGGGCAGTGACGAGGTGATCACGCACGCCGTGCGGACGCCGGTGGAGCGCACGTCTGGGCTGGCTGACCTGCTGAATCGCTAGCGGGGCATCGTCCCCAGCACGATCTTCGCGCTCTCCCCGTCAGTGGTCTCGGGGTACTCACGGACGAGCTCCTCGTACACCCGGCGGCAGTCGGGGAGGTGGTCGGCGGCGCGATAGGACGTCGCGGCCTGGCCCAGGGCACGCTGGGGCGGGAGGCCGGGGTAGTCGGGGAACTCGTGGGCGAGGCGCTCGTAGGCCTCTGCGGCCTCCACGTACTGGAAGTGCCTCTTCATCTCGTCGGCCACGTGCTTCACGCCGTCGGCCTCGGCCCAGCGCAACGCCTCGAACGACTCGCGCAACGAGTCGACGGCCTTGGCCATGCGGTGCCGGTCGGCCGCGGCGCGGTATTTCGCGAGGGCCGCCTCGCTGTCGTCCTCGCGGCGCTCCGCCTGGCCCGTCACGTACAGCTCGTGCCACGGTCCCAGCAGGGCCTCGGCGCGCTCCAGATCGCCCAGCAGACAGGCCAGGGAGAGCTCCTCCTCGGCGAGATCGAGGTCGCCGGGCCACCGCCCGCGGGAGGACACCAGGCCCACGGACGCCTCGTCGAACCGACCGGCCTCGACCAACTCCTCGATGGCGCGGGCCGCGTCGCGGCCGTCCTCGGCGGCGGCGAGCTCGGCCACGGCCTCGTCACCCTCGGCCAGCTCCTCGGCCACGTCCTCGATCTCGCGGGCGATGTTGGGCGCCGCGGGGTGCTCGGCCTCGAGCGCGGCCAGCCCCTCGGCGTCCGCCACGACGCTCAGGGCCTCGACCGTCTCCCGGAGGGCGCGCTCCAGCTCGTCGCCGCCCACCTCCTCGGCCAGCTCGACCCAGCGCTGGCACATCTCCACGCGCTCCAGCGGGCGTCGCTCCTCGTCGCACCGCACCCGCTGGGCCAGGCGCTCGCCCTCGGCGCGGATGCGCGGGGCCTCGGCGCGGCCACCCTCCTCGCGTTGCATGCGCCCGGCCAGCGACTGCAGGCTCATGCTGACCGAGGACGCGTAGTTCGAGGCGGGGTAGCGCTGGATCAGCGCCTCGCCGTAGGCCAGGGTGTCAGCGCGGTCGCCGAGCATCATCGAGGTGTGGAAGTAGTACCACAGCGCCCACTCGTTCATGACGATCCGCGTCCCCGGGATAGGCTCGAGCACCACGTCCTCGGGCAACCCCATGTCCAGGATTCGCCCCGCGATGGCCTTGCCGTCCCGGGCTCCCTGGATGTCCGACGTCAGCGCGACGATGTCCACGACCGCGGGCACGTCCTCGTACGGGCCGCCCGCGGCGTGGATCTCGTCGAGCCGGGCCAGCACCTTCATCGTGCGCTCGGCCAGCATCTGCTCGCGCTGCACACCGTACTGCTGCAGCCGCTGCTCCAGATCCGACAGCAACTCCGCCGCCGACGCGAACCGCTCGTCGTGCTGCAGCGCCCGCTGCACCGCCTCACGCGCCTCCTCCACCTCACCGCGATCCAGCGCCTCGAGGCTCGCCGACCAGGCGTCGAACGCACCGAACGACTCGGTGGCCACCTGCCCGAGCCGCGCCTGCTCGCGGAAGCTGATCTCCACGCCAGCCCCCTCGGCCAGCGCAAGCGCCAGCTCCTTCTCCAGCAGGAAGAACTCCTCCACCGGACCGGACACCGACGTGCTCAACAACACCTCGCCGCTGCCCACGTCCACCAGCCGCGCGTCGATCCGGAGCGTCGGCTCCAGCTCGACGAACGATCCGGTCACCACATATCGCGCCCCCAGCCCCTCGCCCAGGCTCGCCGCAGTCCCCGGGTCGATGAACGGCGACGCGACCAGGTCCAGCTCTGCCAGCAGGTCGTTGAGCCGCGACCGCTCCACCACCCGCAGATCCGCCAGCTGGGACAGATCCGTGATCAGCATGTCGGCCAGGCCACGGCCCAGCGCATCCCGCGATGGATCGCCCGTGTTGTTGTCGAAGTACGTCACGGCCACGGCCGGCGGTTCGGTCGCGCTCGCGGGGACCACGAGGGCGAGGGCCAGAAGCAGGGAAAAGGGACGCTCGCAAGAAATCAACTTATCTCTCCGGGCCGTCATATCGAAGGGAGCACGCAACCAGATAAGTTGATTTCTTGCGAGCGTCCCTTTTCTTCATTTGGCCCCACTGTACGCGCGCCGTAGCAGCGCGCGGATGCGCAGCTCGAGCTCCTCGGGATCGAAGGGCTTGGGGAGGTAGTCGTCGGCGCCGGCGCGGAAGCCGTCCTTGACGTGGGCCTGGTCGCCGCGGGCGCTGAGGATGAGCACGGGGAGGAACGCCGTGGCGATGTCCTGCTTGAGCTGCTCGCAGACCTCGAAGCCGGAGAGCCCGGGCATCATCACGTCCAGGACGACGAGGTGGACCGGGTCGTTGACGAGGTGCTGCTCGATGGTCTGGAGGGCCTCCTCGCCGTCGTGGGCGACCAGGACGCGGAACCCAGCGCCCTCGAGACCGTAGCGGACCAGATCGAGGATCTCCTCGGAGTCGTCGACGACGAGGATGGTCTCGTGACCGGGATCGGGCGACGGCGTCGTGATCTCCTCGGCCGCGTCCTCCGCTGGCTGGGGAGGCTGGGCCATGGGCTCGTCGTGCGGCAGGGGCTCGGGCTCCGGCGGCGGGGCCATGGCGGTCGCGGTCTGCTCCAGCGGCAGCTGGGTGACCACGGGGCGGTGCACGGCGCCGAGCGGGGCGCGGATGTGACGGGACAGCTCCGGCAAGGTGGTGATCCCCGCAGTCACCTTCTCGACCCCGTGGGAGACCAGGGTGCGCAGCCCGGCGTCCTCTGCGGCGCGGCGCAGGGAGGTCTCGTCGGCGCCGGTCATGATCAGGTGGCGCAGGGAGTCGTCCACGCGGAGCATCTCGAACACACCGATGCGGCCGAGGTACCCCGTGTAGAGGCATTCGCGACAGCCGCTGCCCGTCATGTAGGCGTCGGGCATGGGGATGGGCTTGGCGTTGAGGGACTCCCAGGCCTCGGCGGCGGGCTCGCCAGGCTTTCGGCAGTAGGGGCACAGCCGCCGCACCAGCCGCTGCGCGACGATACCCAGCAGCGTCGAGCCGATGAGGTACAGCGGCACGCCGAGATCGCGCAGGCGCGTGATGGTGCTGATGCTGTCGGTGGTGTGCAGGGTCGAGAAGACCAGGTGGCCGGTGAGCGCCGCCTGGAAGGCCGCGGCGGCGGTGTCCTTGTCGCGGATCTCACCGATGACCAGCACGTTGGGGTCCTGCCGCAGCAACGATCGGGTCGCGGCGGCGTAGGTCATCCCCCTGCGCTCGTCCACCTGGACCTGGGTGATGGCGGGCATGGTGTACTCCACCGGGTCCTCGATGGACACGATGGAGGTCTGCTCGGTGCGCACCCGATTGAGGGTCGCGTACAGGGTGGTGGACTTGCCGCTGCCCGTGGGTCCGGTGACCAGGACGATTCCCTGGGGCTGGGAGATGAGCTGGTAGTAGGTCTGCAGCTGCCCAGCGGCCAGGCCCAGATCGGACAGGGCGAACTCGAGGATCCCAGGATCGAGGATGCGCATCACGCAACGCTCGCCGAACTGGCTCGGCATGGTGGCGATGCGCAGATCCGTCTCCCGCCCGGCGATGGTCGCGCGGATCTTTCCCTCCTGGGGTTTGTGGTGGATGCTCAGGTCCATCTTCCCCACCACCTTGACGCGGGACAGCAGGCCGGGCTCCACCCACTTGGGCAGCTTCATCGCGGATCGCAGCACCCCGTCGATGCGGTAGCGGACCTTGAGGCTGTCCGCCATGGGATCGAGGTGGATGTCGGACGCCCGCGACGAGTGCGCGTTGGCCAGCAGGAAGTTGAGCAGGTCGATGTAGGGCCGGGCGCCGCCCTTGCGCAGGCGCTCCTCGATGGTCTGGATGTCGATGTCCATCACCGACGAGACCTCGACCTGGTCCTGGGGTTTCACCGACTCGAGCATCTGGGTGAGCTCGCGCTCGAGGCCGTAGTGGGTGGCGATGGCCTCCTGGAGCTGCCTCGCGTTGCACACCACCGGCTCGATGGCCGCGCCGAGGAGGAACTCCAGGTCCCGCCGCGCGTCGAGGTCGAACGGGTTGGTCATGGCCACCCGGACCACCTGCGGCGCGGTGTGGAACAGCGGCAAGACCCCCCACTTGTTGGCCTTCTCGCGCGAGACGATGGACAGCAGGTCGGGCTCGACGCGGCACTTGGCCGGGTCCACCAGCTCGAAGCCGACCTGCTGGGCCAGGCCGACGGCCAGGGTGTCCTCGTTCAGCGCGCCCATCTCCATCAGGATCTGGCCGAGCTGAGCTCCCTTGTTGCGCTGGATCTCCAGGGCACGGTCCAGCTGTTCCGCGTCCACGAAGCCCGCGTCCACCAGCACTTTGCCCAGCAACGGTGTCGTCATCATCCCCTCCAAGTGGCGAGCCCGAGGCCCGCGTCTAGTCGTCCGAAGTCGGGCCGTTCACCGGATCGCCGGCCGCCGGGATCTCCAGGGTGAACACGCTGCCCTTGCCAAGCTGCGAGCTGACGCTCAGCTCGCCGCCGTGTGCCGCCACGATCTCGCGGCAGATGAACAGGCCGAGACCGGCTCCGCCCGCGCTGCGGGTGTCCCCTTGCTCCACCTGGTAGAACTTGTCGAAGACGCGCGCGAGCGCATCTTGCGGTATCCCCTTGCCCGTGTCGGTCACCGACGCCCGGAGCATGCCGCCGCCCGGCGTCCACCCCAGCGTGATGGTGCCCCCGGCAGGGGTGAACTTCATGGCGTTGGTCACCAGGTTGCCCAGCACCTGCTCCAGTCGCGATGCGTCCGCCTCCACCTGCAGCTCGAGGTCCTCGCCGTCGGGCTCGCGCAGCAACAGCTCGAGTTCCTTGTGCGCGGCCTGGGGGCGGAACCGCTCGACCACCCGCGCCATGAGCGGCGCCACGTCCACGGTCTCGGGAGACAGCGCGAGGCGGCCCGCGGCGATGCGGGACATGTCCAGCAGATCCTGGATCATGCCCTTGAGCACATCGGTCTGGCTGGTGACGGTGCGCAGGAACCGCTCCTGCTCCTCGTTGACCGGGCCAGGGCGCCCCATCAGCAGCAGCTTGGTGTACCCCTCGATGGCGGTCAGGGGGGTCTTGAGCTCGTGGGTGACCATGGAGAAGAAGTCGTTCTTGACCTGGTCGAGCTCCTTCTCCCGGGTCACGTCGTGGAGCACGGCCACGAACCCCGCCGGCCTGCCCGCAGCTCCGACGAGCCGGCGGCGGATGACCCGCAGGTGCTTGTGGGTGCTGTCCTCCTGTACCGCGTGCAGCTCCACGGTCCGCGACGACGAGAGGTCGGACGGCAGCGGCTCGGCCAGCGCGGCCACGCCCAGGGTCCGCACGTCGTGATCCACCCACGTGGCCGGGCCGCCCTCGAGGCCCAGGAGGCGCAGGGCCGCGGTGTTGTACTGACGGAGCTTCCACCCGGCGTCCACCAGCAAGACCCCGTCGTTCATGGCCGAGAAGATGGTGTCCATGCGCTGGTTCTGGCGCTGGAGCTCGGAGAACTGTCCGTGGAGGTTGGTGCGCATGGTCTCCACGGCCAGGGCCAGCGCGCCCACCTCGTCGTTGCGGTTCCGGACCACCGCCACGTGGGTGTCCAGCTTGCCCTCGCCGATGGCCACCGCGGAGTGGGTGATCTCCACGAGGGGATCACTGATCAGCGCCCTCAATCGCCAGGCCAGGTAGATGGTGATCGCCGCCATCAGGACGATCCACACCAGCAGGTACCCACCGAAGAGGTTGCCCTGCCGCGGGCCCTCGACCAGGTGCCCCGCGACCACCTCGGAGAGGCGATCCTGGAGCTGCAGGTACGAGCCCTGGAAGGTGCGGAAGAGGTCGTCGTCCACCGCCGTGTTCGTGACGACGGGGGCCTCGGTCGGTTCGTCCTCGGCGACGACCTCCTCGGCGTCCTGTGCGTCCGGCTGGGCCACCTCCCCGGTCGGGGCATCCTCCTCGACCGCCTCGGGCTCCGTGACCTCCTCCGTCGGGGCGGCCGCGTCGTCCACGCCACCGGTCAAGGCGTCGCGCGCCAGCTGGTCCTCGGGCGTGAACCCGCCGCGGTACTTCTGCGGCACGGGGAGCCCGGCCTGGTACCAGCGGCGCGCCGACTGCACGAAGAACTTCAGATCCTGCTCGACGCGCGGGAAGTCCTCCTCGAGGGAGCGGCTGATCAACCCTTCGAGGGCATCCACGTCCTCGTCGGGCCACACCGGCGTGTACGAGGCGCCCTGGGCACGCTCGGCATCCACCAGCATCTGCGCGTGCAGGCTCTCCGCCGACCGGCTGGCCTCCCAGATGCTGCGGTGCATGGGGCTCTGGTCGGTCATCAGCCGGGGCATCAGCACGACCATCACGGTGCCCAGCGCGACGAGGTTGAGGGCGCTGAGCAGCAGGATCACGCTCATGGCGAACCGGATGCCCGGTTGGAAGGTCAGAGGTCCTCGGCCGCTCGCGTCGGTCACGTCTTCCCTCGGCTGGATAGGAGGTCAGCAGCTTATCACTGGCCGGGGCTCCGGGGAGCCCGAAACAGTCTCAGTCCACCACGTACAACACGGTCTGGTGGTGGTTCGATCCACCGTCGTCGTAACTCCACACCGGCGCGTGGACCACGGTGACCTCGCTGGACGCCCCGTCCTCGTAGCGCATCTCGCCCACGGCGCCATGGTCGGGCATGTCCGCCCCGACCATCCAGATGCCGAACATCTCGAGGTTGCTGGCCCCGTCGTAGATCCACATGCCCAGATCGTTGGCCGCTCCGCCGGGCACCAGGTTGGCCCCACCGTCCACGGTGAAGGAGTCCGCGCCCTGCATGTCCGGGTTGCCCAGGGTGCCGACGCGGTACAGCGCGAGCAGCCCCTCGTCCTGGGAGGCGATGCCGAAGCCGATGGCGAACGTGGCGGTCAGCTCGTCCATGGACACCACGGTCCAGCCGGTCACCGGATACACCTGGAAGAAGGCGTGGATCGTCAGGTGGTCCGGATGCTGCGCCTCCAGCAGCATCCACCCGTCGGCGCAGTCCAGCGTGGCGTCGATGGCGCCGTCGGCGCCCGTGACCCCCGACGCCGTGGCTGAACCGTCCACCAGGCCCGTGGCCGCGTCGAGGTCGTAGATCGCCCAGTCGGCGCCCTCGATGGGGCTCTCGTCGGTGTCCGAGAACAGGAACTGCATGGCCGACTCCGCGAGCGCGCCGTCGTCGCAGGTGTTGTCGTCCACGTCGTCGTCGCCCACCGTATCGTCATCGTCACCGGCGGTCGTGTCGTCGTCGTCACCGGCGGTCGTGTCGTCGTCGTCACCGGCGCCCGAATCGTCATCGTCGCCCGCAGTGGCGTCGTCGTCGTCACCCACGGTCGCGTCGTCGTCGTCCCCTGCGGTCGCGTCGTCGTCATCTCCCACGGACGCCTCACCAGGACACCCGGCGCAAACGACGGTCACGATCAGAAAAAGAAACCAGCGGCTGGTCATGGTGCTTCCTCCCTCATGGATGCGCCTATCATGGAGCACGCGCGGGAGAACTGAAATGGTGCGGTGGAACAGGTGGCTATTCGTGGGGCTGGGCCTGGCGCTACTGCTGGGCGCCGGCTCGTGTGACCGATCAGGGGATGATCCGGTGGACGACGACAGCGCCGAACCCCTGGACCCGTTCGGCGAGCCGGACCTGCCCGGCCCGTTCCTGGTGGGCAACCGCTCGCTGTACCTCGAGGACGAGACCCGCGAGCTCGGCTGTGGAGAGGGGACACGCATCCTCCTCACCGAGATCTGGTATCCCGCCGCCGATGGCTCCGACGCAAACGCGCCCAACACCACCCTGGACTTCTTCGGCGACCGCTGGGACGAGGTCGCGGCGGCCATGGGCGGCGGCGACGGCGCGCTGATCGAGCTGCCCACCGGCTCCTACCGGGATGCCCCGGTCCACCCCGACGCGCCGGCCATGCCCATCGCGGTGTTCTCCCACGGCTACCTCTCGAGCCGATTCCAGAGCTACTCCATGGCCGCGTACCTGGCCAGCCACGGCTACCTGGTGGTGGCTCCCGACCACGCCTGCAACACCATGGTCACCCTGACGCCTGACCAGGTGATCCCGGGCGAGGAGAGCGATCCCATGGGCGCGCTGGTCCAGCGCCGGGACGACGTGGTCTTCCTCATGGACACGTTCGCCGACGCGCCCCCCGGCTTCCTGGAGGGGAGGCTGGACCCGGACCGCGTGGTCCTCTGGGGGCACTCCTGGGGAGGCGTGACGATCCTGGAGACCCTGAAGGTGGACTCCCGGCCCCTGGCCGTCCTGCCCATCGCCGCCTTCGATTTTCCGCCCATGCCCGAGGACGTCACCGCCGCCTCCATGTTCCTGTGGGGGCAGCAGGACAGCGTCATGGGCCCCTTCCTGGACTGGCACCTCGAGGTCCACGAGTCCATGCCCCCCCCGAGGTACCGGCTCGAGTTCGTGGACACCGGCCACTTCGCGTTCTCGGACCTGTGCGAGTTCGTCCCCGACCTCGCCGAGGAGAACGGCTGCGGCACCGGGCCCACCCTCGACGGCACCGGCGAGTTCACCAACCCCGACCACGATGTCCTCCACGCGGCCCTGGGCGCCTACAGCACGGCGTTCTTCGGCGCGGTCCTGTTCGACCGCGAGGATCTCGAGCAGTACCTCGCGGTGAACCATTTCCCCGGCCTGCTGGAGTTGGAGGCCCAGCGCTGTGAGAAAAGCGAGGAGAATGGGTATGATTCGCCTGGGAGGTTCGAACGATGACGTCTCGCCTGGCCATCGTGGTTGTGCTGCTCGGCCTGTTCCTGGCCTGGATTCCCGCTTGCGGCGGTGCCCCAATCGAGGGCGCATGGGAGGCCAAGGTCGACTATCCGAAGGGGAGTGATCCCTCCGGATTCGAGGTGCACCTGACCGTCACGCGGTTCCTCAAGGGAGAGCCCGGCGGCGCGGTGGAGTACACGATCTTCCACCCGACGCAGGACACCGAGGGCTGCAAGGGCAAGCTCGAGGGGGTGAGCAAGGCCGGTGGGATCTACGAGTACGAGGAGACCATCACCCAGGGTCGCTGCGAGAGCGACATGATCGTCCGGATCTCCGACACCGGAGCGGGCCTGAAGTGGGAGCGCTTGACCGCAGACGGCGGCGTGGACAAGACCGCAGTGCTCAAGGTGCAGACCGGCATTCCCACCGCCAAGGACCGTCCCGGCGGTTGAGTCTCACCGGGGGGGAGCAGGGAACATCCATCATGGGTAATGTGGGAGGGAACAGCCTCTTCACCCTCGATGTGCACCCCAAGGTGGTGCCTCTCTCCGTCCAGCAACGCGCCGATATGCTCGACGAGACCCGGTGGTCCGGCGAGTTCGTCTGGCGCGAGATCGAGGTCCTCGCGCGCCACATGGAGGCGCGCTCCGCGTCTCGGGGCACGACCATCTTCGCCGAGGGGGATCCCAGCCGCTACCTCGCCCTGGTGATCAAGGGACAGGTGGACATCGTCAAGCGCGACTCGGCCGGGCGCGACCACGTGATCATCACCCTGGGACCGGGCAAGACGCTGGGGGAGATGGCGCTGATCGACCGAGAACCGCGGTCCGCCGCGGCGGTGGCCACCGACGATACCCTGTTGATGCTGCTCACCGAGGAGCAGTTCGATCAACTCACCAAGTCCTACCCGGGGCTGGGCATTCGACTGATCCTCAAGCTGGCGAAGATGATGAGCCAGCGTCTCCGCCGCACCAGCGGTGTGCTGGTGGACTATCTGGAAGATTGAAAGGGAACGAATGACCGACGATGTGACGAAGGCATACAAGAATCAGGATTTCATCAACAGCCCCGACGCGCGCACCGTCCGCATCCTCTGCGAGTACTTCGAGCCGCGGCGCAGGTTCTACTCGCAGAAGGTGTTCAACACGGTGGTGTTCTTCGGCTCGGCGCGGCTTCGCGACCGGGAGACGGCCAAGAAGCTGCTCGTCGAGGCGCGGACCGCCGCCCAGGCAGCGCCGGACGACAACGACCTGGCCAAGGCCGTCCACGCAGCCGAGCGGCTGCACGAGATGGCCCGCTACTACGAGGACGCCCGGGAGCTGGCACGGCGGATGACCGAGTGGTCCATGGCGCGGCCCAAGGGGAAGCGCCGGCAGCTGGTGTGCACCGGCGGCGGACCCGGGATCATGGAGGCGGCCAACCGCGGCGCGGCGGACGTCCCCGGCGGCAAGTCCGTCGGCCTGGGAATCAGCCTGCCCCGCGAGGAGAAGCTCAACCCCTACGTCTCCGAAGGCCTCGGCTTCGACTTCCACTACTTCTTCATGCGCAAGTACTGGTTCGCCTACCTGGCCAAGGCCCTGGTGGTCTTCCCGGGCGGGTTCGGCACCCTCGACGAGCTGGCCGAGCTCAACACCCTGCGCCAGACCAAGCGGATGACCAAGCACCTCCCCGTCGTGCTCTATGGCCTCGACTACTGGAGCAAGGTCCTCGACGTCCGCGCCATGGTGGAGTACGGCACCATCAGCCCGTCGGACTACGACCTGATGTTCCGCTGCGACACGGTGGACGCCGCGTACGAGTACCTCACGTCGGAGCTGGACATGCTGGAAGAGTAGTTCGGTCCGGGGGGGGAATCAGCTACAGCCGGTCGTAGCTCCGCAGTTGGCGCACTTGTAACAGGCGCCGCTGCGCACGGTGATCGATCCGCACACCGGACAGGGGGGCGCGTCGGCCTGGAACTTGGCGTTGGCCTTGTCCAGGGCGGCGCGGGCGTACAGGGCGTCCGCGGCGCGGACGAGCCCCTCTACCCCCTGAGCGTTGCTGGAGCGGCCGTCCGATACGTCGGACCGGCCGTTGCCCTTGTCCTCGGCGTGCTTCTGGGCCTCGACAGCCAGGGCCTCCAGCGAGTCGATGGAGCCGGCTTCGGGGGTACCGGGCTCCGGCTTGCCCTCTTCGTCCGACTCGGCTGCCATCTCGGCCGGCGTGGGGGTGCGCTGCTCGCGCGCGAGGAACTTCAACGCCAGCCAGCGGAAGATGTAGTCGGTGATCGACTTGGCGATGGGGATGTCGGGGTTGGTGGTGAACCCCTGGGGTTCGAAGCGAACGTGGGAGAACTTCTCACAGAGCGTCGCCAGCGGCACGCCGTACTGCAGCGCGATGGACGTGGAGGTGGCGAAACCGTCCATCAGCCCGGAGATGGTGGAGCCCTGCTTGGACATGACGATGAAGATCTCGCCGGGGCGGCCGTCCTCGTACATGCCCACGGTCACGTACCCCTCGTGGCCCTGGATGGAGAACTTGTGGGTCACCGCGGTGCGCTCGTCCGGGAGACGCTCGCGGACCGGGCGACGCTCCACCACGGTCTCGGCCAGGGGGGCCTCGGCCTTCTCGCCCAGATCCAGCGGCTGGGTCCGCTTGCAGCCGTCGCGGTAGATGGCCACGGCCTTGAGGCCCAGCTTCCAGGCCTCCAGATAGGTGTCCTCGATCTCCTCGACCGTGGTGTCGTGGGGCATGTTCACGGTCTTGGAGATGGCGCCGCTGATGAACGGCTGTACAGCGCCCATCATCCTCAGGTGCCCCTTGGGCTCGATGCAGCGCTCGCCCTCGTTGGGCGTGAACGCGCAGTCGAACACCGCCACGTGCTCGGGGGAGATGTGCGGGGCTCCCTCGATGGTGTCGTTGTCGTCGATGTACTTGAGGATGTCGGCCCGCTGAGCCTTGTTGTAGCCCATGCCGGACAGCGCCTCGGGCACGGTGGTGTTGACGATCTTCATCACACCGCCGCCCACGAGCTTCTTGTACTTGACCAGCGCCATCTCCGGCTCGATGCCGGTGGTGTCGCAGTCCATGAGGAAGCCGATGGTCCCCGTGGGCGCGAGCACCGACACCTGGGCGTTGCGGTAGCCCCAGTGGCGGCCGTACTCGATGGCCTCGTCCCAGGACCGCCGCGCAGCGGACCGCACGGTGGAGGGCACCGAGGAGGTGTCCAGCGCCTCCAGAGCGGCGCGGTGCTGCTCCATCACCCGCATCATCGGAGCGGCGTTGTCCTTGTAGCCCTCGAATGCGCCCATGTGGTGAGCGATGTGGGCCGACGTGCGGTAGGCCGCCCCTGTGAGCAGCGCGGTGAGGGTGGCCGCGTAGGACCGGCCCTCTTCGCTGTCGTAGGGCATGCCGGCGGCCATCAGCAGGGCGCCGAGGTTGGCGTAGCCGATGCCCAGCGGGCGGTAGAGGTGGCTGTTGCGGCCGATCCCCTCGGTGGGGTAGCGGCTGAAGCCGACGATGATCTCCTGGGCGAGGATCGCCGTGGCGACGCAGTGCTCGAACTGCTCGGTGTCGTAGCTACCATCGGACCGGCGGAACTTCAGCAGGTTCAACGACGCCAGGTTGCAGGCGCTGTCGTCGAGGAACATGAACTCCGAGCACGGATTGGACGCGTTGATCCGACCGCTGTTGGCCGACGTGTGCCAGCGGTTGATGGTGGTGTCGAACTGCAGTCCGGGGTCGCCGCAGATCCACGCCGCCCTGGCGATCTCGCGCCACAGGTAGCGGGCCTGGTAGGTGTCCATCACGTTGCTGGGATCGAGGCGCGCCAGGGTCTCCCACTCGCCGTCGTCCACCACGGCCTGCATGAACTCGTCGGTGATGCGGACGCTGTTGTTGGAATTCTGGAAGAACACCGAGGAGTAGGCCTCGCCGTTGAACGAGCCGTCGTAGCCCGCGTCGATGAGTGCCCAGGCCTTCTTCTCCTCCTCGGACTTGCAGCGGATGAACTCCTCGATGTCGGGGTGGTCGATGTCGAGGATGACCATCTTGGCGGCGCGGCGGGTCTTGCCGCCGCTCTTGATCACGCCCGCGAAGGAGTCGTAGCCGCGCATGAACGAAACGGGCCCGCTCGCCTCACCGCCGCCGTTGAGGGGCTCACACGACGAGCGCAGCGCGGACAGGTTCGTGCCGGTCCCCGAACCGCCCTTGAACAGGCGGGCCTCGGTGGCGGCCAGCGACATGATCGACTCCATGTCGTCGGTGACCGAGTTGATGAAGCAGGCCGAGCACTGGGCGTGCTCCTCGATACCCATGTTGAACCAGACCGGGCTGTTGAAGGCCAGCTTCTGGCTGAGCAGGTAGTGGGCGAGCTCGTCACGGAAGACGACGGCAGAGTCCTCGTCCAGGTAACCGCCGCGGATGGCCCAGGTCTGCAGGGTGTCCACCACGCGCCCGACGAGCTGCCTCACCGAGTGCTCGCGCTCCGGCGTGTCGAGGTGACCGCGGAAGTACTTGCTGGCGGTGACGTTGGTGGCCATCTGGCTCCACGACCGCGGGACCTCCACGTCCTTCTGGTGGAAGACGACCTTCCCCTCCTCGCCTGTGATCAACGCGTCCCGGTGTTCCCACTGCACCATCTCGAAGGGGTCGGTCCCCTGGACGGTGTTGTACCGCTCGACCCGATATCCCCGTTCGTCTTCGGAGTTGTCGACGTCGCGACGGACGTCTGCCCTGGGGCGCTGCTGCTTCTGCTCTACTCGCGTTGCGACCGTCACCGTGTTGCCTCCCGCGTCCGCTTCCTGCTTCTACGTCCAGCTCTGCTCTGCGACCAGCCTGGGATCCGATATTCCCTTCCAACGGCGTCGCCAGGCGCACGATACACGTCCGCTGACGAGTCTTCGACTGTGGAGGAACTGCGAAACGTCGTTCTGGGGGGAGGCCGCCGCTCTACCGACCCCGCCCGCGCCCCGGCAACCACAAGACCAATCTGGGGCGCGGCCTCTGGCCACACCCCAGTGCGTCCTTCACCACGGCGATGTGAGGGAATCTCACCCTGCTTCGCCGCTGGTTACGCTCGGTTCCCTCGTCCTCGGAACCGCCCGCGCCCCCTCGTCCGCGCGGAGATTCGACGTCCTTGTGCCTCATGACCGGCGCGCTCCTGCTGTCCGCTTCACCTGGTTCCGACATCGGCTTTCCGCCGCGCCACAGTCTAGATAAACTCTCGCACTCCAGCCCCCGACGGTCAACCAAAAACACAACATCTGGGGCCAATTCTTATCCACAACCACAACATCTAGTGGGGGCGCTTTCTGAGGAAAAGTCGCGGATCTGCAGGCATTCCGCTGTGGACAACCCGCCGGCAGCTGTGGATAACCCCCCTCCGTGACGTTCCGTCGAACTTCCTGTTCCCCGGCCCGCTCGACCCCGGTTTGAACGGTCGACACGGAGCATGGGTGCCGGGGGGTTGCCCCGCCTCCCCCACCCTGCCGGAGCCCCGCCGGACTCCCGGAATTTGCCGGGACCGGCGGGGCTTTCTCCGTGGCGCGTGGATCAGTCGCCGGAGCGAGCCTCGACGATGGTGATGAGGGCGCGATCGTCGCCGTCGAGACGCGAGGCGCCGACGATGGTGGTCTGACCGGGGGTGGTCTCGAACGAGGTCTCGACGATGGTCCCGTAGAGCACGGTGGCGTCCGCGCCGTCCACCAAGGTGTTGGTGCGGTAGAGGTGGAACTCCACCTCCACGCGCTCGTCTCCACGCGCGTGGGGGATCAGATCGACGTTGAACCCCTCCGTGCCGCCCACGCGCAGCGTGCCCTTGTTGCCGTCCATGACCTGCACGAACGACGAGTCGAGCTCCTCGAAGGTGTCGAACCGGAACAGGTCCTGGATCTCGCTGGCGAGGTCCGGGTAGTCGGTCAACGGTCCGAGCTCCACGGCCGTACCCTGCTTGCGCGCCTGGACCAGCAGGATGCGAAACACCCAGGACTTGCGCGGCACGTCCAGCTCGGCGAGCACGTCCAGCATCTTCCCCACCAACGCGGGCTCGTCGACGATGGTCAACGTGCCCAGGGTCTCGTTGGAGTCCAGCCGCCCCCACCGCCCGAGGAAGGGCTGGAGGGTGCGTTCGGCGTCCCGGGGCGCGATGTGCTGCAGGTGGACCAGCTCGTGCCGCAGCTCGGGCTGCGCGCCCCGCGTGCGGTCGGTCGAATCTCCGGCCGAGGCCAGGAACGGCACACACAGCAGCATCAGGGTCGCGAGAATCCAGATCGAGGTCTTCATGGTTCACTCCCACACGGCGGCCGCTCGCCGCCGTGGTGTCACAGGTCCAGGTTCCGATCCATGATCCAGACCACCTGGATCGATGGGTCCCCGGTGCTCAGGCGCATCTCCACGCGGTCCTGAGAGTCGGGCTGCGCCACCTCGGGCGGAGAGGACTCCACCATCGGCTCGGGCACCAGCAGCATCGACAGCGCCGCTGCCGCCGCCAGGGCGATCCCCAGCGGAGCACCGAGGCGCACGATGTTCGACCGCCGGGGTTGCGGCAGGGCGTCGAGCATCTCGCGGAGCTCAGCGTCCGACAGGGGCTCGGGATCGGGCAGGTTCGTCGCCACGGCGCGGTCGACGATCCGCTGGCGCTCCGCCCACTTCCGGCACGCGTCACACCCCTCGAGGTGGTGTTCCACGCGATCCTCGGCGGCGACGTCGAGCTCGCCGTCGAGGTAGTCCAGCAAGAGGCCGTGATCACAGCTCATGGCAGGTCCTCCTCGAGCTCCGGGTGCAGAGCCAGCAGCCGCTCCCGGATGTGGCCGCGCGCCCGGTGCGCGTAGCCGCGGACGGTCCCGGGAGAGCAGCCCATGCAGTCGGCCGCCTCCACCGCAGTCAGCCCCTCCACGTGCCGCAGCACGAACGCGGTGCGCTCGGTGGAGGAGAGCTCCTCCAGACAGCCCTGGATGGACTCACCGAGGTGCCGCCCCGCCACGATCCGTTCCACGCTGGGCTCCGGTCCCGAAACGGCGGGAACCTCGGCCGTGGCCACCTCGACGGCGCGCCGCCGGCGCTGGCTCGCACGATCGCGGCAGACGTTGACGGTGATCCGCCGCACGTAGGGGGAGAGGGGGCGGGACGGGTCCACCCGGTCGAGGGATCGGTGCAACCGGATCAGGACGTCCTGACAGGCACCCTTGGCCTCGTCGCGGCTGCCCAGCAGCGCGGTCGCGACTCGCATGGCCACGGCTGCAGCCTCTCCGAGGACCGCCTCCCGCGCCGCCCGATCCCCGGCCACGGCCGCCTCGAGCAACGCATCGCGCTGTGTCCCCGTACCGCTCATCCGCACCATCCACGCTGGCTGTATCGCCGCCGTCCGACCCATGACCTGGTGTCCCTTTCGGGGCGAGGTCGGTGGCGCCGAACCTCACCCTACCCCCTACTACCGGCCCGGGGGCCAGAACGTTGTGCGGGCCGAAGGCAAATGTGGAAAGACTGTGCAGACGCCATTTCTTCGTTGAATTCCCGACCAGGCCATGTCACTAATTTCATTACTTTCAGGAATTCATGAAACTCTGGGGTCAGACACCCGTGCGTCCTCGCCGCCTCTTCACCTTTCACCCACGCCCACGCGAAGCGCGCTCGTGCGCACGCGGGTCGACGGACGTTCGGCGACGTGCTACACAGCAGACCCATGCTCTGGTTGAGGGTCCTCGCGGTCGTATTCACAGGTGTGACGCAGGCGCTGATCGCGCCTCCGTTCAGCTGGACCCTCCTGCACTGGTTCACCTGGATCCCCTTCCTCTGGGCCGTCCAGGACTGCCGGCCACGACGCCGGTTCTGGCTGGGCTGGCTCGGGGGAGCCAGCGCCCTGGCCGCCATCTTCTACTGGGTGGTGGGCACGGTGCAGCGGTTCTCGAACCTGCCGACCTGGCTGGCGATCATCACGCTGATCCTGTTCTGCCTGCTCTGGGGAGCGTACGCGGGGCTGTTCGCGGCGCTGTATCCGCGGATCAAGAAGTGGGCGGGTCCCTGGTGGCCCCCGGCCGTGGCTGCGCTGTTCGTGGCCTGCGAGTTCGTCAATCCCCAGCTGTTCCCCTTCTACCAGGGCGTCGCGCATTACGAGAATGCGCCGCTGTTCCAGATGGCCAGCATCACCGGCGTGCGCGGGCTGAGCTTCCTCGTGCTGCTGGTCAACGGACTGATCTGGGCCGCGCTGGAGGCCCTGGTGTTCAAGCGGGGGACCACACGACCGCGGCATCTGGTGTGGATGTCCGCCGGCACGGTGGCCCTGCTGGTGGTGACGCTGGTGTACGGCGCGGTCCGGCTGCACCGGATCCGCACGATGGAGGAGGAGGCGGAGACGCTGCGCGTCGCGCTGGTCCAGCTCAACCTGGGCATCCAGGAGCGCTCGCGGCGGTCACGCACGCGCAAGGGCCGGATGGGCATCTTCCAGGACTACCTGGACCAGAGCCGTATGGCCGCCGAGCAGGGTGCGCAGGTGGTGATCTGGCCCGAGGGCGGTTCCCCCTACCGGGTGGTGGCGACGCCCCATCCCGACGCACCGCCGCCCGAGCCGGGTGCCTCACTCCACCTCTCGTCGCGAGGTCAAGACGTGGCGGCGCTGGCGGACGAGCTGGACTCGGAGGTCTGGCTGGGCGCCCTCACCATGCTGCGGGATCCCGCGACCGGCCAGTCCATCTACCACAACAGCGCCTTCCGGTTCGACGCGCAGGGAGACAAGGACCGCCGCTACGACAAGATCATCCTGCTGCCCTTCGGCGAGTTCATGCCGGGCCGCCACCTGCTGCCGGAGCTCACCAGCAAGGTCAAGGGGGTGGGCAACTTCTACAGCGGGCAAGACGTGGTGGTGTTCGACTCCCCCTGGGCGCCGTTCAACTTCCTGATCTGCTACGAGGCCATCCGCAGCCGCTTCGTCCGCCGCAGCGTCAACGCCGGGTCGAGGTTCTTCGTCACCATCACCAACGACGCGTGGTTCGGGGACACCTCCTGCCCCTCCCAGCACCTGATGCTCACGGCCAACCGCTGCACCGAGTACGGAATCCCGATGGTCCGCGTGGCGAACACGGGCATCTCGGCCGTGATCGACGCGCGGGGCAAGATCGTGCTCCAGACCGAGCCCTTCACCGCCGAGACGGTCATCGCCGACGTGCCCCTGGTGTACGCGCCGACACTCTACGCGCGCATGGGCGACGTGTTCTCCTACCTGTGCGCGGTTGTCGCACTGGTGGGCTGGTTCCTACCTTACCTGCGGCGGCGATCCGAGGAACCGGCCGAGGATTGAGCGCCCCACAGGTTCACCGAGGGTCCATCCATGACGCGTAGCGCCCTGACGAGGCTGGTAGACGCCCTCCCCGCACGCGTGGACGGGTGGTGCGATGCCACGTGCCAGGCCCTCGGCTTCGAACGTTGCCAGCTGGAGCTGGACGCGGCGTTGCCCGCGGGCGTGCCCGTCGAGCTCGTCCTGAGCGCCCACGCCGAGCAGGTGGTCCGCTTCGAGGCGACGCCGGGCGACGCCGAGGCCGGGGAACACGGCGTGCTGCAGATCGCCGAACTCCGTCCTGCGACGCCCGGGGACGCCGAGCTCCACGACGGCCTGATGACCGGGCTGCGCAAGGACGCCCACCTGGCGCTGTGCACCCACGAAGACGTGGAGGCCGCCGCCGCCGATCCCGGCTTCGACCGGGTGACGCTGGGCCACGTCGCGCTGCCCGAGATGGACGCCGCGTCCGTCGACGTCTCCCTCGAGCTGTGGGGGCGTACCCTGCAGCTACCGCTGATCATCGCCGGCATGACCGGCGGCTCGGCGCGCGGAGCCGAGGTCAACCGCATGCTCGCGGTGGTGGCGCAGGAGGCGGGCATCGGCATGGGCGTGGGCAGCCAGCGGCGCATGCTGCAAGATCCCGATCTCGCCTGGACCTACCAGGTGCGTGACGTGGCCCCGGACATCCTCCTGCTGGCCAACATCGGCGCGGTGCAGCTCAACTACGGGGTCACCCCCGAGCAGTGCTCCGAGCTGGTCGAGGCCATCGGAGCCGACGTCCTGTGCCTCCACCTCAACGCGCTGCAGGAGCGGGTCCAGCCCGAGGGGGAGCTCGACTTCAGCGCGCTGCTCGAGCGCGTCCGCGAGGTCGTGGAGGCGAGCGCTGTGCCCGTGATCCTCAAGGAGACGGGCTGCGGCCTGGACGCCCGCATCACACGAGCGGCCCTCGAGGCCGGCTGCGCCGGCGTGGACGTGGCCGGGGTGGGCGGGACATCCTGGGCGCGCGTCGAGGCGCTGCGCCAGGCCGATCCCGTCCAGCGGGCGGTGGGCAACACCTTCCGTGACTGGGGCATCCCCACGGCCCAGGCCATCGGCTCGGCCCGATCCGCGGGAGAGGACCACGTGGTGATCGGCAGCGGCGGCGTCCGCGACGGCCTCCACGTGGCCAAGGCCATCGCCCTGGGCGCCGACGCCTGCGCCATGGCACTGCCGTTCCTGCGAGCCGTGCTGCAATCCGAGCGGACCGCCGCCGACCTGGTCCACCAGGTCGGGGACGAGCTCCGCACGGCCATGTTCTGTAGTTCATCAGCGGACCTCCACGGTCTGCGTGCGGCGGGCGTCTCGTCCGCCGAGGGAGCACACCATGCGTGAGACGACCGACAGCTCTCGCCTCTCCGGTTTCCACAAGCTCTCCGTCGAGGAGCGACGGGAGAGGCTCGGCGAGATGCTGGGCATGGACCCGACAGAGATGCAGTCACTGGTGGACGGGGCCACCCTCGACCAGCTCGCCGCCTTCGCCGAGAACGTGGTCGGCGGGTTCCAGCTTCCTCTGGGTATCGCCACGAACTTCCTCATCGACGGCCACGAGGTGCTCATCCCGATGGCCATCGAGGAGACCAGCGTCGTGGCCGCGGCGAGCAACGCCGCTCGCCTCGCCCGCACGGGCGGCGGCTTCCACACGGAGATCGTCGAGGATCTGGTCATCGGCCAGGTCGAGGTCCTGGACGTGCCCGATCCCGACGCCGCCGTGGCCGCGGTCGAGGCGGCCCGCGACCACATCGTGGACCTGGCCAACCAGGCCGAGCCGTCCCTGCTGCCCTTCGGCGGCGGCTGCCGCGACATGGAGGTGCGGTGGTTGGCCCTCAACGGCCTGGGCAGTCGCCTCGTGGTGCACCTGCTGGTGGACTGCCGCGACGCCATGGGCGCGAACTCGGTCAACGCCATGGCCGAGCTCGTGGCGCCCGTGGTGGCCCAGCTCACCGGTGGACGAATCGGGCTTCGTATCCTCAGCAACCTCGCCGATCGGCGTCGGGCCAGGGCGACGGTGTCCATCCCGGTCGATGCGCTGGCGTTCGGCTCGTGGAGCGGTCACGAGGTGCGCGATCACATCGTCGCGGCCAGCCGCTTCGCCGAGGCCGATCCCTACCGCGCGGCCACGCACAACAAGGGCATCATGAACGGCGTGGACCCCGTGCTCATCGCCACGGGCAACGACTGGCGCGCCGTGGAGGCGGGCGCCCACGCCTACGCCTCGCGCAACGGCAAGTACGGCCCCATCGCGACCTGGAGCGTGGGTGAGGACGGCTCGCTCCAGGGCGAGGCCGAGATGCCGTTCCAGGTAGGGACCGTGGGCGGCGTGACCCGGCTGCACCCCGCGGCCAGGGCATCCATCCGCATCCTCGGCGTGGAGGGGGCGCAGGACCTCGGGCGCATCCTGGCGGCGGTGGCCCTGGCCCAGAACCTCGCGGCGTTGCGGGCCCTCGGCACCGAGGGCATCAACCGTGGGCACATGCGGCTGCACCGGCGCAACGCCGAGCTCGCGCGCGACCAGGAGGAGCAGCGCTCCTGATCCCATGTCCGATCTCGGTCGCTCCACGGCGCGCGCGGGCGCGAACATCGCCCTGCTCAAGTACTGGGGGCAGTCCGATCCGCGCCTCAACATCCCCCTCAACGACTCCCTCTCGCTGACCCTGACCGAGGCCTGCACCCTGACCACGGTGGCCTACGACGAGGATCTGGCCGACGACGAGTTCTACCTCGACGGCGAGCGCATCCTGGATCACCGGGCCACGCGCGTGCGGCGCCACATGGACCTCATCCGGACCCACTACTACCGGGTCCACGCCCGCATCTCCTCCATGAACAGTATGCCCGCAGGTACGGGGCTGGCCAGCTCGGCCAGCGGCTTCGCCGCCCTCACGGCCGCGGCCATCGCCGCCTTCGGCGAGGGGATCCCGGACTCGGACGAGCTGAGCATCTGGGCCCGCCGCGCGAGCGGCTCGGCCTGCCGGTCGGTACCCGGCGGGTTCGTGAAGTGGCGCGCGGGCACGGGCGACGAGGACTCGCTGGCGACGACGGCCTTCGAACCCGGCTGGTGGGATCTGCGCGATCTGTGCGTCGTGCTGTCCACCGCCACCAAGGCCGTCCCCAACCGCCAGGGTCACGCCCTGGCCGCGGCCCACCCGTTCATGGCCGCGCGGCAGGAGCTGCTGCCGGGGAGGCTGGCGGCGATGACCGCGGCCGTCGCGGCGCGCGACCTCGACACCCTGGGGCCGCTGGTCGAGCAGGAGTCCCTGGAGGTCCAGGCCCTGATGTCGTCCTCGACGCCGGCGTGCCTGTACATGGAGCCGGCGACCCTGGCCTTCGTCCACGCGGTTCGCCGCTGGCGAGAGGACGGGTTGGCGGTCTACCTGACCCTGGATGCGGGGCCCAACCCACACCTGCTGTGCGAGGGGCGCGACGCTGGCGCGGTGCTCGAGCGGATCGACCGGCTCGCCCCCGGCGCCACCGTACTGTGCAACCGTCCCGGCCCGGGGGTGACCCTCGTCGAGGACCATCTGATCTAGGATTGCGGGGCATGAGACCCACTCGCAAGCTGCCCGCCCTGGGTCGCGCCGGGGGCAAGGCCATCCTCTTCGGCGAACACGCCGTGGTCTACGGTGGTGTGGCGGTGGCCGTGCCCGTGAACAGCCTCGAGCTGTCCATCCTGCTCGACGCGGGCCAGGGGTGGTCCATGTCCGAGGCCCCCTCCCCCAAGCTGGACCGCGCCCGCGATGCCATCTTGGAGGCCAGCGGCTGGGACGGTCCGTCCCTGCGCGGGGTGGTCGAGAGCGGCATCCCGCTGGCGTGCGGCCTCGGCAGCTCCGCCGCCTTCTCCGTGGCCCTGGCGCGGGCCGTGCTCACGGCCAGCTGCCGAGAACACGGCCCTGACGACGTTCGCGCCCTGGCCGACGTGGCCGAGCAGGTCTTCCACGGCAACCCGTCGGGGGTGGACGTGGCGACCATCATCCACGGCCATCCCATCCGCTTCTGTCGCGGGGAGGCGCCACGCCCCCTGGCGACGACCGGGCGCTTCGATATGTGGATCGTGGACACGGGGATACGCTCCGAGACCTCGGCGGTGGTCGCCGACGTCGCGCGGCTGCGCAGCGCTCATCCCCGGAGGTCCGAGGCCGCGCTGGGCCACATCGCCACCTCGGTGGCCGACGGTATGCGCGCCCTCGACGGTGGCACGGTCCAGGCCATGGCTTCCGCCATGGACCTCGCCATGGAGGGGCTGCGCGGGATCGGCGTGAGCCATCCGGCCATCGAGGACGTGCTCCGCGACGGCCGCCGCCGCGGCGCCCTCGGCGGGAAGCTCAGCGGCGCAGGGCGGGGGGGGGTCGTCCTGCTGCTGGCTCCCGACCCCGACTGGACCCCCGGAGACACGGTGGGCGATTGCTCGGTGCTCACGCGCGTCACCGTGGCGTGATTCCGTCTCGCACGCGCGGTTTTTGGTATCCTGCGGGAGATGCTCGCACCACGTACAGCGCTCCTCGCCGCGACCGCGCTCCTGCTGGGCTGCGGCGACGCCACCACGACCAACGGCTACGCTGGCGAGATCTCCGTGTCCCTCTACGCCACCAACACGGCCACGGGGTGGACGTTCGACGAGACCCACGACATCTTCTGGGACGGCGAGGACGCGACCACCTACGAGGTCTCCTGCACCCTCGTCGAGGACGGCCTGGTCCAGACCTACGTGCTCGTGGTCACCGACGCCAACTACGAGCAGGGCATGGAGATGATCATCACCATCGCCGACCACGACGGGGACGGCACCTACCTGCTCACCGCCGATCACCAGGCGCCGCCCTTCGACCTGACCCTGCGCACGGCGGACCAGACCTTCGACCTCGAGACCCGGTCCTCCGGGGAGTGCTCCGTCGGATTGTCCGACGAGGGCCGCTACGGCACCTTCAGCTGCCCCGGCCTGGAGGAGTTCGTGCTGAACGAGAGCCTGGATCTCCCCTTCACCGTCACCGGCGAGTGGGAGTGTGCCCAGGTCGGATTGGATGAGTGACGCCATGACCCGAATCATCTGCGCTGGTGTGGCCCTGTCGATGCTGCTCGCCCTGGGCTGCAACTCCCGCCCCGAGGGCACGTTGACCGTGGCCGCCACCGGCCGCCTCGAGCTCCAGCACGAGATCTACTGGTCCCACGAGCACATGGACTGGGACGTCCGCGTCGACTGCCTGATGACCGGCGAGTACGGCCACGAGACCCTGCTGATCTCCGCGTACGACAACACCTACCGCGACGGACTGGTCGTGGACATCCAGCTGCAGGAGTTCGACGGCAACGGCCAGTACACCCGCACCCAGAGCCAGCCCCTGGAGGCCTTCGGCCTGAGCCTGCAGGACGACGAGACCTCCACCTGGTCCCTGGGCACCGCCGACGGCGGGGCGTGTGTCTTCGAGATCGAGCACGCCGGCCGCAGCGGATCGTACGATTGCACCGACGTCCACGGCACGGTCACCGACACCCACAGCTTCGACGACTCCCACATCCAGGGTGAGTGGTTGTGTACCGGCGTGTACTGGGTCGACTCCTACGTCTCCGAATCCCGTCTCTAGCGCCCCACCCGGAGGGCTCCATGTCGCGCACCCCCTCCATCGTCTCGCTCTACGCGCTCTTCACCCTGCTGGCGCCCCTGGGCCTCGGTGCCTGTGCGGCGCGCCAGATCCGCGAGGCCCCACCCGGCTACGAGCCCGGCGCGCCCGTGCTCACCGGCGACGAGGACCTGGACACGCGCGTCGAACGCACCCGGCGCATCGCGACGATCTCCGACGCCGAGCTCTCCACCTTGCGCAAGTCCGCCTCCTCGACGTGGGGCGGCCGGGACGCGGTGTTCGAGCTCGCCGCGACCTACCTGGCGCACGGTGACATCGACACCGCGCTGTCGGTCCTGCGGCGCTGGGCCGAGGAGACGGGCTACGAGGACACCGCCGTCGCCGCTTTCGTCGACGTGGCCATCGGCTCCGATCACATCGAGGACTGCATCACCGGCACGGACGCCTTCTTGCAGGCCCGCCCCGAGGATCCCTGGCTCTTCATCGCCCGCGGCGTCTGCCTCGAACGGCTGCAGCGGCTACGCCCCTCGCGCAACGCCTACCTCGACGGCCTCCGCCTCGTGGACATCATGGCGGGTCAGACCGGCACCCTGGAGATCGAGCTGGGGCTCGCGGACAGGCCCCCCAACATCACCAACGAGGCCTGGTCCAAGGAGCGGCTCGAGCTCCTCGCGGTCCTCGCACGCGCGAGCCTCGTGGGTCACGTCGCCGTCCGCCATCGCATGGGCGTCGAGCCCGACGCCTACCCCATCGATCCCAGGCTGTTGCTCCTGGGCGGCCTCAGGACCGCGGAGATCGACCGCGTCTTCGCCAGCCGCGTTGACGCGTTCCGCCACTGCCAGCTCCTCCAGGCGAGCCGCCGCACCCTCCCCGGCGGACGGCTGGTGCTGCACGTCACCATCCAGCGGGACGGCTCCCCCGCCGACATCGAACGCGTCCGTTCCACCTTCGAAGACGAGGAGGTCCCCGCCTGCCTCGAGCACCAGGTCCTCAACCTGTGGTTCCCCCAGCCCCGCTACGGCAACGCCATCCGCTACAAGCGCGAGTTCCGCATGGCCGGCGATTAGCCCCCGGCCCCCTCCCCTTCCACTTCCTCCTGCCCCTCCCCCTCCCCCTCCCCTCTCCCCTCCCCCTCCCCCCTTCCACTTCCACTTCCCCTTCCCCTTCCCCTTCCCCTTCCCCTTCCACTTCCCCCTTCACCTCATTGAGCTTCCCCAAATACGCCACCAGCTGCCACACCTGGTTCTCCGACAGGGCCACCTTGTACCCCGGCATCGCCGACCCCTCCCCCACGCCCTCGAGCACGAGCCACGCCTTCTCCCCATCGGTGGTCAGGCCGAAGCGCTCGTCGTCGGTCCAGTCCCCGGGCCGCGGGTCCAGCGCCTCGGCTGCGGCCCCGTCCCCCTTTCCGCTAGCGCCGTGGCAGAAAGTGCAGGTGGTCTCGTAGTCCTGGCCGCCCCGCTCCCGGTCGATTTCCGCCGGGAGGGTGGCGGCCCGCTGCTCGTCGTCGATGGCGGCGATGGCGGCCAGCAGCGCGGCAGACGGCAGACCGTCCGGCTCCGGGGCCTCGGTCACCGCTTCGGTGGGCTCCTCCGTGACCTCCTCCGTGATGGGTTCCGGGGTCGGTGTCGCCTCCACGTCGACGAGCTCACCATCGGGTGAGCACTGACATGCGGCGAGGAACAGGGGGAACAGGACGACGATCGGTGCGATGGTGCGGCTCATGGAGACATTGTCGCTCAAAACGCGCGACCGGGGTGGGATTCAGGAATCGTCGCCGCGCTGGAGCACGTCGCTGACGATGCGGCCGAGCTCGGTGGCGGTGTACGGCTTGGTCAGGGCCGCGACGAAGCCGAACTCGCCCGGTCGCGCGATCACCGCGTCGTCGGAGTATCCGCTCGAGGCGATGATCCTGGCCCGGGGATCGTGCTGGACGATCTCCTCGAGCACCTGCGCGCCGCCCATCCCCCCGGGCACGGTCAGGTCGAGGATGACCACGTCGAAGGGCTGTTTCTCCAGCTCCTCGAGGTAACGATCCACGGCGATCTTGCCGTCCTCGACCGCCTCCACCTCGTACCCCAGGTGGCGCAGGATCTCCGCGCACACGGTCCGCACCATCTCCTCGTCGTCCATGACCAGGATCCGGCCGCTGCCCTCGGAGGGGCGGTCCTCCTCGTCCAGGTCCAGCTCCAGGGGTTCGAAGCTGGCGGGCAGGTAGATCTGGAATACGGTGCCCGACCCGGGCTCCGAGTCCACGGTGATGACGCCACCGTGCTTCTGGACCGTGGTGTAGGCCACGGTCAGTCCCAGTCCGCTGCCCTTTTGTTTGGTGGAGAAGTAGGGATCGAAGATCCGGTTGGCGAACTCCGCGGGCATACCCACGCCGTGGTCGCGGATCGTGACCTGCACGTAGGGGCCGTCGTCGAGGGGCAACGAGCCGATCTCGTCGAGGTTGCGCGCGCTGATGTCCACGGTCCCGCCGCCGGGCATGGACTGCTCGGCGTTGAGCACCAGGTTGTACACCACCTGGCTCATCTGGCTGGGGTCCACGTCCACGTTCCACAGGTCGTCGGTGGCCTCGAACTCGTGGCGGACGTTGGAGCCGCTCAGCGCCAGCTGCGCGGACTCGGAGATGATCTCGGCGATGGAGGCCGACTCCTTCACCGGGGCGCCCCCCTGGGTGAGGCTCATCAGCTTGCGCACCAGCTTCGAGGCCTGGTCCAGCGCCTTCTCCGCGTCGCCGAGGAGGCTGTCCACGCCCTCGTTGTCCCCGACCCGGACGCGGGCCAGGTTCACGTTGCCGAGGATGCCGGTGAGGATGTTGTTGAAGTCGTGGGCGATGCCGCCGGCGAGGATCCCCAGCGACTCGATGCGCTGGTTGCGCCCGCGCTCCTCCTCGACCTGCCGCTCCTTGCCCACGTCGTGGAACACCATCACCACGCCCAGGATCTGGCCCTCCCAGTCGCGAATGGGGGAGGCGCGCTCGACGATGAGGTGGCGGCCGCCCTCGAGGTCAACGAGCACCGAGTCCTCGGAGAACTCCACCGGCCCGCCAGCCTCGAGCACGGTGCCGACGGGGTTGCCGCGGGCCTTGCCGGTGCGCGGCTCCACCACGCACAGCACGTCCTCGAGGGAGCAGCCCATGGCCTCGTCCTCGGGCCACCCGGTGAGGGTCTGGGCCGCCTCGTTGATCAGGACCACCGTGCCCTCGGTGTCCGTGGCGATGACGCCCTCGCCGATGCTGGCCAGGGTCACCGCCAGCCGCTCCTTCTCGGCGGCCAGGGCGTCCTCGGCCTGACGCCGCTCGGTGACGTCCACGAAGGTAGCCTGCACCGCGGGCTCGCCCCGGAACAGGATCGGCGCCACCGACTGGTCGAGCCACAGCACGGTGCCGTCGCGGTGCTGGGCGCGGAACTCGAACCGGGGGGGCGAGTCCTCGCCGTCGAGGCTCACGCGGTAGCTCTCGAAGAAGCGGGCGCGGTCGTCGGGGTGGAAGAGGCGCTGGATGCCCTCGGCGGACATGGCCGTGATCTCGTCGGGATCGTACCCGAGCATCCGCCCCATGGTGCGGTTGGCGAACACCAACCGCGGCGGCGTCCCCTGGGCCACCACCAGCCCCTGGAGGGAGTTCTCCACCAGGGTGCGAAGGTTCTCCTCGGACTCGGCCAGCTCGCGCGTCCGCTCGGCCACAACCTGCTCGAGGCGCTCGTTGAGGGCGTGTTGCTGCGCCTGGGCCTGCCCCCGGGCGATGGCGTACCGGATGCTCCGCAGCAGCTGCTGGGTATCGAGCTGGCCCTTGACCAGGTAGTCCTGGGCGTTGTGCGCGACCGCCTCGGACCCGAGATCCTCGTTGGCGGTGCCCGTGAGCACCACCACGGGCACGTGCGGTTCCTGGGCGTGGAGTCGATCGAAGGTGTCGATGCCGTTGCTGTCCGGGAGTCCCAGGTCCAGCAGGACCAGGTCGAAGTCCTCCTCCTCGAGGCGGCTCAGGGCCCGGGCGAGGCGCTCCGCGTGGCGGAACTCCATGGTCGGGGACTCCACGCCGCGGACCATCTCGTGCAGCAGACGGGCGTCCCCGGGGTTGTCCTCCACCAACAGGATCTTGACTGGCTGGTCGTCCATCACATCGCCCTTTGAGCTGAGCGTGAATCCTAGTGCGGAGGAGCGATGGCGTCCAGCGGGCGGGTGGACTCAGGAGCTGCGTTTGAGCCCCCGAGGGATGCGGAGGCGCCTCACGGCGATGTCGGCGAGGAACAGCGCCAGCGCCGCCCACAGCAGCGGGGGCCAGGAGTCGACCCGGATGCGCCGCGTCTCCACGCCGTCCTCGAGGACCTGGGCGAAGTCGGGGCCGAGGCGACCGCCCGTCTCGTCCGCCAGCCGCTGCAGCAGCGGCAGGTTGAGGGTCCCCGCGAGGGTCTCCCGCGGCGGCGGCGTGCCCACGGACCGCTGCACCGAGCCCCCCGGGATGCTGCCCCCGGACGCGTCCACCGTGTCCTGACGACGCGCGACCGGCGCCGCCGAGGCGAGGTACCCGCCCGACTCCACGGCGGGAACCGCCGCTGCGTAGCGGCCCGGGCCGCTGGGGACCAGCGCGACGACGGACTGCCCGCCACCGGGCGCCGTGACCACCGCCTCGACCACCAGGTTGTTGCGGGGGTTCTTCAGCGCGTCGAGGATCGAGTACTCGAGGCGGAGTTCGCCGTCGACGATCTCGCCGGTCAGGTCCACCAGGGGCGCCGGCTGCGGGGTCAGGGTCTCCCGGATCACGGTGCGCCACAGGGTGTTGCGCTGGTCCCAGTCCGCCCACGCGGTGCTCCACTCGCCGCCGAAGTCCGAGGTGAACAGGGTGACGATGCCGCGGCCGTGGCGCCAGCTGACCAGCACCGGCTCGCCGCGCTCGGTGGCCAGCGCCAGCTCGCTGGTGGTCTTCTGGAGGCTGCGGATGTAGCCCTCGAGGTCGGGGATCGTCTCGGTGTCGACGCCCTCGAGGAAGCGGCTCTCGTCCACCGCGTGGACCTGGAACTGCTGCTCGATCTTGTTGGTCCGCACGACCGTCATCGTCTCCTCGAGGAAGATCTGCGGGATCGAGCCGAAGTCGTCCGTGTAGTAGAAGCGGCCCTGGCCGATGGAGGCCACGGCGCTGAGCTCCACCTGATCCGACTCGCGCCCGATGGCCACCGTGGACAGGGTGAACTGGCGCCGTGCCACGTTGTGCACCACCTCGCCGTCGCGCTTGAGGGTGGACACGGACCGGCCGTCGGTGAGCAGCAACATGTGCTTGAGCTTGGCTTCCTCCTCGATGAGCGCCTCGTAGCCCAGCTGCAGCGCCGGGTAGATGGACGTCCCGCCGTGCACGGACAGCTCGGACAGGCGCGCGCGGATCGCCTCGATGTCGTCGGCCGTGGTCATGGGCACCGCCCAGCGGGGCAGGTCGCTGAAGGTGACCACGCCCACGCGGCTGGTGGGCTCGAGCATCGCGATGGACTCGGCCACCGCGGTCAGGGCGATCTCGAACTTGGCCGACCGCCCCATGGAGTCGGATCGGTCGATGCAGTACACCACGGCCAGCGGCGCCGGCTCCTTCTTCTCGGTCTTGGGGAACCGAACAGGCAGGAGCTCCTTGAGCTCGTCCTGCCCCTCGTCGGCCACGGCCAGCCCCTGGGGCCCGCCCACCATCAGCAGCCGGCCGCCGCGGCGCACGAAGGTGCGCAGCTCGGTGGCCCGCTCCTGGGACACCTCACCCAGCGCGGGATCCAGCCAGACCATCAGATCCACGTCGTCGAGGGGCGTACTCGCCGCCGGGCCGGTGGTCTCGAACGCCAGGGGCGGCCGCATGCCGGACAGGACCTTGCCGAACCGGCGCGTCGTGTCACCTTCGCCGGCGACCAGCACCCGCGGCGGCCCCACCACCTCGATGGCGCCGTGGGCCACGTCGTCGAGCTCGAACAGGTCGCCCTCGACGGCCACCACCGCGCGGAGGGGGTAGATGCCGGGCGAGTCGATGCGGAAGGTCAGCAGCACCGGGGTCTCTCCGATGTCCACCTCGATGCCCTCACGGACCCCCAACACGTTGTCCCGTGAATCGAGCAGGGACACGTCCACGGTGGCCGCGCCGTTGGCACCGACCACCACGGTCGCCGAGATGTCCTCGCCGGGCTTGACCAGGGCGTTGCCCAGCTCGAGCCGGCGCGCCGCCACGGAGAGCTTGCCGTCGTCCGGGGGCACCGGGAAGATGCGCACGCCACGAATGCCCGCCACCGCGGCCGCTCGATCCACCTGTCCCTCGGTGACCACGCCGTCGCTGAGCAACAGCAACGCCTTGGACGACGTGCCCTCGAAGGACTCCAGCGCCAGCTCCACGGCCGGTCCGAGGTCCGTGGGCGTGTCCTCGCGCACCGCCGGGAGCGTGGCGTCCAGCTCGTCGGGGGAGTCCACCCGCGTCAGCTCGTCCGAGGTCACGACGATGCGCGCGGGCACGTCCCCCTTGCGCTCCCACCAGCTGCGCACGTGCTCGCGGTAGGCCGCCAGCCGTCCGCCCGAGGACGATCCGCTGCCGTCGACCACGAACACCAGGCTCAGGTCCGGGTGCTCCTCGAACCGATGGGGCCCGGCCACCGCCAGCACCAGGGCCAGGAACGCGAAGCAGCGAACCAGGGTGGTCGCGAACAGGCGCGCCCTGGCCCAGCCCACGGTGCCGTGCTCCCTCAGCAGGAAGAACAGCACCACCACGACCACGGTCCACAGCAGCAACGGCCGGTCGAACTGGTACTGGCTGAGGTCCCAGGGGTTCATCGATTCACCAGCGCGAACTCACCCAGCAGCAGCAGCAACGCGGCCAGGGCCAGCCACACCCACAGGGGCGCCCAGGGTTCGGTCACGGGTTCGGGTTCGGGGGCCGGGGGCACGGGCGGCGGCGCCGTCACCCGCGGCGTCAGGCCCAGGTCCGACTCGACGGGATCGAGCATGCTCACCGCCACCAGGGCCGCGTCCTGGGCTCCGGTGATCACGAAGTAGCCGGTGCGATCGAAGTGGTGCCGGTGCAGGCCGTCCCCCACTGGGCTGGTGCGGACCCTCCGCCGCGGCTCGGTCTCGTTCTCGAGGAGCGGCTCGACGGCCAACTCCGAATCCGGCAGCTCCGGCTGCAGCCAGAGGGGATCGCGCGCCAGGTGCTGGGGGCCGGCGGGCGGCGAGGATGCGCGCCCCTCCCGCATCCACAGCACCGTGTTGAACACCAGCTGGGGGAACGCCACCCGCAGGGGCAGATCGCTGTCAGCGAAGTCGAAGCCGAACACCGCGTAGCGCACACCGCCGCGCTCGCGAGCGAGGGCGATGGGGCCCGTCGGCGTGTTGATGAGCCGGACGTCGTTCCGGCCGGGCTCGAACTGGCCGCTGACCGCCACGTGCAGCTCCCTCAGCACCAGGTTGGCGAACAGCGGGTGGCCCAGGTTCCAGCCCGTGGTCACCGGGGTCTCCACCTGCCGGACCAGCGAGAACCCGGCCACGGCGACCCGCGGGTTGATGAAGAAGCTGTTGACCCGCGGGGGATCGTCGGGGACGAACGAGTCGTAGAACACCACGTCGTAGCGACCGCTGGCCGCCTGGGAGGTCCGGAACTCGTCCGGGGTGACCTTGTCGAGCTTCAGCCCGGGGATCAGCCCCAGCGCCACCTCCATGTACTGGTTGCCCCGGGACACCAGCAGCACCCGCGCGGGACGCAGGCCGGGGAGGAAGGCGTAGGCGCGATCGTCCAGGGCGAGCGCGTCGGTCGCCGTCTCGTCCTCGAACACCACGTCGTGCAGCACCACCTCCACCCGGTCCTCGCGCGGAGGGTAGAAGTGATAGATGCGCTCCAGGCTGCCGCCGGCGGGCAGGTCGTAGCTGGCCCGGCCGAGCACGGTCGTCGGGGTCTCCACGCTCACGGTCACCCGCGAGTCCTGGGTGGCGAAGCTCTGGATACGGACGAACGCCTCGATCTGGGCGGGCAGACCGTCGGTGGCGCGCAGATCGAACGCGGTCACGGCCACGTTGGGGAGGACCTCCCCCACGGGCTCGGTGACCAGCGAACAGCCCTCGGGCGGCGTCATCGCCGGGATCTCGCTGTCGGCGTAGACGCGGATCTCCGAGGGGGTGTTCGCGTCGGCGACCACCTCGAGGGCCCTGCCCAGGGCCCCGCGCAGATCGGCGCGGCCGGGCTGTACGTGCAGCGAACGGATGCCCAGACCCAGGCGCTGGGCGTCGTCGGTGAGCGGGACGGCGACGGTGGCGGTGGCGTCGGCGCGCACGATGGCCATGCGCTCGCCCTCGGCCAGGTCGGCGACCATCTCCCCCAGGCGTTGCTGGACGCCATCGAGCCGGGAGCCCGCCCCCTCGGCGGCGGCCATGGACGCGGACAGGTCCACCACGACCACGCGATCCCGGGCGCGCTGGATGCCCTCCACCTCCACCGGCGCCAGCTCCTCCACGGTGGGCGCCGGCTGCCCCAGGGCCGAGACCACCGCCGCCAGGATCAGCAGCTGCAGCAGCAGCGCGATGATCTCCTTGATCAGCGGATCGATGCGCCTGGGCACGACCTGCTTCCACAGCACGTGGGACGGCACGGCGAGCAGCTGAGGCCGAGGACGCAGGAAGAACAGCACCAGCAACGCCAGGGCGCCGACGATCGCCGCGACGAGCAGCGTCTGTGCCGGGAGTCCTGTCCAGGTCACCGTGTCATCCCACCAACCGCCCCTTGCGGAAGGTCCGCAACACCAGCTCCTCGAAGGGGCTGTCCGTGCTCGCGTGGGCGTAGAACATGTTGTAGCGGCGGCAGTACGACGCCAGCTCCTTGCCGTGGGCCATGAAGGCCTGGCGGTAACGCTTCAGCAGCGCGGGGGTGAGCCGCACGCGCATCCCCTTGCCGCTCTCGGCGTCGCGCAGCAGCCAGTCGCCGCCGGACAGCTCCGGGGCCACCTCCTCGGGGGTGCTCATGTGCACCAGCGCCAGCTCGAAGTGGGCCGCGCGGAGCATGTCCAGCCCCTCGCGCCAGCCGCTCTCCATGAGGAAGTCGCTGATGATCACCACCACACCGCGGGTGCGGGCCACCCCGGCGAACCCGTGCGCGGCGCGGGTGAGGTCGCTGACGCCGGCCTCGGTCTGGCCGGCCAGGTAGCGGTACACGTTGACCGCGTGGGCCTTGTTGCGGGGCGGGTGCAGGGGCGGGAGGATGCTGGCGCCGAACGGGAACAGGTGGACCCGGTCGAGGTGGGCCAGGGCCACGTAGGACAGCGCCGCAGCCACGCGACAGGAGAACTCCGTCTTCGACGGGGAGCCGAACCCCATCGACGGGCTCACGTCCACCAGCAGGTAGAGGTTGAGCTCCGTGTCCTCCTCGGCGAGCCGGATCATGAAGCGGTCGAGCCGGCCGTACAGGTTCCAGTCGATGTCCTTGAAGTCGTCGCCCGGGGTGTAGGGGCGGTGGTCCGCGAAGTCGATGCCCGACCCGAGCTTGCGCGATCGGGTCAGCGCGGCGAAGCGCCCCTGGTGCTGGTGCCTGGCCACGATCCTCAGGTACTCCAGCTTCCTGAGGAAATCGGGGCTCAGGGGGTTGGTTCGCTCCTGGTTCAACTACACCTCGGGGAGATCGCGGAGGATCTGGTCGATGATGGTGTCGGTGTCCACGCGCTCCGCCTCACCCTCGAAGTTGAGGATCAGCCGGTGGCGCAGGCAGGGGCGGGCCACGTTGCGCACGTCCTCGGCGCTGACGTTGAACCGGCCGTCCAGCAGGGCCGTGATCTTGCCCACGAGGAGCAGGGACTGGGCGCCGCGGGGGCTCGCGCCGTACCGCACGTAGCGCCGTGAGACCTCCGGGGAGTCGGGCTTCTCCGGGTGGGTGGCCAGCACCAGGCGTATGGCGTAGTCCTGCACCACGGGCGCCACGGGCACCGAGCGCACCAGCGCGCGCATCGCCAGGATGGTGGGGCCGTCCACCACGGGGGAGGCCTCCGGGTTGTCCGTGGAGGTGGTGCGATCGAGGATGGCCTTCATCTCCGCCGCGTCCGGGAAGTCCACCTTGAGCTTCATCAAGAAGCGGTCGAGCTGCGCCTCGGGCAGCGGGTAGGTCCCCTCCATCTCCAGCGGGTTCTGGGTGGCCACCACGAAGAAGGGCTGCGGCAGCGCGTGGGTCTCTCCCACGATGCTCACCTGCCGCTCCTGCATGGCCTCGAGCATGGCGCTCTGGGTCTTGGGGGTGGCGCGGTTGATCTCGTCGGCGAGGATCACGTGGTTGAACACCGGGCCCCGCTGCAGCTCGAAGTAGCGCTTGCCGCTGGCGTCCTCCATCACCAGGTTCGTGCCGGTGATGTCGGCGGGCATCATGTCCGGGGTGAACTGGATGCGCGAGAAGTTCAGCTGCATCACGTCGCCCACGGTCTTGACCAGCGCGGTCTTGCCCAGGCCGGGCACCCCCTCGAGCAGGATGTTGCCGTCAGCGAGCATGCCGGCGAGGGTGCCCCGGATCACGCCGGACATGCCCACGATCACGTTACCCACCTGCGCCTGCATCGCCGCGAACCTGTCGCGGAAGTGCTCCGGGCTCATCTCACCATTCGCCATCTCCGACCTCCGTTCCCGCGCCGGGTCGGCGCGGGTGTCACGGCCCGGTGGGCCTCGTACCGGGGATTTGCCTCGCCCTGTTCGCGCTCCTAGAGGTCGAGCAGGGCCTGGAAGTACTCGTGGGCGTAATCGCGGAACAGGGGAGGCAGCTCGTCGGACTCCTCCAGCAGGATGCGATCCGCCTCCTCGAAGTAGTTGCCGTTCTGATCGCCGAAGTCGTTGGCCAGTCCCCCGTGGATCTTGTGGGTGGCCACCTCCTCGAGCAGCTCGCGCTGGCGCTCCGGGGGTAGCTCGTCATCGGTGACCTGCCCCAGGATCTGCTCCAGCTCCGCGCCGGGCAGGGTGGGGAGCACCCGCTCCTCCTCTTCGCCACCCACCGAGCCGTCGCCTCTGCCGGCGCCCTGGGCGCCCTTGGTGGTCTCGGTCGTGCCCTCGCCCATCCCCGCCGCGCCCTCGCCCATCCCCGCCGCGTCGTCGAGGGTCTGCACCTCGGCCCCTTCGGGGATCTCGTCGGCCGACACGGGCTTGTACGAGTCGTCCTTCTCGGTCTTGTCGTAGGGATCGTCCGAGACGTCCTCGAACCCGGACTCGGCCATGGCGTCGGTCTTGTCGGGCATCTGCGATCCGTCGTCCACGGCCACGCGCGGCCCGTCGGGGTTCTTGCCCGCGAGCCAGTCGGCGATCTGCTCGCCGCGATCCGCGGAGTACTCCTCGAGGAACTCCTTGAACAGCATCTGCAGGGCGTGCTTCTTGTCGTCCGCAGCCAGGGACTCGGCCGTGAAATCGTCCACCGCCGATTCCTCCACCTGTTCCTGGACCTGGTCCTTGAGCTCCATCCCCATGCCCGTGTCGGTGTTGGACATGGGGTTGTGGTTGCCTCGGAAGTTCGACGTGGTGCTGTCCTTGCGGGTGTCGGCACGATCGAACATGTCGGGCTCCGCCAGCATCTGGTTGTCGATCTCCTGGCTGAACCGCCGCATCGCCGGGTCCTTGCGAATCACGTCGCTGGCCGCGCGACGCACGCTCTCGAGGTTGAAGTCCATGGCGCCGGCCAGGTCCAGCTGCAGCTGGGTGTGCATGGCGTCGAGCTCGCTGACGCTGTACAGGCCGTCGGGGGCCGCGGCCTCCTCGGGCAACACCGGCGCGAGCTCGTTCGGCGGGGGGGGCGGGGGCGGCTCCTCGTCCTGGACCTCCTCGCGGCGCTTGCGCTCCTCCTCGACGATCTTCTTGACCCGGTCGTGCAGGTCGGTGACGGACCGCTCCAGGCGCTTGTTCCCCTGGGCGACCGCGTCCTCCTCGATCCCGCCGAGCACGGCCAGCAGGTCCTCCCCGCTCTCCTCCAGCGCGCTGACCGGGGCTTCGGCGCGTGGGGGGCGAAGATCGAAGGCGAGACAGACGGCCACCACCGCGAACAGGACGAGGAGCGCGGCCGCGGGGCCACGCACGCGGCGCAGCAAGGCGATGGGGATGGCGCTCCCGACGCGCAGCCCTGCCGCGCGGTCCAGGGCGTCGGCGCGCTGCCGATCCACCAGGCCGCCCTGCATCCCACCGAGGGCCAGGGCGGTCCCGATGCGGTCGTGGAGCTCGGCGCCCACGTCCAGGGCCTTGGCCGAACGCACCGGACCGGGAGGGGTCACCAGCGCACGGATCACGGCGCCCACGGGCAACAGCAGCGCAGCGCTCAGCAGCAGCAGGTGGACGGGACGCAGGCCCCAGCCGATCTCGAGGATCAGGGCGGCCAGGGCGATGGAGACCAGCACCCAGATCAGCGTACGGCTGCCGTCGCGGAGGGCGCGCGCAGTGCGCAGTCTCCATCCCGCCTTGCCGACGAGCCGCCTGAGGGGCTCCAGAGCCACCGTCACCTCCAGCCGTTCCTACCCTGGACTCGGGCGAGGGGACACCCTACCCGATGCTGCATGTCCATCGAAACATACCCTGGACGCCACCGAGAGGAAACTATTGTCCCGGCCGGCGCGCAGAGCCACCTCAATCCGGTGGATCCAAACGTCGTGAGTCCGGTTTTCGGTGCTATCATCGACGAGGTGGGAACAAGGGGACGCATTCGAGAGGGCGAGGATCGCCGGACATGCTCCGATCGCTCCACAGGGACACCCGCGGCAAGGTCAACGTCATCCACATCGTGCTGGGCCTGCTCTTCGTGGCCGGCTCCTACGCGCTGGTCATGTACTACCCACCGTTCTTCCAGTTCTTGAAGATCCGCAGCGCGGCGCGGGAGATGGCGATGACGGCGTCGGTGGGCAACATCAACGACGATCGCCACAAGAGCTGGTTCGACGGGGAGCTCAAGGCCATCGGCGCCGAGTACCCGACCTCACGCGACCTGCTCTACTACCGGTACAAGCCCAACAAGGTGGAGGTGGGCTTCGAGTACGAGTATCCGGTGATGCACCCCATCGCCGGCCCCCACGTCCTCTTCTTCACCTTCCGCTGTGTCGCCACCGACGGCGCCTGCGTGGAGGAGTGAGGGAACCGCCGCTAGAGGGCTGATCACGCAACCTCGCCCTAGAACCAACTCCACGATCTTCACGA
>CAYRNR010000039.1:0-62967 GCA_964425605.1 uncultured Rickettsiales bacterium | reverse complement strand
CGCACCCGGCCCCGCGCCAGCCCCCGACCCCGACCCCGCGCCCGCGCCCGACCCCGCGCCCGAGCCCGCGCCCGAGCCCGAGCCCGAGCCCGAGCCCGAGCCAGAACCCGAGCCAGAACCCGAGCTCGAGCCAGAACCCGAGCCAGGACCCGACCCCCCCCCCGATCCCGCCGAAGAACTCGAACTCGATCTCGCCACCGCCGAGGAGGAGGACTCCCCCCGCCGCATCCTCACCGCCGCCGAACTGGCGGACAAGCCGCTGGGTCGCAAGTACGGCTACTGCCCCGTGTGCAGCGCCTGCCCCCCGGCGGAGGCGCGGTTCTGCCCCGTCTGCGGCACGGGCCTGGAGATCCACGCGTCGGACTTCCTCGTGGAGCGGAGCCTGCGTATCCTCGCCCCGTCCGAGGCCCCCCGGGAGGGCCACTTCCTGGTGCACCTGGATGTGGGCGGCCTGGAGCGGGAGCTGCCGGAGAGCGTGGCGGACGGAGCTGGCGAGGGCGCGGCCCTGCCCGGGCAGGTCTCCCCCGAGATCATGGTGTACCTGCGATCGGCCCATCTGAAGGTGCTGCCGGCCGCGCCCCTGCGGGTGATGCTGCGCGACGTGCCCACGATCAAGCTGCCGTTGACCAGTACCTTGTCGAATCCCCCGGACGCCGGGCCCATCCACTGCGCCGTGGACGTGTACCACTGCGACGAGTGCCTCTACCACGCCACCTTCGACCTGGCGCTGGAGGGGGAGGGCGGCGAGGGCGAGCGCGCCGTGTCGCTGCGCAAGGTCTTCCCTGCGTTCATCGCGCGGGCGTGCCGCAACGCCACCGAGCGCGCGCTGGACGAGGCTGGCGGAATCCCCGACATCGGCCTGATGCCCGCGCCGGTGTCCATCCCCGGCTTCCTCCTGGAGACGGTGCGCACCAACAGCGAGTACGCCGCGTGGATTCCGCGGGTGTTCGAGGCATTCCTGCGCTACCACGTGTGCATCCTGACGTCGGCGGCGGAGGGGGCGGATCTACCGGACATCCAGTCCCTGGGTGACCTGCGTGAGGCGTTCCACCGCTGCCTGGCCCAGCCAGGGCTCGACGACCTGATCGAGCAGCAGCCGTACCTTGCCGACTACCGCAAGCTCCACTACCAGCAGCTCACGCAGAGCCTGGTGGACTACCAGCTGCGCGTCTGGCAGGACGCCGCCACCTTCCCGTCCGAGGAACAGTGCGCCGAGCTGGCCCGGATGTACCGGCCCAAGCTCAACGCGCTGCTCGGCGGCATGGTCAGCCAGCCGGACGCCTCCACCGCCCGCCTCGTGGTCAGGGGCGGCGGCGGTGATCTGCTGGTGATGCCTGGGGTGCCCGACAGCGCCCTGGCGGGCCTCGACGCCGACGCGCTGGAGGAGGAGGTGGTCTACCTGTGGGCTGGCGAGCGGTTGTTCCCCCTGTCCCCTGCGGTGCAGTGGCAGCTGTGCGAGAACTGCGGCAGCCGTCACGTGTTCCTGTGGGCGGGCCGCGCCGGGGACGAGGAGGTCTACACCGAGGTCGCGGGTAGCTGTCCCCTGGTCCAGCCGGCGGACGTGGTCCGGTAGCGGGAATGGAGGGGCTCCCTTCTCACGATCACCTGGTGGCGCGCCGCGCGCTCCGCTGGCGTCGCTTCTCCTGGTCTGCGTCCCTCGTGGTGACCGTCTTCATCCTCGGTTCCCTGTGGCACAACCTCGCCCTGGTCGGCGAGGTCTCCGAGGGGACTGCCCGGACGCAGGCCCGCGCGGCCTTCGACAAGGACGTGCTGTACCGGCGCTGGAACGCCATCAACGGCGGTGTGTACGTCCCCGTGAGCGCCACCACGCAGCCGAACCCCTACCTGGACGTGGACCACCGCGACATCAAAACGCCCGACGGCCGGCAGCTCACGATGGTGAACCCCGCGTACATGACGCGGCAGGTCCACGAGCTGGGCGCCGAGGGGGATGGTGTGGGTGGTCGCATCACCAGCCTCGATCCGATCCGGCCGCTCAACGCGGCGGATCCCTGGGAGACCGCGGCGCTGCAGGCCTTCGAGGTCGGCGCGGAGGAGTTCAGCGCCCTGTCCGAGGAGGGCGGCGAGGAGCGTATGCGGCTCATGCGGCCGCTGTACACCGAGCAGGTGTGTCTGAGCTGTCATGCCCCACAAGGGTACGAGCTGGGCGACGTCCGCGGCGGGATCAGCGTGGGCGTCCCCATGGCCCCGCTGCGGGCGATGGAGGCCCGATCGCGCCAGATGCTGTTCCTCTGGCACGGGATCCTGTGGTTGCTGGGGATCGGCGGAGTGCTCGCCTGGGACCGCTCGACCGCCCGCAAGGTCGCCGAGCAGCGGGACTGGGAGACCGCGGTGAGCGAGCACGCGGAGCGGTTCGAGCAGATGTTCGAGAGCCACCACGCCCCCATGCTGCTGATCGCTCCACAGGACCACCACATCGTGGACGCCAACGTCGCTGCGGTGGAGTTCTACGGGTACACGCGCACCGAGCTGGGCAAGATGGACATCCACGATCTCAACCAGCTCCCCAGGGAGACGGTGGCCGAGGAGATCCGCAAGGCCGTCACCCGCGAGAAGAACCACTTCGTCTTCCCGCACAAGCTCGCCAGCGGGGAGATCCGGACCGTGGAGGTCCACTCCACGGCCATCCTCGTGCAGGGCCGCAGGCTGCTGTTCTCCATCATCCATGACATCACCGACCGGATGCTCGCCGAGGAGAAGCTGCGCCAGCGCGAGGAGCACCTCAGGTCCATCTACGCCGGCGCGGACAGCGTGGCCTTCGTCACCACCGATCTGGAGGGGACGAAGGCGCTGATCGTCGACTTCAGCCCGGGCGCCGAGAAGATGTTCGGCTACACCGCCGCGGAGGTGGCCGGCGTCCAGGCGTCGATGCTACGACCCGAGGAGGCGGTGCGGGATCTCGAACAGGCCCACGACGCCCTGCGAAGCGGGGCGCCCGGGCGCGGCGGCGAGACCACGCTGGTGCGCAAGTCCGGCGAGATCTTCCCCGCCCTGCACACGATCCACCCGCTCACCAACGCCGACGGGGAGCTCGTGCGGGCGCTGGAGGTGGCCATCGACATCGGTCACCGCAAGCGCATCGAGGAGGAGAAGGTGCTCCTGGAGCGCCAGCTGATCCAGTCCCAGAAGATGGAGGCGGTGGGCCAGCTCGCCGGCGGCATGGCCCACGACTTCAACAACATGCTCACGGCGATCCTCACCAACGCCCAGATGGCGCTGATGGACGTGGGCCCCGGGGAGAACGGCCACGCCGAGATGATGGACATCGTCGGCGCCGCCGAGCGCTCGCGCGATCTCACCGGCAAGCTGCTGACCTTCGCGCGCAACGAACGCCTCGACGTGCGCAACGTCCGGATCTCCAAGGTGGTCCGCGAGATGGAGGACCTCCTCGGCCGCACCCTGCACAAGAAGACCAGGATCCGCATCGTCGTGGAGCGGGACTGCGTGGTCAGCGTCGACACCATCTTGCTGCAGCAGGCCATCCTCAACATCTGCATGAACGCCGACGACGCCATGCCCGGCGGCGGCGACCTGACCATCGAGTGTCGTGAGGCCGAGCCCATCGAGTCCTCCTGCCCCGGCGAGGGCGAGGCTCTGTACGGCCCCCACTGCGTGCTCGAGATCTCGGACACCGGCTCCGGCATGAGCGACGAGACCGTCGGCAAGGTGGTCGATCCGTTCTTCACCACCAAGGGGCACGGCTCGGGCCTTGGCCTGTCGGTCAGTCACGGCATCGTGCGCAACCACGGCGGATACATGCACATCTCCAGCGTCGAGGACGTGGGGACCTGCGTCGAGATCCACCTCCCCATCTCCGACCACGCCGAGGACAACCTCCCCGTCGGCGTCGAGCCCATCGTCCCGGGCGGCGACGAGACCATCCTCGTGGTGGACGACGAGCCCAGCCTGCTGCGGTCCGCCCGCCGCGTCCTCGAGAAGAAGGGCTACACCACGCTGCTGGCCGACCGCGGCAGCCGCGCCGTCGAGACCTTCCGCGAGCGCCACGACCGCATCCAGCTGGTCCTGCTGGACATGGTGATGCCGGAGATGGACGGGGGTGAGGTCTTCCGCGAGCTTCGCAAGATCGATCCCGACGTGAAGGTCATCCTCTCGTCGGGGTTCTCCAGCGGCGGGCGCGCCGGCGAGCTCATGCGTGAGGGCATCCGCGCGTTCGTCCAGAAGCCGTACACGGTCAACGCCCTGGGCGCCGCCGTGCGGCGGGTCCTGGATCAGGACTAGCTACTCAGCCTCCTCGTAGGTCACCCGCAGCACCGCGCCGATGGGCGGGCGGGTCTCGGCCGAGAAGTCCAGGGAGTTGGTGTCGGCGACGTACACGTAGGCGTAGGGCTGGGTGTACGTGGGATCGGGGTAGATGGGGAACTCGGCCGTCGCCCCGTCGCCGTCGGGGTCCACGTGGGCCTCGATGGTGCCGGGATCGGGCAAGCCGGCGAGGGGGAAGGAGAGCTGGGCGCTGGCGGCCTGCAGCCCGAGGTCGGACATGACGGGGGACCAGTCGCTCTCGCAGATGGAGAAGAACGTGCTGTGGTCCGGGCCCAACGCCTCCGTGACCTCGTGGTAACCGCGCCCTGCCTCGGCCTGCCCCCAGCTGTCGTAGCAGCCATCGGGGACGTCGCCAGCGATGGCGGCGAAGTGGATGCGCTCGGGGCCCTCGACGCCCTTGAGGGTCGTGATCCAGGGCACGTACTCGGTCCAGGCGATGGCGTCGGGGCACTGACCCGTGGTGCTGCCGTCGGGCTCGTCGCTGACCACGACGACGGTCAGGCGCGCGTCGTCCCGGTAGAAGCCCACGTTGGTTCCGCTGGTCAGGGGTTCGTTCAGGGCGCGGTAGCTGGCCTCCAGGCCGACCTCGCAGCTGCCCATGCCCTCCACGCCCATGGTCATGTTCGCGGCGAAGGCGCCCACGGGGTCCGCCGTGTCCGGATCGATGTAGGGTGTGGGACCGAAGAGGGCGCCGATCTCGGGTTGGGTCGTCCAGTCGTCGAGCACGGTGATGCCGATGTGGTAGTCCACGCCGGTGCCCGACAGGTGCTGGATGAAGTACCAGAAGTTGCTCTGCAGGGCGTTCTGCTCCTCGAGCATGGACGCGGAGTTGTCCACCACGAACAGGATGTCGATGGCGTCCGCCGACTGGACGAAGACCTCCTCGATCCGATCGGTGCCGGCCGAGTCGTCGTCCGCGATCGACGTGGTGTCGTCGTCGTCGTCTCCCACCGCCAGCGAGCCGGTGCAAGCGACCAGCGAGAGCGTCGCCGAGCCCCCCAGGGTGAGTGCGAATCTGCGCCAGTCCATCCCGCCTCCTTCCCGCGATCCTACCGCATCGGTGAGGGCCTCCGGTTCAACGCTTCCAGCCCGTGCCCAGATGTTCGTCCAGTCGCAGGGCCTCGGCCGCCATTTCCTCGTCGTCCAGCTGATCGGCCAGGGGGAACAGCTGAGGTCCCCAGCCGTCCTCGACGAACGCGACGCCGGCCCAGCCGAGGGCGAGGGGCTCCAGGGTGACCGACGCGGCGATCCCCACCTGGCACGGGAGGGTCGCCTGGGGAGTGCCGAAGTTGCCCAGGCTGTACAGGATGGCGGCCTCGCGGGGCTCGCCCCGGTCGTCCCGGACGCTGCACGTGCCGATGCCTGGGACCACGTCGGGCTGGTTCACGGCGCAGACCTCGGGCGGCTGGACCACGTGGGGCCCGTGACCGACGACGAGGTCGGCGCCTGCCGAGACCATGCGGCGGCCCAGGACCAGGAAGTGGGGATCGGGGTAGTACTCGTACTCGAACCCCCAGTGGGCGAGGACGACCACGGCATCGGCGCCGTCGATGCGGGCCCGCTCGATGTGCTGCTCCAGCGGGGCCAGGTCGAGGACCTCGTCGAGGTGTCCGAAGGGGAGGATGAACAGCTCCCGCTCGGGCACGACGTCGCGCTGGTTGATCCCCCAGGTGTAGGAGAGGAAGGCCACGGTCCGCCCGCCCACGTCGAGGAGCGCGTGATCGTCGACGCCCGTGTGGGCGATGCCGCGGGCCTCCACCTCGGCGAGGGTGTCGTCGAGGCCGTCCTCGCCCACGTCGAGGCTGTGGTTGTTGTTCAGCTGCAGCAGGTCGAGGGGGAGACCGTCGAGCATCTCGGGTGGGGCGTTGAAGGTGTAGGTGCCCAGATCAGCGAGCACGTGGGGATGGTTGGGCGACGTGGGGGTCTCGAGGTTGCCGACCCGGAGGGTGCCGTCGAGCATCTGCGCGGCCCCCTCGGCGTAGGTGGACCAGTTGTCGCCCACCCACATGACGTCGCCGACCAGCGAGAGGTCCGGGGCGGCGCCCAGCGGGGGTACGGCGGAGCGCATCGCGGCGAAGTGATCCAGGGACTCCTCTGGAGCGCCGGGCCGGTGGTAGGAGGACTTGAGCAGGTACTGGCCGGCGAGGTCCAGGTCCTCGGTGGGCACCCAGGTCTCGGTCTCCCAGCGCACGTCCTCGTAGGACTCCAGGTCGGTCTCGGGGGTGTAGGTGTACGGGAAATAGGTGCCCTCCGCGGGCCAGTGGGCATAGGCGTCCTCGGTCCGGGGCGCCTCGGAGCAGGCGGCGAGGACCGCCACGGGCAGCAGCGCGAACAACACGCGAGGGATCACCGTCGTCTCCGGCGGCGCTTCTTGTCCGGCTTGCGCCCACGCAACACGTCGGCGCGCCCGAGCCTGCGCAACAGCTTGGCGCCGCGCTCGCGGTACTGCGGGAGGTACCACTGGAGCACGGCGCGCTGGTCGGCGCGGGCTCGATCGCCGCGACAGGGCTGGACTGGCTCACGCGTGAGGGGATCCACACCGCACACGTGCTGGGCCGTGGCCAGCGTCATCGGCGTCGGCGTGAAATCCTGCACCTGGCGCGGCCGCAGCCCCAGCGCCGCGAGCTGCTCGGCGAGATCCGCCATGTGGTCCAGCGTCGTGCCCGGGTGCCCGGACATGAGGTAGGGCACCAGGTACTGCTCCTTGCCCGCGGTCCGGCTGGCCGCGTCGAACGCCTTCTTGAAACGGCGCAGGGTCCCCGGGGGGCCCTTGCGCATGGCCTTCAAGGGCGCCGCGTGATCGTGTTCCGGGGCCACCTTGAGCTGCCCGCCCACGTGGAAGGCCACCAGCTCGGCCAGGGAGCGGGGGTGGGCGAGCAGCAGGTCCATCCGCACGCCGCTGGCCACGCGGACCCGCTTCACCCTGGGGTTCTTGCGGGCGCCCCTGAGCAGTCCGATCCAGGGGTCCGGGTCGGAGTCGAGCAGCTTGCACGGGTTGGGCCACAGGCAGCTGCGCCTCCGGCACCGCGCCTCCTGCGCCGGGTCCGAACAGCTCAGCCCGTACATGTTGGCCGACGGGCCACCCAGGTCGCTGATCTCACCACGGAAGGCCGGATCCCGGGCGATACGATCCACCTCGGCGAGCACCGATTCGCGGCTGCGGGAGACGACCGTGCGCCCCTGGTGCTCCGACAGGGAACAGAAGCTACAGCCGCCGAAGCACCCGCGGTGGGTCTGCACGGACCAGCGCACGGTGTCCAGCGCCGGGACCGGTCCCGGAGTGGACGGGTGGGGCTGCCGGGAGAACGTGAGCCCGAACCAGCGATCCAGATCCCCGGCGGCCGGGGGCTCGGCGGGCGGCGTGTGCACGAGCATGCGGGTCCCGTGGGGCTGCAGCAGCGGGGGATCGCCGCGGCGCTGCCGGCACACCTCGCGCGTGACGTCGGCGAGGAGGCCGGGGACGGCCTTGCACTCCTCGAACGAGGGCAGCATGACGCCTCGACCCGTGTGCGCGCTGGCCTCGCGGTGGCCCAGCAGGTGGCAGGTGGACGGGAGCGCGCGCAACCCCTCGGTCCCCTCCCCGCGGTCCAGGATGCGGGCGATGTCGACCACGACCCGCTCCCCCATGCCGTAGGCGAGCAGGTCGGCCTTGCTCGTGGCGAGCACGGACGGCCGGACGTTGCGGCCCCAGTGATCCCAGTGCGCGACACGGCGCAAGGAGGCCTCGATACCGCCGATGACGACCGGCACGCCCTTGTACGCCTCCCGGCAGCGCTGGGCGTACACGGTGGTCGCGCGATCCGGGCGGCAGCCGTGGCGCCCGCCGGGGCTGTACGGATCGTCGCTGCGCCGCCGCCGCCGCGGCGTGTAGTGGGCCAGCATGGAGTCCACGTTACCGCCGCTGACGCCGAAGAAGAGGCGGGGCCGGCCCAGGGCCCGGAACGGATCCGCCGACCGCCAGTCAGGCTGGGCGATCACCCCCACCCGGTACCCCTCGGCCTCGAGCACGCGCCCGAGGATCGCCGCGGCAAAGGCGGGGTGATCCACGTAGGCGTCGCCGGAGACGAGCACCACGTCGAGCTCGTCCCAGCCGCGGCGACCCGCCTCGTCGAGGCAGGTCGGCAGGGGGGGAGGGGGGGCGCCAGGCATGGGTGGATCGTCGCACGTCCTGGCCCCGTTGCCCACCTGAGCGGCGGCCGTCCGCCCCTTTGATCGCCCGGCGCCGCGACGCTACACTGGGTCGGTCGCCCGGTTGGGGACGGGTTCAACACATTCACATCCCGAGATGAAGGGGAAGACATGGCCAAGTACGACGATTTCGACTCACCGAAGAAGGGCATGCACATCGCCTCGAAGCTGGGATGTGGTTGCGGCTGTCTTCCGGGTCTGTTCCTGTTGCTGTGCGGGATCGTGCTGACCGTCCTGGTGGCGATGGGCAAGTTCAACTACTCCCTCGCGGGCACGATGAGCCTCGTCAGCTATGCCCTCGAGGGCGTCGGCACCCTGATGGGCATGCTCGGCATCCTGCTGCTGCTCGTGGGCTTCATCCTCAACAAGCGCAAGAAGGCCGAGGACTAGTCCCGGCGCCTGTTCCGCTCCTCCAGGTTCAGCCTCCGTTCGAGTTCAGCGATCGTCGCCTACTGGCACTCCTGCGTCTGGCTCGTGCCGGCGATGACGCACGTGAAGCCGTTGTCCGTGCAGCCGCTGAGCCAGAAGCCGTTGTGGGCGCACGACGGGACCGTGTTCGCCCACCCCACCTCGAGGGTGCACGTGCCTCCGTCACGTACGCAGCTGCCGATGTCGGTCCACTGCTGGGTCCCCGAGCCGTCGCAATCGTAGTCGAACGATCCGTCACCCCGGTGCTGGTCGTACCAGCCCGTGGCGCCGGGGTACGCCAGATCGTTGCCGTCGTAGCAGTCCTCGTCGTTGGTGGCCTCGTGGGGCCACACGGTCGCGCAGGTGCACACGGAGCTGGCCGGGTTGCCGTAGGTGTCCCCGTCCACGTCGGCCCAGTAGGTCACGCAGTCCTGGGCGTCGGGATCGTCGATGATGGAGTTGCAGTCGTTGTCGTAGCCATCGCACGTCTCCGGGTTGCCCGGGAACATGACGTCGTTGGTGTCGTCGCAGTCGCTCTCGCAGACCATGTACCCGTCCGCGTCGTCGTCGGCCTCGAAGGAGCCAGGGCTGCCGTCGCAGTCGTTGTCGATGCCGTCGCAGATCTCGTTGGCGCCGTGGTAGACGTCCGGATCCGCGTCGTCGCAGTCGTCGGCGCAGACCATGACGCCGTCGCCGTCGGCGTCCACCTCGTCGGCGCCCGGAGAACCGTCGCAGTCGTTGTCGACGCCGTCGCACTCCTCCACGTGACCCGTGTACACGTCCGCGCGGGTGTCGTCGCAGTCCCCCTCACAGATCATGTAGCTGTCGCCGTCGGCGTCCACCTCGTCCGGCTCCGGCGCGCCGTCACAGTCGTTGTCCACGCCGTCGCACACCTCGGGGTTGGTGGGGAAGGCGCTGTCGTCGGTGTCGTCGCAGTCCCCGTCGCAGGCGCGGTAGCCGTCACCGTCGTCGTCGGCTTCGTCCGCGGGCACCGCGCCGTCGCAGTCGGAGTCCACGCCGTCACAGATCTCATCGGCCCCGGCGTGGACGGCGGGATCACCGTCGTCGCAGTCCCCGTCGCACGGGGTCGAGCCGTCGCCGTCGGCGTCCACGTCGTCGCCCACCACGCCGTCGCAGTCGTTGTCGATGCCGTCGCAGATCTCCTCGGCCCCGGGGTACACGGTGTCGTCGCCGTCGTCGCAGTCATCCTCGCAGAGCATCACCCCGTCGCCGTCGGCGTCCTCCTCCTCCATCGGCAACAGGCCGTTGCAGTCGGTGTCCACGCCGTCACAGGCCTCCTCGGCGTCGGGGTGTACGTCCGCGTCGGTGTCGTCGCAGTCCCCGTCGTGGGTGGTGAAGCCGTCCCCGTCGAGGTCCTCGCCGGGATCCACGGCCGCGGCGGCGACGCCCACGTTGAGGGAGCGCTCGACCCCGTCCTCCGGGGTGTCGGCGTAGACGAACTCCAGCGAGCCCCAGAACACTCCTGGTGAGAACGAACGGAACACGATCTGCGCGGTGAACGCCCCGCCCGGCTCGATGACCGTGGGCAGCTGGAAGCTGTCGTATCGGAACTTGAAGTGCTCCCCGTCGTCGTCCTTCCACACCACGTCGAGCAGCTCGAGGGCGCCGTCCCCGTCGTTGTGCACCACCACGTCGCCCTCGAGGTCGTCGGCCACCGGGCAGGCGCCGAGGTCCAGGGGATCCACGTCGGTGACCAGGTCGCCGACGAGCTCCTCGCCGCAGGTGAGCCCCGACAGCGCGGCGAACAGCAGGGCCGGGACGATCCAGAGGCGGCGATGCGCAGGGTCCATGGTCGGCTCCTTCTTCACGAGGCCGTGCCAGGGAATTGTATCCGCAGATCACCGTGGGCTGAATCCCCGTGGTCGACCTGTCGTGTCCATCGGGCTACGGTGAGCGAACTGGAGGCTGCATGTTCCGCTGCGGATTGGCCCAGTTCGCGCCCGTGTTCGGCGACGTCGAGACCAACCTCGGGCGCGTGGCCGGTCTGGCCGCGCGCAGTGACGCGGATCTCCTGGTGCTGCCCGAGCTGGCGCTGACGGGATATCTGTTCGCCCATCGCGGCGAGCTGCTCGAGCTCGCCGAGCCAGCGGGGGGCGCCGCCGAGGCGCGGTTGACGCAGATCGCCGGCGACACCGGCTGCCACCTCGCGGTGGGGCTCGCCGAGCGCGACGGATCGCGGGCGTTCAACAGCGCGATCCTCGTGGGCCCGTCCGGAGTCGTCGGGCGATACCGCAAGGCCCACCTGTTCGATCGCGAGAAGGCGCTGTTCGAGCCCGGGGATCTCCCCCTGGCCGTGTGGCCGGTGGCCGGGGTGCGGGTGGGCATGATGATCTGCTTCGACTGGATCTTCCCGGAGGTGACGCGGACGCTGGCGTTGCGGGGCGCAGACGTGGTGGCCCACCCGTCCAACCTCGTGCTCCCCCTGTGCCAGCGGGTGATGCCGTCGAGGTGCATCGAGAATCGTCTGTTCGCGATCACCGCCAACCGCTGGGGGTCGGAGCGCCGCGGAGACCAGGAGCTGGAGTTCACGGGGGGATCGGGCGTCTGGGATCCCGCCGGGGTGGCGCTGGCCACTGCGCCCGCTGCCGAGGACCACGTGACTGCGGTGGCGATCGACCCCGCCGCGGCGCGCGACAAGTACGTCACGCCGGGCAATCACGTCCTCGACGATCGACGGGTGGATCTGTACGAACGTTGATCCGGCACCGCCGGGACTTCTACCATCGGGGGCGAGGGATCGAGGCCTCGTCGAGAGGGAAGACATGAGACGAATGGTGATCCTCGGCTGGATCGCGGCGCTGATGGTGCCCCTGTCCGCGCGCGCCAACCCGGACGTGCTGCTGATCTGGGACGACTACGGCACGCACACGCAGGCTCTGGTGGCGGCACTCAACGCCGCGGGCATCAACGTCACCCCGAGCGACACGGCCGAGCCCAGCTACGACGGGACCAACCCCGCGCCCACCGGGTTCGACGCCGTGATCCACCTCAACGGCACGACCTACAGCTCCGAGATGGACCCCGCGGGCCAGCTGGCGCTGCTCGACTACGTGGCGGCTGGCGGCGGGTTCATGCACGGCGAGTGGTGCGCCTACCAGATCTACAACGGCCAGATGGGCACGATGAGGCCGCTGATCCTGTTCGATCGCAGCAGCGGCAGCGAGGGGACGCTCACCTACAGCCTCGTCCCGGGCATGGAGAACCACCCCGTGGTGGCCAACGTCCCCCTCTCGTTCAGCTTCCAGGCCGGGCGCAACGACGGCTCCGCGCACGTGTTCGCCGGCGACCCGGTGGAGGTCCTGGCCACGGACGACCACGGCAACGACGCCATCGCCATCCGCGAGTGGGGCAGCGCCCGCCTCGTGGGCTTCAACCACTCGGGCAACTACAGCGGCTACGGCGCGATGAGCAACCCCGACGTCCAGCAGCTGTACATCGACGCGGTCTTCTGGGTCGCCGACATCGACGAGGACCTGGATGGCTGGAGCCCCATGGACGGGGACTGCGACGACGCGGACGACACCGTGTTCCCCGGCGCGCCCGAGGTGTGCAACGACGGCGTGGACCAGAACTGCGACGGAGTGGCCGACGAGGTCTCGGACAACGACGGCGACGGCCTGTCCCAGTGTGACGGCGACTGCGACGACTCCGACGCCAGCCGGTTCCCCGGCGCCGTGGAGATCTGCGATCACTTCGACACGGACTGCGACGGCGACGTGGACGAGGGATTCGATCTGGACGGGGACCAGTACAGCCTCTGCGACGACCCCGCCGACTGCGACGACAGCGACGCCTCCATCTACCCTGGCGCGCCCGAGACCTGCAACGGGGTGGACGACGACTGCGACGGCTTCATCGACGAGCAGACCGACGACGACGGCGACGGCATCACCGTCTGCGGAGGGGACTGCAACGACAACGATCCAGCGACGTGGCCCGGCGCGCCCGAGATCTGCGACGGCTTCGACAACGACTGCGACGGGGCGATCCCCGGTGACGAGACCTTCGACGGGGACGGCGACGGGCACGTCCAGTGCGCGGACTGCGACGACGGCGACGCGGCCATCTACCCGGGCGCCCCCGAGGTGTGCAACGGCATCGACGACGACTGCGACAACGACATCGACGAGGGCCTCGACGGCGACGGCGACGGCCTGTCGTTGTGCGAGGGGGACTGTGACGACACGGATCCGGACACCTATCCGGGCGCTCCGGAGCTCTGCGACGAGATGGACAACGACTGCGACGGGACGCTGGCCGACTACGAGTACGACGACGACGGCGACGGCTTCCTCGCGTGCGAGGAGTGCGACGACGCGGACACCACCGTGTACCCCGGGGCGCCGGAGACCTGCGACGACGGCATCGACTCGGACTGCCTCGACGATCTCGAACAGACCGAGGTGGACAACGACAACGACACCTACTCCGAGTGCGCGGGCGACTGTGACGACGAGGACCCGGCCACCAACCCGGGCGCCGTGGAGATCTGCAACTCCGAGCACGACGACGACTGCAACCCCGCCACCGACGAGGTGGCCGACGTCGACATCGACGGCTACAACATCTGCGCCGGTGACTGCGACGACTTCGACGCGGGGGTGAACCCCGGCGAGGACGAGGTCTGCGACGGCAAGGACAACGACTGCAACGGCCTGGTGGACGACGGCATCGACTACGACCTCGACAGCTGGTCCGGCTGCGGGGACGAGGACTGCGACGACTACAACGCCAGCGTCTATCCCGGCGCCTCCGAGGTCCCCTACGACGGCATCGACCAGGACTGCGACGGCGAGGATCTGGACGACATCGACACCGACGGATATCCGGGCGGCCCCTACGGCACCGACTGCGACGACACCGATCCCTCCATCCACCCCGACGCGGACGAGAACTGCGCCAACGGCATCGACGACGACTGCGACGGCACGGCAGACCAGTACGACGACGAGTGCGGCGCGGGGGCTGACGACGACGACGACTCGGCGGACGGCGGCGGTGGGGTGGACTGTTCGTGTGACTCGGCCCCGAGGACCGGGACGGGGTGGGGGCTCATCGGAGTGCTGGGGGCGTTGCTGGGGATCAGGCGCCGACGTGGACCCGCGCGTTGACGTTATAGAACGCCCACGAGGATGGGGATGCGCTCGGAGCGATACGAGCCCGCGCGTTCGCCCTTGTCCGACGAGTCGAGCCACATCTCCCAGACCTTGGTGCCGTCCGGCATGACCTCGAAGATGCGACCGGGATCGTCGTCGGGATCGCACGAGCCCGCGGTGATGAGGGTGTTGCCGTTGGGGAGCCGATCCGCCTCGCCCCAGATGCGGTTGTACCAGACGTCGTCGTCGTCCTCGTCGGGGTACTGCCAGGCGATGCGCGCGGTGTGGGCCTCGGTGTCCACCTCGTACTCCACCGCCCGGGACCAGCCGCGTCCGCTCGTGCCGTTGTCGTAGAACAGGAAGTTGCCGTCGTCGAGCACGTGGGGGGCGTGGGCGCGCAGGAACCAGTCCTCCTCCTCGAAGTCGAGCATCTTGAAGTCCTGGTCCTTGCCGAAGGTCCAGATCACGCCGCCGTCGGCGCGGTCGATCTTGTAAAGGGCGCCCTCCACGTGGGCGTTGTAGTAGACCGCGTCGTCGTCCAGATCCACCTGGACGTCGTTGCCCTGGGGGTACGGCGTCTCCGGATCGGGCAGGTAGTCGAAGGTGTTCCAGGTCCACACCTCCTCCAGGTCGGGATCGAACTCCTCGATCACGTCCACCAGCCCGTTCTGGAAGTCGAAGAACATGGTGACGTAGTTGCCGTTGGGCAGCTTCTTGAACGTGTGGTGCATGCCGCCGATGGCCAGCTCGGAGTCCGTCTGCTCCGGGCCGGCCCACTGGATGGTGCCGGTCATGTCCACCTCCACCGGCCGGAGGTTGGGGGCGATGGCGCCGCCGATGAGCACGTTGCCGTTGTCCACCAGCGAGACCTCGACGTCGGCGCGGGAGTCCTCGCCGGGGATCGTGTAGTACCAGACCACCTCCCCCTCGTCGTCGAACATCACCACGGCCACGTTGTCGATCTCCGTGCCCAGGGACAGGTTCGCCAGGGTCCATCCAGGGGAGATGAACTTGGTCTGACGGTGGGTGACCTCGGTGCGCAGGGTGGGGAACGGCAGCGCGCCGGTCTCGTAGGTCAGGTCCCCCGAGCTCAGCAGCTCGCCGTCCTCGGTCTCCGAGAGGACCTCCAGGTGGTAGGTGCGCTCGGCGCGCATCCCGAACACCAGCACCTCGTGCTCGAGATCGAGTTCGTCCTCTTGCACATAGAACTCGTAGTCCGCGGTCTCTCCGAACTCGATGCGAGAGGTGGCCGGTTCCTCGGTGCTCCAGCGCACCCACGTGGCCAGCTCGTTGTGCCACGGCGCCCAGAACTCCACCTCCTCGATGGCGACGCCCCCTGGGGGCACTTCCGTGCCGTCGTCGCTGCATCCGAGCAGCGCGGCGAACACCAGCGCGGCCAGGGCCGCGAGTCGGACGGGGATGGGGGGCACGTTGGGCATTGTAGCGCGCGCCCGGGGAAAGCCTATCGCCCCTGTAGGAAAGCCCTCCGGCGGGCCATCAGGACCAGCCCCAGCAGCATCAATCCCGACGGGAGCGAGGTCGCCGGGAGCGTGCGGCAGCCGCAACCGCCGCCTCCGTCGTCGCCGCCTCCGTCGTCGTCATCGCCGGGGGTCGCGTCGTCGTCGCCCGCCGAGGTGTCGTCGTCGTCGTCGGCCGGCCCGGCGCTGTCGTCGTCGTCCCCGGGGAGGGGTTCGTCCACGGTCAGGGTCCCGGTGATCCACCCCTGGACGTCGGGCTGGGGCAGCTGGACGTCCTCGGGCCAGCCGGGCAGGCTGCGTTCTGCGTTGACGGCGAAGGCCACGGCCAGGAGGTCCCACTGGCTGTCCACGTCCCGGTCCACCGTCCAGGCCAGCGTGTCCCCCTCCCCCTCGGCCACGATCGATCCGTCGGCGTACAGGCGGATCGAGGAGATCCCGTCGGGGTGGTCGGCGGTGATCTCGAGGGCCTCGCCCTGGGGGACGCTGTCCTCGGCGATGGTCACCGTGGGGCGCTGGGCGTAGGGGGTGGTCAGGGGGTCCCCCAGCAGGAGGTTCTGCCAGTAGACGTAGCGCTGGTTGAACAGCACGCTCTCGCCCACGTTGTAGCCCAGGGCGTAGTACAGCAGCAGCCCGGCGTTGGGGAACACGTTGTTGAGGGGCTCGGCCACGGTGCCGTGGGCTGCGGTGGCGCCCGCGCGGACGAAGCGCGCGATGGAGGTCTGGCTCTCGCTCTCGGGGCAGATCGTGCCCGTCTCGTCGCAGAAGAAGTTCGACGGCGCCGCGCCGGTGGAGGTGAGGTTGCACGCCACCGCGCCGGGCACGTAGGTGTTGCCGTCGATGGCGCCGGTGAGGCTGGCGGCGCCGGTGAGGTAGGCCGCCACCTCGCGCCCCTCGAGGGCGGCGTCGTGGGGTGAGAGCCAGGCGCCGGGCCAGCCGGCCATCTCGAGGTGCCGCGCGACGAACTCGCACTCGGGATCGCGCGCGCCCCGCGCCTCGTCCGCGCCCTCCATGCACAGGATGTCCGCGGTGGGGAAGCTGCCGTCCGCGGTCACGGCGCGGTCCACCAGATCTCGCGCGTCCTGGTAGTCGAAGCCGTCGAGACGCGACACCACGAACAGGTTGTCGGTGAACTCGTACCAGGCGCTGTCGCCCGCGCTGGCGCGGCGGAAGCTCGGCGGGTGGGCGTAGGTGCGCACGATGCCGCAGCCGCTGACGTACCAGCCGCTGTACGGGTTGTCGATGACCAGATCCCCCACCTGACAGGTGCCGTTCACGTACACCGGGTTGTCCACCCAGGCGTAGGCGTTGCCGTTGTTCGGTTGCGGCATGCCGGCCAGGGGATCGTCGCTGAGGCGGTGGGTGGCCTCGTGCACCTGGAGCATGGCCGTCAGGCTCGTGTAGAACCCTCCGTCCTCCAGCGCCACGCGGTACGGGAGGCCGCGCACCACCACCAGGTAGTCGATCTCCTCGGGGTGGGGCAGCGCGTCGAGGCAGGCCACGACGGGATCGTGGACGAGGACCTCGTAGTCGGCGAAGTCGATCTGGGTGAGCAGCGGATCGATGCCCGCGAGGGCGCACACGTGGCCCGCGGGGAGGTCCCTCTCGACGGCGTAGTGGTCGGCCACGGCGAGGGCCTCGGCGTCGTCGCCGTTGACCACCACCATCACGTTGGCCGGCCCCCCGCCGGCCCTGGCGGCCAGCGGTACGAGGAGCACCAGCCAGGCGATCCATCGGCAACGTCTCATCGAGGCCCCCTTCGCGTGTTGATGACATCGTAGGGAGTGGCCCCGGCGTGGATCAAGGGACCCTTCTGCTGTCCGGGGCGAGAGGGTAAGCTGGACAGATGCCGCAGGGATCGCGAAAGCTGCCGTTCCGCCTGAGTCGCTACAAGTTCATCGAGACCCTGGGCAAGGGGACGCAAGGAGCGGTCTACCTGGCCGAGCTCGACGCGGAGCTGGGGTTCCGGCGCAAGGTGGCCGTCAAGATCGTCGGCGAGGGTACCGGCGGCGTGGACCGGGCCATCAAGAGCCTGGCCAACGAGGCCCGCGCGCTCGCCGCAGCCCACCACCCCAACGTGGTCCAGGTGTACGACCTGGCCCGCGTGGACGGCCAGTACCTGCTGGTCATGGAGTACGTGGAGGGGCCCACCCTGACCCAGGCGATCCGTTACACCGCGGACCGCGGCCGGGCGCTGGCCGTGGGGGATGCTCTGCGCATCGCCGAGCAGGTGGCCGACGGGTTGGCGTGCGTCCACTCCCTCACCGACCACCGCGGCGATCCCGCGCCGATGATCCACCGCGATCTCAAGCCGGGCAACGTCATCCTCTCGCGCCACGGCGTGGCCAAGCTGGTGGACTTCGGCCTGGCCAAGGGCAAGCTCGTCGCGTTCCACACCGTGGTGCCCAACGTCACCCGCGGGACGCCCGCGTACATGTCGCCCGAGCAGGTCCGCGGCGAGGACCTGACCCCTGCGAGCGATCAGTTCTCCCTCGGCGCCGTGGTGTTCGAGATGCTCACCGGCGTGCACCTGTTCAGCGACGACTCCGAGCTGGCCCTGCTGCAGCGGGTGGCCGCGGCCAAGCCGTCGGCGGACCCGGACATGCTGCGCCAGGTGTGCCCGGAGCTGTTCCCCATCGTGGTGCGCTGCCTGTCGCCGTCGCCGGTGGATCGGTTCGCGACCACTACGGAGCTCGCCCTGGCGCTGCGCGATCTGCGGCGGCGCCTCCACGTCTTCAGCGACATTCGCGGACTGGTCGCCCAGGCCGAGGGGCGCCCGACCGCCCAGCCGGCCGCGCCCCGGATGCCCGAGTTCGCCGAGGAATCGTTCATGGAGGTGCCGTTCGGTGAGCCCGCCGCGCCCGAACCCGCCGCGCCGGAGCCCGATCCGCCGATGCCCGATCCGCCGCAGCCTGCCGGCGGCGAGCACAGCGTCGCGTCCATGGGCAAGGCCACGGAGATGTTCTTCTTCCCCGACGGCCCCGACACCGAACCCGAGCAGATCGCCCCCGCCGCGTCGGGAGGCGTGAAGGACATGGGCAAGGGCACCGAGTTCTTCTTCTTCGGCGACGGCGACGGCGAGGGCGCGCCGGAGCTGCCCACGCAGCTGGAGACGCCGGTTCCTCCCGCGGAACCCATCGAGCCACGGGACGACGTCACGGTGGCGCGTCCCGTCGTGCCGCGGCCGCCGCCCGGACAGGCGGCCGCCGCCCCCCGCCCGTCCGAAGAGGCCTCCCTGGATCAGGGCGGCACGGACACCGAGAGCTTCTTCTTCGAGGACCTGCGTCCGCCCGAGGCTCTCGAGACGGACCAGGGCGACACCTCGCTGTTCGACGACCCCGGGGCCGTGGAGGAGCAGACGCCGCCGCCGGCCCCGGACACCGGCCGGCGCCCCAAGTTCAAGGACCTCATGTCCCGGGACGTGTCGTTCCGGATGGCGCAGCCGCGCGGCAAGCAGATGAAGTTCTCCAAACCCAAGACCCACCTCTTCGGCCCCTCCCACTTCGACATGGACCCCGTCGAGGGGGAGGTGAACGTCAGCGACGACGACGACGACGATCCGGACGATGGCGCCGTCCCCCCCTGGGAGAGGTGATCCGGGATGACGCTCCGCCCCGCCGCCCTGGGCCTGTTCCTGTGCTGCTGGGCGGCTCCGGCCGCGGCGCAGTGGTGGCCCTCCGAGCTCGCGGCCGGCGAGGGCGCGACGGTCGAGATCCTCGGACGGGGTGAGAGCCACCTCGACCTGCGACTGACCCTCCCAGGTGTCCACGTGGGAGCCCCGGATTCTCGGGGCCACGTCTCGGTGGTGATCCCCTCGGAGGGGACCCTCGATCGGGTGGGCCAGCCAGCCGTGCCCACGGTGTCGCGGTGGATCGCGGTGCCCGCCGGCGCGACCGTCTGGGCGGAGCTGATCGACGAGGACACCGCGCGGCTGCCGTGCGAGCCCGTGGTGCCGCGGCAGCTCCCCCGATACCGTAGCGGCCCCGCGCCTGCGTTCGTGGTGGACGAAGAGGTGTACAGGTCGGCCGCAGCGGTGCCCGAGACCGCCGTGACGGTGGGCCAGGGCGCGCGGCTTCGAAGCCAGGGTGTGGTGCGGCTGCAGCTGCAGCCGGTGCGGTACCTCCCACGCGCCGGGGAGCTCGAGGTGGCCCTGACCCAGGACGTGAGGGTCCACTTCGACGGCGGCGACGTCCTTGCGGCCGGGGACGGGCCGACGTTCTCGCGCTTGCTCGACCGATGGGTGATCGGCGCGCCCGACCTCCGGGCCACCGCCCCGGACGTGCCGGAGTCCATGCTCGTGATCGCGCCGGCCGAGCTGGAGGAGTCCGTCGAGCCGCTGGTCCAGTGGAAGGGCCGACGCGGCGTGCAGGTCTCGGTGCTGACCATGGACGCGGTGGGCTCCACGTCCGGCGACGTGCGGCGCGCCATCGCCGACGCGTACGAGGCCTCGGACCCGCCGCTGACCTACGTGCTGCTCGTGGGGGACGAGACCCACGTCCCGGTACAGCGGGTGAATGCCGGAGATCACGACGGCGAGGGGGAGTCCGACTTCGTCTACAGCCTCACCGAGGGGGACGACACCCTCCCCGACGTGCTCCTCGGCCGGCTACCGGCGCGCACCCCGGACCAGCTGAAGGTGATGGTCAACCGCATCGTCCGGTACGAGCGCGACGTGGGCCGCAGCGGCCCCTCTGGCTTCACCGTCGGGGCCACGGGGATCGGCAGCTCCGGAGTGGGCGAGTTCGAACCCGACTACGTGCGTATGGAGCGTATCCTCACGGCCATGGAGGGGTACGGCTACACCCACACCGATCGTTTCTACGAGGGGCAGTGGTCCAGCGCGGACCAGGTCGTCGAGGCGGTGGACCAGGGGCGCGGCTGGGTGTGCTTCATGGGGCACGGCAGCGGCGTCAGCTGGCACTTCGACCAGGATGCGACCTTCACGTTCGGCGTCGACCACATCGCCCAACTCGACAACGGCCAGCAGTGGCCCGTGGTGGTGGACGTGGCCTGCAACAACGGCGACTTCACCCACCACGAGCCGTGTTTCGCCGAGGCCTGGCTGCGGGCGGGGACCGTCGCCGATCCCCTCGGCGCCGTGGGCATCTACTCCTCGAGCATCTCCGCGGCGTGGGACGAGCCCGCCGAGATGGAGGAGGGGATCGTCTACAGCTTCCTCGACGACCGCGAGGCGGTCTGGGGTGAGGCCATCCTCGGTGGCCTGCTGCACATGGAGGCGTTCTTCGGCGCCAGCGAGACCGTGGAGGAGGTCAAGCGCACGTTCATCGACTTCGGTGATCCCTCCCTGGTGGTGCGGTCGGGGTTGCCCACGCACCTGGTGGTCGAGCACGAGCACGCCGTGTCACCGGGCCTCACGGAGTTCGTGGTCGAGGTGTTCGACGATCACGACGCCCCCGTCCAGGACGCGGTGGTGGCCCTGAGCGAGGCATCGGTCCTGCGCGCCGTGGCGCTCACCGGCGAGCTGGGGCTGGCCCCGTTCGAGCTGGAGCTGGTCGATGGCGAGGCGCTGGACGTGGTGGTGACCGGGTTCGACCTGATCACCTACGAGGGCGTGGTGGTGGCCATGGACGTCGCGCAGGGGGACGACGACGACAGCGAGGGGCCGGAGGGGGTGGAGCCGGTGGACGACGAAGACGGACCCCGCGTGGAGATCGGGAGCGGCTGTGACTGCCGCCTCTCGGGGGCGTCGCCCCTGCCCGTCGCCGCGCTCGGCCTCCTCGTGGTCCTCCTGGTCGCCGGGCGCCGGAGGGCGTCCGGCAGGGGAGGAGCGGGCGAATGAGATGGATCACGACGGCGATCCTGGTGGTGACGCTGGGGTGTGGGACCTGGGAAGGGGACGGCCCTGGCCCCGGCGGTGACGACGACGTCACCACCGACGACTGCAGCGACGGCACGGATCTCGACGGCGACGGTTACGGCGAGGACTGCCCGCTGGGCAGCGATTGCGACGACTCGGATCCCCACACCAACCCGGGCCAGGACGAACACTGCGACGGCGAGGACAACAACTGCGACGGCCAGGTGGACGAGGGCGTCCTCAACGACTGCGGCACCTGCGACTCCGGGTGCCTGTCCCTGGGCACGGCCCCGTTCCCCACCTCCGACGCCGATCCCAACGCCCAGGAGGACGGCTGCGGCTTGGACGACAACGGCGACGTGGTGCTCGACCAGACCGAGGTGGAGTACTCGTACATGTGGGTCGCCAACACCGACGACCTCGGTGTGGGCACGGTGTCCAAGATCGACGGCGACACGGTCGCCGAGGTGGGTCGCTACCTGACCGTGACCTGCGGTAGCGTCCCGGCCACGCCCGAATGCGACGACATCAACGGCGGGACGGTCCAGGAGCTGAGCAACTACCCCTCGCGCACGGCCGTGGACTTCAACTTCGACGTGTGGGTCGCCAACCGCGCCTTCTACGAGGGCCAGCCCTCGGTGACCAAGATCGCCAACTCCCACGACGACTGCATCGATCGCAACAACAACGGGGTCATCGACACCTCGACGGACCACGACGGGGATCTGAGCATCCTCACGGACTGCGACGGCGACGGGTACTACGACAGCGCCGCCACCACCTGCGACAACGGCAACCCTCCGGAGTTCCTCGGCCTCGACGACGAGTGCGTGCTGTTCACCGTCAACTTCGGCGGCATCGACGAGATCGGCCGCTCGGTCTGCCTCGACGCGGGCACCCTGAGCCCCGACGGCGTGTTCATCGGTCCGGCCCACGCCTGGGCCTGCACCAACAACCGCGAGCCCAACCAGTGCTTCCAGTTCGACGGGACCACCGGAGAGATCCTCGCGACCGTGGACCTGCCGACGGGTTCGATGCCCTACGGCTGCGCCGTGGACGGCGAGGGCATCCTGTGGGCCAACGGCGGCTGGTCCAGCGGCGATCTCACCTGGATCGACACCACCGATCCCACCCAGGTCGGGTCGGACGTGACCGAACCGCCGTGGGGCATCGAACACCTCTACGGCATCGCCGTGGACGAGGACGACAACCTGTGGCTCGGCGGATGGGACTCCTACGCCGTATACCGCTACGAGCCGGACCGGGCCTCCTACATGACCCTCAACGCCGGCGTCTGGTCCCGCGCCACCCTCACCGAGGGGATCACGGCGGGGGTGGCCGCGGACAACCGCGGGTTCGTCTGGGTCGCCGAGAGCGACCTCGGGTACATCCGGCGCATCGATCCCGCCGCGGTCCCCTCCGGCGGCGAGGTCGCCCTGGCCTCCACCGATCGCTGGGGGCCCTACGGCGCCAACCTGCGCGGCGTGGGCGTGGACTTCCGCGGCAACATCTGGGGGGTCACCTACGACGAGAGCAAGGCCGTGCGGCTGGAGGTGGACTCCAACGGCACGGTGACCAACGCCTCCGGTGGCGAGGTCCTCGTCGGCGAGCACCCGTACACCTACAGCGACTTCACCGGCTACGGCCTGCGCATCTTCACCAACCCCCACGGCTGGTGGAGCTACCTCATCGAGGGTTGCGGGCCGGACACCTTCTGGCACGAGGTGGAGTGGACCGGGTACGAACCCGCGGGCACGGATCTGCTCTTGCTCGCCCGCTCGGGGCCGTCCCCCACCCAGCTCGGCGACTACACCGAGACCTACGACACGTCGCCGGCCGACCTGAACCAGCCCCCCGAGGGACCCATCGTGCCCAACCCGGCGGCCTACCTCGAGATCCGCTTCGAGATGTACTCCGACGGCCAGGAGAACACACCCTCGCTGAGCTCGGTGAACGTGACCTGGTCCTGTCCCTGATCCCTAGAGGTCAGCCCCCAACTCCACCCCCTCGCGGATCGCGCGGACCGCGTCCAGACCGCTGGCCTCTCGTGCGCCTCCGATGACGTGCACCGGCTGGCCGCGGTCCAGCAGGGGCTGGCGCAGCTCGGCCAGCGGTTCCTGGCCGGTGCACAGGACCACCGTGTCCACCTCGAGCACCCGCGTGGCGCCCGACACCGTCACGTGGAGGCCGCGGTCGTCGATGCGGTCGTAGGTCGCCCCGGAGATCATCTCCACGCCCCGATCCAGGAGGCGCTGGCGGTGGATCCACCCCGTGGTCTTGCCCAGGCCGGCCCCCACCTTCCGGGCCTTGCGTTGCAGCAGATGGACCGTGCGGTGGCACGGCAGCACCGAGCGTCCCTCGGGGAGCAGTCCGCCAGGGGACCTGCCGCTGCGGTCGATGCCCCACTCGTCGAGGAAGACGCGGATGTCCCCGCCGTGGGAGGGGCGATCCGTGGTCAACAGGTCGGCCACGTCGAATCCGATCCCCCCCGCTCCGACCACGGCGACGCGGATCCCGACCAGCTCCGGCGCGGCCAGGGCGTCGAGGTACGACAGCACGCTCGGATGATCCACGCCGTCGATCTCCGGCGTCCGCGGCACCACACCGGTGGCGAGCACCACCTCGTCGAAGCCCTCGAGCATGCCCGGTCCGGCGCGGTGCTGGAGCTTGATTGTCACCCCGAGATCGTGCAGCCGGCGGTGGAAGTACCGCAGCGTCTCCCGGAACTCCTCCTTGCCCGGCACCTTCAGGGCCCAGTGGAGCTGCCCGCCGATCCGATCGCCGTCGTCGAACAGCGTCACCCGGTGGCCCCGCTGCGCGGCGGTGACCGCGCAGGCCAGCCCGCCGGGCCCCGCACCCACGACCGCGATGCTCCGCGCCGAAGCCGCTGCGGTGACGGCCAGCTCGGTCTCGCGGCACGCCCGCGGGTTCACCATGCACCCCACCACCTGCAAGGTGAAGACCGCGTCGAGGCAGGCCTGGTTGCAGGCGATGCAGGTGTTGATGTCCTCGGCGCGGTCCTCGGCGGCCTTGCGCACGAAGTCCGGGTCCGCCAGCAGCGGCCGGGCCATGGACACCATGTCCGCGTCGCCCCGGGCGAGGACGCGCTCCGCCAGCTCGGGCGTGTTGATGCGGTTGGTGGCCACCAGCGGCAGGCCCACCTTGTCGCGGAGCCTCCGCGTGACCCAGGTGAACGCTCCTCGGGGGACCGTCGTGGCGACGGTCGGCACTCTCGCCTCGTGCCAGCCGATCCCCGTGTTGAGGATCGTCGCGCCGGCGGCCTCCACCGCGGCTCCCAGCGTCGCCACCTCCTCGAGGGTGCTGCCCCCGTCCACCAGGTCGAGCATGGACAGCCGGTACACGACGATGAAGTCCTCGCCCGCCCGCCGCCGGACCTCGCGCACCACCTCCAGGGCGAGGCGGATGCGGTTGTCGTAGCTGCCGCCCCAGCGGTCGTCGCGCCGGTTGGTCCTGCGCGCGATGAACTGGTTGAGCAGGTAGCCCTCGGATCCCATCACCTCCACGCCGTCGTAGCCGGCCTCCCGGGCCAGCGCGGCCGCGCGGCCGAAGTCGGCGATGGTCTGGAGGACCTCGTCGTCGCTCAACGCACGCGGCGTGAGCATGTTGATCGGGGCCCGGATGGCCGACGGTGCCACGAGCCCGTCGTGGTAGCCGTAGCGCCCGGTGTGCAGCAGCTGCATGGCGATCTTGCCGCCGGCGTCGTGTACCGCGTCCGTCACCACCCGGTGGTGCCGCGCCTCGCCAGCCGAATCGAAAATCCCGGCCGCCGCGTGCATCCGCGCGGCCTCGTTGGGCGCGTACCCGCCCGTGACGATCAGCCCCACGCCGCCGGCCGCGCGCTCGGCGAAGAACGCCGCCATCCGCGCGATCCCATCGTCCGCCTCCTCCAGGCCCGTGTGCATGGAGCCCATGAGCACGCGGCTGCGGAGGGTCGTGAAGCCCAGATCGAGGGGGTCGAGGAGGTGGGGAAACGAGACATCGGTCATCGTCGGTCCTCCGAGCGTGGAATCGGCGGCGAATAAAGTATCATGGCGTCGAGGAGGCGGTGCCGCGCCGGTTCATGTGCGGTCCGTGTGGAGATGAGGGGCGGTCCCATGCAAGCAAGGACACAGGGCCACGTCTCGCTGTGTGCGCTCGTGGCGGCGATCGCGATCGGAGCGATCGGGTGTTCCCCCGCGCCCACCCTGGCTGAACTGCGCCAGCAGGCCGCGTCCGCGGTGGTCCCCCTGGATGGGGCCGTGGCCCAGCTGGAGGCTGGCGTGGTGCCCGGCGAAGGCCAATCCGACGCACCGGAGGGACCCGCCTGGACGGGGAACGTGTGGTGGATCGGGGGGGACATCCGCGTGGAGGCGTGGGAGCCGATGTACGTGGGCAGCCGCGGGGTGGTGCTGGTGGCCTCGGGGGACGAGGCCAGCCGCTGGGTCGTCCGCGAGGACGGCCTGGCCGAGCAACAGCTGCCGTCGCGGCCGGCGGAGGATCGCCTGCTGCGGTGGTACGAAGGCCAGCTCGCGGGCCTGGATGGGGCCACCACGGTGAGGGCAGCCGAGTCCGTCTCGGGCCGCCCGTGCTGGCTCATCGAGGCGGCGTCGGAGCCCGCTGACCTCGAGACGTCGAACGACCAGGCCTTCACCACCCTCTCCAGCCTGTGGATCGACCAGGAGACCTGGCAACCCCTGAGGGCGGAGGGCAGCGGCGGCGGCGGATGTGGACCCACCGCGCTGACCTTCGGCGAGTACGAGGAGCTGCCCGGTGGCGGCCTGCTCCCCCGCCGCACCGAGCTGGCCAGCGAGGCGTGCGCCGGCGTCTTCACCACCCTCGCGCCGATGTCCGGCGGCGACCCGCTGGATGTGGACCTCGTCTCCATCGACGCCACTCGCGCGCAGCTGGAGCTGAGCGCACAGGGGCAGGACCGCGGCAAGCTGGACGCCCTCGCCAAGCACCAGAGCTGGGACGATCCGGGCAGCGGTCCCACCCGCAACGCCATCTTCCATCCCATGTCGGTGCTCAAGGCGCTGGAGGTGGGGGAGGGGGACGTGGTGGCGGACATCGGGGCCGGCGAGGGGTACTTCGCCTTCCGGTTCGCCCAGGCCGTGGGCCCCACGGGCACCGTCTGGGCCACCGAGGCCAACCCGTCCCTCGTGGCCTGGCTGGAGGGGCGCCTGGGCGACGAGAAAGCCGATCCCCACCGGAACGTCCGGGTCCATCTCAACGAGTACCACGACCTCGGCCTGCCCGAGGCATCCCTGGACCTGGCGCTGGTGTGCGATCTGACCTTCCCGAGGTTCAGTCACCTCTCCCCGTCCAACCGCTCCATGGTCCGGAGCATCTACAAGGCCCTGCGCCCGCGGGGTCGCCTGGCCGTGATCGAGAAGCGCTCGGGGCGTGACGTCCAGGCGCTCACACCCGTCACCTGGGCCGGGGTCCTCCCGAGGGGCGAGGCGGCCCCGGCAGAGCCGGACGATTCACCCAGCATCGCGCCCGGTCCCTTCCTCGCCGCCGGGCTCATCCAGACCGAACGATTTGCGACCCTCGTCGAGGGCCACGACTTCGTCGTGTTCGAGAAGCCGGCGAACGCCGGTCCGGTGGAGAGCGACCCCGAGGACGAGTACGCGCCCTATGGCGATCCGGGCGACAGGAGCGGCAACGCGACGGGATTGAGCGACGCCGATCTCGCGCCCCTGCGAGACCTGGGGTACGACCTGGACGCCGTGCGCGGGGACGAGGCGCTGCTGCTCCGCCTCGCCAACCTGACCAAGTACCTGGGCCCGGCCCGCGACGCCTGGCAGAGGCCCCACGATGTCATCGCGTTGTTCTCCATCGAGTCCGGACAGGTGGTGGCGGACGTGGGCTCGGCGTCCGGCTACTTCGCCTGGCATCTCTCCGAGGCCGTGGGGCGCGGGGGGCAGGTCCACGCCGTGGACGTCGACGCCACCGCGTGCGACTTCATGCGTCGTCGCCTCGAGCACGAACCGCCCCCCCACGCGAACGTCCGCGTCGTGCAGTCCCGCACCGACGACGTCTCCCTCGAGCCCGAGTCCATCGACCACGCCTTGCTGGTGGACGCCGAGTTCTTCGTGGTCCACGACGACGTCACCCGCGCCTGCCTGGCGTCCCTGATGCGGGCTGTGCGCCCTGGCGGACGGATCGTGGTCGTCGAGACCGTCGACAAGGCCGAGCGGGGCGAGGTCACGCCCGAGCAGATCCGCGCGCCGTTCGAGGAGGCTGGCTTCACCCACGCCGAGTCGCACGACCTGCTGCGGCACGCCTCGCGCAACCGGCCAAGCGGTCAGCACTGCATGGTCTTCACCCGACCCCTGTGAACGTCGCCTCGCCCTACCTCCCCATCCCCGTGTCCACCGCGTAGAGCATCCCCGCGTCGCCGCCGACGTACACCACGCCGTCGGCCACCGCCGGGGTGGCGAACACGCGGTCGCCGAGGTCGAGGGCGGACAGGACCTTGCCAGAGCGGAGCTCGAGGACCAGGAGCTGGCCACCGGCGGTGACCCACAGCACCTTGTTGCCCACCACCACGGGCGAGGACCACGAGCCGCCGTACTCGTCCACGGCCCAGCGGCGCTCCCCGGTGGCGATGTCGTGGGCCATGAGGCGGCCCTCGCTGGCGTAGACGCTGTCGGCGAAGAGGACGAGCTTCGAGGTGATCGCGGGGCTGGCCTTGGAGCTACCCATGAAGCTGCCCTGATCGTAGTCGGAGCCGAAGGACCACAGGGTGCGGCCCGAGGCGGCGTCGACCAGCGCGAACTGGCGACCCGCGTAGTAGGGGCCGGAGGTGGCGATGCGGCCGTTGGCGATGGCCGGGGCGGCGTAGACCCAGTCGCTGGAGTAGGAGCTGGGGCCCCGGGTGCACTGATCCTCGCCGTGGGTGCACCAGCGGTAGGCGAGGGTGCCGTCGGCGGTCCGCACCTCCACCTCGCCCGCGGCGTTGGCCACGGCCACGAGGCCGTCGGCGAAGCTGTGGTTGCGGATCTTGCCGCTGGCGTCGAAGCCGCCGGTGACGCGGCCGGTCGCCGGATCGAGCCAGCGCACGAGGCCCCCGGCGCCCGCCACGAGCAGGCCGTTGCGGGTGACCAGGGGGGCGCCGTAGAGGCGGGGCGTCGCGCCGACGCCGCTGGCGTCGTCCGTGTACCCCAGGGACGCCAGACCTTCGCCCCAGCCCTGCTTGTACCCGTCGTCGTAGCCCCGCTCGTAGGCCTGGCGGGGCGAGAGGCGGTCGATGGGGACGGCTGCCTCGGCGGGGACGAAGGGCTCGGAGATCCACAGGTTGCGGCCCGTGGCCAGCTCCCAGGCCAGCGCCTTGCCCGAGTCGGTCACCGCGTAGACTCGGATGCCGTCGCACGACACCCCGTTGGCGTCGGAGTCGGTGGGGAGGTGGCGCAGGATGCGGCCGTCGCGGCGGTCCAGCACGTACACACCGTCGCGCTCGTCGGGCTGGTTCCAGGCGCTGCCGTAGGAGCTGACGATCACCTGGCCGCCGACGACCACGGGGTTGTTGTAGTACCCCTGCACGCCCACGTCGGCCTTCCACAGCAGCCGCGTCTTGGTGCCCAGGCGGCCGTCGACGATGCCGGTGTGGCCCGGGTCGGCGGAGAAGCCCGCGATGGGCTGACCCGGCGCGGCCCCGAGGGGCAGCGCGGGCAGGACCAGCAGGGCCAGGGCGAGGATGCCGGCGAGGGTGGGAATTCTTCGCACCTGGCCGCGGTGTTGGCCGTCCGGGGTTGTGCAGCGGCGATCCAGGATTATGGTTTGGTCCATGGCGGACTCCTCGGCATCCTCCGACACCACGCGCCCGCGGTCTGTTCCGCGCGCGGTCCGCCGGGGCGGTCGTACCATCGTACTGCCCGTGTTCGTGTTCGTCGCGCTGGGTGTGGTCGGGGGGATGCACGCGTACCTCGCCAGCCGGCTCGTCGTGGACCTCGCGCTGCCGTCCGCGGCCCAGACCGGCGGCCTCCTGGGGCTGGCGTTCCTGGCGGCGATGCTGGTGACCGGGGCGTTCGCGCAGCGCACGGCGCGCCCCGCTGTCGCGCGGGCCCTGGCCATCCCCGCCTTTGTCTGGCTCGGCCTGGTGTGGCTGTTGCTGTCCCAGCTGGTCGTGACGGATCTGGCGGCGTGGCTCGCGTCCCTGACAGGGCTGTACCGGCCCGCTGACGTCGTGGAGTTCGCGCGGTGGCGCGCGGCCGGCGTCGCCGTGGTCGCCGTGATCCTCGCCGCCTGGGGCATGTTCAGGGCGCTGGGGGGCCCGCGGGTGAGGCACCTCGATGTGCGGGTGCCCGGGTGGCCGTCCGCCCTGGACGGCTACCGCCTCGTCCACATCTCGGACCTGCACCTCGGGCCGATGCTGGGCGAGGGCTTCGCGCGGCGGCTGGCGCGGCAGATCAACGGGCTCGAGCCCGACCTGGTGGCCGTCACCGGCGATCTCGTGGACGGAGAGGCCTCGCGCTACCGGGACCGCGTCGCGCCGCTGGCCCAGCTGCGCACCCGCGACGGCGTCTTCTTCGTCACCGGAAACCACGACCACTACTCCGGCGCCGCCGCGTGGACCGAGGTCGTGACCGCGCTGGGGTGGCGCGCGCTGCGAAACCGGCGCGTGGAGGTGCGGGACGCCTTCCAGCTGGCCGGCGTGGACGACCGCCAGTCGGCGATGCTCGACGGCACCGGCGAGGACCTGACCGGGGTGCTCGAAGGCCGGGCCGCGGGCCGGCCGCTGATCTTGCTGGCCCACCAGCCCCTGGTCTTCCCCGCGGCCGCGGCCGCCGGCGTGGACCTGCAGCTCAGCGGCCACACCCACGGCGGCCAGATCATCCCGTTCCAGCTGATGGTCCGGTTGGTGTACTCCCGCTTCGTCAGCGGCCTGTACCGTCGCGGCGACGCCCAGCTGCACGTGAGCCCGGGCACGGGCTTCTGGGGGCCGCCCATCCGGGTGGGGGCGCCCGCGGAGATCACGGTGCTGGAGATTTCCGGCGCCTAGAACACGACGTCCAGTCCCACTCCGAACCTGTACACGTCGCGGTCGTCGTCCTCGAGGATCTCGAGCGCGGTGAACTCGCCCTTCAGATCGTGCTCGTAGTCCGTGTACCAGAACTCCGTCTTGACCGTGATCCAGGCGTTGACCTGTATGGGGACGCCCACGGTGTACCGCAGCATGCGGTTGGTGCGGTCGGCCAGGTCCTGGGGGTCCAGGTTGGAGTACGACGATCCGACCCACTCCGGGCCAACGCGCCACATGCCCTCGACGCGACCCGCGATGGAGATGAAGCTGGCCTTCTTGGGCAAGCTGATCTTGGTCCAGGCGTAGAAACCGCGGGTGGTGTACTGGTCGAAGACGGTCTCCGCCGCGTTCTCGGAGCTGGTGCCCCAGAAGTTGGTCGACCTGTGCAGGTACTCACCCATGATGGTCCAGCTGCCCAGGTCGAACTGCAGATCCGCGCCCGCGGCCCAGTCGTACAGCTCGTCGTAGTCGTCGTACTTGCCCCCGGTGAAGGAGCCGCCCAGCGAGATCATGCCGCCCGGGCCGCCCACGATCTCCTGGGAGAACACCAGCCGGGCGCCGTAGCTCTTGGAGTCGTTGTTGTCCGAGAACGGCCGGAACGGCTGCTGCCACTCCACGTCGTTGTGGCCGAACTGGCCGTTGCCGATCCAGGCCGCGTACCAGATCTGGGTGTAGTCGCCGGGCCACAGGCTGCCGTAGAACACCGCGCCCAGGTCGGACCAGAACGTGCCGGCGAGGGGCTTGGCGAAGTTGGGCCGCACCGGCAGGTCCGGGATGCAGTGGCTCGTGTACATGTACGGCCGCGTGAGCAGGGGCTGGTTGTTGGGCTCGGACATGTAGTTGACCCGGCCGAACGGCACCAGCACGCGTCCGATCTCGAAGTTCACCGCCGTGGTCAGGCTGATGCCCAGGAAACCCTGGATGATGGAGAAGCTCGAGCCCACGTGGGTGTAACAGGGGTGCAACGAGACGTAGAAGTGGTCGCTGAGATCGGCGTTGATCTTGACGTGGATCACGTCCAGCTGGATGTCGTTCTCCACGTACCCCTCGGGGTAGCCCTCGCCGGTGAATGCCGCGAACGAGGCCACGCCGGCCCAGTCCCAGCCCTTGGCGTCCGCCCCCGCCGGCCCTAATGTGACCCCGAGGAGAGTGACCAGGAGGAGGAGTGCTGGGCGGATCGGCTGCATTCGCGTGCCCTCGCGGTGGGTGTGGGTCGAGTCCAAACTGCAGTTTCTCACACGCGCGTATGGCGGTGGTACCATGCGCCGGAGTCCCATGCACACCCGGACCCGAACTGCGCTCGTGACGCTCGTGCTCAACACCGTGTTGACGGTGCTGAAGTTCGTCGCGTTCGCGTTCACCGGCTCCCTCGCCATCCTGGCCGAGGCCTGGCACTCGTTCGGGGACATCGCCACGTCGGCCACGGCGCTGCTGTCGGTCCGGAGTCAGGCCAAGCGCACCTCCCACGACGGTGAGGACGACGCGTCCGAGGAGGACGCGGCCACGGCCTCGACGACCGTCGAGAGTCCCCCGAAGTTCCCGTCCGACGCCGAGACCATCGAGCTGCCGCCGGACGCCCACGACGCCCCGGACTGGCCCGCAGGCGATTCCCTGGACGGGGCGGACGAGCCCGCAAAGGAGCGCGGTCGGGTCCGTCGCGGGTTCGATCGCGTCGGTTCCGTCCTGGCCCGCGCCTTCGGCCGGTTCTGGGACCTGCTCCCCGAGCAGAAGGCCGCCCTGATCATCGGGCTGTTCCTGGCGGGCATCGGCGTGGCGCTGCTCCGCAAGGTGCTCACCGCGGAGCCCTCCGTGGTCGAGCGGCCGCTGATCGCGGGCATCGCCTTTCTGGTGTTCTCGGTGGCGTCCTACGCCGTCTCCCGCTTCGAACTCGGCGTGGGTCAGGCCGAGGGGTCGCCCGCGCTGGTGGCCGACGGAATGCACGCGCGAGCCGACGCCACCGCCACGCTGCTGACCGGCCTGTCCCTGGTCCTGTACTACTTCGGCGTCAACGTGGATCGGTTCGTCGCCGGGCTGCTGGGGCTGATCATCCTGTCCTTTGCCGCGGAGACCCTGGTCAACCTGATCGTGGGCGTGGTCAAGGGCGAGGAACGCTACGTGCTGCGCCACCGCACCACCGATGTGCTCGGTGCGGTGCTCGATCCCCGGACGCTGTCGCGCGCTTGGAAGCGACTGGGGCAACGCATGGCCGGCGGTGGGCCCGTGTCGCGAGCCGTGGGCCGTGGCCTGCGCGCCCTGCCCTGGGTGGCGGCCGTGGCCCTGGTGGTGTGGTACGCCTCGACAGCCGTGTACACGGTCGCGCCCGAGGAGGAGGCCGTGGTGGAGCGGTTCGGGCGGGTGATCAACGCCGACGCCCCGGCCCAGCCGGGTCCACACCTCAAAGCCCCCTGGCCGGTGGATCGCGTCTTCCGCGTGCCGTCGCGCCGCGTGCGGGAGCTGTCCGTGGGCAACCAGACCCGCGACGCCACCGTGCCGATGATCTGGACGCGCCAGCACGGAACGGACGAGGCGTTCGTGTCCGGCGACAACAACTTCATCTACCCCTACCTGGTCATCCACTACCGGGTGGGGGACGCGTACGACTATCGCTACTCCCTCGCCGAGCCCGATCGCGTGCTGGAGGACGTGGCCCTGCAGTCGCTGACCGCCATCACCGCCGAGCGGGGGTTCTACGGCGTCGCCCTGGACGATCGCGCGACCCTCGGAGACATGGTGGGCACGCGGGTCCAGACCGACCTGGACGCCATCGACGCGGGGATCGAGATCCTCGACGTGGTGGTCAAGGACATCCACCCGCCGCGGGACGTGGCCCGCTCCTTCGAGGGGGTCGTGGCGGCCATGCAAGACCACCAGACCCTGATCAACCAGGCCCACAGCTACCGCAACCAGAAGATCCCCGCGGCCCGCGCGTCGGCGGTCCGGCAGCTCGCCGAAGCCCACGCCTACGTGGCCGAGAACAAGACGCGCAGCGAGGGCGAGGCGACCCGCTTCACCTCGCGGCGCAAGGCCTACTCCGTCAACCGCTGGGTCACCCGCCAGCGGCTGTACATCGACGCCATGGTCACGGCCCTGACCGGCCGTCGCAAGGTGATCATCAGCCCCGACGCGGGGCGGCCCGACCTGTGGCTGGACGACTCCGTCTCACCGCCGCCCAAGCCCAAGCGTGGCGGCGACAGGGACAGCTCGTCCAGGTCCGGGTCGAGGCGGAAATAGGAAGGGAGGAGCATGCGCAAGCTCGGACTCCTTCTGCTGGTGGCAGCGGCGATCTTCTTCGCCCGGACCGCGGTGTTCACCGTGTCCGAGCGGGAGGCCGCCATCGTCACCCTGTTCGGCGATCCAGTGACGACCCATCAGGAGGCCGGCCTCAAGGTCAAGGCCCCCCTGGGCATCCATCAGGTCATCCGCATCGACCGTCGCCTCAACGTGTTCGAGACCCAGGTCATCCAGCTCATGCTCGAGGACCGCAACCCGGTCATCGTCACCTGCTTCGTCACCTGGAAGGTCGTGGACCCCCTCGCCTACTACCAGTCGCTGGGCGACGCCACCAACGCCGAGCTCAAGCTCGGTGACCTCGTCAACTCCGAGATGGGCAGCGTGCTGGGCAAGTACGTGCTCGAAGACGTCATCAACACCAAGCAAGACGCGGTCAGGCTCGACGAGATCGAGGACCAGATCCTCGCCAACACCGCCACCCGCGCCCAGGAGACCTTCGGCATCGAGGTCGTCCGCATCGGCATCCGCCGCCTCGGCTATCCCCCCATCGTCTCCAAGGCCGTGTTCGACCGCATGAAGGCCGAGCGCGAGCAGGAGGCCAGCCGTCACCGCGCCGAGGGCAAGGAGAAGGCCACCGAGATCGAGGCCGAGACCGACCGCGAGGTCTCCGAGATCCTCGCCGAGGCTTACAAGGAGTCCGAGGTCATCAAGGGCGAGGGCGACTCCGAGGCCATGCGCATCTACGCCGAGGCCTACGGCAAGGACCAGGAGTTCTTCCTCTTCCTGCGATCACTGGAGGCCTACGAGAAGGTCCTCGACGAGAACTCCACGGTGGTCATCTCCACCGACGCCGATCTCTTCCGCTACCTCGAGTCCATGGAGGGCCGTTGAGCGACGAGAAGCCCAGCGCCGCGTCGCCTTCGGGCGACGATCTGGTCCGCCGCGAGGCCCGCTCCAGCCTCAAGCTGGTCGTGCGCGCCCTGCAGGCCGGCGCCGTGGTCGCCCTGGTCGTCTACGCCCTGTCCGGCATCCGCATGATCCAGCCCAGCGAGGTGGGCGTGCAGCTCGCGTTCGGCCGCGCCGTCCGCGCCGACCTCGCCCCCGGCATCCACTACGCCCTGCCGTGGCCCGCCGGCCGCATCGAGCGCGTCCCCGTCAAGACCGTCGAGCGCCTCGTCGTGGACGATCTGTCCTCGTCCCTGGCCACCGACTCCGCATCCGGCGCCTTCTACAAGCGCACCGGGCTCAAGTCCTACTGCCTCACCGGCGACAACAACCTCGTCCACGTCACCTTCACCCTGCAGTACCTCGTCGCCGATCCCGTGGACTACCTCTACCGCTCCCAGGACCACGAGCAGCTCCTGCGCCACCTCGCCTCCTCCGCGGTCAGCCACGCCATCGCCCGCACCGAGGTCAAGGATGTCCAGACCACCGCCAAGGGCGACATCGAGGAGGAGGTCCGCCACCGCCTCGCCGCCGATCTCGACGCCCTCGACGCCGGCATCGGCATCGCCTCGGTCGAGCTCACCAACGTCTCGCCGCCCGCCAAGGTCCAGAAGTACTTCGACGACGTCGTCAACGCCCAGATGGACGCCTCCAAGATGGTCTCCGAGGCCGAGGCCTACCGGAACTCCAAGCTCCCCGAGGCCAAGGGCAAGGCCTCCCGCCTCGTCCAGCAGGCCCGCGCCTACCGCCAGCAGCAGGTCTCCCACGCCGAGGGCGAGGCCGACCGCTTCCTCGCCCAGCTCACCGAGTACCACAAGGCCCGCCAGGTCTCCCGCCAGCGCCTCTACCTGGACTTCGTGGCCCGCGTGTACCCGACGCTCTACAACAAGATCGTCGTGGACTCGGTCGATGGTGAGCCCGTCGGCGACATCCGGCTGCAGGGGGCGGGGAAGAGGTAGGGGGGAACCATGGCCCCTCCATCCCCCTGCGATCCACGGCAGCTCGAACGCCTCCTCCTCGCCGATCCCCTGCGCAACGTCAGCAACCTCGGCTTCTGGCGCAACAACCCCATCACCCACCGCTGGTTCGCCTCCGGAGCCGCCATGTTCCGCGGCATCAGCGACCACGAGTGGATCTACGTCGCCGCCACCGACGAGGCACAGCTGATCGATCTCCTCGCCCAGCTCGATCCCCGCGAGCGGTACTTCGCCGCCCTCGAGGAGTGGATGGAGCCCCTCGTCCTGAAGGACCAACCCCCTGTCTGGCGTCTCGTGACCCGGCGCTTCGTGCTCCCCCCCGACGCCCCGGCCCCATCCCCTGACCCCGACGCCCGGCCGCTCCGCCCCGCGGACGCCGATCGCGTCCACCGCCTCTCCCAGTACCGCGACCTCGCCCCCGCCGACTACATCCGCGCCCGCATCGAGCGCGGTCCCAGCGTTGGCATCCAGCACAGCGGCGAGCTCGTCGCCTGGGGCCTCACCCACGACGACGGCGCCCTGGGGATGATCCACGTCCTGCCCGAGGCTCGCCGGCAGGGCCTCGGCGCGGCCGTCCTCGCGTCCCTCGCTCACCTCGTCCTCACCACCGGCCACATCCCCTTCAGCCAGATCGAGGAGGACAACACCCCCTCCATCGCCCTGCACCGCGCCCTGGGTTTCGTGGCGGACCGGCGCATCAGCTGGCTGGAGCGCAGCGACCGTGGAGTGCCCACATGATCCGATTCGCCTCCATTCCCGTCCTCTTCCTCATCCCAGCCCTGGTGCTCGCCTGTGCCACCGACGAGCCCCAACCCGGCGGCTCCGGCAACTACACGGGTGACCTCGACGACGATCCCGACTTCACCGATCCCCACGGGCTGATCCAGGTCGACACCTGGCTCGATTACGGCGAGACGCAGCTGATGGGCGCCTTCTCCGAAGGCCCTCGACTGCGCTTCCACGAGCCCACCGACCTCATCGGCAACTGCCGGTTGATGACCTACACCCCCACCCTCTGCGATCCCCCCTGCGAGGGCGACACCTACTGTATCGACGGCGAGTGCGTCCCGTGGCCCGCGCGAGAGGACCGCGGCGACCTGCTCTGGACCTGGCCCGACGGCGAGCAGACCGTGACCCCCGACGAGTGGTTCGGGTACTTCGCCATCGGCTCGGCCAGCACCCAGGGCGACGTCTCCATCGAGCTCGACGACCTCGCCCTCACCGCCTCCACCATCGGCCCCCCCGTGGCCGACGGCGACTGGTACGACGCCATCACCCTCCGCGGCCTCGGCGACGCCACCCTCCGCTGGCTCGATCCCATCGAGGGCGCCCGCATCCGCCTCCACATGACCGACTGCACCGGCTCCCACGGCGGCATCGCCGCCGCCGAGATCGAGTGCGAGGGCCCCGACTCCGGCGAACTCGTCATCCCCGGCACCTTCCTCACCACCCTCGAGGCCGGCGACTGGAGTCACGGCGAGTGCGGCTCGCATACGTTCGAGCGCTACCACGCCTCCGCGCCGGACGACGATCCGCTGACGCGGCTGGAGACGATCGGGGCGGGGGGGGTGTTCTATTTTCCGGGGTCGGACTGGTGAGCCCGCGCCCGTTCAGCAGCGCATCGGTCTCTCCATCCAGAACGGCGCCGGCCGCTGGTCATCCCCGTACCTGAACACCATCTTCCCTCTCGGATACCGCAGCTCCGGCACCCTCCTGCGGACGAACGCACGTTCGTCTTCCGGCGGTGGCGGGACGAACGTGCGTTCGTCTTTGCGCTCCCTCGCCTCCAGCGCAACCTCTTTCCCCCAGTAGCCCTGGATGCAATCCCATCCACGCGGACCGTCCTCGAACTCGTCGAGGTAGGCGTGGTCGATCTCGGCCCTGTCCATCCAGATGTTCATGAGCACCCCGAGCGCCGGCCCATCTTGGCTATCCCTCGCCACTTCCAGCTCGCCGCTCTCGGCCCGGCTCAGCTGGATCACGTCCTTGTGCACCATCGAGTGGTGGGCCCAACACAGGGTCACGAGGTTGTCTGGATCGTGGGTGCCGCCGTCCGAGCGGTACTGGATGTGGTGCAGCTCCAGGTGGCTGCGCGATCGACATCCCGGCACCTGACACTTCCCGTGGTCCCGGATCAGGACCTTCTCACGCGTGGACGGCGGGATCGTCCGTGTGACGTGCCCGGCTTTCTCCGACTCGGGGTCCCCCTGCACCACCTCCGCGTCACACTCGATGCGTTCCCTCTCGTCGCGGCTCAGCTCGTACTCACCCGCCTCCGTATCCACCCAGGCCTTGTCGCATTCGGGGCAGCGGTGCTCGATGATGCGGTGGAGTGCCGGACTCTCGGTCGGCCTCGCAGGGCCGGCCGGCTCCTCCACGGCCTCCTCGCCGCCCTCGATGTCGTCGCACACCACCTTCTCGGCCATCATCATCTGGCTGCCCGAGATGTCACCGTATCGCTGCCGCAGGACCGCCATCGCGCGCATCAGCAGATCCGCGTCGAGCACGTCGAGCCGCAGGCTCATCCAGACGTGGCGGTAGGGATCCGTGTCGTCGTCCGCTTCCGGGGGAAGCGCCCCGGGATCGACCTCGCTGGCCTGGTCCTCCAGCTCCCGGCCGGAGATCTCCATGGCACGTTTCAGCCACGCGTCTTCTGTGTCGGGCGTCGCGACCCGTGCGATGGTTCGCGCCGTGGTCCAGCCAACCGCACCCTTGACCATGGCCGCGTCCAGCCGCGGGAGACCGCGCAGCCGGTCACCGAGGGTCGCGAGCTGGCCGGTCTTCCCATCGCGGAAGCCCAGCGCCTGCTCCCCGTACTCCACGAGCGAGGCGTAGCCGAGTTCCTTGTAGTACTTCTTGCGCCGCATCGTGGACAGGCCGATGGCGATCTCCCGCATGCAACGGCGCTGGGTCTGAACAGTGGATGCAAGCTTCTCGTGCAGATCTCGAGCCTCGGCTCTGAGGTCCATGTCGAATCCTATACTCGGGGGGCGCCGAGGACAGATTAAGTATAGCTCAACTGGCCCAGTGAATACAGAGGGCGCTACTTTTCTTTCAAATACAAAATAGAGAGACGTTCCCCGGTTGACCGAGCACTATGGATATGACTGTCCTGTGGATCTGTGGACGAGCCTACGGCTCGCCCACGAGTCCCACAGTCCATTGCAGAACTCTCCCGGCGATGCTCTCCGCTCGAGTTCCACACATATCCACAGTGTCGACGACGAGATCTATTCATGGAGAATTTGTGATCGTCGTCGTCGTTGTGGATATGTGGGAAACCACGGAAAAAGCGGCGTGACACGCCGCGACGTGGTTTTCCAAGGGGCGGTGGATTCGGTGGGCGGACCCATGGAGGGGATGGCGTTCGGGCCGGTCCTCGATGTTGCCTGGACCACGAACGTGCGTTCGTCCCGAGTCCGTCCACGGAATCCACGGGCCCGGCATATCCATGACGAAACTGACTGTTAGAGGCGAGCCTCGCGAGTTCGGGCGAGTACGGAGCATACACCCATCATGACCGCCAGGAGAGCGATGACTGGGAGCCTCGAACTGCCATTGACGAGGATCATGAGTTCATCGTAGTGCGGCGCACCGAACCACTGTTCGCTCGTCATCACTTCGGGCAGGTTGTCAACACGTACGAGCAGCCAGGCGTGGACAGGGCGGACCCAGTGATTGTGTGCTTCGTGCGATGCGACAGCGGCACAGAATGTGAGTGCGGGTAGTATCCAGCGACCTCGGCAGCGCAGGTACTGAGCGGCGACTGCCCCGGAGATGGCCAGCCCGGTCAGTGAGGCGTGAGCCACCAGCGAACTGCTTCTGTTGAAGAGGTTCAGCGCAGAGGTTGTGGAGAGATACTGGATGTTCTCGAACCCGCCGAAGCAAAAACCCGAGGCGATTCCGATGATCACGAGTCGATTCGGCCAGTCCCGTGCCCAGGTCGATGCCCTGGCCAATACCATAGCGGCTAGGAGCTTGACGCCTTCCTCCCTGAGCCCAGTGGAGAACCGGAAGTGCTCCTCGCTGAGATGAGAAATCGTACCTCCCGCCTCCAGGATGCCTTTGTACGCGAGAGCGCCAGCGCCAACCGCCAGTAGTGAGAACGCCAATCGGCCGAAAAGCCAGCGACCGGTGTTCCCCGGCAGAAGCAAGACGAGAAAACCTGCGAAAACCGGCCCCAGGAAGAGCTGTGTCCAGCAGACCTCCGGGTGTCCTGACCAGGCCATCCATGAAAACCCGCACGCGGACGCCAAGAGGAAAAAGGTGAGGAGCACTCTCGCGCCTTGGGTCACAGTGCCCGCGAGTCTGCTTTGGCGTGGAGCCGTCGCGTTTGGGGAGGTTGGCATGATCTGTCGCAGACCCTACTGGCAATGCTGCGTGAGGTCCATGTCAGGGGCCGCGAAGACTGAAGACTGGGTAAGGACCAACACACTCAGTTCGTCCACCAAGAGCATGGGACCCTCGGTCCAGGGTGCGATGTCGTCAGGGTCCGTCAGAGCATCGTCGTCGTCACCGTTCTCGTCATCTTCCTCTGCGGCTTTGCTCTGGTTCTTGCTCTGTGCGGACTCCTCCTCCGGAGCTTCGTCGCTATCGTTGGCGTAGAGAGGATCGAACGGGTCTACGGCGTCAGCATCGCAATTGTCGTCGATGACGCTCTTCCCCGTCTCCGGGTCTTTCATATCCAGACAGGCGCATCCAGTTTTGGTCCCCAGCAGATCACACATCTCCCCGACGTATCCATCCGGGCTGCAGTCCCCATGCATGATCTCCGGAAGCACCACCTGGATGATCCAATCGAGATCGAAGCCGATGGCCGTGGGGTCGATCACCACGATCAACTCGATGTAGTCCGGACCGGCGACGACGTCGGTCATGCCGATGATCTCCCCCCCGATCCGGTCCTCGATGTCCAGCTCCAACTCCACGTGGGGGTCCTGATCCCCAGCGAGGATCGCCTCGTAGCCGCCCTCGCGGTCGAACTCGTTGATTGCCGCGGCGACCTCGTACTCCGCCCCGGGATTCCCCCCGTGATTCAGCACCTGCGTGTACTCCCCGTCGTCGTCGAAGCTCACCTCGTAGACGACGGCGTCGTCGGTGACGACGGTGACGGTGCGGGAGCTGCCGGCGAGGGCGGCGCGGAGGAGGCCGCTGAGGGCGATGCCGTTGCGGACGGTGAGGAGGGAGGTCTCGTCGAGGTCCTCGGTGAACTCGATGTTGGGTTCGGTCTGAGGTGCGAATCCGCGGGCGCCGGCGGCGCTGGGGAGCGAGCTCGTGGTGAGCAGAGCGAGGGCCGCGGCCAAGGTGGTGAAGAGGTGGTGGGTACGCATGGTCTTTCCTCCGGGCGGCGCGTGAGGATTGATGGCAGGGGGTGGCCGCCGGGCCCGCTGCCGGGGACGCCGTGTCGAGCGTCTGTTGGGAGGGATAGCGAGAGGTGTGCCAGAACTGGCTCTGAGGCCGAAACAAGAGCTAACCAGTAGAAATCTAAGGCGAAAAATGTACACGCAGGGTGGTGTGATTGGGTAGGGAGGGGAGGCGAGAGACCGATTTTCGGACGGTGCGACCGATTTTCGGTCGGTGGGGGATCAGGGGCGTGCTTCGTGGGCTTGGGCGAGGTGGTGGATTCGGAAGATCAGCAGGACCAGGAGGCCGACCCAGATCAACGTCGATCCTCCTTTGACCAGTACCCAGAGCGTGTCGTAGTGGGGAGCGCCGAACCACTGCTCCGAGGTCATGATCGGTGGCAGCGGATCGACGTGCGCGAGCAACCACCCGTGGATCACTTTGAGGTAGCGATTGTTGACGATGTGCGCGCCTGCACCCGCACTGAAAGTCAGGATCGGGAGCACCCAACGGATTCGGTGGCGGAGATAGCTGGCCAGGACGAAGCCGGACGCGGCGATCCCCGTGTATGCGGCGTGGTTGAAGAGCGAGCACCATCGGTTGAAGACGGCTCGGGGATGGAACGTGGGCAGCTTGGTGATCGTCTCGATTCCAGCGCATCCGAGCCCAACCGCGATGGCCAGGATGACGAGGCGTGTTGGGCGTTCACTCGCCCAGAGGGTCGCTCTGGCCAGGACGAGCGCGGCGACCAACTTCAGTGCTTCTTCAACGGGACCAGCGATGGTCCGCATGTCTTTCGCTGAACACTCGGGGACTAGCGGGTTGAGAAGGTGCGCTACGAGGTAGACCAGCGTGGCCGCTCCGAGAGCGAATAGTGCGAACGTGAGCCTGTCCTTCGGTCGGGCCGAGTCGTTGCCAGGCAAGCAGAGCACGAGCAATCCCGCCACAGGGAGTCCCACGGCGAGCGTGGACCACGTGACCGGCTCGTAGTCCCCGACCGCCATTCCGACGAAACAGACGCAACACAGGGAGAGGCATGCGATGAGGAGACCCTGGATGCCGCGTGTGAGACAGCCGGCGTGGGCCTTCGGAGGAGGATTGGTGGTGGGCATGGGAACGCTCCCTCCTAGAGGCTCTCGTCGAACGCCGCAACGAACCAGGACGAGGCGGCAGCCGTCTGGGAGAAGACCAGGACATCGACCTCGTCCACCAGCAGCATGGGGCCCTCGGTCCACGGAGCGATGCACTCGGGAGGAGCTGGATCGTCCTCATCCTCGCCGGGCCACTCGGTGTCGACGTCGGGCGAGTACATGGGGGGCACGCCGGAGTCGTCGTCGTCTCCCTGGGCCCAGAGATCGTCCATGTGCTCGAGATCGGAACAGATGCCCAGCATGATCTGATGCACCACGACCTGGGTGATCCACTCCAGGTCGAAGCCGACCGCGGTGGGGTCCATGAGGACGATCGTGTTCAGGGCGGCCGAACTGCCCGCGACGTCGACGATCCCGATCACCTCGCTGCCGATGCGGTCCTCGATTTCGAGCTCGAGGTCGACGATCGGATCTCGGTCTCCGGCGAGGACGGCCTGGAAGCCGGCATCGCGGTCGAAGGCGTGGACTGCGGCCGCGACCTGGTACTCCGCTCCGGGCCTCCCCCCGTGGTTCAGCACCTGCGTGTACTGTCCGTCGTCGTCGAAGCTGACCTCGTAGACGATGGCGTCGTCGGTGACGACGGTGACGGTGCGGGTGCTGTCGGCGAGGGCGGCGCGGAGGATGCCGGACTGCGCGATGGTGTTGCGGACGGTGAGGAGGGAGCTCTCGTCGATGTCGTCGGTGAACTCGATCTCGGGGGCCTGGGCGGGGCTGCGGGCAAAGGAGATCGAGGGAAGGGCGAACAGCATCGTGGTGAAGAGAGCGGTCAGGAAGCGGTGGGTGCACATCGTGGGTTCCTCCCGGCGGCTCGATGATTTTTGTGGGCAGGGGATGAGCCGCGGTCCGTCTGCCCGGGGCGCCGTGTGTGGCGTCTGGTTGGGAGGAGGTAGCGAGGGGTGTGCCAGGTGTGGTCAAGAAGGCGTGGATCTTGTTCAACCCATGGAAATCAAAGGGGAAATTTCCTGGGAGGATGAGGAAGGTGGAGAGGGGGTACGAATCGGACCGACCGATTTTCGGACGGGGCGACCGATTTTCGGTCGGTGGGGAAGAGGGGGACCGGATTGAGTGAGGGATCTGTCATGGAGTTCTACAGAGCTATCGAAGTGTTGAACGTGTGTGCGCGTGGAGGGGAGGAGATGGCATGGGACGTGCCTTCACCCGAAGGTGGAGGTGACGTCATGAGTCGTTCGATGTGGATGTACCGGGTGTTCCTGGTGGTGCTGTTCGTGGTTGCTGTGGTCGTGATGCTGGGGGCGAACCTGCTGGAGCCGGTGGGGGAGCTTGGTGGCGGCGGATCAACGCTCCCAGGTTTCCTCGAGGTAAAGCCGTAGGTCGGTCGTCGGCGAGGTCACGAGGGTCGGCGATACGGCCAGCAGATCCCCCTGCTCGGGGGTCCCTGGCAGACCCGAACCGTCGTCGTCGAGGATGACGAGGATCCAGCCGGTGAAGGAGGCGCCGAGATCGACGGAGAAGGTGCCGGGGAGGGTGTCGGTGGTGGAGGTCTCCCACAGCGACGGCTCGTCGAGGGCTTCGAGGGTGGTGGGGTCGAAGGCGACCTCGTCGAACAGGGCGATGCCGATGTTCCAGGGGCCGGGGGAGGTGGGGGCGAGGGCGCCGCTGTCGAAGGTGCCGGTGAGGGTGTAGGGGCTGGGCGTAACCTCGGACTCTGGTGGCGTGTCTGGATCCTGGCAGCCGCGGCAACCGGCCTGGAGCAGGGGCAGGGTGATGACCGAGGCGAGGAGGAGGAAGCGAATGGAGACGGGGCGTGGACGGTCCATAGATCCGTTAGTATCCGTTTGAGGCAGGAGAAGGAAGATGTCGGACCGGATTCCATCGAGCGCGTGGGCGAACAAGAAGGCGAGCCGCCGGGGCTTCCTGGGGGGCTGCGCCCTGTGCGCGGCGGCCCTGGCGGGCGGAGTGGGGTTACCGTCGAGGCAGGCGGCGGCTGCGTCTCGCAGGGTGGGTGGCTCGGTGTCGTATGGGCTGGTCGAGCCTCACCTGTCCACGTGGTACACGCCCATGGAGGGCAACCTGGTCCAGTGCACGCTGTGCCCGCGGGGGTGCGTGGTGCCCGACGGGGGCCGGGGGATGTGCGAGGTGAGGGAGAACCAGGGGGGCAAGTACTACTCGATGGTGTACGGCAACCCGTGCGCGGTGAACAACGATCCCATCGAGAAGAAGCCGTTCTTCCACGTGCTGCCGGCGACGCTGTCGTTCTCCATCGCCACGGCGGGGTGCAACCTGGACTGCAAGTTCTGTCAGAACTGGGAGATCTCGCAGACCGTGCCGGAGAAGTCGTACAACTACGATCTGCCGCCTGAGAAGGTGGTGGAGATGGCGCTGCACTACGAGTCGCGGTCCATCGCCTCCACGTACGTGGAGCCGACCATCTTCTTCGAGTACATGCTGGCCGTGGGCAAGGAGGCGCGACGGCAGGGCATCCTCAACGTGATGCACTCCAACGGGTTCATCGCGCGCGAGCCGCTGGACGCGTTGATCCCCCACCTGGACGCGGCGTGCATCGACCTCAAGGGCGCGTCCGAGACCTATTACCAGGACATGACCGGAGGCCGGATGGCGCCGGTGCTGGCGACGCTCAAGAGGCTCGTGGAGGCTGGCGTGCACACCGAGACGGTGACGCTGGTGATCCCGGGGCGCAACGACTCGGAGGCGGACCTGCGCCGCATGTGCCGCTGGGTGCGCGACGAGCTGGGCGAGGACACGCCCATGCACTTCTCGCGCTTCCACCCCATGTACAAGCTCAACAACGTGGCCCCCACGCCGGTGGAGACCCTCGAGCTGGCGAGGTCGATCGCCATGGACGTTGGCCTGCACTACGCATACATCGGCAACGTGCCTGGCAACGACGGCGCGAACACCTACTGCCCGTCCTGCGGCGAGATCGTCATGCGCCGGATGACCTACGAGACCGAGAAAGTGGCGCTCGAGAACGGGCGCTGCACCCACTGCGATCACGCCATCCCGGGCATCTGGGGCTAGCCTCCGCGCCGACCAGAACGCACTGTAGATGGTGTAGAGAGCAAAATTCGATTAAGCTAACCGCCCCTGCACGCAGGATCTCCGACCGATTCGCGGAGACCGGCGGCAGCTGGAGGAAGCGTCATGGCCGAGATCGGAGCCCTGTCGGAGAGCCTGGAGGACTATCTCGAGGTCATCTACCAGCTGGTCCAGGAGAAGAAGGTCGCGCGAGTGCGCGATATCGCGGCCCGCAAGGGCGTGAAGATGTCCTCGGTGGTGGGGGCCCTGCGGCGCCTGTCCACCGCGGAGCTCATCTTCTACCAGGCCCGTGAGTTCGTCGAGATGACCGAGGCGGGCGAGGAGCTGGCCCGGCTGCTGCTGGCGCGCCACGAGTTCCTCACGCGCTTCTTCGCGGACATCCTGGGCGTGGACGAGGCCCAGGCCGAGGACGAGGCCTGCTCGGTGGAGCACGTGCTCAGCCCCACGACGATGCGGCGCCTGCGGCGTTTCTCGACCTACGTGGATCGCTGCCCGGGTCTGAAGGACAGCTTCCGGCAGCTCAATCCCCCCGGTGAGATGGACGAGGACGCGGACCTCCCCGACTGCATCTGATCGCGCCTAGGGCGTCGTCGGAGCCTCCTCGGGCGCTGCCGCGGGTTCCTCGCCGGAATCCTCCGCGGGCTTCTCCTCACCGCTGAACAGCCCCTGCAGCACGGCCACGTTCTGCTTGGACTGGACCAGGTAGTCGTAGGCGGCTCCCTCCCCGGGCTGCTCCAGCGGGTCCAGGAACACGCTCATCAGTTCCATCTCGTCGAACGTCGCCTGCACCTCGGGCGTGGGGTTCGCCTCCCACAGCAGCACGGTGATCCCCTCCTTGGCGACGGTGTCCTTCAGCCGCTGCAGCTCCCTGTCGGTGGGCGCGGCGTCCGGCTCGAACCCGAAGTCGATCAGGTGCAGGCCGTACCGCCGGCCGAGGTAGTTGAACGCCGGGTGGCTGGTGGCCATGACCTCCTGGTTGTACTCGAGCATCGCGCCGCGGTAGGCCGCGTCCAGCCCGCCGAGCTCCTCGGCCAGGGCCTTGTACGCCACCTCGTAGTCGGCGGTGTGATCGGGATCGGCGGTGATCAGGGCGTCTCGGATGGCCTCGGCCTGGGCGCGGGCCATCTCGGGATCACTCCACGTGTGGGGATCGGTGCCCTTGTGGGTGTGCTCGCCCTCCTTGCCGTGGGAGTGGGTGCCCTCCTCCACGACGACGATGAGCTGCTCGTGCTGTCCCGCCGTGGAGTCCACGATCCGATCCTGGGGCAGCGTCGTCGTGGCCACCCAGCCCTCGAAGGAGGCGCCGTTGATGACCACCAGGTCGGCGTTCTGCATGGCGGTGACCACCTCGGCGGGCGGCGTCCACTCGGGCGGGTCCTCGCCCACGGGAAGGATGAGCGTCACCTCCGCGTGCTCGCCGGCGACCTGGCGCGTGAGCCAGTCCACCGGGAAGCAGCTCGTGTACACCGACAGCTTGCCGTCCCGCGGGGTGGGATCGGCTGCGGTGGAGCCCCCGGTGGTCCCGCCGTTGCAGGCGGCCATCCCGAGGATGAGCAGCCACGCGGCGATCGCCGTGATCAGCAGATTTCGAACTCTCATGATTTCCCTCCTCGGTCGGTCAAAGGGCCAGGACGGCCTCGAGCACGGACACACCCGCCACGGTCAGCAACGCGGCCAGCGCGATCGACGCTACCACGATCATCGACACCTCGGCCCCGACGATTGCAGCGATGGCGCCGCGGCTGCACCCGATGCGCTGCATCAGCGCGATCTCGGCCGCGCGGAGCCGCAGCGAGAGCACCATCACCAGCATGAAGAACGCGGCAGTGGACACCAGGATCAGCGCGAAGTACGCCTGCACCGCCTCGCGCACTCGCATGACGATGTCCAGGATGGTGTCGATGACCACGGTGGGGCGCAGGGCCTGGTGCATGTCGGCCAGGGCGTAGTCGCCCAGCAGCTGGGACAGGGCACGGTGATCGGCCGGGAACACCAGCACCGACGACAGCGGCGCGTCGCCCATCTCGCCGTGGAAGTGGTAGGTGCCCACGTTGTCGGCGGTGATCTCGTTGAAGATGAACAGCGCGGCGCTGGCCTCGAGGTTCTCGTCCTCCTGGCCGGCGTTGATCGCGTCCTTCTCCTCGACCTGGGCGTGGCCGTGGAAAAGGCCGTCGAGCACCCAGGTGGTCTTCACGTCGGCGAAGATGGCGTGGTCGTCGATGGTGCCGGTGGGGCCGAAGACCCCCACCACGTTGAGCACCAGCGGGTAGGCCGCGGAGATGTTGTACAGGTTGGTGTGGTCCGACATGCGCTTGTCGCCCACCTCGATGCCGTACTGGGCCGCCACCTCGCTGCCCACCACGACCTCTCCCAGCAGGCCCGGCAGCCGCCCCTCGACGATGTCCAGCCCGCGCTGGTCGAAGTAGTCCAGCGACGTGCCGACGATGGGGATGCCCAGGGCCGCGTACCGGACGTACAGGGGCACGGCCACGCCGTAGCCCTCGTCCTCGATCTCGCCGACCATGGAGTACGGGACCGTGTCGTCCACCGTGCCCTTGAAGTACAGCGAACTCATGGTCAGGTCGAACTCGTTGCCCTTGTAGCCGATGAGCACGGGCGAGCTGTCGCCGCGGGCGCTGAGCTGGGCCTCGATGACCGTGGCCGCGCGGAAGGTGAACGACGGCAGGAAGAAGCAAATCGAGGTGCAGAACACCAGCACGGCGGTGCGGAAGCGGCTCGACCGCAGGTAATGCCAGGCCAGGAAGACGGCGTTGGACAGCGCGCGCATCAGAGGAGGTCCCCATGTTCCCGGACCGAGACAGAGTCGCGAGGCGCCTCGCTGGCAAGGGGCGAAGAGGGAGCAGGCTGCCGAGCCTGTGACCGATGAGGCCCGCCGAGGGGCGCGTAGCGTCCCGTCCAGCGAGGATGGATCGCGGCTCTGACGACGGGAGTGGAATGTGGGGACATCCTCTATTCCTCCCCCCAGGCCGTGGCGTCCCAGGTCTGGTCGAAACGGGGGAACAGGGAGCGATCGTGGGTGACCATGAGCAGCGAGATGCCGCGCTCGCCTACGAGGCCGTCGATGAGGTCCATCACCGCCGTGGCCCGGGTCGGGTCCAGCCCGCCGGTGGGCTCGTCGGCCATCAGCAGCAGGGGCTGGGTGACGAGGGCCCGGCAGATGGCCACCCGCTGCCGCTCCCCCTGGGACAGCTGGTGGGGCATCCGTCGCGACTTGGCGCCCAGGTCCAGCTCGCCGAGCAGCTCCTGCGCCCGCTGCCGCGCCGCGCCGTCGAGCTGCAGCGCCGGGTTGAGGAAGTAGGGGTAGAGCACGTTGTGGATCACGTCCAGGTAGTCGATCAGGGCGAAGTCCTGGAACACGAAGCCGATGTTGCTGATGCGGAAGGCGCGGGCCTTCGCCTCGGGCATCGCGGTGATCTCGGTGTCGCCGATGTGGATGCGGCCGGAGTCCGGCTCGAGGATGCCGGCGATCAGGTGCAGCGCGGTGGTCTTGCCGCAGCCGGAGGGGCCGTGGAAGGCGGCACGGCTGCCCGCGGGGATGGCCAGCTCGTCGATGTGCAGCTGGAAGCCGCCACCGCGGTAGGTGAACCGCAGGTCGTCGACGCGGATGGCGGACGAGGTGGTCACGGCGTCGCCTCCTCGGAGGGCTCCTCGCCCTCCTCCGGGGTGGAGGGCACCATCCCCGCCTTGAGCAGGTCCGACGGCGACAGCATGCCCTGGCCGCTGGTGGGCAGGGGCTGGTCCAGGCCCAGGTTGCCGCCGCTCATCATGTCCAGCCGTACCCGCTCCATGTCCTTCATCCGTGTGTCCACGATGCGCAACCCGTCGTCCCCGTCCGCCAGCGTGTACGCGGCCTGGTATCGATTGATCCGCGCGTGGGTGTGGCCCTGGTGATAGACCACGCCGCCGACGTTCCAGTCGGCCTCCACCACGGTGCGGTCGGCCAGACGCTGCACCACCTGGGTGTCGGCGTAGTCCACCCGCAGGATGGTCACCTTGGTGTCGTCGTGCTGCATCCGCCACTTGGTGGTGTAGTGCTCCACGTACTCCTTGACCAGCGCGTCGCCGGCGAAGCTCTCGGCCAGCAGGTCGTACACGGCGTCCCGGTCGAACTCCACGGCGTACACGTCATAGATGTGGGTGTGCAGGGCGCGGAAGTTGTCGAGGACCTCCTGCTCGGGGATCTCCGCGGGCGCCGGATTGCAGCTGCAGACGGCTGCTGCGAGAGCCCACACCAGCGCAGTGCGCCAGATAGCTGCGACGAACTGGAGGGGTGGTGGCTCTTTGATGTCCATGGACCTATAGCTTAAGGACATGAGCATGAAACGCTGGGCCTTTTCTGTCACCGCGCTCCTCGCCCTGACCCTTGCCGGTCTGGCAGGGGCCCATCCCTACGGCCCCGAATACTACTCCTTCCGCACGGTTGTCGAGGCCGAGGGCCGCACGCTGAGGGTGACCGTCGCCGTCGAGGCGCCGACCCCGAAGGTGCTCCAGGAGTACGCCGCGCGATATGCCGCCGCGGAGGAGATCGGTGAGAAGGAGGACCGCGAGTTCTTCGAGCTGCAGCTCGGGCGGATCGCCGACGGGCTGTCGGTGACCGTGGACGGCGCGGCGCTCCCGATCTCGTGGCTGCCCGCGGACAGCCCCATCAACGGCCGCGCAGACGAGCGCTTCTTCTACTACTTCGTCACCTTCGAAGCCGCCGATGCGTTGCCCGCCGAGGCGTGCGAGATCGAGGTGATCAACCGCGCGTTCGCCGATCAGCAGGCCTACTACTCCGGATGGGTCAAGCCGCACGCGGCGTGGACCCTGGCCGAGACCAACCTCACCGTCCTGGGCACCGCGGCCCAGGCCGAGGACGTCTCCACCGTCAAGGAGGCCTGGTCCAACGACGAAGCCCTCAGGGATCTGCGCGTCACGCTCACGCCCGTTGGAGGTACACCATGAGGGCTCTCGCCCTGACGCTCGTCGCCCTGTTCGCCGTCCCTGCCGCGGCCCATCCGCCGCCGCGCCCCGAGGAGGCCTCCAGCGCGTCGGAGATGCTCAAGAAGAAGAAGAAGACGCCGTACCTGGCCATCGCGGGCGGCTTCGCCGAGGACAAGCAGGCCTACGGCCGCGAGGGGTACCTGGACATCAAGTCCGTGCGGGTGTTCGACGAGGACCCCCTGCGGGTCGACATCGAGCTGTTCGAGGCCGTGGAGCCCGAACCCGGCGGCCTGGTGGTGTTCCTGGTCCCCGAGGGCGACAAGAAGTTCCGCTACGCCGCCTACCTGCCGGAGCCGATGGAGGGGGAAGGAGCGGAGGAGGCGGAATCGCCGGAGTGGGGCCTGTTCGCCCTCAGCGGCCGCGAGATCTACGAGGACCGGGCCGGTTCGGCCAGCTACGTCCGCGAGGACACGGTGATGACCGTGACCATCCCGCGCAGCGACATCCCCTTGGACGACTTCCTGGTGCACATCCACTGCCTGTCCGGCCCGGACAACGACAACCTGTGGAAGGACGAGGCCCCCAACGAGCGCAAGGGCCTGGGCGTGCCGGCGAGGACCGAGGAGGACGTGGCGGGGCAGGACAAGAAACGCAGGTAGGCTCCGGCCGCCGGGATCCTCCCCCCGCCGCATCTTGACAACCGCTGGGCTCCCTGCGTTGATCCACCGACGGAATCACGATCCTCGGAGGAAACGCCATGTCCAGTCCCCTCTGGTTCGCACGCCTCGCGGCCGTGCTGCTGTCCTTGACCCTGCTCCCCGCCCTCGGGGGCTGTCCTGGCGAGGAGGCCGATGACGACGATGTCTCGGATGACGACGACGCCACGGGGGACGACGACGACGCCACGGGGGACGACGACGACACCGTGGGGGACGACGACGACACGGTGGGGGACGACGACGACACCGTGGGGGACGACGACGACACGGTGGGGGACGACGACGACACGGTGGGGGACGACGACGACACCGTGGCCACCGACGCGGACGGCGACGGATGGGACGAGACCGTCGATTGCGACGACAACGACGCGTCGTTGAACCTCGACGACGCGGACAGCGACGGCGTGGACACCTGCTCGGGCGATTGCGACGACAGCAACGCCGACGTCCACCCGGACGCCGAGGAGGCCTGCAACGGCGTCGACGACGACTGCGACGGCGCGCCCGGTGCCGACGAGGTGGACGCGGACACCGACGGCTTCATGGTCTGCGACAACGACTGCGACGACACCAACGCGGACGTGAACCCCGACGCCATCGAGGTCTGCGACGGCTACGACACCGACTGCGACACCCTGCTACCGTCGGACGAGATCGACTTCGACGGGGACGGCTACCTGCCGTGCGCGGACGACTGCGACGACGAGAACATCGACGTGAACCCGGCCGCCACAGAGGTCTGCAACGGCTACGACGACGATTGTGACGGCGCCCTGTTCGCCGGCGAGGAGGACGCGGACGGGGACGGCTTCCTGGTGTGCGACGACGGATCGGGCATCACGGACTGCGAGGACAACAACTACGACATCAATCCGGCCGCCACCGAGCTGTGCGACGGCATGGACACGGACTGCAACGGCCTGGTGCCCCAGGACGAGGTGGACGACGACGGCGACGGCTTCTACGCCTGTGCCGGGCTGCCCCTGGGCGACGACTGTGACGACGCCGATCCTGCGGTGAACCCCGGCGCGGCCGAGTTGCCCGGCAACCTGTGGGACGAGGACTGCGACGGCGTGGCCGATGGCATGAACTGGGTGTCGATCATCGGCACCGACGATCCGGCCGGTGACCACGACTCGGCCCTGGTGGACATGCGCGACGTCGAGTACCTGTTCGACGGCACCGAGCTCACCTTCCGCATCTCGTCGTGGAACACCTACGACGAGTACACGGCCGACCTGTCGATGGGGTTGTGGCTCACCGACGACGTGGACGAGTACGCCTTCTTCCTCGACAACGTGAATCCGTCGGCCAACGTGCTGCAGCTGTGGTCGTCCCTCAACGACTGGGCTGCGGAGCTGCCGGCGGTCGCGTCGATGTTCGTGGATGAGGACACGACCACGACCTCGGTGTTCTCGTTCGATCTGGCCGAGCTGGGCTGGGCAGACCTGACGGACCTCTCGGCCGGGGCGGGTGTGGATCTCTACCGGGCCGGCGGCCTGTCGGACGTGGCCCCCGACTGGGGCTACACCGCGATGATCCCCGCGCCGAACGTGGTGATCGACAGCCGCGAGATCGACGACGCGGTCTACGGCGACGGCGACGGCGTGTTCGAGGCCGGCGAGATCGCGGGCGTGGACGTCATCCTGGCCAACCACGGCGCCCTACCCACCGGCACCAACGTCACCGCAACGGCGGTCCTGGGCGCCGGGACCACCGCCCCGGTGACCCTCATCGACGACACCTCCACCTTCAGCGGCGGCGCAGCCCTGGACCCGGCGGAGCTGGCCACCGTGGACGACTCGTTCCTGCTGCAGCTCGACCCGACCGTGGCCGTGGGCTCGGTCATCGAACTGGAGATCGAGGTCACCGACGACGACGGGAACCTGTGGGACGTGTCCCTGGAGCTCTACGCCGCATACCCGGCGGTGGTCAGCTCCACCGAGATCCTCACCGACGACAACGACTTCGCCGCGCCCTTCGACATCGCCTCGGTGTCCTACTCCACCGACAGCACCACGTTGACGGTGATGGTGGAGAGCCACTCGAACCACAACGCCAATCAGGAGGTCAACGTCTTCCTGGACGTGGATCTGGACGGTGGCGCCGACATCCTGCTGTCGACCACCAATGTGGACACCGGCGACTTCGACGGCGGCCTGTACTGGTGGGACGAGGTGGGCGGCGCCTGGGAGATGTGGGCCGTGCCCGATCCCTTCCAGTTCAACGCGGGCTGGGACTTCGTGATGTTCGGCGTCGAGCTGGCCGAGCTGGGCCACCCCATGGTCACCTACGCCTACGCCAACGCCTACAACGCCGCGTACTCGGACGTGGACGACGCCCCCGACACCATCCAGTACTTCTCCGACTTCGGGGTCATCAGCATCTCGGATACGCCGTTCTTCGTCTTCGAGGGGGGGCCGGTCTACGAGGTCTCCGGCGACGGGGATTCCTACATCGAGCCCGGTGAGACCTGGGAGGTGGAGGTGTCGGTGCGCAACGCTGGCCTGGCCGACTCCCTGGTCACCGACGGCACGCTCACGTCCTACGACGCCGAGATCATCGTCACCGGCGACTACAGCGACTTCGGCACGGTGCTGTCCGGCGACTCGGCCACGGGCAATCCGTCGTTCGAGTTCGTCGTGGCGCCGTGGGCCACGTCGGGCACGTACTCGCTGGGCCTGCTCATGGACGGCGACGGGTACACGCGAGAGATCGAGCTGTCGCTGAGCTTCTGATCGGGCCCTCGCTTCGGTCCATCCGTGTATGCTGGCGGCCGTTCCACGGGGAGGTGGCCGCCATGAAGATTCCACGTAGAGGCTTGCCGCGCGCCGAGGTGTTCGCCCGAATGGAGGGGTACTGCGCCTCGGACATGGACTGGCGCGAGGGGCGCACGTTCGGCTACGTCTACGACCCAGGCCAGGAGGCCAAGGCCGTCAGCCGCGACGCCTACATGGCCTTCCTCGGCGAGAATGCCCTCGATCCCACCGTCTATCCGTCGGTCATGCGGTTCGAGAACGAGCTGGTCGCGATGGCCGCGGCCCACGTGGGCGGCGACGAGGAGGTCGTGGGCTCGTTCACGTCCGGAGGCACCGAGAGCATCCTGCTGGCGGTCAAGGCGGCGCGTGATCGGGCGCGCAAGCTCCGGCCCGAGGTCGCCCGGCCCAACCTGGTCATGCCCGACACCGCCCACGCGGCGTTCCACAAGGCCGGGCACTACCTGGGTGTGGACGTGGTGACCGTGCCGGTCCACGGCGAGACGTTCGAGGCGGCCCCGGATGCGGTGGCCGCGGCCATCACCGACGAGACGATCCTGCTGGTGGCCTCGGCGCCGTCGTACGCCCATGGCGTGCTCGATCCCGTCGCGTCGCTGGGCCAGCTGGCCCTCGAGCGGGACTTGCTGTTGCACGTGGACGCGTGCATCGGTGGCTTCCTCCTGCCGTGGTTCCGCCGGCTCGGCGTGGACGTGCCCGCGTTCGGCTTCGACGTGCCCGGCGTGACGTCCGTGTCCATGGATCTGCACAAGTACGCGTACGCGGACAAGGGCGCGTCGCTCGTGCTGTACCGATCCCAGGACCTGCGCCGGTTCCAGATCTTCAGCTGCGCCAGGTGGCCGGGCTACTCGGTGGTCAACACCACCGTCGCCTCGACCAAGCCGGCCGGTCCCCTCGCCGCGGCGTGGGCCGTGATGCACTTCATCGGTGAGGAGGGATACCTCGAGATGGCGCGGGGGCAGCTGGAGGGCACCGGCAAGCTCGTCGAGTACGTGGAGTCCCACGGGGACCTGCGCCTGCTCGGTCAGCCCCGGATGTGCCTGGCAGCCTTCACCTCGGACACCGTCAACCTCTTCGAGGTGGTCGACGAGATGCGCGTACGCGGCTGGTACATCCAACCCCAGCTCACCTTCGGCGACTCCCCGGCCAACATCCACCTGTCCATCGGCGCGTCCAACGTGCCGCAGATGGACGCCATGCTCGCCGACCTCACCGACAGCATCGAGGCCGCCCGGAAGGCCCCGGCGAGCGGCCTGGCCGACGCCATCCGCGGCATGTTCGCCTCCCTGGAGCCCTCTGAGCTCGATCCAGCCGTGTTCGAGCAGCTGCTGGGGATGGCCGGCATGAGCGGCGACGCGCTCCCGGGCAAGATGGCGGAGATCAACGAGGTCCTGAACGCGCTGTCCCCGGCGTTCCGCGAGTTCATCCTCACCGAGTTCATCAACGGCGTGTACCGTCACCGCGAGGACGTGCCATAGGGCTCACTCGCAGGCGTCGGCCTCGATACCGCCCACGGGAACCTCGGCGGCCCCTGCGATCCACGACTCCAGGAAGCACCGGGTCTGGTGCTTGGGCGCCTCGGTCTGGAACCAGGCCTCGTGGCCGTCCTCGATGCCGTCCTCCGGGTGCTGGACGACCACGGCGGTGCGGCCGTCTGCGTTGCCGGCCACGGGCAGGTCGATCCGTTCGCCGCCGGCCAGGCCGAGGAGGGCCTCGATGGATCTGAACTGCGCGAGCTCGGGGTGAACCGCGTCCAGCGCCTCGCCGGCCAGATCCAGACCGTGGGACAGGGACGTGGCGTTGGCCATGGGCGGCAGGATGTAGGTGTCGACGATGCCCTGGACCACGAGGATGTCGAGGGTGCCACGTGCGCGGAGCGCGCCGAAGGGCGGCGGATCGGCCGATTCGCCCGCCCACTGCAGCAGCGCCAGCGCTGGATCCGTCGTGTCCAGCTCCCCCTCGTCGTACCCCAGCACCGCCTCGGCCATGGGGCGCACCTCCAGGGGGCTGAGCTTGTACACGATGTTGTGGATCCAGCTGCCCCCGGCGCCGGACAGCACCGCGGCCGTGTATCGCTCGTCGCTGGCCAGCGCCAGCGGCGCGATGGTGGCGCCCATGGAGTGGCCCATCAGTGCGAGCCCGGCGGTGTCGAAGGTGCCGCCACCCGCGCCGTCGCACGCCGACACGTCCAGGTCCAGCTCGGCCAGGACGTCGGGCAGCAGCGTCAGCTCGGCCGCGGACTGGCGCAGGTTGTCGCGCATGGCCGCGGGGTTGGTGATGTTGAAGATCAGGAACTGCTCGTCGCCGCCCGTGACGTTGCGCAGCCCGCCGTGGGGGCCGTCCACGGACACGCCCGCCAGGCCGCCCCACGCCAGGTACCTCGCCGCGCCGCTGCCGGGCTCGATGGCCTCGCCGCCGGGTTCGGCCCGGACGCCCCGGTCCACCAGCGGCCGGTCTCCGCCCGCGCCAGTGCGGATGAACACCGCCGTGGGCCAGCCGTCGTCGGGCATGGGCGAGCGGGGGATCGTCACGACGATGCGGGCGTCCTCGTACCGCTGGAGCACCGGCGATCCTGCGTCGTCCCACGCGATCCCGCCGCCCCCGGTCAGGTACGGCGGGTCGCCCTCCTGGTACACCGGCATGGGCAGCACCGACTGGTACACGCAGAAGTCCTCGAAGGTGTCGGTGAGCTCGAAGACCTGGGTCGGCGCGGGCACGTGTTCGTGCGCTGCAGCGGTCATCGCGTCCATCTGCGCGCCCACGTCCTGGGTGCGGAACACGGCCATCCCGGCGATGTCGGCCGCGTCGATCCCCAGCTCATCGAGTTCGGCCAGCGCGTCGTCGTAGGCCTCGGGCAGATCCGCCGTCTCCATCGTCGCCAGGCGCTCCCCCTCGTGGTCGCCGAGCGCCCGCATCACCACCGCCGCGTACAGCTCGTCCGGCGCCAGGGGGCGCCCCTGGAGCGGGAGCAGGGCCAGCATCCGGTCCGCACCGAAGGGGCCGCCGTCGTCGAGGTAGGTCGCGTCGATGGGGATGCGGACGCCGCGGCCGGTCCCGCCGGGCTCCACCCCGATCAGGAACACCGGCGAGTCCTCCTCCACCGACCGCCAGACGTCCGGCATCGCGGCCGCGTCCAGGGCCGCCTCCGAGGTCAGGTAGATCGTCGAGGTCGCGCCGAAGCCGTCCAGCACGCCGTCCACCTCGCCGATCAGCGCGTCGATGAACGGGATCTCGTCGGGATTGGGGAAGGCGGCGATGTCCACGATCCCGTCGTCGTGCCGGCGGTGTTCGGATGGCCAGGGGGCTGCCCAGAAAGCGGCGTCGGAGTCGAAGTCCATCTGGATCCGGACACCGCCGGCTGACGGATCGTCCGGGACGTGGTCTGGTTCGTCCATGCAGCCCAGCGCGGCGGCCGCCGCGACGGCGATCGCCCATGGGGTCCGCGCCTTCGGTCGGATGGTATGCATCCGCCCATTCTCCCACAGGTCTGCGGTGTTCCAGTATGTTACAGTCACAGCGCGGTATTCCATCGCAGCGAGTGGCCGCGCGAGGCAGTCGGGCAGGGATCGGGATGGAGAAGCGGACGTTGACCACCGGCGAGGTCGCCGAGTACTGCGGCGTGAACTTCCGGACCGTGATCCGCTGGATCGATCGGGGGTTGATCAAGGCCTACAAGTTGCCGGGCCGCGGGGACAACCGCATCCGGACCCAGGACTTCATGACCTTCCTGCACGAGAACGAGATCCCCGTCCCCGAGGAGCTCCGGCCGCGCTCGAAGAGCATCCTCATCGTGGAAGACGATCCTGCCCTGGCCGCCTCGCTGCGCCGGCTCCTGACGGGAGCCGGATACGAGACGGCCGTGGCCACCGACGGGTTCTCGGCTGGAGCGATGGTTGGGACCCTCCGACCGGCGCTGGTGACCCTCGACCTCATGCTGCCCGGGATCAAGGGGGTCGACGTCCTTCGCTTCATCCGCAGCACCCCCTCGCTGCAGCACGTGAAGATCCTGGTGGTCTCCGGCCAGGCGAAGCCGGCCCTGGACGAGGCGCTCGCCGCGGGCGCCGATGATGCCCTGTCCAAGCCCTACGACAGGCAGGAGTTGCTGGCCAGAGTCGCCCGTCTCCTACCGGCCTGAGCACCTCGCCCCTCCTTCCGATCCGTCTATCGGGCAGATCTCTGGAAAACCTGGAAACTAGCGAATTTGGAGAAATGTCATGAATGATACATAATAGATAAAAGAGCAGGAAGTCACATGAGCGTGGGTATTGCCCTCCAGGGAGCGCATTCGGGCCTGTGGTTCGACCGCACGTCGTCGGTCTCGCGGACGGACGGTGGGGGCTCGCGCGACCATGTGACCTCCCTCGAAACCGCCCTGCGCGCCCTGGAGATCGACACCTCGTCGCGCGTGATCCGGGGCGCCATCGAACATGTCATCGACAGCGCCGAGAAAGCCCGCCACGCCCTGCGGGACGCGTATGGCAGCATCGAGCCGCCGTCGTCGGAGGCGCAGACGCGGCCGGGCGCCGGGCGCCAACAGGCCCTCGAGGCGAGCCGCGCCATCGACGAGTTCTCCCGGGCTCTCGACGAACTCTTCGACCGCTCGTCCAGGGGGCTGAGGGGCAGCACGTTGCTCGACCAGGCCCGCCAGGAGATCCACGCGGTGGTCGCCAACGCGGTGGAGGGAAACGGCCCGCAGTACGAGCTGACTCGAGGGCTCACCTTCGATTTCTCCGAGGATGCGGCGTCCGTGCTCGCTCTCGGTGGCGGTGGCCGGTCGGACCTCGAGCAGGCCCTTCGCGCCGAGGGCCGGGACGCGAGCACCTACACAGCTCTGCTCGGAAGCGCCCGATCGGATGGAGCGGGATTGCTCCGCGACATCGCCGCAGGTCTGCAGGCCGTCCTGACGGATCCGGACCTCGTCGAGAACGCCCTGGGTTCGCACCTGGATGCGTGGCTGTGACCCGGACGCGGCCTTCGAGCGATCCCGATCGCGCCACCAGTTCGATCCTCGTGGTGGATCACGAGGACGAACCGCGGGAGCTGCTCGAGAGCTATCTGTCGCGGAATGGCTACTCGGTCACCTCGGTACGCAGCGGTGGGCGGGCGATGGACGCGATGTCGCGCGCCACGTTTGCCGTACTGGTCACCGACGTCGGTCTGCGGGGCCAGAGCGGCGTGAACCTCGCCGAGTGGGTCTCGCAGTACTCCCCGGACACCGAGGTGGTGTTCACCACGTCGGAGGCCTCCATCGAGTCCGTGGCGCGCGCCGTCCGGATCGGCGCCTTCGACTTCCTGTTCAAACCGTTCCACAGCCTCGAACGGGTCGCGGCCACGGTCGAACGCGCCCTGGAGAAGAGGCAACTGCAACGGGAACTGCGGGAGGCGAACGAGGCTCTGCGCGTCAGCCGCGACGAACTCCGGGCCGAGCTCGCCCTGTCGGAGAGACTGGCCAGCATGGGGATGCTGGTGGCGGGAATCGCCCACGAGATCAAGAACCCCCTGACCTATCTGCTGTGCAACCTCGAGGCCGTCGAGAAGGACCTGACTCACCTCGCACGGCATGTCCACCGGTGCCACGCCGAGATCCTGCACGAGAGCCAAGACGGAGAACTGGACGCGAGTGGTCCCCTCGCGCAGCTGCGGACCATGCCGCGCGCCCTCCAGGGGGCGTCCCGGCAGATCCGGGAGTCGCTCCAGGGGGCCAACCGTATCTGCGAGGCCACACGCGAGCTCGGCGAGTTCGCTCGATCCGAGCGGGGGCAGGCCCCGGCGGCCGACCTGCAGCGCGCGATGGAGAAGGCCCTGGACCTCGCCGCCAGCGAGATCCGCTTCCGGGCGGAGGTGGCCCGGGAGTTCGGCGACGTCCCGCCGGCGAGGGGCAGCGAGGCCCAGCTCACCCAGGTGTTCCTCAATCTGTTGATCAACGCGGCCCACGCCATCGAGGAGGGAGATGCCCGCAGGAACGTGATTCGTGTGCGCACGTGGGCCGAGGGGGACCACGTCTTCGCCGAGGTGGTGGACAGCGGAGTCGGCATCGAACCCGACGATCTCCGCAATGTCTTCAAGCCGACCTACACCACCAAGCACACCAAAAGCGGACTCGGGTTCGGCCTGTCCATCGCCGACAAGGTCGTTCGCGGTTGCGGTGGTCGGATCGCCGCGGCCAGTCTGCCGGGCGTCGGCTCCAGGTTCGCTGTGCGCCTCCGTGTGGCCGAGAGCACAGAATGTCCGGGCGAGCAGGTCGCCACGGAGCCGTCGCCGATTCCACCCGCTCGCCAGCGCCGAGGCCGCGTCCTCGTCATCGACGACGAGGAGCCCATCCGCCGCGCCATCCGCCGCGTCGTCAGCCGCGACCACGACGTCGTCCTCGCGGAATCGGTCGCGCAGGCCCGGGACATCCTCCGCGAGGATCGTCGCTTCGACGTGATCCTGTGCGATCTGATGATGCCGCACGGCACGGGCATGGACTTCCACGACTGGATTCACGAGCACCACCCCGTCCTGGCCGGTCGCGTCGTCTTCATGACCGGTGGCGCGTTCACCCCGCGCGCGCGGACCTTCTGTCAGCGGGTGGACCGCCCCTTCCTCGACAAACCCCTCGAGTTCGATCAGCTCCGGTCTCACATCGAGAGCCTCATGGAGCTCCCCCTCTCCGCCTGAGCTGCGTCCCTTGGCCGATCGCGCGAGCGTACTTATCCTTGATGCGCGAACCTCTACGCGGAGCCCGGACGGGAGGACCATGTCCCATCACCACCACGATCGCCGCTTCTCCCCCGACAAGATGGCCAAGCTCGACTCCCCCATGCGCGCCGGGATGCAGCCCGTCGAGCCCCTCTGCGCGGCCCTCGACCTCGGCCCCGACACCGTCGTGGCCGACCTGGGCGTCGGGACCGGCTACTTCGCGCTCCCCATCGCCCGCGAGATCGCCCGCCACGGCGGCAGCGGCAAGGTCATGGGCCTGGACGTCGAGCCCCGGATGCTCGAGGAGGTCGAGGGGCGCGCGGGTGACGACGACCTCTCCGCGCGCCTGAACACCGTCCGGGTGACCGGCGACGGGGACCTCCCGCTCCCCGATCGCAGCGTCGACCGCGTCATCTCCGTCAACACCGTCCACGAGCTCGACGATCGACCCCGCGTCTTCGCCGAGTTCGCGCGGGTCCTGCGGCCGGGCGGATTCGCGCTCCTGGTCGACTGGAAGAAGCGGGGCCCGTTCGACAAGGGACCGCCCGAGGAGCACCGGATCGCCTCTGCGGATCTCACCAGTGAGCTGCGAGAGGCCGGATTCGACGTGTCCTTCGTCGACCTCTACCGGCTGTTCTACGGTGTTCGGGCCCTGTTGCCCGCCTGAGGTCCGTCTGCTCCCTTGCCGTCGTGCGGCTTCGACGATATATCCCGGGGTATCTCTTCTGCGCGCCAGTAGCTCAGTGGATAGAGCAGCGGCCTTCTAAGCCGCTGGTCGCAGGTTCGATCCCTGCCTGGCGTGCCACATTGGACCTGACGGGAACTCCCGACCACACCCTTTACACGCTCGTCGTCGAATGCCCGTTGCCGGAGACCGTCAAGAACGGACGAGTGAGACGTCGAGTGAAGCGAGGTGCGGGCCGGCGTGTGAAGCAGGAGGAACGGAGACGTCGCCTCCAGCGCCAGATCCGCCGGGCGCGGCAGTTTCGGCAGATGATTTCTGAGGGGCTGGCCGATAACGCCTCGGACGCTGCGCGAAAGGCGGGCCTGACCTCGACCCGTGTCTACCAGTTGCTCGCCTTGTTGCGTCTCGATCCAACCATCATCGCTGCTATCGAAGCCTCTGAACCGTGCGCATTCGCTCCGTCGGAGAAGGCCCTGTACAAGCTGTCGCAGTTGCCGAAGGACAGTCAGCTGGAGCGGTTTGCTGCGCTCCAGACGCCTGTACTCTGAGGAACACTCGGTTTCCGGCGAGACGTACCGTTGGATTCGTAGACCTCAGAGCCCCGCCAGAGCCGTCCAGGGGACGGCCACGTTGCCGTGTCCCAGCGTCTCCGTGTGTCGACCGGCGTGAACCACGACCCCAGCGGCGCACTCTGGGTGCAGGTTTTGGAAGAGTCGCAGGTGCGTGGTGTGGCGCTCGCGGGGCCGGGTCGTGGCCTTGCACTCGATGGCGACGCTGCGGCGGCCGTGGGTGACGACGAAGTCCACCTCCTTGCCGTCCGAGGTTCGCCAGTGGAACACCCGCGCCGGGGGCGACATCAGGGATGCGAGCACTCGAAGGTGGTGCAGCACCAGTGTCTCGAACAGCGCTCCGTATTCGCGGCTCTGCTCCACATCGTCAGCCGAGTACAGGCCGCAGAGGAAGGCGGCGAGGCCTGGGTCGGCCAGGTAGCCCTTGGGCCGCTTGGTCAATCGCTTGCCGCGGTTGACGGCGAAGGCGGGGATTCGAGTCAAGACGTGGCTGGTCTCGAGCAGGTTGGTCCAGCGGTGGACGGTGGGCTGACTGATGGCCAGGCGGCGGGCGAACTCGGTGTCCTTCTGGACCTGGCCACCATGCAGGGCCAGCAGCTCCATCAGGCGACGGAAGTCAGGCAGTGACGAGACGCTGGACAGGTCTCGTAGATCTCGCTCCAGATAGGTGCGCACGTAGGCGTCCCACCAGATTTCGGGGCGGGGGTGTAGGCGCGCGGGTGGGAGCAGCCCCCGTGCGATGTCCGGGGCGGGGTCTCGGAGGCTGCCGGGGAGAGCGGTGGGTATCGAGCCCGACAGGAGATCCTCGAGGAGTGTGGGCGCGGGTGCCTCCTGCCATTCTCCGACGGAGAACGGCCCCAGGTCGAGGTAGGCGGCTCGTCCAGCGAGGCTCTCCGAGACGTCCCGCATCATCAGCAGGTTGGCCGAGCCGGAGAGCACGGCGCGGAAGTTCGGGTGGCGGTCCACATGGGCCTTGAGGGCTGGCAGCAGGTCGGGGACCTGATGAACCTCGTCGACGATGACTCGCTCGCGGTCCATCCATGGAAGGTCCGGGTCCCGCTGGAAGCGTCGCCGTGTCTCCATGTCGTCGAGGTCGAACGAGTCGAAGTCGGAGAACGGCTCTGCGTGCTCGAGCAAGGTGCTCTTGCCGGCCTGCCGAAGCCCCGAGACCACGACGACGGGAAACGATTCGAGGCGCTCTGCGAGCAAGCGGGTCGCCCACCGCGGATGATAGCTCCATTCGCGATGTTCTTGTAATACATTCACGCAATGAATGAAAACACAACAACATTGCGATTGTCAACGGAACTCCCGTCGTGTGCCGGACAAGGGCCGGCGAGCCGTCACGAAGTGGCGATCCTGAAAGTTCCCATCAGGCCCACCACGGGTGCTCACTCCTCCTGGGAACCCTCACCGTGCAGGCAAGCGAGAAACCTCTCGGAAGCGGGGCTGCTGTGACGCAGGCACACAAGAAGTGACAATTGTCACGAATCGTGAAATATGGCACTGTGTGTTCATGGTGACTGTGGACGAGTTGCGTGCGAGCTTCGGGGAGCGACTGCGGCGATACCGCACGCTCGCAGGGTCGAGCCAG
>CAYRNR010000038.1:0-63003 GCA_964425605.1 uncultured Rickettsiales bacterium | reverse complement strand
CGGGGCTCACCTCGATCTGGGCGTCGATCTTGGTGGGGTCGCCGGTTCCACCTTCAGGGGTGAACACGTAGTCCTGGCAGGCGGCCGCCAGCAACAGGTTCACGGCAATGGCCAGGAACGTCAGAGTCCTCTTCATGTCGCGCTCTCCACAGATGATTCTTCAACCCGGTGTGCAGCATACCACCAGGTCCTGTCCAGGTCGAAGTGCAATCTGCCCCCTGCTGGAGCCTCTAACACGGCGACGTGCGCCCCTGACGCCCCCTCCTCGCGGGGGCGAACCAGGGCGCGTATCCGTTGACACTCGAGAGCCCCGACTGCTATGGTGCAAGCGCTCCGCAAACCGGTACGAATCGCCTGGAATTTCGCGGAGTTGACAACGGGAGAGGCCGAGCCCTCCCGACGGAGCAGAGCCCATGCGTCGTTTCTCGTTCGCTCTCCTCATCACGGCCTTCTTCCTTCCCGCGTGCTACGACGGGGAGACCAGGGAGGAGTTCGCCCAGGACATCCACGTGTCCGACGAGCTGGTGGACTTCGGTATGGTGCCCACCGGTGGTTCGACCACCCACGTCGTCCGGGTGCACAACGCCGGGGACTTCGAGCTGGAGTTCTCGCAGGTGCCCTACGTGATCCACGAGACGGGCCACGAGACGTTCTCCATGGAGGCCACCTGGACCCCCGTGCCAGGGGACGAGGAGGGCCAGACGGTCGTCAAGATCCCGCCGCGGTCCTACGAGGAGATGACCGTCACGTTCAGCCCCGTGGCCGAGGAGGACTCCTACGGCTACATCGGGCTGTACACCAACGACACCGACGAGGCGAACCGCATCGTGGTGCTCAAGGGCAGCTCGTACACCGGCACGCCCATGGCCTACGTCACGCCGAGCCTGGTGGAGTACGGCTTCGTGGCCAACGGCAACGTGGCCGAGCAGGTCGTCGAGATCTGGAACGTGGGCGACGTGGACGTGGAGGTGGTGGACGTCACCGTCGGCGGTAGCGAGAGCCCGTTCGAGGTCATGGCCGTCCCCGAGTACCCCATTCCCCCCGGCGGCCAGGCCCTGGTGCCGGTGCAGTTCACCTCCGAGGGTGGCGACCACGAGATCGCCTCGCTGACCGTGGAGATCGTGGGCGAGCTGGCCACCGACTACGTGGTCAACCTCAGCGCCAACTCCCCGGGTAGCACCAACAACTCGCCGCCCCAGCTCAACTGGCTCGACCCCACCGAGCCGACCCTGTTCTACCTGTACCAGGACCTGTACCTGCTCGCGCGCGCGTTCGACGCGCAGCAGCCCAACATCGGCCTGTACTGCAACCTCGAGTCCAACGTCATCGGCATCATCGAGCAGGAGACGTCGGACCCGGTCACCTCCGAGGTGGTCTTCGTCATCGACATCGACGACTCGGACTTCGAGGACGCCCTGGGCGTGCACACCATCGAGATGTGCTGCACCGACGTGTTCAACGAGTCCACCTGCATCACCACGGTCATCAGCATCGACGAGCCCTTCTCCGTAGACGACATCGACGGGGATGGGTACGACCCGGCCCAGGGCGACAGCAACGACGGCGACCCCACCATCTACCCCGGCGCCATCGAGCTGCCCGACGGCGTGGACAACGACTCCGACGGCGACATCGACGAAGAGACGGAGCTGTACGACGACGACGGCGACGGCTACGCCGAGGTGGCCGGCGACTGCGACGACACCGACCAGGACATCAACCCCGACGCCCTCGAGGAGCCCGACTTCTTCGACAACGACTGCGACGGCACCATCGACGAGGGTACCGACTACTTCGACGACGACTACGACGGCTTCTCCGAGGCCCTGGGCGACTGCAACGACGAGGACGACACCATCTACCGCGGCGCCCTGGAGTGGTGCGACCAGAAGGACAACGACTGCGACGGCCAGACCGACGAGGACTGCATCGACGACACCCCGCCGCTGTTCGTGGTCGGCGGCGTGCAGGCCGACGTGGTGGTCGCCACCTTCGAGGACCCCGTCGAGCTGTGCCTGACGGTCATCTCCGGCCCCGACGCCGAGCTGGTCTTCGACTGGCAGTCCTCGGGCGGCACCTTCGACCCCGCGCCCCCCGACAACACCCAGCCCTGCGCCACCTGGATCGCCCCGGACGTGGAGGACGACTACACCGTGTTCTGCCAGGTCACCGATCTGGCCAGCGACCAGAGCGCCTGGGCCTTCCTCGAGATCGCCGTCCAGCGCACGCTGCAGAACCAGGCCAAGACCACCAAGGACAACACGACGTGCACGATGCACGCCACGCAGGAGACCGCCCCCGGCGTGGCCGCCGTGCTCGGTTCCCTGGTCGTGCTGATGGGGCTGCGGCGTCGCCGCTAGAACTCAGCCTCGATCCTCACTCGCTCCCGAAGCTCTCCAGAATCCCGTACAGCTCTTCACAGTCGTCGCTGCTGCGCAGATCCGTGTTGCGGTCCGCGCACTCCGAGCTGGCATCGCGCTTCTCGGCGTCGGTGCGGCGACCCTGCTCCAGCTCCGCCTCGTCCTTGCAGACCTCTTCGTACTCCTCGACGCCGGCGTGGCCGACGTTGGTCCAGGTCATGCCCCACTCCCCCAGGCACATGGAGTAGACCTCCGCCTCTGCTTCGCACAGGCGCTCGCAGGGGGGGCAGCCCAGGAGGCACAGGGCCGCGCCGAGGGTGGCGGAGGCGGCTGCAGCTTTGAGCGTCGATTGGATCATGGCGGGGGATTGTAGGGAGGTGGGGGGTGGTTGTCGAGGGGTGAGTCAGCGCCAGTCGCCCCTCGCGAACTGCAGCGCCGCCACCGCCGCCAGCGCAGCCGTCTCGGTCCGCAGCGTCCGCGGCCCCAGGTTCACCGCCGAGAACCCCGCCGCGACAGCGGCCTCGGCCTCGTCCGAGGCCAGCCCACCCTCGGGTCCGACGAGGAGCACGACGTCGCGGACATCGCCATCGAGGACCTCGTTCAAGTTGCGGCTCCCCTCCCCTGCCGTGTGCAGCAGCAGCCGCAACCCGGGTGGTGGTTCGTCGAGCACAGCGGCGAGGTCGCGCACGTCGCCGACGTCGGGGACCACGGACCGCCCGCACTGGCGAGCGGCCTCGCGGGCGACGGTGCGCAGGCGATCGAGGTTGACGCCGCCAGGCTGGGTTCGAGCGCAGCGGACAGGGACGAATGCGGCGACGCCGAGCTCGCAGCCGTGCTGGACCACCTGCTCGAGGCGGGAGCCGCGGGCGACCCCCTGGACCACGGTGATGCGGAGGGGGGACTCCATGTCCGGGGCGTCAAGCGCGTCCAGGATCAGGACCTCCACGGTCCGGCGGTGGACCGTCTCGAGGCGCCCCCCGTGGGTGCACCCCTGGCCATCGAAGAGGACGACCTCGGCGCCGGGGGCGAGCCGCAGGACCCGCACGTGGCGCGCGGCCACCTCGTCGAGGGTCACCGTCTGACCGGCGCGCAGCGGCCCGGGCGCGAAGAACCTGCGGGTCACGGGGTGTCCTCGGCCGGGCTCTCCTCGACGCGATCGCGGCCCGCCTGCTTGGCGCGGTAGAGGGCGGCGTCGGCGCGCTTGAGCCAGTCCTCGTGGCTCTCCCGCGCGCGCAGCTCGACGATGCCGATGGATGCCGTGATCTGGATCACGTCGTCCTCGAACTCCACGCGCATGGAGCGGATGGCGTCCATCAGCCGCTTCATCAGGGGCCGCAGCTCCGACAGGGGATCCCGCTCGAAGATCACGGCGAACTCCTCGCCGCCGTACCGGGCGATGAAGTCGGTGCGCCGGGGCATGGTCACCGCCAGACAGCGGCCGAGCTGACGCAGGACCTCGTCGCCGCCGGGGTGGCCGTATCGATCGTTGACCTTCTTGAAGTGGTCGATGTCGATCATGGCCAGACAGCAGCGGTCGCCGGACAGGGTGTTCAGGGCGGCGACGCGCTCGAGCTGGGCATCGAAGGCACCGCGGTTGAACATCTTCGTCAGGGGATCGATCTCCATGTCGCGCCGCGCCGTCGCGAGCTCCGCGCGCATCACGCGCATCTGATCGCTGAGCTGGTCGAGGTGCGTGCGCTGCCGCTCCTGCCGCTTCGCGACGATCTGCTGCAGATCGTCCACGAGCACCCGGACCTCGCTGACGATTTCGTCCGGCGGGCTCTCGCGGATCTTGGACAGGAACGCCTGCATCTCGCCGCGGAGGTGGTCATCGGTGGCCTGGTATTCGATCACGGCCCAGCCCAGCCCCTGGACGACCGCCCACAGGGCGGTGCGAAGGCTTCCGGTGCTGTGGTCCACGAAGGCCTTCTCGGCCTGCCGCTGCTGGCTGACGAAGTGACGCACCCCCGCCCAGCTCCGCTCGACGGCCTCTCCGCCCTCGAGCTTCTCCTCCCCTGGCGCGGCCTTTCGCAGCACCACGTGCCTGGCCCACGCCTCGAACAGCTTGCGGCGCTGGGAGGCGTCCTCCTCCTCGAGGTCGAACGAGTGGCGGCCGAGGCTGCGCAGCACCGCGCCGAGGGTCTCGAGGGCGCGCGCACCCTCCTTGGGAGAAAGACGGATCTTGGACTTCGACGACGCCTTGTCCGCGCCCTTGCCCGCTTGCCGCGCGCTGTCCCGGCCGTCACCTTCGTCCCTGCGCCCGAAGAGCCCCCTGAAGCCTCGTGCCACGTCCACTCCGTCCGCGTCCCCGCCCGGCGGTAATTGTACCCGCGAGTGTGATATCTTGCCTCGCGTGAGCCTCACATCCAGTTCCAGCGACGATCTCGCCTCCCGATCCTTCCCGGTGCGGTTCTGCGCCTACCTGGCCGAGCGCTTCCCCCTGGGGTCGTACGCCACGCTCATCTCCCTGTTCTTCCTGGCGGGATACCTGGCCGCGCAGGCGCTGACCGAGCCGGCGCACCTCCTCGTGGGGCCCCGGGCCGCGGCAGGGTTCGCGGTGATCTTCGGCGCGTTCCTGGTGCTGCGCTTCCTCGACGAGTTCAAGGACTACGACCTCGACCGCAAGATCCACCCCGAACGGCTGGTGTCGCGCGGTGTGATCCGCCTCTCCGAGCTCGGCGTGCTTGCCGGGATCGTCGCGGCGGGGATGCTGGCGCTGTCGCTGCCCCTGGGGCTCCCCGCGGTGGAGTGGTGCGGCGCCGTGCTGTTCATGCTGGTGCTGCTGTGGCGGGAGTTCTTCATCCCGAAGCTGCTCGCCCGTTCGTACGCGGTGTTCGCCGCGGCCCATCAGCTGCTGCACCCTGCCCTCGTGGGGTTCTGCTTCGCGTGCTGGGCGGCGCCGGCGGGCCGAGCGCTGGCCACCGCCGGCCTGTACAGCCTGTTCGCCGCGTTCTCGTTCCTCGCCTTCGACGTGGGCCGCAAGCTGCTCCCGCCCGAGCTCGAGCGGGAGGGGTACGAGACGTACTCGTCCATGTACGGCACCCGACCGGCCGCGTGGCTGGGCATGGCGCTGCTCGCAGCCGCGTCCGTCTCCCTGGCGGCCATGGCGTGGAGCCTCGGCGCCGCCCTGTGGGTCTTCCCCGGGATCGGCGCGGCAGGGATGCTCAGCGCGTGGGGCTTCGTGGCCTTCCTGCGAACGCCGAACGAGCGCAGCGCCGGCAAGCTCAAGAACTTCGCCTCGATCAACATGATGCTGGGGTTCCTGTTGATCATCATCGATCTCGTCGCGCGCCACGGGGTGCGCTTCACCGCCGCCTGGTGAGGTCCACGATGCGCCTGCTGAAGTCCGGAGAGGGGGCCACGGCGCCGCAGTACGGCGGCAAGGCCGAGGCGCTGCATCGACTGGAGCGCCTCGGATTCCGGGTCCCCAGCTTCTTCGCGCTGTCCGACGAGGCCTTCCTCGCACACCTGGAGCGCGGCGGACTGGCCGACCGCATCGACGACGAGCTGCGCTCGATCTCCGAAGGGTCCGAGGAGGAGGTCGGCGAACGCCTGCGGGCCCTGGTCACCGGCGTCCCCCTCGACGCCACCGTGCGCGACCGCGTGGTCGAGTCGTGGCGAGCGCACCTCGGCGGCGTCCCCGTCGCCGTGCGGTCCAGCGCCCTGGGCGAGGACAGCGCCGATCAGTCCTTTGCGGGGCAGCACGACTCGCTGCTGAACCAGCGCACGGGCGACGACGTGGCCGAGGCCGTGGTCCAGTGCTGGGCCTCGGCGTTCACCGCGCGCGCCCTGGCCTACCGCCGGGTGATGGGCGGTGAGCTGTCGCTGGACGTCTTCCGCATGGGCGTGGTGGTCCAGGAGATGGTGCCTGGACAGGTCTCGGGCGTGGCGTTCTCCGCTCATCCTGTCTCCGGCGACCGCGACCTGGTGCTGATCAACGCCGTGTACGGACTCGGCGAGGGGGTGGTGTCCGGGGAGATGGACGCGGACGCCTTTACCGTCCACCGGCTGACGGGGCGCGTGGACGCCGAGGTGGCGGACAAGCGGGCCCGGATCGCCGGCGACGGCGAGCGTGGGACGCGGACCCTGGACGTCGGCGACGCCGAGGCCCGCGCGGCGTGCATGACCGACGACGAGGCCCGCCGGGTCGCCGATCTGGTCGTCCGCCTCGAGGCGCTCGAAGGGGTGCTCCAGGACGTGGAGTGGACCCTGGCAGGCGACGAGCTCGTGCTGTTGCAGAGCCGGCCCGTCACCGCGCTGCCCGATCCGCCGCTGCAGGACGATCCGGACCACCGCATCATCTGGAACAACAGCAACATCATCGAGAGCTACACCGGCGTCACCAGCCCGCTGACGTACACGTTCGCCAAGCACAACTACGAGATCGTCTACCGCCAGTTCCACGACCTGGTGGGGGTCGCCCCGGAGGTGGTGGAGCGCAACGCCGATCTCTACCCCAACTTCCTGGGCCTGATCCGCGGGCGCATCTACTACAACCTGCTCAACATCTACCGGCTGGTGGCCCTGCTGCCCGGCTTCGAGTTCAACAAGCCGCTGCTGGAGCAGATGATGGGTCTCAAGGAGGTCGCGGAGTACGCCCCTTCGGCCCCGTCGTCGTCCGCCTCGCGGCGCTACCTGGTGGAGCTGCCGCGGCTGCTGCGGCTGGGCGCCGGGTTCGCCTACCACGTGGCGACCGTGGAGAAGCGGGTGCCCGGCTTCTTCTCGCTGTTCGACGAGGTGATGGCCGACCACGGCGCCAAGGACTTCCGGGCCCTGCCCGCCGCCGAGGTGGCCGACTGCTACGACGATCTCGAGCGGCGCTTGCTGCGCAACTGGAAGGTGCCCATCGTCAACGACTTCGCCGTGATGATCTTCTACGGCGTGCTGCGCAGCCTGACGAAGAAGTGGGGCATCGACGACACCGACTCGCTGCACCACGAGCTGCTGTGCGGCGAGGGCGGCCTCATGTCCACCGAGCCGGCCAAGGAGGCGCTGCGGCTGGCCGTGGCCATCGGCGAGGACGACGCGCTGGTGTCCCTGTTCGCCGACGCCAGCGAGGACGAGCTGCAGCGCGCGTACCAGGAGCGCACCCCCGCCTCCCCGATCTGGGACCGCGTGGACGGATACCTCGAGAAGTACGGCTACCGCTGCGTGGGGGAGCTCAAGCTCGAGGAGCGCTCCCTGCGCGACGATCCCGTGATGCTGCTGATGAGCCTCCAGGGGTACCTGGCGGGCGACGTCCCCGATCCCGATCGTCTCGACGCGGCCGAGCGGGACAAGCGCCAGCAGGCCGAGGGGCGCGTCCGCAGTGCCCTGGGCCGGAGGCCCATCAAGCGGGCGATCTACGGCTGGTTGCTGGGCAAGGCGCGGGCCGCGGTGCGCGACCGCGAGAACCTGCGGTTCTGCCGCACGCGCATCTTCGGGCTGTCGCGGGACCTGTTCCGCGGCCTGGGCTGGCAGCTCCACCGGGGGGGCCACCTGGCGGATCCGGAGGACGTGTTCTACCTGACCACGGACGAGGTGTTCGGGTTCGTGCGGGGCACGGCAGCGTGCACCGATCTGCGCGGCCTGGCGCGGGTCCGCCGCGAGGAGTTCGACCGGTTCCGCGGCGAGGACGACCCCGACGACAACATCGTCACCGGCGGCATCCCCTACCACAACAACCCGCTGCGGCTACCGTCCGCCGCGCCGGTGTTGCCCGAGGACGGCGCCCTGGTGGGCACACCCTGCGCCCCAGGCCACGTCCGCGCGCCGGTGCGCGTGGTGCACACGCCGCGGGGTGAACCCCGCCTCGACGGCGAGATCCTCGTGGCCGCGCGAACCGATCCGGGCTGGGTGACCCTCTTCCCCACCGCCCTGGGCCTGCTCATCGAGCGTGGTTCTCCCCTGTCCCACTCCGCTGTGGTGGCGCGGGAGCTCGGCATCCCGGCCGTCGTCGGTATCCGCGGGCTGATGGATGCGGTCGAGTCCGGTCAGGAGGTGGAGATGGACGGCCGCACGGGGCAGGTCCTGCTCGACCCCTGATCGGCGCTCCCCAGAACGCGAAACCGCCGGATCAGCGTACCGATCCGGCGGTCTCGTCTCGGGCCGTTTAACGTCCTGCCCAGGACCGGGGCGTGCAGCCCTCGGCGCAGTGCGCGATCCTCGGAATGCTGAAGCGCTTCATGGCTCTTCCTCTCGGAGTGGGTTTACGGGCCGATCAACACAGAAAACGTAGGATTGCACCCCGGGGCTGTCAACCCGTCGGGGTGCACTTCACGCCGAACGAGCGTCAGGTGTTGATCCAGCGCTGCATGATCCAGGCGTACTGCTGGGAGTACTCGCCGTCGTCGGCGGGCGAGACCTCGCGGGTCACCGAGGCCCCCTCGATGGCCCACCGCTCGTCCCAGCTGCCGTCCCGGTCCAGGTCCACCTCGATGCCGTTGACCGCGTCGGCGCCCTCGTCCTGGATCAGGTCGATGCGGTACGGTCCGTCCGGCGCCACGTCCTCTTGACGCCCGCCACCGAACTCGGACCCGATCCACTTCGAGACCGCCTTGTCCACCTCGCGCGCGTCGGGACGGGGGGTCTCCTTGGCCTCACGGCGCGTGATCGGCGGCGGTTTGGTGTTCGTGGGCTCCTCGTCGGCCGGTTCCTCGATGGCCTCCGTGACCACCTCCTCCACCGGCTCGATCACCTCCGAATCCCCATCGCAGCACCCCATCCACAGGGCGGGTACGGCGACCAGCAACGTCAAGGCCATCCAGCGTCCACTCATCATCACCTCCTGCGCTCCCCCGCGGGAACGCCTCAAAGATCGGTACCGAGGATCGCATACTCGCGCACGGCCGGCTCCTCGCACCGCAAGCCCGCGCGCGCCGCCCGGATGGACGGTTCGTTGCTCTCGTCGAAGAACGCGTGGAGCGTCCTGTTCAGTCCCCTCGCCTTCCCGGCCCGGTGCACCATCGAGGACATGGCCGACGCCAGGCCCTTGCCCTGGTGATCCGGGTGGACCGCCAGGGTCTTGACCATCATCCGGCGCACGCCCAGCTTGGCCCGCAGGGCGCGCACACGGGACAGGGGCCCGCCCCGGCCCAGCCCACGCAGCGCCGCGGTGAGGTCCGGCATGGCCAGCGTGAATCCGACCGCCTGCCCGGCCGGATCCTCTGCGATGAGGACCATGGACGGTTCGACGTGCTTCGCCAACCCGCGGTACAGCCCGTGGAACTCCCTGCGCGACAGGGGGACGTACCCCATGGAGCCGGTGAAGCTCGCCGTGGCCACGCCGTGGAACAGGGTCAGCTCCCGCGGCACCACGGTGGGGTCGATGGGGCGTATCCGGTACCCCTGGTCTCGCACGCGCTGGTCCAGCCGGGCGGCCGCGGCGTCGTCCACCTCGAACCGCGGGTAGTCCAGGCTGACGAAGCGGCGCGTCGGCTCCAGCCCGCGCGCCATCAGGTGCTCGGCCAGGTACGGCGGGTACTGCGGCTCCACGAAGTACCGGGGCTTGCGCGGGCCGCCCGTCTGGATGCGGCACGAGTGCCAGATGGTCAGGTCCACCGGCCCCATCATCTTCTGGAAGCCGCGCGATCTCAGGAACTCCGCCGCCGCCTCCAGCAGCTCCCCCACCACCCGCCGGTCGTTCCGGCACGCCATGAGCCCGAACCAGCCGATGCGGTGGCCCAGGCGCATGTCGCTGATGGCGCTGATCCGTCCCAGCACGCGGCGCCCGGAGCGGGCCGCGAAGTGGGCGGCCTCGCCGTGCCGGTAGAACGGATGGGTCGGCTTGTAAGGGTCCATCCGGTCGGACAGCGGCCGCGGGATGTAGAGCCTGTCGCGCCGGAAGATCGCGTCGTCGAGGCGCAACAGCGGCGTCAGATCGCGGGGCTTGTCGGTGACCCTGACGATGCGCATTCGGCCCTCCGTCGGCGCAGGTGCAGAAAGGATGGGGGATGGAGAGATGGAGGGCAAGGGGCAGGGAAAGGGAAAGGGGACGTACGCAACTAATCAACTAATCCACCGGATACCGCGGGGAAAAGCACGTCTGGAGGCGGATTAGTTGATTAGTTGCGTACGTCCCCTCTCCCCCGTCCCCTCTCCGTCTCGATTTGCGTACGTCCCCTCTCGGATCCCACAATGCCCCCGTGTCCGACTCCGCCCCCGACGCCAAGGTCTTCGACCGCATCCGCTATGCCCAGTGCTGGGAGGACGCGTCGCTGCTGGAGCAGGGTCTGGAGATCGACGCGGACGACGACGTGCTGTCGGTGCTGTCGGGGGGGTGCAACAGCCTCGCGCTGGTGCTCGCGGGGGCGCGCAGTGTCACGGCGGTGGACCTGAGCCTGCCCCAGGTCGCGGTGGCCGAGCTCAAGGTCGCGGGGATACGGACCCTGGAGTACGACGACTTCGTGGAGCTCCTCGGCGCGCGGGAGTCGAGCCGCCGGGCCGGCCTGTACCGCGCGGTGCGCCCGGCGCTGACCGAGGCAGTCGCGGCGTACTGGGACGCCCACGGGGACGTGATCGAAGCCGGCGTACTGGGTTCGGGCAAGTTCGAGGGGTACTTCCAGCTGTTCCGCGAGCGCGTGCTGCCGCTGATCCACCGGCGGTCGGTCATCGACGGCCTCCTGGAGCAGCGGGGGCTGGACGCGCAGCGCCGCTACTACGCCGAAAGCTGGGACACGTGGCGCTGGCGTTCGGTGTTCCGCGTGTTCTTCGGGCGGCGGGTGATGGGGTGGCTCGGCCGCGATCCGAGCTTCTTCCAGTACGTGGAGGGGGGATCGGTGGGCGAGGCCATCCTGCGGCGGGCCCGCCACGGCATGACCGAGGTGCCGGTGGAGACCAACCACTTCCTCGAGTTCATCCTCAGCGGACGATTCGCGGACCTGGAGAACACCCACCGCTACCTGTCCGAGGCAGGGTTCACGGCGCTCAAGGGGGGGCTCGTGGACCGCCTGCGGATCGTCCACGCCGACCTGTGGGAGCACGTGCCGGCCCAGGGCGAGGGCAGCTACTCCGCGTTCAACCTCTCCGACGTGTTCGAGTACGTGTCCGAGGAGGCCTACGTGGGCCAGCTCCACGCCCTGCTGCGGGTCTCGCGGCCGGGCGCGCGGCTGGCGTACTGGAACATGATGGTGCCGCGGTCGCGCCCGGAGTCCCTGGCCGACCAGCTCGAGCCGGATCCGGCCCGGGCCGAGGAGCTGCACCACGGCGACCGGGCGTTCTTCTACGGCAACTTCAACCTGGAACGGAAAAAAGCATGACCGTCCGCATCGTCGCCGCGCTGGCGCGCGCGCGCTGGATCGTCGTGGGGGTGCTCGCCCTGGTGGCCGGGGTCGGCGGCTTCATGGCCACGGGTGTGGGCGTGGACAACTCCCTGGAGTCGTGGTTCCTCGAGGGGGACCCGACGCTGGAGTCCTACCACGCCTTCCAGGAGGACTTCGGCAACGACGAGATCGCCGTGATCGCCCTGGTCCCGCCCGACGGTGTGCCGCCCAACGGGATCTTCACCCGCGACTTCCTGCAGCTCCTCGCCGACCTCACCGAGGGCATCGAGGCGGTGGACGGCGTCCACCGGGCCACCTCCATCACCTCTGCGGACGACATCCGCGCGGACGAGTACACCCTCGAGGTCGGTCCCCTGATGGAGGAGGTGCCTGCGGACGACGCCGCGCTGCAGGCCTTCCGCGACCGGGTGCTCGGCGATCCGCTCCTGGCCGGCCGCCTCGTCTCGGCCGATGGCGCCGCGGCGCTGATCCTCGCGCAGATGGACGACGCCGAGGACATGGACCTGCGGCGCGACGACGTGCTGTCCGCGGTCGAGACCGTCGTGGAGCAGGTCCCCGAGGGCACCGGCGTCCACCTGGCGGGCCTGGGGGTGGTCTACAACTCCATCAACCGCATCGCCACGCGCGACTCCACCCTGTTCATGAGCCTGTGCTACGTGCTCGTGATCGCGGTGCTGATCCTGCTCTTCAGGCGCCTCGGTCCGGTGGTGGTGGCCCTGTCCATCATCCTGGTGACCATGCTCGCGGTGATGGGCCTGTACGGCGCCGCCGGCCTCGACATCAACATGATCACCATGGTGCTGCCGACCATGGTGGTGATCGTGGGGGTGGCCGACGCCATACACCTGCTGCTGCACCAGGCCGAGCGCGGCGGCTGCGACGCCGACCGCGAGGGCACCCTGCGCAGCCTGGCGTTCATCGTGCGCCCGTGCCTGCTCACGTCCGTGACCACGGCGGTGGGGTTCGCGTCGCTGATGACCGCCCGCACCGAGGTCATCCGCCAGCTCGGCGTCTTCGCCGCCATCGGCGTGTTGCTGGCCTTCGTCGTCACCATCGCCGTCAGCGCCGCCGCGCTGACCTCGCCGCGCTTCGCCCCCCGCCCCACCCGGGTGGAGACCTGGTGGCTTTCGAAGACCCTGGTGCGGCTGTGCCGCTGGTCCGTGGCCAACCGCGGCCTCGTGCTGGGCCTCGCCGGCGTCCTCGTGCTCCTGGGGGGCTACGGCGTGTCGCGCGTCCAGGTGGACACCTTCAGCATCGGCTTCCTCAAGAAGCACCACACCGCGCGGGTGGACTCGGATCGCATCGAGCAGGCCTTCGGCTACTACGTCCCCCTGGAGTTCACCGTCGAGGCCACCGGGCCCGACGGCGTCCGCGATCCCGAGTTCCTGCGCCGCATCGACACCTGGCAGCGCAGCCTCGAGGCCGACGACCGTGTCTCCTGGACCGCCGCGCTGCCCGACGTGGCCAAGCGCCTCAACCAGGTGCTCCTCGACGGGGATCCGTCGAACTTCGTGGTGCCCGAATCCCCCGAGGCCCTCGAACAGGCCCTGCTGCTGTACGAGTCCGATCCGGACAACGACATGGTCCACCTCACCGACGCCCAGCAGCGCCGCGCCCGCGTGACCGCCGGCGTCCAGATGACCACGGCCCAGGGGTTCATCGCCGTGATCGACGACGCCATGGCCCTGGGCGAGGACACCATGGGCGACGCAGGCGTCATCCAGCCCACCGGATACCTGCCCCTCTACTGCCAGATCATCGACTACGTGGTCGAGAGCCAGATCTCGAGCTTCTCCCTGGCCTTCGCCGTCATCTTCGTGCTGATGATCGCCGTCTTCCGCTCCATCCGGCTCGGCGCCCTGTCCGTCATGCCCAACGTCTTCCCCATCTTCCTCACCCTGGGCTTCATGGGGCTCCTCGGCATCCACCTCGACCTCGCCACCGTCACCATCGCCGCGGTGGTCATCGGCATCGTCGTGGACGACACCATCCACTTCCTCTACCGCTACAAGGTCGAGCTCACCGCCTCCGACGGCGACCACGAGCACGCCGTCGAGCGCACCTGCGCCACCGCCGGCGCCGCCATGACCGCCACCACCTGCATCCTCACCATCGGCTTCCTCGTCATGACCCTGGCGGGGGTGAAGTCCGTGATCTACTTCGGCCTGCTCACGTCGTTCGCGATGGTGGCCGGCCTGCTGGGTGACCTGATCATCCTGCCGGCGCTGCTGGTGACGATTCGACCGCGGTTGTGAATCGATTATCTGTTTGTCAGATATTCAACCACCACTGAAGCAGGTCATCCGTCAACGTGGGCGACCACCCATGGTGGTTGGAGCCGGTGCACACGTAGTCGTCGAACACGTACTCGTGGCCGTGGGCGTCGAGCTCGCTGGCGAGGTTTTCGGAGAAGGAGTACGGGACGATCTCGTCGTCGGGGTCGTGGGCGACGAAGAACGGGAGCAGGGGATCGGGCTCGACCGAGGGGTAGTCGAAGTAGCCGCCGAGGCCGGCGGAGATGACGGCGATCTGGGGGGCGTTGCCGGGCTCGTAGAGGCCGTAGTAGGCGGCCATGTGACCGCCGGCGGACTGGCCGGCGAAGAGGACGCGGTTGCGGTCGATGTCGAGACGGCCGGCGGCCTCGTCGATCATGGCGTCGAGCTGGGGGGTCTCGGCGGTGCTCCACTGGTGCTGCACGTGCTGGGCGTCCTCGAGGTAGGGGACCATCAGGGCGAAGCCCTGGTCGTCGGCGCGCTCGGGCAGGCCGGTGCCGAGCTGATCGTTCCACATGCCGCTGCCGTCGGGGAGGGTGCCGCCGGGGCTGGAGCCGCCGTGGCCCAGGAGGATCAAGGGGGCGCAGGGGAGGACGGCCTCGGGGACGTACAGCCAGGTCGAGACCCCGCTGACGGTGAGGAACTCGCCCCCCACGGCTGCGCCGGAACCGCCGGAGCAGTCCTGGGCGTCGTCGTCGTCGCCGGTGTCGTCGTCGTCGCCGGTGTCGTCGTCGTCGCCGATGTCGTCGTCGTCACCCGTGGCGTCGTCGTCGTCGCCCGTGGCGTCGTCGTCGCCAGCGGAGTCGTCGTCCCAGGTGGGGCCGGAGCCGGAGTTGTCGCAGCCCAGGACCGCGAAGCCCACGAACCATACCAGCGCTGTCCCCGCCAGGGACCGTGCGAGCGTCTTGCCATATCGACGTACCATGGGTGACCTCCCGGCCCCATTATGCCACCGGATCGGTGGAGGATCCCGGGGCGTTCCAGGGCCCCCTGGATCTGTTGCCGTTTAGGTCCCCATCGGCTATTACATTGCACGCGCGCTGCGCGATGCGTCCACCCGGGGCACCGGACGCGAACAACGAACAGGAACCATGACCTTCCCACACCCCCCCTCGTACCCGAAGCGTCATCCCGGACGGACGTGGGCCGCGGCCCTGGCGGTCGCGCTGACCCTGTGCGCCGGATGTGAAGAGAACGGCACCCTGCCCGACGACGACGACGACGACACGACGAGCGAAGGCGGCGTCAGCATCACCCTCAGCGAGGTGATCCCCACCGTGGTGACAGTGGAGTGGACGCCCGCCGAGGCCGACGTGACCAGCGCCCACGTGGAGTTCGGTCTGGACACGGAGTACGGGGTCCAGGCGCCCGCCGCGGACCAGGGCGACGGCTCGTACTCGGCCATCCTCATCGGCCTCAAGGCGGCGAACGAGTACCACCTGCGCACGGCGGTCGAGACGCCCGGCGGGACCGTCGCGGGCGAGGATCACACGGTGACCACGGGCGCCGTGCCCCCGGCCTTCCCCTCCATGGAGATGATCATGGCGGCGCCGGACGAGAAGCACGACGGGTTCATGCTCACGACGCTCCTGAGCCAGCCTCCGGTACCCGTCGTCCTGGACACCGACGGCGACTACGTCTGGTGGTACGAGCACGACGAGGGCCAGCCCCCCGCGCTTTCTCGCTTAACCTTCTCGGTGGACCGTGAGTCGTTCATCCTGCAGCTGCCCGCGGGCGGCGTCGAGTTCGAGGATCCGGACGAGCTGGTCCGGGTCAGCCTGGACGGGACGTCGGAGGAGGTCATCGAGGGTGGGATCGAGGGTCACCACGACTACACGGAGCTGCCGGACGGCACCATCGCGATGATCACCTACGACTGGCGAATGATGGAGGACATCAACACCGCCGGCGACGCGATCGTCGAGCTGCAGCCCGACGGCAGCGTGGTGGAGATCTGGAACATCTGGGACCACGAGGAGTACCCGGGCCTGGGCGACTACATCGACAGCTGGAGCCACGCCAACGCCCTGGACTACGACCCGGTCGAGGACGCCTACTACATCTCCATCCGCAACCTGCACTGCATCTACAAGATCGATCGGGCCACGGGCGAGCCCCTGTGGAAGATGGGCACCGAGGACAGCGACTTCCGCATCAACGGCCACGGTACGGACTTCACGTACTACCAGCACCAGTTCCAGGTGCTCGACGACGGCCTCCTGATCTTCGACAACGGCGATCCCGAGGGGCAGGTCTCCCGGGTGGTGCACTTCACCCTCGACGAGAGCACATGGAATGCCAGCGTGGAGTGGGCCTACCACTCGGTCCCGCCCCTGTACAACTACGGCCTCGGTGACGTGCACCGCTTCGAGAACGGCAACACGCTGGTGACCTGGAGCACCGCGGGCCAGCTCGAGGAGATCAACTACGATCGCGACGTCATCTGGCGTCTCAACATCGACGAGCTCGGCGCCGGTTTTGCCTACACCAACTGGCTGGAGTCCTTCTATGACACCCCATAAGTACCTGCTGCTGGCCCTCGCGTTCTCCCTCGTCCCGCTGCTCCCCGGCTGCCCGGAGGAGACCGAGGAGGTGTCGGGGGACCTGATCCTGGCCGACGCGAACAACTACGCCTTCGACGGGCTGATGAACATCTCGTCGTACTCGGTGGCCGAGCTCACCGACGTGCTGATCGACTGGTCCGCGGTGGACACCGACCTGCAGACCCACCCGATGGACCCCGAGACGGACGTGAACACCATGTCCCTGGTGGTCTTCACCTACCTCACCCACGAGGAGGTGGAGATCGGCCTGAGCCAGAACACGCTGCAGCAGGCGGACGTGGGGCTGTACCTGTTCACCGACGTCACCGGCCAGACGTCCGAGTACATGAGCGAGTGCACCCTGTTCGGCACCGACGTGGACGTGGAGACCTACTTCGAGCTCGACTACGGCCAGTCCTGGCTGATCACCCTGTCCAAGGGCAGCACCCCGGGCGTGGGCACGCTCATGGCGGCCTTCCTCGACCCGACGCCGGGCGAGGACAACACCGAGGCGATCCTGGACAACGAGAGTACGACGCTGACGGTGGACGTGGACATCACGTCGTCCACCACGCTGCCGGCGCCAGCGGACACGCCGCTGACCATCGACTGGACCGGGCTGACCATCGACGGCCAGGGCAACGAGATGAAGATGGGGGACATCGACCAGGTGATGGTGGGCTACTACGCCTCGCTGACGCCGTCCGACCTCGAGCAGAACCTGCTGGACCTGGAGTACATCCACGACGGCATGTGGTACTTCGACCTGACCGCCGGCGGCACCACCGCCGACCTGTCCACCCTGACCGACGACGACGGCAACGCGTTCACCGGCATCACCGCCGAGGGGACGTGGATCCTGGCCCTGCGCTGCACCACCTGCCCCAACCCCGCGCCCCCGTTCCTGACCGTGTTCGAGGTTCCCGCGAGCTAGGACCGACCATGAGCCCATCCCATCTGATCCCCGTGCCGCGCCGGCGCGCGTGGGTCTTGCTGTGCGCGCTGTCCCTGGTGCTGGCATTCGGCTGCGACGAGGAGGTCGACGACGACACCGTCGCCGACGACGACTCGTCCGACGACGACGACGACACCGTGGACAACGACGCGCCCGAGTTCGAGGCGGTCCCCGACGTGCAACTGCGCGAGGGCGACGACACCGACGTGGCCATCACGGCGACCGATCCCGACGGCGACGACCTGTTCCTGTCCCACGAGGACCTCCCTGGGTTCGCCGCGTTCGAGTCCGAGGGGGGGATCGGGACCCTCACCCTGGCCCCCGAGGTGGGCGACCAGGGCGAGTACGACATCACGATCATCGCCGACGACGGCCTCACCACCGCCGAGCTGGAGATCCTCGTGCTGGTGGACGAGCCCGCGCTGGTGACCACGACCATCGGCTCGCCCGGCGGCGCCGGCATCGGCGACGGCGTGGGCACCGACGCCTACTTCTTCCACCCGTACGGCGCGGGCTGGCACGACGGCCTGATGTACATCAGCGACGGCAGCTCCAACACCATCCGCGTGTTCGATCCCGTCTCCGCAGAGGTCACGACGCTGGCCGGCCAGCCCGGCGTGTCCGGCCTGGTGGACTCGGACGAGGGCGACGCCCTGTTCGCCTACCCCTGCGGCCTGGAGATGGGCCCCGACGGGATGCTGTACGTGGCCGACCGCGAGAACGCCCGGGTCCGCGTCGTCGATCCGGACACCGGCGACGTCTCCACCCTGGAGATCGTCGGCGGCGAGTTCGACGCGGGCGACCCCTTCGACCTGACCTTCGACGACCAGGGGGTCCTGTACGTCACCGACCTGGACAACTGCGTCATCCGCCGCGTCTCCATCGATCAGGGGATCGCCGACGTCATGCTCGGCGTCGAGGGTCAGTGCCGCATCACCGATGGGCTGCCCGGCCAGGCGCGCATCGGCAAGCCACGCGGCATCCTGTACGACGACGACGGCTTCCTGTGGTACGCCGACCGGCACGGGCACGACATCCGCCGCATCGACGTGGCCACCCGCCAGGTGATCACCGTGTTCGGCAGCCCCGACGGCGAGACCGGGATGGTGGACGGCAACGGTCAGGACGCCCGCTTCTCCTTCCCCACGGGCCTGGCCCTGGACGAGGGTTACCTGTTCGTGGCCGACTCGGACAACGACTCCATCCGCAAGATCCGCCTGGACGTGGGCGCCGTGTCCACCCTCGCCGGCGTCGGGGTCAACGGCAACGCGGACGGCCCCGCGGACGAGGCGTCGTTCAGCTGGCCCATCGCGGTCACCGTGGGCCCGGACGGCAACCTGTTCGTGGTGGACCCCGGCGGCCACTCCATCCGCCACATCGACCTGGCCGACGTCGACCTGACCGTGTCCACCGTGGCCGGCGCCCTGAGCAACTCCGGGACCGCCGATGGGATCGGCACCGATGTCCGCCTCAGCGAGCCGCGCGGCCTGGCCCACGGCGAGGGCTCCGAGGTGTGGATCATCGACACCCTCAACTCCGAGATCCGGCTGCTCGACACGGCCACCGACGCGGTGACGACCATCGCGGGCTCGGCCGAGTCGTTCGAGCACCTCGACGGCATCGGCACCGACGCCCGCTTCACCAACCCGTCGGCCGGAGTCTGGGTCAACGACAAGCTGTACGTGGTCGAGACCGCCACCCACGTCGTGCGCACGGTGGACGGCGCCAGCGCCGAGGTGGTCACCGTCGCCGGCAACCCCGAGGAGTCCGGCTACGCCGACGGCCTGGGCGCGGACGCGCGGTTCAACCGGCCCCGGGACATCACCCTGGCCGAGGACGGGATGTTGTACATCCTGGACAACTCCAACCACGCGGTGCGCCGCATGGACCCGGACACCTTCGAGGTGACCACCCTGGTGGCCCGCGACGATCCCCACAACCCGTTCACCGATCCCGAGGGCCTGGTCGCCGACCTGGACGGTCGCCTCTTCGTCACCGACTACACCGGCTGCACCCTGGTGGAGGTGGCCCTGGACACGGGCGCGACCGACATCGTGGCCGGCGACCGCGACGAGTGCACCGAGACCGACGGCGTGGGTGAGCTCGGCAAGATGCGCAACCCGCTGGGTGTCGACATCGATCGCCACACGGGGCTGCTCTACATCGCCTCGTTCGGGGGCCGGACGATACGCCAGTACGACCCCTCGTCGGGCCTGCTCACGACGCTGACCGGCGACTCCGAGGTCATGGCGCCGGTGGACGGCCCCATCGACGAGGCCACCTTCTCCACCCCCACCGACGTGCTGGTGATGGACGGCTACCTGCTGGTCCTCGACCGCTACTGCGCCCACATCCGAAAGGTGGTGTTGCCGTGAGGGCGCTACAGCTCCTGATCCTGGCCGCGCTGCTCGCCGCGGCGGGTTGCGACGGCAACGGCACGGAGGCGGACGACGACAGCGCCGACGACGACGACGCGACCGCAGACGACGACGACGACGACGACTCCACCGCAGGCGGCGACGACGACAGCACCGGAGACGACGACGACGTCACCGGCGATCTCCTGGTGACCACCTTCGCCGGCTCCCCCGGCGGCCCTGGGCTCGCCGATGGCTTCGGCGACGAGGCCCGGTTCTTCCACCCCTACGGCGTCACCTGGCACGACGGGCTGGTGTTCATCGGCGGCGGCTGGGACCACGCCATCCGGCTGTTCGATCCGGCCACGTCCGAGGTCACCACCCTCGCCGGCGTCCCCGGCGAGTCGGGCTACGTGGACACCGGCGATGGCACGCCTCGGTTCAACTTCCCGTGCGGCCTCGAGGTGGGGCCCGACGGTCTGCTCTACGTGGCCGACCGGGACAACGGCCGCATCCGCATCGTCGAGCCCGCCACGGGCATCGTGACGACCCTCGAGGACGCCCACGGCCCGGTGATGGCCGACGAGGTCTTCGACGTGGCGTTCGACGACGGCACGGTCCTGTACTTCAGCGACATCCAGGGCTGCTCCATCCGCTGGGTGGACACCGGCAGCGGCGACTCGGGCGTGCTCGCCGGGGTCAACAACCAGTGCTACGTGCTCGACGGGCCGCCGGCCACCGGCCGCGTCGGCCGCCCCCGCGACCTCGTCTACCACCCGGACGGATACGTCTACTTCGCGGATCGCAGCGGCGACAACATCCGCCGCGTGGAGATCGCCACCGGCACCCTGGAGACCGCCTACGGCGCCCCCGCAGGCGACGATCCCGGCTACGTCGAGGGCGTGGGCACCGCCTCGCGCTTCAGCGAGCCCACCGGCCTCGAACTCATCGGCGACACCCTGTACGTCACCGACTCGGACAACGACGGCGTGCGCCGCATCGACCTGATCACCGGCGCCGTGGACACCCTGGCGGGCTTCGGCGTCAACGGCAACGCCGACGGCCCCGCCGACCAGTCCTCGTTCAGCTGGCCCATCGGCCTGGCCTCGGACGAACTGGGCGACCTGTACGTGATGGACCCCGGCGGCCACTGCCTGCGCCACATCGACGTGACCGCCGAGATCGTCTCCACCCCCGCCGGCACCGTGGGCAACACCGGCTCCATCGACGGCATCGGCATCGACGCTCGCCTCACCGAGCCCCGCGCCCTGGTCCGCGGCGACGACACCACCGTGTGGCTCGCCGACTCCTCCAACCTCCAGATCCGCACCCTCGACGCGGACACCGCCGAGGTGGCCACCGTGGCCGGTGCCCCCCTGGAGTACGACCACGTGGACGGCGTGGGCGACGAGGCCCGCTTCATGACCGTCACCGGCGCCGCCTGGGTCGACGGCCGCCTCTTCGTCACCGAGATCCCCTCGAACACCATCCGTACCGTGGACGCGGCCACCACCGAGGTGCTCACCGTGGCCGGCCAGGCCATGGCCGCCGGCGACACCGACGGCACCGGCACCGGCGCCCTGTTCAACAATCCCCGCGGCATCGTGCTCGCCGAGGACGGCCTGCTCTACGTGCTCGATTCGGGCAACTCCGGCGTCCGCCGCCTCGACCCCGACACCCTCGAGGTCACCACCTTGCTGTCCCGCTTCACCCCCGGCAATCCCCTGGGCAACCCCGAGGGCATCGCCGCGGACGGCGCCGGCAACCTCTTCGTCTCCGACTACTCCCGCTGCACCCTCGTCGCCGTGCCCATGGACACCGGCGACGCCGTCGTCATCGCCGGTTCACCCAACCAGTGCGACGAGACCGACGGCACCGGCACCCAGGCCCACTTCGACCGCCCCAAGGGCCTCGACGTGGACCCCACCACCGGCCTGCTCTACATCGCCGACTACGACGGGCACACCATCCGCGTGTTCGATCCCGGCACCGGCGAGGTCACCACGCTCACCGGCGATCCCGCCGTGATGGACCCCGCCGACGGCACGCTGGACGAGGCCACGTTCCCGACGCCTACGGATGTGCTGGTGGTCGATGGCGATCTGCTCGTGCTGGATCTGCACGGGGCGCACGTGCGGAAGGTCGAGCTGCCGTAGGGGCTAGACCTCGTCGGGATCCGGCAGCTGCTGCAGCTGCGGCACCATGATGATCTCGATCCGCCGGTTGAGGGCCTTGCCCTCGTCGGTCTCGTTGTCGGCGCGGGGGCGGAACTCGCCGAAGCCGGCGGAGGAGACGTTGGCGGGCAGGACGCCGCCCTCGATGAGGAGCTTGACCACGGAGGTGGAGCGGGCGGTGGAGAGCTCCCAGTTGGAGGGGAAGCGGGCGGTCTGGATGGGGACGTCGTCGGTGTGGCCCTCGACCTGGAAGGAGCGGTCGGGGAACTCGGCGAGGGCGGCGGCGACCTCGACGAGGGTCTCCTTGCCCTCGTCGCCGACGCGATGGTCGCCGGAGTCGAAGAGGATGTCCTGCTTGAGGTTGATGACGATGCGGCCGTCCTCGATGCTCACGTCGAGGGTGCCGGCGTCGATCATCTCCTGGAAGCGGTCGAGGAGCTGCGCGTAGATGCGGTTGCGCTCCTCGGCGGCGGCCTCGCGGGCGCGCATCTCCTCCATGGCGCGCTGGGTCTCGAGGAGGCTCTGGCTGAGCATGTCGGCCTCCTGGGTCAGGCGGGACAGGTCGGCGCCGCGCTTCTTCAGGGCCTGACGCAGGGCCTCGCCCTCGGCGGCGAGGCCGTCGCGGGCGGTGGTGAGGTCGGCCGCGCGGGCGTCGCAGGCGGCGAGATCACCCTGGGTGCGCTCGAGGTCGCCGCGGCACTGCTCGAGGGAGGCCTCGCAGTCGTCGAGTTGGGCGGCGAGGCCGTCGAGCTCGGTCTCCTGATCGGCGATGGTGGCCAGGGCGGCGTCGAGGTCCTTCTTCTTGACCAGGCAGCCCGGGAGCAGGACCAGGGAGGTCATCAGGGGCAACAGACACAGAACTCGCGCGATCTTCATGGCGGGTCTCCTCGTGTGGACAGGGAACAGGGACCGTAACGTCAGACGACCATCCAGGCGAGGGCTGCCGCGGACGCGCCGGCAGGCATGGCCAGGGTACGTCCTGCGGGCAGTGCGACGGCCGCGAGGGCCGCGCCCACCATGGATGCGACGTAGGGGATGTAGAGGGCGTCGAGCCCGGTGGAAGCGTGGAGCAGCACCAGCGCCAGGCCGATCACCGTCACCGGGAACAGGGCCTCGAGGTCCAGCTCGCGGCCGCGCTCGCCCAGCAGCCGGCGGCCCAGGGCGGTGATGGTCAGCAATCCGGCCAGGGGCAGGAACCAGGTGACGCCGCCGAGGCCCCACGCCAGGGAGCCGACCAGGAAGCACAGCACCAGGCCGGACACGGAGAGGCGGGCGAACCGCGCGGCGAGGAGGCACAGGGTCAGCACCGCGGCCATCCCCAGCATCCACGCGCCCATGGCCTCCAGGGGCTGGCCCAGGGTGCGATCGAGCATGAACCAAACGGCCAGGGGGATGAACAGGTTGTCGGCGCCGCGAACGGAGACGGCCTCGACCGCGGTGGCCACCACGGCGACGACCAGGGTGATCAGCAGCAGCGCGGGCCAGCCGGCGCGGGCCGACAGGCCGAACGCGACGAGCACCACCACGAAGGTCAGGCCCAGGAAGGTGGCCGATCCCTGCAGGGTGCGGTGGCCGTCGAGTACGCGATAGGCCGAGCGGCCGTAGCGCTGGCCCACCAGCGCGGCGCCGGTGTCGGCGAGGGCCATGACCAGGATGGGCACCATGTACATCCACGGATCGCCCGCGGAGAGCACGTAGATGACGTACACGGCGAAGGGGTAGTAGTAGGCCCCGCCGGAGCGGCGCTCGATCTTGTGGATCGATCCCAGCAGGCCGGTGATCTTGCCGATGGCCAGCAGCCCGAAGAAGGCCATGGCCAGCACCAGCACGGTCCAGTGGGAGTCCAACAGCAGGGGGATGGCCATCACCACGAAGCCCGCGCCGACGTGGGTGAGCTTGCGGGTGCGCTCGGTGGGGATGTCGAACAGCCGGTGGATGACCTCGGCGGCCACGAACAGGGCGAGGATCAGCGTGGAGATGACGAGCGCGCCCTGGACCTCGTGCCACAGCATCGTTCTATCCTCCGGCTCCTGAAACCCTCGCGAGCGCGCGACCAGCGCGTGCTATGCTTGAGTCGGGTCGGAAACTACTCCAATGGGAATCACCTGGGCAAGAACAATCGGACTGCTCGTGGCGCTGCTGTTCATCGGCTGCGCGCCGGATCCCCCTGTCGACGACGACGACGACGACACGGTGGCCGCGGACGACGACGACGACGACGCGCTGCCGCCACCGCCCGTGCTGCCGCAGATCCAGGTGGAGCGGCCCGACCGCGCCACGTTCCAGCCCGCCGGCTCTCAGGTGGTGATCGCCGGGCGCTGCATCGCCGGTGACGCGCCGCTGGACAACCTGAGCATCAACGACGTCAAGGTGGACCTCACGGGCGAAGGGGACTTCACGTACACCTTTCCTGCGATCCACGGCATCAACGTGGTGAACCTTCGGGTGGAGGACACGGACGGCGAGCGGGCGGTGGAGTCCCTGGGCTTCCACTACGGCCCGACCCACGGACCGGCGGACCAGCTGGCGGACGTGGCCGTGATCCACGCGTCGGCCGAGCTGCTCGACGACGACGACCCCGACCTGGACGACACCGCCTCGCTGCTCGAGGGCTTGCTCGAGGACCCGCAGACCTTCGACGACTTCCTGGCGCCGATGGAGAGCGAGTACGTGCTGCTGACCCCCACGAGCATCGAGGTGGGCGACGCCAGCGTCGACATCGATCCCCACCCCGGCACGCTGGTGACGTCGCTGAGCCTGGGCGACCTCTACGTCTCGTTCGACGCCGAGGGCACGGGCATGTGGAGCTGGGTGTCGGTGTCCGGCGAGATGTGGGCCGACCCCGCGCTGGTCCAGACCGACCTGAACGTCTCCATCGTCGGCGGCCAGGTCATGGTGGACGTGCCCCACGTGGCCGTGACGATGCAGAACTTCGTGCTGCAGGTGGACTACGTCCCGAGCTTCCTCGAGCCGTACATCGCCGACGCGGTCCAGGGGTACGTGGAGGAGTCGCTCCAGGAGACCGCCCAGGACATGGTCGGCGTGTTCATGGAGGAGTTCCTCCAGGCGTTCGCCGTGGACATGGAGTTCGGCGAGGAGAACCCCGTCACCCTGCAGATCGACCTGGGTGACCTGCAGGTCACCGACCAGGGCATCACGTTCTGGCTCGACGGCCGGACCACCGCCGAGGTGGGCTTCGAGATGCCCGATTGGGCCGGTTCACTGATCACCGACGGCGCCGCGCCGGTGGTGCCGTTCTCGAATTCACCGCTGAACCTTGCCGTGGACGACGACTTCGTCAACCAGCTGTTCTTCACCCTGTGGTACGCCGGCGCCCTGTCGGGCTGGAGCTTCGCCGAGGCCGAGCTCGCGGACATGGGCGCCGGGGACATCCCCCCACCCCTGGGGCCGGTGGCCGAGCTGTCCGTGGACATGGACCTGCCCATGGTCCTCACCGCCACCGACACCGAGGGCTTCAACTTCGATCTGGGGCTGGGCGAGGTTCGCTCGCGCATCCTGCGCGACGACGGCGTCCAGCAGGACTACTCCATCAACCTCCGCGGCGGCGGCAACGTCGTCATCGCCGCGGACGGTTCGCTCCAGATGGTCATGGACGACCGCCCCGCGGAGCTCGTCCTCGGCGTCGGCGTCGTGGAGTACCCCGAGGCGCTGGACCCGGGTGATCTCGCCGCCCTCGTCCGCCTGATCATCCCTCCCATGCTCGCCCAGTCCAACGACGCCTTCCCGGGCTTCCCGCTGCCCGAGACCGACCTGAGCACCCTCGCCGACATCGACTACTTCTACGGCAAGACCCTGGCCGTGACCGACCTGCAGGTGTCGGTGGAGGGGGATCCAGGGCTGTGGATGTTGATGGAGGGCGGGCTTCAGGTGCAGTGAGCCAAGGCGCTCCGGCCTATCGGGTCAGACTGAACCTCAGCCCCAACTCCAGCGTGGTGAAGCCGTCCGACGAGCTGACCAGGCGCGGCGGCCCCTGCTCGATGGCCGAGGAGAGGGGGACGCCAGCGTGGACCAGGGAGACCATGGGCCCGAAGGACACGCCGTCGGCCGGTGACAGCCCCACTGCGAAGGCCCCCTGGACAAAACCTCCCGTGCCGTTCGCGTCCGTCGCGGTCTCTTCTCCACCGCGGTAGGTCATGGCGCAGTAGGCGATCCCTCCGCCGCCACCGATCCACAGGTGGGCTCCGGGCCCAAGGGGGATACGTGGACCGACCATGGCGCCACCCCGCAAGGCCAGGCCCCGCTGCACGAGATCGACGCCCGTGGCGCTCGCCGGTGTCTCGAGGCCCGCTGGACCGTGCATGGACAACCCCGCCATGCCGCGCAGCTCGAGGACACCACCGAGGAGGACGCCGCCGCCGAGTTCGAGCCCGAGGCCACCTGCGGCGGCCACCCACGAGGCGCCCGAGGGCACGACGCGGACAGAGCCCCCCAGACCCACGACCAAGGTGCCGAGGGTGCCCGATGCGCCGCGGCTGCCCGCGATCCGGCGGACCGCATCGTCCGCGCGCACCTCTACCGGCCGCAGGCGCCAGGTCTCGGCGCCGGGGGTCACGGCGCCCACATCGAGGGCGTCACCACGACCCGGGACGGCCAGGACCACCAGATCGACGCGGGCGTGCCGGGCCAGCGCGCTGATCAGGCGCGCGCACTGCGACGCGTCCCGGGCTGCCATCGCCACGCGCACCCGCCGTCGGAGATCCTCGTCCCACGACGGCGTGGTGGGCGGGGCCACGGCCAGGGTCTGGCCGGGCTCGAAGGCGTACCAGCGCCGCGAGGTCTGGAATCCCTCGCGCTGTACGCGCACCAGGTGGAGACCGGCGGTGAGCGGCACCGCCGCGATCCCGCCTACGGCCAGCCCGTCCACCGACACCGTCACGTCCGGAGGCAGGTGCCCGATCTGGAGGGTGACCGCCTCGGCGAGGACCTGATCGCGCTCGCGGGCCAGGGACTCGGCGGCCTCGGGGGTGAGGTAACCCACCGGGGCCTCCCACCAGGGCTGGACGCGGACGATCTGGCGGAGGTGGGCGTCGCAGACCGAGGTCTGCCCCTCCACCAGCGCGAGCTGGGCGAAGAGCCAGTGGAAGCGCAACAACAGGGGGCCGTGCTCGCCGTCGGCCAGGGGCAGGACCCCCGCGGAGGCCTCCTCGAGGGTGGCCAGCGCCCCGGCGGTGTCGAAGGCGCGGTACTGTTCCTCGGCGCGGTCCAGGAGCCGCTGGATCTCGTCTCGCGAGTCCTCGGGCGGCGCGGGTTCGGTCCGGGTGAAGGGCTCGATGTAGCCGGGGCCCAGGGCAGCCCACCCGGCCCTGTCACCCAGCTGCTCGGCCAGGTCCCCGACGCGAGCACCGCCGGAGGTCTCCCCCACGTCCAGCACCAGCACGCGGGTCTCCCCTGCGTGGGCCACGGCCGCACAGGCCAGGGCGAACAGGGCGGCGATCACGGGCGCGCGGAGGTCCTCCCTCATGGCCTCGCATCGTACCACGGAGGCCCGTCCGGCGGCCCTGCGCCCGGAGAGCTTCGCGCTCGCACACCTGTCCTGTCAGAGGACCCCCCGGGCTGCTAGGATGCAAGATTGGGTATCGTGCGCGGGGAGATGGATACGTGTCTCCGCGGCGGGCCCCGGGAGCGCACTTGTCGGTCGTCGTCCAGCTACCGTCGGAGCTCGGTGTCATGTCGCCCAAGAGGTTCGCCCTCGGTGGCATGGCCGAGCTGTTCCGCGGGGAGAAGCACTATCCCCAGGGGGGACGTGCGCGGCTGGTGGTCAAGCACATGCTGCCCCAGCACCTGGAGGTGGCCGAGCTGGTGTCGCGCTTCCGCGACGAGGCGCGGCTGGGGCTGATGCTGCGGCACAGCAACATCGCGCGCGTCCTGGAGTACTGGGAGATCGACGGCCACCACTACATGGTCATGGAGGAGGTGGACGGCCACAACCTCTCGTCGGTCATCTACCACTGCCGCCAGAAGGGCTTCGAGATCCCCCAGGAGGTGGCGGCCTACTTCATCTTCGGCATCGCCTCGGCCCTGGCGTACATGGCAGACGCCCGCGGGGAGGACGGCGAGAACCTGGACCTGGTCCACCGGGACATCAGCCCCTCGAACATCCTGGTGTCGCGCGAGGGCGTGGTGCGCCTGATCGACTTCGGCGTGGCCAAGGCGTCCCAGCGGGAGACCCAGACCCGCGCCGGCTACTTCGTGGGCAAGTTCGCGTACATGTCCCCCGAGCAGATCCGTGGCGACCACGTGGACATCCGCTCGGACATCTTCGCCCTCGGCGCGGTGGCCTACGAGCTGCTGGCGGGCGAGCGGCCGTTCCAGGGGGGCTCGGAGTACGAGACGTTCAACCTGGTGCTCAGCCAGGAGCCCGTCCCCCTCGCGGAGGCGCGGGAGGGGCTGCACCCGCTGCTGGCGCGCATCGTCTACAAGTGCCTCGCCAAGGACGCGGGGGACCGCTACGCGCACCCCATCGAGCTGGTGGAGGAGCTCAACACCTACTTCCACGGCGCCGTGGAGCGACCCCCTCCCCTGCTCTCGACCCAGTTCCTGGGCATGCTGGGGCTGACGCCGTCGGAGGATCCCCTCGAGATCGAGATCGAGGCGCAGAGCACCACGAGGCGCGACGCCGGCGGCGCCGCCCAGCTGGGCCCGCAGACGGCCACCGTCCCATCGCGGCTGGTGGAGGACGCCGAGGAGCCGGTGGTCGCCCCCGAGGACGCCCCGTCGAGTCCCACCCTGGTCGGCCCCAAGGAGGTCACGACCATGCGGCGGCGCTCGCCGCGGTTGCTGCTGCTGCTGGGGTGGACCCTGCCGCTGGCGGCCGCCGTGCTGCTGCTGGCGGGGCTGGTGGCGCTGGGGGTGTGGGCCCTGAGTACGTTCTCCATCCCCGGGCGCGGCGCTCCGGCGGCGGAGCCGGAGGATCTCCTCGAGGCCATCATCGAGGACGCGGCCGAGGAGGACGCCGGCGAGGACGAGGCATCGAGCGCAGAGGCCGAGGAGCTGGCGGCCGAGGAGGCCGCGGAGGAGGCCGTCGAGCAGCCCGTGGTCGCGCGCCTCGGCACTCTCCAGATCCGCGCCATCCCCTGGTGCGAGGTCTGGATCGACACCCGGCCCTACGGCCGCACCCCCATCGACGCCGAGCTCGCCCCCGGCACCTACCGCGTACAGGCCAACAAGCCCGAGCTCGGGTGGATCCACGATCAGACCGTGACCGTGCGATCGGGCCAGACCGTGCCCCTGCAGCTCAGCCCCTCCGCCCCCGCGCCCAGCGGCGAGAGGTAGCCCTACCCCCGCACGATCGCCGCCACCACCGAGCGCAGCCAGGTCTCGTCCCGCGGCTGCCCCACCTGCCTCCACAATCGCCACAGCTTCTCCCAGACCTCGGCGGCCGTGCCTGGCCGGTCCTCCGGGCGGGACTGGAGCAGATGCTCGATGAGGTCGGAGACCCGCGGCGAGAGGTCGGGGCGCAGGCTGCGCGGCATGGGGTGTTCCCCCTGCATGACCCGGTCCCGCGCCTCGGCCACGTTGTTGGCCTGGAAAGGCACGCGGCCCGTGACCATCTCGTACAGGAGGATACCCAGGCCGAAAAGGTCGCTGCGGCGCGTCAGCGGCTCCCCCATGACGTCCTCGGGGCTCACGTACCCCACCGTGTCGCGGATGGAGCCCAGGGAGGTGCGCATGAGCCGGCCGCGGAAGTGCGCCATGCCGAACCCGGACAGCTTGGTCTCGCCGTGCAGCGTGATGTGCACGTGCCGGGGCACCAGGTTGCGGTGGACCAGCTTCAGCGGGTTGCCGCCGGGGCCGCGGGCCGTGTGCACGTAGGTCAGCACCTCGGCGAGCCGGCAGCACATGAGCACGGCCACCCCCTGATCCAGGGGGCTGTACCGGGTCAGCAGTCGCGCCAGGGTCGTGCCCTCGACCAGCTCGTCCTCGAGGTACAGCTCGCCGTCGATGACGCCGTAGTCGTGGGTGGCGATGATCCCGGGGTGGCGCAGCCCGATCACCAGGCGCGCCTCCTCCAGCAACCGCAGCTTGGTCTCGGGGTCCTCGGCGTACTGCAGGTTGAGCCGCCTCAGCCGGCAGGGACGCACCATCTCCGTGCCCAGCAGCCGCCGCGCGACGGCGTGCTGCACCGGCCCCTCGGCGGGTTCGAGGGTGTCGATCTCGAAGGGGCCGAAGGTCTCCGTCGCCTGCACCTGTCCTCCGAGATCGGAGTATCGCACAGGCTCGCTAGAACTCCACGGACGCAGACAGTCTCACGTGGGATAACTCCTCGAACGCCCGCAGGCTCGCGCCCTCCTGGCCGCCGAGCCAGGTGGCGCCGACGCCCAGGGTGACGAAGTCGCCGAAGAGGACGCTGATCTCCGGGGAGATCATGTAGCCGAGGGTTCGATCGCACCGGATCTCGAGGGCGCCGGAGGCCTGGGCGATGACCTTGCCGCCGGGGAAGGTGTAGCGGAGCACGGGCAGGACGTAGTTGCCCTGCTCGCAGCGGCGGCGCTCGGTGGGGAACCCGCGCAGGTACTGCAGGTTGAAGTACAGGCCGAAGTCGAAGGTGAGGTCCAGGCCGGCGATGCCCTGGAGGTAGACCTGCCCGTCCTGGGTCACGGACGTGGGGATCGGATCGGGGACGCGGTCGATGATGTTGAGCCGCTCCAGGGCCTCGAGCTGGGACTTCGAGGCGATGACCTCGGTGCGCTCGGGGAAGACCAGGGCGGCCTCGCCCCACATCGTCAGGATGCCGAAGGGCCCGATCCGCCCCTCGGCGCCGAGCACGTCGATCTCCGGATACACCGTGGGGATCATCGCGTCGATGCGGGTGTTGTCCGTGGCGAACCCGGTCAGCCAGGCCTCGCCGCTGGCCTGGGGCAGGCTGTCGCGGCCGTGGTAGTAGCTGACACCCAGGTCACCCACCGAGCCGTTCCACAGTACCCGCGCGGCCACGGCGGTGTTGGACAGGGTGAAGGGGGGCAGCTCGATCAGCGCCTCGGCCTCGTTGAGTTCGATGTCCTGGCCCTCGGCCGCGTACTGGTCGAAGTCGAAGGTGTCGTCGGGATCGGCGGTGAGGCTGAAGTCCACCTCGCGCACGGGCAGGGAGGCGGGGACGAACAGAGGGACCACGGCCAGCTCGACGCGCACCTTGCCCGCCTGGTACGCCAGCAACGCCGCCACGGTGGCCAGCCGCTGGTCGAAGACCGTCGGATCCTCCAGGTTCAGGGGATTGATGCGATCGGTGGGGTTGATCCCGTCGCCGGTGCCCCAGCGGATCTTCTGCGCGCCGATGCGCAGGTCGAGCCGCTTGAGGATGAACCCGTAGAGGTCCACGTAAGCCTCGTCGACCCGAAGCTGGATGGGCTGGATCTTCTCGGGTTCCCCGGCGTCGTCGAGGGTCTCCACCTGGGGGAAGTTGAGGTTGCGGAACTCCACGGCCGTACGCACGGCCACCCTCTGGCCCAGGTCGGCCCGCAGGCGCAGGCCGACCACGTTGGTGTTGCGCAGGTCCAGGTAGCGGCAGCCGTCGTCCTCGCCACCGCAGCCGTCGAAGCCCATCTGCAGCTGCGAGGACAGGTAGCCCCCGAGGCGCACCTCTTGCGACCACGCGGGTGGGGACGGCAGGGCGATCAGGAAGGCGACCAGGGCCGCCCACAGGGGGGTGCGGACAGCCACTAGCCTCGGCGGACTACAGACGGGCGGCGGTCACGTCCAGGACGATGTCGCACGGGTCGGAGTTGACGACCGGGCAGTCGGCGCCGATCCAGTTGCCCGTGTGCATGGTCACGCTGCCGGACAGGTTGTCGTTGTCCTGCAGGGCGATCAGCGCGTCGATGGTGTAGTCCACCACGCAGTCGGCGTAGGTGTCGGGGTCCAGGTCCACACCCAGGTTCTCCTCACCGGAGATGGAGAACTGGCCCTCTCCGGGGGTGTCGATGGTCACGTCCATGTTGTTGAACGGGGCCTGCAGCTGGATGGACACCGCCGCGGGGCAGTCCTCGAACGCGGGCAGCTCGATGGGGTACTGCCAGTCGCTGGTGGTGCCGGCGCCGCCGGGCAGGTAGATGGCCTCCAGGGCGCCATCGGTGCACGCGTCGGTCACGCCCACCGTGGTGAACTGGAACTGACCCGCGACGAACCCGCCGGTGGCGTCGTCATCGTCGCCCACGGCGTCGTCGTCGTCGCCGGTGGCCGAGTCGTCGTCGTCCCCGCTGGGGCACGCCGTGAACACCAGACCGAACATCATCAGGCCGAGCAGCATCTTCAACTTCATTTCGTTTCTCCCTCTGGCCCCCTCTCCCTGGGGCCTAGTCCCGCATGAGATAGCGGGTTGTGAACAGGTCGTCTTCCAGCCCGGTATCGAACTGGATCTCGCGGACCACGGCCACCGTGGACCGTCCCGAGCGGAGATCCTCTACCACAATACGGTGCGCGACGGGGCGGGAACCGTCCGTATGCACGTCGCCGAGCTCGACCCGGCGGGTCACCTCGTCGCCCTGGACGAAGTCCACCCGGTCGAACAGATCGTCGCTGCGTCGCACCCACATCAGCACGTGATCGTGGGCGTGGTCCGCAGGCTTGATGGGGTCGAGGCGCAGCTGCCAGTGGTCGGCGTCCTCGGACAGCAAGGTGGCCGTGTACTCGTCCGCGAAGGTGATCCGGGCGAGATCGTCCATGGAGAAGTCGGTCCCCATGAACGCGTCACCGCGCCCGGAGCCGACCACACGGCGTGTGCGCCCGTAGGCGGGCAGATAGAGGTACAGGGTGTCGGACTCGGGCACCAGCAGCCCGACGCCCGCCAGCCGCGCCGGCTCGAGGAACTTGACCAGCCGTTTCTCGGACCCCTTCTGCCAGACGCGGAGCACCCGGCTGGCCTCGCCACCGCGGCCGTCGTGCACGGTCACGTCCATGGTGATGGTGGTGTCCTGGCCCTGATCGGCCACCGCGTCCACCCGCGCGAGCACGGTTGCGCCGTCCTCGGCCATGGCGGGGGTGGCGGTCAGCAGGGCGATCAGCGGCAGCAGGGTGCGGAACATCGGCGCATCGTAGCACGAGACGCGGTAGGTTATGGCCATGCACGCCTTCCACGACACCGTCACCGGGCTGCTCACGCTGCTCCTCCTGCTGTCCCTCGCGGGCGCTCCAGGCGCGGCCCACGCGGATGGACCGACCCTTCACTCGAGAGGGTGGGTGTTCACCGAGGGCCCCCTGTTCCTGGAGGACGGCACCTTGCTGTGGGTGGACGCGTGGGCCAGCCGTATCCTTCGACAGGCCCCCGGCGGTCCCATCGAGGATCTGGAGGTCTCGACGCTGCGGCCGGCAGGTCTCGCCCTGGGCGCGGACGGCCGCCTGCTCGTGGCCGAGTTCGGCGGCGACCAGGTGTCGGCCGTGGACCTGGAGACCGGCGCGCTCGAGGTGCTCGCGGACGGCTTCGGCGGCAGACCCCTCAACTCCCCCAACGACCTGATCGTGGACGCACAGGGCGGCATCTGGTTCACCGATCCGGCCTTCCTCGAGGCCGCGAAGCAGCGGGATCAGCAGGTGCTGTACATCGCCCCCGACGGCACGCTCGCGCGCGTCGCGGGCGGCCTGCGCACACCCAACGGCCTCGCCTTCAGCCGCGACGGCCGCTACCTGGTCGTCGCCGAATTCTTCGCCGGGCGGCTGACGCGGTTCGAGATCACCGGCCCGGGGGAGGTGGGCGAGGGCCGAGTCATCGCCAGGGTGCCCACCCCCGACGGCATGTGCGTGGACGACGACGGTCTGCTCTACGTGGCCGCGGGCGGCAACGTCGTGGTGTTCGACTTCGACGGCAACGAGCTGGGCATGCTGCCCATCCCCGCGGACAGCACCAACTGCGCCATCCGCGGCGACCAGATGGTGGTCACGGCCAAGAACAAGGTGTTCGAGGTGACACTCCCGCTCGCGCTGATCCCGAGGCGCTGAAGCGGCGGTCAGTCCGCGAGCGCGCCGGTCAGGGTGAGGGTCATGGTGCAGGGCAGCTGATCGAAGACGGGGCAGCGGCCGTCGTCGCCCCGCGGATCGGACAGGGCGATGGCCGTCGTCCCCTCGACGCGGTTACGGCCCAGCACGCTCAGGTCCACGTCGCAGGTCATGGTCACGGCGCAGTCACCGTAGCGGTCCTCGCCGAGCAGCACCTCCTCCATGACCGCGTCCTCGACGCGCATCTGGTAGTTGCCGGCGTCCTCGACGGTGATCACGATGCCCATGAACGGTTCGCGCAGGTCGATGGCGTAGGTGGAGGGCATGTCCGCGAAGGGCGGGAGGTAGGTGGGGTACTCCCACGCGTTGGGCGTGGCCGGGCCATCGGGCATGAACAGCACTTCGAGGGCACCGTCGAGGCAGCCGTCGGTCACGCCGACGGTCGTGATCATGAAGTCGCCCCCCACGTAGTCCGCGGGGCTCCCCTCGATCACGTCGTCGTCGCCGGCGGCGTCGTCATCGTCGTCGTCGTCCGCGTCCTCCCCCTTGCAGCCGACTGCGACGAGGGCGAGCGCCAGACCCATCCAAACCGCGACCCGCACCCAGCTCATGGCTTCCTCCATCCTCGCTGCATTGTATCTCGGGCGGACGCGCGCGGCGGGAGTCAGTGTCCAGGCATGGCGTCGATGCGGGTGACGTAGCCCAGGCCGCCCCCCAGGTCGAGCTGCAATCGCCAGATCACCTCGCCGTCCGGGGCCACCTCGTCGACCATGCCGGCGCTGGACCAGGTCACGAGGGTGTTGCCCGACTCGAGGCGGGTCACGTCGCCCATGCCGTAGCAGTAGACCGCGGGCTCCGAGATGTACTCCCAGACCTGGCGGGCCGTGCCCGCCTCGTCGTCCAGGTCGAACTGCACCGCTCGGGACGAGGGCGCGTTCTTCTCGCGGTTGTCGAACACCACGATGCCGTCGTCGAGCACCTGGAACTGGTGCTGCAGGCGGGTCGCCTCGGTCTGTTCGTCCACGGGCTGGAAGTCGCTCACCGGTCCGCCGAGGACCCACAGCAGCTCACCCGCCGCGCGGTCCACCTTGAAGATGGCGTTCACGTGCCGGGCGCCGACGTAGTACGTGCCGGTTTCCTCGTCGTGGTCGATGGCGTTCGCGTGGGTCCAGTGGCCGTACTGGGACATCTCCGGATCGAACACCAGGTCGTCCCACACCGACCAGATCTCCGTCTCGCTGCCGTCGGGGTGCATCTCCAGGACTCGATCGCCGACGACGGTCTCGCCCTCCACCTCGCGGGCGTCCTCGGACAGGACCGTCAGCGTACCGTCCGCCAGCTCGACGAAGTCGTTGTGCACGCCGGGCGTCTCGAGGATCTCGACGGTGGAGCCGTCGAGGGCGACGCGCACGATGTGCTGGCCCTCGGACGTCACGTCGGTCCCCAGGGGGACGTTGCGCAGGAACAGCATGGACTGCCCGTCCCTGGAGAGGCGGGCGCGGGTGATGGGCCAGGACTCGTGCTCCTCGTCCGACGCGTACCACCAGACGTAGTGTCCCGACGTGTCGAGGATCGCCGCTGCCGAGGGGATGGTCAGCACCGAGGTGACCAGCAGGCCGCCCGCCTGGCGGTCCGGGTCCGAGGTCTCGATGCTGATCTCGGGCAGGTAGGTGGGCTGACCTCCGGTGGTCACCACCTGGGCGTCGCCGAAGTGGGGCGTCCCGTCGATCACGGCCGCGGCGCGCACGTGGTAGTCCGTGGACGGCCGCAGGCCCAGCAGCGTCGCCGCGAACGTGCCGCTGCCGTCGTCCAGCGCCTCGACCCGCGTGCCGTAGGTGGTGTCCAGGCCGAAGTCCACGTGCGCCTCCTGGACCGGGCCCAGGTCCGTGGTCCACTCCACGAAGACGACCGTGGGGATCACGTCGCTGAGGTGCGTGTCGACGACGAACCCGCCGGACATCTCCTCCGGGCACCCCGCGATCAGCATCGCGGCGGCGAGGAGCGGGCCCAGCGAGCGGACCGCTGCTGGAGTCGTTTGGGCTTGGATCGTCATGGCGTCGTGCTATTTTTTCTCCATCGGCTCGCCACGCCAAGCGCAACCGCCTCTTTTCGCGCCGGTGGCCAGCTGGAGGAACCGCATGCTCCCTCCGTCCGAGCGCTTACCCTGGGCGTTGCTCGCCTTCGCCGTGGTCTGGGTCGGCTGCCCCGAGGAGGCCGCGGACGACGACGATACCGTCGCGCAGACGGACGCGGACGGGGACGGGTACGGGGCCGACGACGACTGCGACGACACCGATCCCGCGGTCCATCCCGGCGCCGAGGAGCTGTGCGACCAGCTGGACAACGACTGCGACGGTGTCGTGGACGACGGGTTCGGGGACGCCGACGGCGACGGCCTCGACGACTGCGTCGATCCCACACCCGGCGGCTTCGACGGCGCCGAGGGCCGCGAGGAGCCCCTGTCGGTGCAGCTGCACCTCCACGGCTCCCTCTCCGAGTTCGACGCCACCATGGCCTGGCACACCAACCAGGCCGAGATGTACGGCATCGACGTCCTGTGGTGGTCCGACCACGACAACATGATCGAGATGATCGACCGCAGCACCGGGTTCGACTTCGACGAGCTGTCGTTGATCGAACCCTTCGAGACGCTGCTGGGCACGCTGAACCACGGCATCGAGTTCATGGACGACGACCTGGTGTCCGTCAGCGCCACCGTGCACGAGGGGGGACCGTCCGGGGAGGGCTACTACTGGCAGCTCGCCGGTATCGCCGGCCCTGGCGACTGGCAGCAGGCGAGGTACGCGTACAACGCCGACCCGGCCTCCTTCTATCACCTGCCCCTGATGTCCGGCGTGACCAACACGTTGCAGGTACGCCCCCAGCAGGAGCTGGACGCCGACCACCAGCTGCAGATCCGCTACACCCTCAGCGGCAGCCTCGACGGCGGGTCCAACAACGTCAGCTACTTCGCCGGGGGCAACGACCTCACCCCGTACACCACCGCCACGAACCTCTACCTTCCCCTGGAGGAGCTGCCCGCGGGCGAGTGGACCCAGGTGACGATGCCCCTGACCGACGACGCGCGCGCCCACTTCCACGAGCAGGACGACCTGGCCATCCTCTCCATCGAGTTCGTTCTGAGGCTGCGCGATGGCGCGCCCGGGATCGTGGACATGGACGACCTCGTCCTGGGCTGGGAAATCGAGGGAGAGGAGCTGTTCGAATACCAGCGCACCGTGCTCGCCGAGCGCTACAGCGACGGCCCCGTGACCCACTTCGTCGGCCAGGAGGTCACGCTGGTGGAGAACAGCCAGCACATGAATCCGTTCGGCGTGGACGACGTCCCCCTGTTCGACTACATGGGCTACGGCAGCGACGTGCCCGCGGACGAGATGACGGACATCATCGAGGCGGCGGGATCGGTGGCCATGTGCAACCACCCCTTCGGCGGCACCCTGGGGCTCGTCGTGGAGGGCAAGGAGGCGGACGCCTCGGTGTCAGCCATGGCCGAGGTCTGGATCGAGGCCGACGCGTTCGGCTGCCAGCTGGTGGAGGTCGGCTACCGCGAGCGCGTCATCGATCTCGCCCACCTGCTGGCGTTCTGGGATCTGCTCTCCGACGCCGACGTGCTCGTCACCGGCACCGGCACCAGCGACCACCACTGGTGCTCGGACTGGATGGAGTTCCGCAACCCGTTCCACACCTGGGTCTTCCAGGACCTGCCCACCCGCGGCGGCATCACCGGCGAGCTGGCCGCCGGGCGGGCGTTCTTCGGCGATCCGGGGCCGTTCCTGGACCACGAGGCCCTGTTCGACCTCTGGACCGAGCATGGCGCGGTGATGGGCCAGGTGCTGGAGACGGACCTGGACCAGGTGGTCCACGTGGAGACGGGCCACGTGGAGCCGGGGTGGGCCCTGGACCTCGTGGTGGACGGGCAACTGAGCGAGACCGTGTTGTTGACCGGCGACGAAACCGATACCGTGTTCGAGGTGCCGAGGGGGGAGGTCCGGACCATCCGGGCCCAGCTCGCCGATGACGAGGGGACGCTGATCCTCCTGACCAATCCCCTCTACCTGAGGTTTCCCGGGGAGGGCCGCGAAACCCAGCCCGAACGCCTACCCGTGAGGTAGGATTTTCGAGGAGGCCCGATGCGCCACCTCCTCCGATCCTTCGCTACCTGCCTGTGGCTGACGCTGCTGGTGTGCCCTGCGTGCCCCGAGGATTCCGGCGACGACGACACCACGAGCGGCGACGACGACACCACCAGCGACGACGACGACAGCTCCGCCCCGGTGGACGCCGACGGCGACGGCTTCGCCGAGGACGTGGACTGCGACGACGACGACCCGGCCACCTACCCCGGCGCCGACGAACTCTGCGACGGCGTGGACAACGACTGCAACGGACTGGTGGACGACGACCCCGGGGACGCGGACGGTGATGGGTACGACGACTGCGTGGACCCCACTCCCGCCGGGTTCGACGGCGCCACCGGCCGCGAGGCGCCGCTGTCGATGCAGCTGCACCTGCACGGCTCCCTCAGCGAGTTCGACGGGACCATGGCCTGCCACACCGAGCAGGCCGAGGCCTACGGTGTGGACGTCCTGTGGTGGACCGACCACGACAACATGATCCAGATGATCCAGTGCACAGGAGGCTACGACTTCGACGCGGGCACCATGACCGACGAGATGGAGATCGTCGGCACCTCCTTCGTCCACGGCGTGGATCCCGTGGAGGTGACCCTGTCCCCCGGACTCTCCGAGATCGCCGAGGGGGGACCCAGCGGAGCGGGCTACTACTGGCGTTTCGGAGGCACCGACGTTCTGGGCGACGGCAACTGGTCCTATGCCCAGTACGTGTACCACGCCGAGGACGCCACATCGCACCACGCGACCCTGCTGGCCGACACCTCCGCGACGATCTGGCTCCTCCTCGATCAGGCCCTCACCGAGGACTGGCAGCTGCTGTTCACGGTGGACCTCAGCTCCACGTGTGCCGGTGACATCAACCAGATCACCTACTTCGTGGCCACCGAGGACCTCACCACCTACACCAGCGACACCCACCTCTACGTCGCGCTGCCCACACCTGCTACGGCGGTGTGGACCGAGCTCAGCCTGCCGCTGACCGCCGACTCGGCCCACTTCGCCGAGGCCGACGACCAGGCCGCCACCGACTACACGCTCCAGCTGCGTGCACGAAACGGCTCCCAGGCCTCCATCGGATTCGACGATTTCCTGCTGTCCTGGCAGCGGGAGGGTGAGGACCTGCGGCAATACCAGCGCACCGTACTGGACGAACGCTACAGCGACGGCTCCGTGACCCACTTCGTCGGCCAGGAGATCACCCTGGTGACCGACGGCAAGCACATGAACCCCTTCGGCGCCGAGCAGGTCCCCCTGATCGACTATCTCGTCACCGGAGCGCTCACCTCCTGGGAGATCACCGAGCACATCCACGCAGCCGGCGGGATCGCCATGTGCAACCACCCCTTCGGCGCGAAGATCGGCCTGGAGTTCGAGGGGGAGGAGGCCGACGAGCAGGTGGAGCAACTCACCAAGCTGTGGCTCAACGGCGAGGCCTTCGGCTGCGATCTGGTCGAGGTGGGCTACCGCGCCCGCCGCGTGGACCTCGAACACCACCTCATGTTCTGGGACAACATCTCCGGTGCCGGGTACCACGTCACCGGCACAGGCACCAACGACCACCACTGGACCACCGACTGGATCGAACACGCCAACCCGTTCCTCACCTGGGTCTTCCAGGACACCCCGACGCGAGAGGGGATCGCCGATCAGCTCACCCAGGGCCGCGCGTTCTTCGGCGATCCGGGCCCCTTCCTCGGCCAGGAGGCCGCCCTCGACCTGTGGACCGAACACGGCGCGGTCATGGGCCAGGTCCTCGTCTCCGATCTCGACCAGGTCCTCCACGTGCACACCGGCTACCTCGAGGGTGGTTGGTCTCTGGAGCTCGTCGTCGACGGTGAGGTGTTCGAGTCGATCCTGCTCGCCGGCGACGAGACCGACACCGTGTTCGAACTCCCCCGCGGTGACGTCCGCACCGTCCGCGCCCAGATCGCCGACGAGGAGGGTGAGCTCATACTGCTGAGCAACCCCCTGTACCTGGTGATGCCGGGTGAGGAGGTGGAGGCCGGGAGCCAGCGGGTGGTGATCGAGCCTCGCTAGGGTCCTTCGCGCGGGAAGCCGGCGAGTATCCGTTCCCCCACCCACGGCAGCGTGCACCACTCGCCCTTCATCGCAAGTCTGTGCGCTTCGTGGGTCTTGGAGTAGTAGTAGATCCACGCCGGGATCAACCCCAGGCCGCACGTCAGCAGGCCCACGGCGACCACGAGGAGGCTCCCGACGAGGGCCTGCCTCCAGGCAAATCGCAGAAACGATGATTCGTGGACCAGCACCCGGAAGAGGGTGGAGACCCTGCGCGCCTCGTCGAGATCGGACGGCGCGAGCTTCGGAGATCCGCGCCGCACCGTCAGGGGCAACAGCCATGGCTCGACCGCGAATCGGAGCAGCAGCTTGAGCGTGGACCACAGCAGCGGTCCAAACAGGGGGAAGACCCACGAGCCCGAGTACATCCCCGCCGCCTGCACGGCGGTCATCTGGTGGATCCCGTGGGGGCCCACGGGCTCACCGACGCGTTTGCGCAGCTGTTCGCGTCCCTCGTCGCTCAGGCCCAGGGCGTCCCGGGCGTCCAGGGTGGCGACGGTCTCGACGAATGGCGGGCGTTCGGGGGCCACGGAACGAGCAAAGCGGAGCCCCGGGCAAAACGCAAGTCGGTGTGGGAGACTGGGACGGTGGGACGGGCCTACACCATCGGGTACGGAAACCGCGACGTCGAGGCGTTCTGGGCCGCGCTGCGAGACGCCGACGTGGGCGTGCTGGTGGACGTGCGTTCGGCCCCGTACTCGCGCCACAGGCCCGAGTTCTCCAAGCGCCCACTGCAGCGCGAGGCCGCGAAGCGCGGACTCGAGTACCGGTTCCTGGGCGAGGAGCTGGGTGGCCGGCCCGACGCGCCTACCTGCTACGTGGACGGTCGGATCGTCTACGCCCGTTGCCGCGAGCGGGCCCCCTTCCGCGAGGGGATCGTCGCCGTGGCCGCGCTCGCCGACAAGGGCCGGCGACCGTGCCTGCTGTGCGCCGAGGAGGACCCCGCGCGGTGCCACCGGACCGATCTGGTCACGCCGGCGTTGGTGGAGGCGGGGCTGGAGGTGGTGCACCTGCTGGCGGACGGATCCCAGGAGGGCCACGAGGAGCTGGTGCGGCGCGTTCGTGATCCCCAGATGGATCTCTTCTAGTCCCTCACGGCCTCCCGCTTGGCCTTCTCCAGATCGATGGTCCGGCCGGGCTGCAACCGGGCGAAGCGCTCCGGGTGGCAGGTCAACACGATGATCTGGAACTGCTTGGCGGCGTTGCGCAGGATGCGGGTCATCTGCAGGAAACGGGCGTCGTCGGTCCAGCCCATGGTGTCGTCGAGGACCAGGGGCAACGGATCGGTCTGGGCGTCGCGGGCGAGGACCTTGGCCAGGGCGATGCGGACGATGACCGAGAGCTGCTCGCGCGTACCGCCGGACAGATCGTCGAACTCCTCCTCGGTGCCGCGGCGGACGACGCCGTCGAGGGCGAGGTCGGGGGTCATCCGGATCTCGGTGCCCGGCCGGACGGCGTCCAGGTAGGGGCCGGCCTCCTTCACCACCGGCGCCAGGAACCGGGCCTGGGCCGCGTCGTAGGCCCGGTCCACCTCCTCGGCCAGGCGGCGGACCGCCGCCGCGGTACGTTCCAGCCGTCCGACCCGCCGCTGCGCCTCCGATTGTTCGGCCAGGGCCTCGCCGAGCTCCTCGAAGTGCCCCTCGGCCGCGGCCCGATCGAGCAGCGCCTTGACGCCGGACATCTCGGCGCGGAGGTCACCCTGCCGCTGCCGGTTCTCCTCGAGGCAAGCGTGAGCGCGCTCGGGATCGCTCTGGAGCAGCTCGGGCCCGGCGTCCTGGACCGCCCTCTCGGCCGCCGTGGCCTCGGAGCGCGCGGCGTCCAGGGACTCCCCTGCCACCCGGCGCGCTGCAGCCAGCTCGTCGTCGGCCGCCTCACCACGCGCCGTCTCGAGACGCGCCAGGCGATCGTCGCGTCCCTCGCGCAGGGTCTGGAGTTCGGCCCGGCTCCCGGCGACCTCCGCCTCGAAGTCCGAGCGCTGCCGCGTGGCCTCGTCCGCGGCATCGCGGGCCTCGGCGAGGGCGGACGCGCCTGCGTCCGCTGCCTCGCGGGCCGTCTCGAGGGCCGCCGCGAGCGCCTCCTCGTCGGGGGCACCCGGCTCGGGCGGCGCCGCGCCCTCGACCGCGCGCTCGAGGGCGCCGATACCGTCCGGAGCCACCGCGGCGACTCGATCTCGCAACCCGGCGAGCTTCTCTCCCAGCGTGAGGCCCGCCCGCCATGACGCGGTCGCCGCGTCGAGGCCCGAGAGCCCGTACCGCTCGAGGGCTGCAGCCAGATCCAGCGAGGCCCGCTCCACCGAGGCGTCCAGCTCGGCGCCCCCCTCTCCAGGAACCAGCTCCCAGGTCGACTCGCCGTGGATCCCCGAGGTGCGCTCGAGGACGAGCCGCTCCTCCTCCTCGCCGAGGCGCAACCGCGCCGCGACCGCTTCGGCGGCTCCCCGGGCGTCCGCCCGCTCGGCCTCCAGCGCCGTGAGCTGCTCGAGGACCTCCGCGGTGACCGCGTTGGCCTCCAGCTCGGCGTCCAGCGCAGCGGTCCGCTCCAGCAGCTCGGCCAGCGCCTCGAGATCCTCGGTCCGCCGCCCGTGCTCACTGCGACGGGCTCGCAGCCCTTCTCGCAGCGCCTCCAGCCCGGCAGGGGCCCGCTCGCGCAGGGACGCCTCCGCGGTGGCGATCGAGGCGCGGGTCTCCGACCAGACGCGCCCCTGCACCCGCGCGCCGTCCAGATCCGGCACGCCGTGTTCGGCCAGGGCGCGCGCCAGGGCCTCCTCGGCCGCCTGCCGTCGTGCGCCGGCCGCCTGCACGTCCTCCCCGCCGGGCAGCAGCTCGATCTCGGCCACATCCTCCAGAGTGACGCGCGTCGGATGCGTGAAGGTCCACTGGCGGCCCTCGTCCGCACCGAGGGCCACGGCCTCGCCGTCGTCCACGCGGACGCCGACGCCGCGCAGGGCCCGGATCTCCAGGCCGGTCCCGATGGCGTCCTCCCGCGCCCGGGCGATCTCCGCCTCCTGCGCCAGCTCCTCGAGCCGCGCCAACCCCTCCGCGTCCACCTTCAGCCCCTCGAGGGATGCGCGCAGGCCCGCGAGGTTCTCGCCCGTGGCCTCGACCAGGCTCAGGATCTCCTCGTCCCGCACGAGGGCCGCGGCGTCCGCGGCGAGGGCCTCGGCCAGGACCAGCGCCCCTTCGGGCGCCCTCGTCGTCGCCTCCGCCTCCAGGACTCCGCGCTCGGCCTCCAGGTCGATCCGCCGTGTGCGCCGGCCCGCCGCCTCTTCGAGGGAGGACAGGCCATGCCGCTCGAGCGCACCATCGAACGCGCTGGTCGCGTCGCGGAGACGATCCCGGGCGGCGCCGAGCCCTGCCTGCCCGGGCACCAGGGCGACCTCACCCAGCCCCTCCATCTGCAGCGTCCTGGCGCGGCCGAACGTGATCCGCGCCGCGCCCCCATCGACGACGAACCGGCTGCCCTCCCCCTCCAGCGCCACCTCCTGGGTGCGGCGATCCCGCTCCAGCTCACGCAGGCGCTCGTACGCCGCGTCGTCCAGGGCGCCGGCCCGCTCCCCCTCCAGGGCCTCGATCTCCTCGCAGAGCTGCCTCGCGCTCTGAAGCGTCCTGGCGAACTGCGCCGCCTCCCGGGACGACCTCGCCCGCTCCACGGCCTCCTCTGCGACGCGCCGCCCCTCGTCGGCCTCGGTCACCCTCCCCTCGCACGCGGCCTGGGCCTCGGCGGCACGCTGCTGGGCGTCCTCGCGCGCCGCGAGGGTGCGCTCCATCTCTGCGAGCGCCACCTGCGCGCCGTCGATGCGCGCGGACGCCGCCGCGATCTCCTCGACGAGTTCCTCGCGCTCCCGGGCGCGGACATCGGCGGCCTCGAGCTTCGCCCGGCACGCGGCGAGCCGCTGCTCGGCCTCGTCGCGCTCCCGGCGCCGCTGGGCCACCGTGGCCACTGCGCGTTCGGTCTGCTCCAGCTCGGACTGGAGGTTCGGCCGCTCCCGCGCGAGCTCCTCGAGGCGTGCGGCCAGGGACGCGTAGCGCAGCGCCTGGTCTTCCACCTCGTGGATGGCGCCCTCGATGGTCCGGACACGGGCCTCGGCCTCGGCCTGGTTCTCCTGGGCCGCCCTGAGCTCCCCGGCGGGCTTGCCGTGGGCGCCCCAGTACCGCCTGGCCTCCTCGTGCACGCGCGACCGCAGCAGCTCACCGTGGCGGCCGCCGGCGATCCGTCCGACCTGGCGCCCGATGGCCTCTTGCAGGGCGCCGCGGGTCTCGTCGCCCAGTCTGTCAGCAGGATCCGTGAAGGCGGCTTCGTCCTGGGAGACCCACAGCACGCCCCACAGCCCCATCTGTTCCGGCTTCACCTTCCCGGATCCGGGTGCCTTGGCTCCAAGCAGCTCCCACACCCGTTCGTCCGCGGCCGCGCCCGTCAGCGGCGTACCCCCATCCACGCGCAGCTCCGACATCGCGCGCTTCAGAAAGCGCTTACGCAGCTGGTACGTGTGCGCGCCGAGCTGGAAATCCACCTCGATCTCCGGGCCCACCGACTCCCCGTGCGGCTGCAGGCGGCTCACCGCGTCTTTCTTGGTCCCGTGCTTCTCGAAGAATGCGCACTTCAGCGCGTTGACCACCGTGGTCTTGCCCGTCTCGTTGCCGCCCGTGAGCAGCGTCATTCCGGGATCGAACGACCCGAGATCCACCCGCCCACGCAGAACGCCCACGTCCAAGAGCACCAACCGCGTGATCCGCAGCCCGCTCACGGCGCCACCTCGCGGTGAAGCCGATACAGCAGCCGCAGGGCCCGCTGGCCCTCGTCGGTGGTGTCCTCGCGCAGCGCGTCCACGACCTCGGTCACCCACCCCTCGGCGTCCAGCTCCGCCAGGTCCTCGTCCCGGACCACCGTGTACAGCGCGTCGTCGCGCAACCGCACGAAGCAGAACCTGTCCCTCGTCGGCCCCAGCACCTGCTCGTCCAGCCGGTCCCGCTGCTTCAGATCCAGGGTCCCGGCCAGCCGCAGCTCCACCAGGGTCATCGCCTTGTCGGGGATCGCCTCGATCCGCTCGCCCAGCGCCTCGATCTCCTCGTCCGAGTCCACGTCGGCGCTGAGCTTGGTCCACGTCAGCGCGCTGATCCGAACCGGCTCGACGATCGGCGCCTCGCCCGGCCCGGCGATCTCCACCACCAGCGCGTGCCCGGGGTTCTTCTCCTTGAACCGCGTGGCCTCCGGCGTCCCCGGATACCAGGTGCGCTCGGCCTCGAACGGCAGCAGGCTGTGCCAGTCCCCGAGGGCCAGGTAGTCCAGCCGGCCCCGCTCGCTCGTGTCGAGGGGGACGTCCGACACCAGCTCCGCGGTGTCCTCGCCCATCCGCTCCAGGATCTCGCGTACGCCCCCGTGCGCCACGCCCACGCGGATGCCTCCCGCAGGGCCGAACTCCGCGTTCAGGTGGGCCGTCGGGTCCTCGAGGGGGCGCCGCTCCAGTAGGGGACACGGCAGCAGGTGCACGCCCTCGCGCAGCGTCACCGGCTCGGTCGACCCCAGCACGTGGACGTTTTCGGGGCACTCCCTCTCCCACAGCTCCGAACAGAACAGCGAATCCGGCGTGTGGGGGTCGTGGTTGCCCGGCAGGATGTACACCGGGACCACGAACTCGGCGAGCGCATCGAACGTCTTGCGTAGCGTCTCGGGTTTGAGCCCGTGGTGTTCGAAGGTGTCCCCCGCGGCGATCACCGCCTCCAACCTGCGCTCCGCCGCCACCTCCCCGATCCGCCGCACCGCCTTGAGCCGCGCGTTGCGCACCTCCGCCCCCGCGTCGCCCGGGATGAACCGCACCCGCAACCCCAGCTGCCAGTCGGCGGTGTGCAGGAATCGGAACGGCTTGCTCAGGGCCTGGCCCCCTTCGTGGTATCGGCGATCGTTTCGTCCGGGGAGGTTACAGTCAACCACGGTCGCGTGACAGCCCCTGTCGCCCGCCCTCCGGCCTCGTACGCCTTCCGTAGCTCACCCCCAGCACCACCACGAACAACACCAGGAACACCCACGTGTAGACGTGGTAGTGCGGTGCGTACAGGTGCGACGGCTCGACCAGGATGGGGATGTTGGTGGCGACTGCCGCCAGGAGGAATGCCACCGCGAGCCAGGATCGACGCGCCAGGGACGGCGCCAGCAGGACCACGAAGACATAGTAGTACGACGCCAGCTGGAACACCCACGCGAATGCGATGCTGCACAGCGCCACGCGTTCCCAGTCCCGCTTCGTCCGCAGCACCACCGCGCCCAGGGCGATCAGGCCGATCAGCCGCACCGCCGTGAGCCACCCTTGCGCGATCCCTCCGCTCAACACCTCCAGCCCCATGCTGTTCGCGCCCAGGGATCCCGCGTGCTTGCCGGTGTTTTGCGCGAAGTCCATCCAGATGCCTGGCCCGACGGCGACGGTGGTCGCCGCGACGGTGGCGGCCAGGGTCACCACCGCGGCGGCCAAGAGGCGGCCGCTGGCCTGGGGCCAACGCCGCCTCCGGATGAGCTCGCCCGCGCCCGCGACGGCCGGACCGAGCAATAGCAGCACGGGGAACGCCTGCAGCGCCGCGGCGAGGCCGATGGCGACGCCCGCGGTCCGGGACATCCCGCGGCCCAGGGCTCCCAGGCTCAGGAGGCAACAGACGAGCCACGCGGAGCGGCCGATCCCCCCGAGGGTCCACAGGCAGGTCCATGGGAAGCCGAATCCGAACAGCAGCAGGGCCAGGGCCCCCGCCTCGAGACCGAAGCAGAGCGTGAAGACCGCGAACCCGGCCGTGTAGAGCAGGGGATCGAGGAGCGAGACGAACGTCAGCGCCCCCTCACTCGCGGGGGCGAACGCGAACAGACCGCGGCCGAACACGGCGGACCAGAAGGGTGTCGCGTTGTAGCCGTGATCGTTGAGCACCAGGTGCCAGCTCGCGGGGGTGTGCTGGGACTGGAAGAAGCGCACGTCCGCGCTGAACTCGGCCCAGCGCTCGGAGGTGAAGTTCGATCGGAGTGCATCTCCGCGAGCGACGGCGTCGCTCCACGAAGACAGGGTGTTGTCCTGGAGGTTGCGCACGGACGAGGCAGGGTCCAGCGGCCAGTAGGGACTCTCCGACTCGGCGAGGGCGGCGCAGTCGTACAGGCCGGCCTGCCCGATCTCGGGGGCGTACTTGGCGCCCATGTAGTAGTGGAAGGCGTCGTGGTAGTGCACCGGCCAGCCGTCGCGCAGGCGGTCCCGATCGAGCCAGGCGATGCCGCCTATCAGGGCGAGGATCACCAGCGCGGCCTTTCGTAGCCGATCCATCCCCTTCGACGGGTTCTCCGTCCGGCGCCGCAACAGCACCACCATGGCCCAGGCGATCAGGGCGGCGGCGCCGAAGACCAGCTTCCACGTGGCGTACCGGGTCAGCTGCTCCTCGCGGGTCGGCGGGGCGTGGGATCGCCGTACCATCGGCGGCGCGACGTCCGAAGGGCTCCGGTCGAGGACCCGTAGCTCGCCCACGGCGTAGCGGCCGTCACCGCCATCGGCGCGGAGGCGGACGAAGCGCGCCTCTGGCCCGTCCAGCGACGCGGATCGTGTGGCCATCCCCTCGGCCCCGGCCACCGGCGCGAAGCGCCAGAGGAGAACCCAGGTGAATCCATCGAGGGAGCCCTCCACGAGGTAGACGTCGTCCGCGCCGGCCTGGAGCACCAGGCCGTGGATAGGGGTCGGCGCGTCGAGTTCCCAGCTGACTCGGGCCCGGTACGACTCGAAGACGCTGTTCGCGGTGGCGTTCCAGACGCCGCCCTCGACGTCCACGAGGCCGTCGGTCAAGAGCTGTGGGCGGTACACGCCGCGGCCGTCCACCGGCGAGCGCGCCGCCAGCAGGTCGCCGTCCGCCGCGGAGGATGTGCACGAGAGCGGGCCCAGGGCGACCAGGACGGCGCAAAGGGCGACGAGGCGCGTCAGCCCCGGCGTCCCCTGGCTCAAGGAAGCACGACCTTGCGCACGTGGGCGCTGTACCGATCCAGCACGAGGAGCTCGCCGTCCACGACCAGGACGTCCACCGGCGTCGAGAACGTGGCCTCGTCCAGCGTCCCGTCCAGCGGCGCCATCCGGTCCGGATCCCCGACCACCGTGTCCACCACCCCCGTGGCGGGGTCGTAGACCCTCACCGTGCGCCCCTCGGTCGAGGCGATGTAGACCAGCCCGGTCTCGGGGTCGACGGCCAGGCCCGTCGGATGGCGGAATCGCGCATCTGCGCCGTCGTCCTCGCCGCAGTCGAAGGGCTCCCCCGCCAGCGTATGCGCCTCGCCCGTGGCCTCGTCCACCGAGGCCAGGATGCACACGGCGTAGTCGGCCACGTACAGGGTCCCCTCGCCGTCCGAAGCCAGCCCCTCCGGCCCCGCGAGCGGGTTCAGGGGGTCGTCGGGCGCCAGCACGGTGGTGACCTCGGCGGTGTCGGGGTCGACGCGCCGGATCGCCCGGTTGCCGGTCTCGAGCACGTACAGCGCCCCGTCGCTGCCCACGACGATGTCCCGCGGGAGCTTGAACCTCGCCGATCCACCGATCCCGTCGACGTAGCCCGGCAAGACGGGCTGGCCCGCGAGGGTTCTCACCTCTGCGGTGGCGGCGTCGAGGACGCGGACCGTGTGGGACTCGGTGCCGACGATGTAGAGCTTGCCGTCCAGCCAGGCGCCGGCCGACGGCGTCATGAAGTGGGCGTCGGCCCCGAACCCGTCGTCGTGGCCGTAGGTCTCGGGGGTGCCCGCGACCGTGGTCACCTCGGCCGTGTCCAGATCGAGGGTCCGCATGGCGAGGTTGTAGGTGTCGACGATCCACGCGGTGCGCCCGTCGCCCCGCGTCAGCCCCCTCGGCTCGCTCATCCGGACGACACCGCCCACGCCGTCGTCGTGGCCGGCGTTGCCCACGGCCCCGGCCGCGGTGGTGACCGTGTACTCATCGTCGTCCAGGTCCACCCGGCGCAGGCAGTGCCCGCCGGGGTCCACCACGTACAGATCTCCGTCGGGGGCCACCACCAGGTCCACGGGCCAGCTGAACGACGCCTCGTCACCAGGGCCGTCGGCGTTGCCGTTGATGCCGATGCCGGCGAGGGTGACCAGGGCGCCGGTGGCCAGGTCGGCGGCCCGGATGGCGTCGTTGTCCGAGTCCGCGATGTAGAGGGTCTCACCCTGGACGAAGAGGCCGGTGGGTTTGTGCAGCCGCGCCTGGGTCCCGGAGCCGTCCTCGAAGCCGGGCTGGCCGTCCCCCTCGGAGCCGAAGGCCGTGGACACGACGCCGGCGTGCAGATCCAGGACGCGGACGTTCTCGCCCACGCGGTCGGTGAAGAAGACGAGCCCGTCGGGGTGGAACGCCAGGCCGCGCGGCTCGCCGATGCGAGCCTCGGACGTCGCGCCGTCGATGCTGTGGCAGTCGTCCGGGTGGCCCACGAGCACCTCGGAGAAGCCTGTCTCGAGGTTCACGCGCCGCAGCTGGCAGGCGGACAGATCGGTGAAGTAGAGGTTGCCCTCGTCGTCGAAGGTCACGTCGTAGGGCTCGACGGACTCCACGACGCCGTACTGGTCCTCCAGCGACGACACCTCGCCCGTGTCCAGGTCCACGGCGCGGATGCGGCCGTTCTTGCGGTCGGCCACGTACAGCAGGCCGTCGGGCCCCACCTCCATGCCGCAGGGGTAGTCGAACCGGGGGGCACCGCCGACCGAGTCCACGTACCCCGGCTCTCCGGGCTGTCCGGTCACGGTGACCACCTCGGCCGTGGCCGGATCGAAGGTCCGCATGGTCTGGCCCCAGCCGTCGGCCAGGGCCAGGCGGTCGCCGGCCAGGGCGACGCCGTACGGGTGGTAGAACATCGCGTCGTTGCCCACCCCGTCGTCGAGCCCGGCGCCACCGGGCGATCCCACGAAGGTGGTCACTCCGGCGTCGCCTGCGACCGAGTCGTCGTCGTCGGCCGGGGGGTGCTCGATGATCACGCCGGGGCCGCACGCTCCACCGAGGTGCAGTAAGAACAAGGCGAAGGCCATGGAGGTTGTGCGTGCGCGCATGGGGGTCGGGACATCCTAGCCCTAATTCACCTACGCGCGAAGGGCTCGTAGCACGCTACGCCGCACGCGCGATGCGATGCCCCGGGCGCGGCTGCCCTGGCGGAAGTCGTAGTACACGCCGCGGGACTTGGCCGCGACCATGGCCATCATGCCCGCGACGGCCGCGTCGCCGGTGGTCAGGGCCGACTGCAGCCCCCGGCGGGCGATGCGCCGGTAGGAGTAGAATTCACGCCCGCAGTCGATGGCGAAGTCCTGCAGCTCCTCGGCGGTGAGGTTGGCGGGCCGGTACACCACGGAGATGAAGGCGTCGTCCTGGTAGCGATCCCAGTCGCGGGGGAAGTCGTGGACGAGGAGCCGCCCGTCGGCCTTCCAGCGGGCGAGCAGATCCGTACCCGGCAGCGGCTGCAGCACGTTGAGCCGCATGAGGTCCAGGCCGGAGTTCAGGATGAACTCGCGCGTGCGCTCGAGGGTCTCGTGGGTGTCGCTGTCCGCGCCGATGAGGAACTCCCCGGTGAGCATCAACCCGTGCCGGCGGGCGTTGCGGATCAGCTCTGCGTACCGCTGAGGTCCCATCTCCACGTTCTGGGACTTGCGCATCTCCTCGAGGGTCTTCGGATCGATGGACTCGAAGCCGATGCGCAGCACCCGGCAGCCCGCCGCGCGCGCCGCGGCCAGGGCCTCGTCGTCGTCCAGGGCGTCCACCGGCGCGTAGGCGACCCAGGTGCGGAACCTCAGGCGCCCCTGCGCCTGCCCCTCCTCGATGGCGTTGCACAGCTCGATGAACCGCCGGCGGTCGGCCCTGGAGTTGCCGTAGAGGTTGCCGTCGACGAAGTACACGGGACGATCGGGCAGGGTCTCCAGCTCGGCCATGATCTCGTCGAGGGGCCGGCGCCGGACCTTGCCCTCGTAGAAGTGGTCGATGGCGCAGAACTCGCAACGGAAGGGACAACCGCGGATGGTGTTGACTGCAGTGAACATGTACCGCCCGTCCAGCAGGTCGCGGCGGGGGTGGCGTAGGTCCTTCAGCGGCTGAGGCGAGGCCTGGTAGCGGGGCTGGAGCTGGCCCTGCTCGGCGTCGAGGACCACCTGCTCCCACACGGTCTCGGCATCGCCGATGACCACGGCGTCGGCGTACTGCAACGCCTCGTCGGGGACCATGGAGGGGTGGACGCCGCCGAGGACCACCGGGGTGCCCTGTCCCCGGTAGTGGCCGGCCAGCTCGTAGGCGCGGTTGGCGGTCCAGGTGGTCACGGTGATGCCCACGAGATCGGCCTCGGGCAACCGCGCGCCCTGGAGCTGCTCGTCGTGGATGGTCACGCTCCAGTTCGGCGGCGTGTAGGCGGCCAGGTAGGTCAACCCCAGCGGCGGGATCAGCCCGCTGGACCGATCCTGCGGCCGGTTGTACAGCGCGGGTTGCAACAGCAGGAGTCTCACAGGGTCCTCCGGTCGGGCCATCCGAGCTGGCGCCGGCACATGGCAGCCAGCTCGTCGCGCTCCACCTTGCCGTTGTGGCGGCGGTCCAGGGGGATCTCGTCCACCACCACCACCTGGTCGATGATGACGTCGATGCGCTCGCACTCGGCGCGGATGGTGTCCTCGCGCTCCCTTCGCTGCCGGCGGCGCGCGGGCCGCCCCTCGGCCTCGTAGGCCAGGATCGACCGGTTCATCCCCTTGCGCGGGTGCCCCACGAGACCACACCGCCGGACGAACGGCAGCTGCTCGATCAGCGGCTCCACCACCAGCGGGTACAGGGACCGGCCGCGCCGCTGGACCGTGTCGTTGACGCGGCCCACGACGTAGACCCTGCCGTCCTCGTCCAGGTAGCCCAGGTCCCCGAGACGGTGCCACACGTGGCCGCCGGTCGTGCGGATCTTCTGGGCGGCCTCGGCCCGGGGGGCCCCGAAGTACCGGCGCGAGACGTGGCGCCCGCGGACGATCAGCTCGCCCACGTGCCCCGGCGGCAGGCTGGCCACGGCCAGGGCGGGCTCGTCCATGCCTGCGGTGTGCAGCCCCAGCGGGAGCGCGCGGAGCTCCATGTCCAGTCCCGGGCGAGGGTGGCCCAGGCAGAGCCCGCCGCCTTCGCGCATCGCCCCCTCGGCGCGGTCGATCTCCTGGCGGCCCTCGAGGCTCGCCAGGGGCTCGGCCTCGCTGGAGCCGTACAGCACTGCGGTCGCTCCGGGCCGCGTGGCGCGGTCCATCTCGCGCACCTGATCGAAACCCACGGCGCTGCCGCCCATGAGCACGCGGCGCACGCCCGACATCCGTTGATCCGTCTCGACGCAGTGGCGCGCGAGCCTCCCGAGGAGCGCCGGCGGCCCGCACATGCCGGCTACACCCAGGCGGCGCACCTGCCTCAGCAGGCCGGCGGGATCCGCCTCGGCGGCGTGCCCCTGGCGGAACCACGGGACCACCGAGGTCACCCCCGCGGCGATGTTGCTGAGGATCATGTTGGGGAACGTCTGCAGATGGACCTCGCCGGACTGCATGCCCATACAGTGGGTGGTGCCCTCGTGCTGGGCCTGCAGCAGGCCGTGGGTCCGGAACACCCCCTTGGGCCGGCCCGTGCTGCCGCCGGTGAAGGTGATCAATCCCGGCGCGTCGTCTCGCAGCGTCGCCACCGGCGGAGCCGGCGCGCCGGCGTCGATCATCGCCTCGACGCTGTGGCGGCCCATCCACGGCTTGCCGCCCACCGTCACCCGCCGCAGCCGCCGCAGGCCAGGCCGCCACAGGAACAGCGCGTGGGCCAGGGGGACGCCCAGGAAGAGCCTGGGCTGCGTGCGCCGGACGCAGTCGGCCATCCGCGCCACGCCCATCCACGGGTCCATCAGCACGGGCACCGCAGCGAGACGGAACAACGCGGCGACCACCACGTAGAGGTCCAGCGACACCGGCACCATCAGCACGACACGATCGCCTGCCTGGATCCCCAGATCCACCAGCCCGGCGGCCAGCCTCCCTGCGCGCGCGTCCAGCTGCGCCATGGTCAGGCTGTGGTGGGCCACGCCCGGCTCGCCCGCGCCCCGGTCCGGGGCATACACCGCCACCTGGTCAGGGCGCTTCGCGGCGACGCGTTCGAGGTGCAGGTAGAGGTTCACGGCAACAAGGATATGCCACGGTGGCGCCCGCTTTGCCAGCACCGCGGCGGGCCCGATTCTGGTAGCCTGCGCTCGATGAACACACCACGCACCGTACTCGCCATCGACAGCGGCACCCAGAGCGTCCGGGTGATCCTCTACGACGAGGAGGGGAACCAGCTGGCCATCGGCCGGCAGGCGCACCGCCCCCTGCTCCGTCCCTCGAAGGGCGCCGTTGAGCAGGACCCCGAGGACATCTGGTCCTCCATGGTCACCGCGTGTCGCGCCTGCATGCAGCAGGCGCAGGACAAGGGGCTCCCGGCGCCCATGGCCGCGGGCATCACCAGCCAGCGCAAGGTGCTGATCCCCTGCGATCGCAACGGCGTCCCCCTCAGCGCAGGCCTGCACTGGCTCGACCGCCGGACCGCCATGCCCGCGCGCGCCGGGATGCTGGGCGCGGCCATGCGGCTGCTCAGCGGCGAGGACGGGACCCTGACCGCCCTGCTCGGGCTCTCCCAGGGCAACGTGCTGCGCGAGGCGTACCCCGAGGCGTACAAGTCCGCCGCCCACATGCTGACCATCACCGGCTGGCTGACCCTGCGGCTGACCGACTCCCTGCGTGACGCCCAGGGTTCCATCGCCGGCGTCTACCCCTTCGACATCAAGAAGGGGGACTGGCGGACCTCGGCCAAGCTCTTCCAGCTCACGGGATACCGGCGCGAGGTCCTCCCGGACCTCTGCGCTGCCGGAGCCGAGCTGGGGCGCATCACGTCGCGGGCCGCCGAGGAGACGATGCTGCCCGTGGGCATGCCGCTGATCGCCGTGGGCGGCGACAAGCAGGCCGAGGTGCTCGGCTCGGGCGTGACCCCCCAGAGCGGCCCCGTCGCCGAGATCAGCCTCGGCACCGGCGCATCGCTGAGCCTGGTCCAGCGGCGCGTGAAGAACTCCCTGACCTTCCGCTGGCTGGCCAACCCCGCTGCCCAGCCCCGGGCCTGGGCCCACGAGTACATGGTCTTCCGCGGGTTCTGGATGTACACGTGGTTCATCGAGGAGTTCTCGTCCCACCTGCGCCAGCAGGCCGACGCCGAGGGACGCAGCCTCGAGGAGGTGCTGTCCGACGAGGCCGCGGCCATCCCGCCGGGCTGCGAGGGGTTGCTGGTCCTGCCGCGCTGGTATCCGACCCTGGAGGACCTGACCGAGCGCGGGGCCGTCGTGGGATTCGCCGAGAACCACACCCGCGCCCACATGGCCCGCGCCCTGATCGAGGGGATCGTGATGGACCTGCGGCGCGGGGCCGAGCTGATGCAGGCGAGCTTCGCGCCACGCCTGGAGCGCCTCCGCATCGGCGGCGGCGGCGCCCAGAGCCGCTGGATCATCCAGACCGTCGCCGACGTCTTCGATCTACCGGTGGAGATCCCGCACACGCCGGAGCTGTCCGCCCTCGGCGCCGCCATCAACGCCGCGGTGGCCGCCGGCATCCACGCAGACCACACCAGCGCGGCCAAGGCGATGGTCCGCATCGACGAGCTGGTCGAGCCGGATCCAGGCAATGTGGTGCTGTACAACCGGCAGTACACCGACGGATTCCTGCCGGTGATGGAGGCGCTCAAGCCCATCTACAAGACGATGGACTGGCAGCGCTGATCGGGCGGGATCAGGCCAGCTCGGCCAGGCGCGCCACGAGGCGCTCGATCCCCGCGGCCACCTCCTTGATCCCCGGGCCCAGCATGTACGCCGGCGCGGAGAGCACGTTCTGCTCCTCGTCCTCGACGAAGTCGTCCACCGGGCATTCCACGTGCCGGCCACCCAGCGCCTCGATGTGCTCCGCCGTGGTGGGGTCGCTGCCGATGGTCACGCGCACGCCGGGCAGCAGCTTGGCCGCGATGACCGGGGCGATGCACAAAAACGCCAGGGGCTTGCCGGCGGCGCGCGTCTGCGCCACCACCCGCGCCACGTCGGCCTGGACCTCCATGTCGGGGCCGTTGACCGCGTAGTCGCACAGGTTCTTGGCCGCGCCGAAGCCGCCGGGGAAGACCACCGCGTCGAACTCGGACACGTCCAGCTGGGCCAGGTCGGTCACGGGACCGCGCGCGATCCTCGACGACTCCTCGGCCACGTTGCGCGTCTCGCCGCTGGGCTCGCCCGCGGCATGGTTGATCACGTGCATCTGCGGGATGTTCGGGGCCGCGCAGACCACCTCGGCGCCCGCGCGGTCCAGCGCCAGCAAGGTGATGACCGACTCGTGGATCTCCGCGCCGTCGTAGACGCCACAACCACTCAGGATGACTGCGATTCTCGGCATGTGCGTGTTCCTCCTCGCCGCGAAGGCGCCATGGTATCAGAGTCCCAACCAGACGTAGAACGTAATGTCGTCCTGGTCGGCAGGCGAGCGAGATGGGTCGTACAGGTCCGACAACTCGTCGGCCCGGCCGGCCCGCAACCGCAGGTCCAGCCCCTTGCGCAGGTGCTCGAGCACCACCGCCTCCACCGCGTCCACCGACTCCAGGCCCGAGTGGGCCCGCTGGAGCAATGACAAGAAGATCCGCGCGTCCACCTCGTCGACGAACGGATACACGCGCACCAGATCGGCGACCACCTCGGGGCTCCAGATCTCCTCCGGGGGTGGGCACGGCCCCTCGTAGACCAGCGTCCGGCCCGCGGGCTCGTCGAGGATCTCGTCGCCCTCCGCACCCGTCAGCCCCGTTCCGTCGATGGGCGCGCCGCTCTCACCACCCGTCGCGCCGTCCGCGGCCGTGCCCCCGCCGCCGCCCTCACCGCCTGCGCCACCACCGGCCCGCGCGACCTCGGCCACCTCGATCCGGTCCAGGGTCTCCTCGACCTCGTCTTGCAGCTTGTCCATCCGCCGGTGCCCGCGGCGCACCCGCTTGTACTCCTTGTGCTTCGACCGGAACACCAGCGCGTCCGTGCCCGCGTACCCCGACTGGAAGTTGGCCACGAAGTTGCGATGGCGGCCCAGGTCCGCGGTCACGTGGTCCATGCGCACCGCCATCCGGTCCAGCTCGCGCAGCAACGCCTCGCGCTCGTCCTCGGCCACCGTCGCCAGGGCCTGCTCGAGCGCCTCCACTTCGCGCACCACCTCGCGCGCGTCGGCCATGATCTTGCGCCGCGTGCGCTTCCACGAGCGCACGATGCGCGAGCGACGCGCCGCGTCGTCGGGATCGGGGACGCTGATGCTGACGCCGCTGTTCGGCGGCGGGACCCACCCCTCCGTGTATCGCTGCGCACCGCGGTTGGCGGCGTTGGGGTGGTCCGAGTAGGTGGCGGGTTCGCCCGGATTGGCCGCGGAGATCGCGTCCCGGGGTGTCAGCTTGAATGGCGTCTCCACCAGCAGCGCCGGTCTCCCCACGTCGTGGAGGTCCACCTTGGCGTACCAGATGTCGTCCAGGGCGGTGCGCAGCCCGTCCAGCGCCGCGGCCTCGGCTTCACCCGCGCCGAACTGCGCCTCGAACCGGCGCTCGATCCTCGATCGCAGGTCCTGCAACTCCTCCACCACCCGCGCGCCGTCCGCCCCCTCCTTCTCGAGGTCCGTCCGCCGCACGTCCACCTCGGCCTCGAAGTACGCGCGGGCCCGAAGCTCGAAGTCCGAGGGCTCCAGGCTCTTCCACGCCGTGGGCAGGTCGTCGTCGCAGAAGAAGTAGCTTCGCCCCATGGGCGGATGGTCGAGGAACGTGTCGGCGAGGCTGGCGCCGTCCGGGGAGAAGTGCGCGGTCCGGCGCTGCCAGATGTCCCAGATGATCAACCGCGCGGGCTTGCTCGCGTGCTCGTAGGTCTGGCGGTGCAGCCGCCGGAGCCCGGCGAGGGCGGTGGAGAGCTGCTGCTCCTCCATCTCCAGACAGCCCTGCACCTCGAGCACGGCCAGGTATTCCCCCAGGGACAGCTCCCCGACCCGAGTCTCGTCGAGGTGGTCGCGAAGCGTCCGTTCGTACTGGTGCACCTTCGGGATCTCACCGCTGGCGGCGCGGTGGGCGGGGCAGCCGGTCAGGGCCGGCAACACCATCGGCAGGCACAGGCCGATGATCGCCGGGTGGACGAGCCGTAGCCGAACGTTCAGCACGACTCCCGCACCCGGCGGAGGCCGGGCAGCGCCTTGACGATGAGGTCGGCGTCCACACAGTAGCTGAGCCGGAAGTACCCGGGCCGACCGAAGCCGCTGCCGGGCACGGCCAGGATGCGCTCCTCCTGGAGCTTGCGGATGAACGCCACGTCGTCGGGCAGCGGCGACTTCGGGAACATGTAGAACGCGCCCTCGGGCCGCACGCAGTCGTACCCCGCGTCCATCAGCCCGGCGTACAGCAGATCGCGCAGATCGCGGTACTGCTGCAGGTCCACGGTCACCCGCTGCAGGTCAGCAACCGCCCGCTGCATCAGCGCTGGCGCGTTGACGAATCCCAGCGTGCGGATGGCGAAGGTCATGGCGCCGAGCAGCTCGGCGGCGTCGTCGGCCTCGGGGTGCACCGCGAGGTAGCCGATCCGTTCGCCCGGCAGCGCCAGGTCCTTGGAGTGGGACGTGCACAGGATCGCGTTGCGGAACACCGACAGGGACGACACCACCTCCGCGTCGTAGGCGATCTTGCGGTAGGGCTCGTCGCTGATCACGTAGATGGGGTGGCCGATGCGCTCACCCGCCCGCTGGAGCAGCTCGGCCAGCTCCTCGAGCACGGCGCGCGGGTACACCGCGCCGGTGGGGTTGTTGGGGTTGTTGAGGATGATCGCGCGGGTCTTCGGGCCGATGGCCGCCTCGATGGCCTCCAGGTCCGGCTGGAACTGGTCGTCCGTCTCCACCAGCTTGACCGTGCCGCCGTGGTTGTCCGCGTAGAACACGTACTCGACGAAGTACGGCGACAGCACCAGCACCTCGTCGCCCGGCTCCAGGAGCACCTTCAGCGTCACGTTGACCGCACACGCCGCGCCCACGGTCATGATCACGTTGCCGCCGCCGATGGCCACGCCGCTCTCCTCGGCCAGCACCTCGGCCACCTGGTCGCGCACCCAGGGGTAGCCTGCGTTGGGCATGTAGCGGTGCTTGCCCGCCGCCGGGTCCGCCGCGACCTCCCGCAGCTTCTCGATGAGCTGGGCCGGCGGCTCCATCACCGGGTTGCCCAGGGTGAAGTCGTAGACGTGGTCCGCTCCGTACTTCGCCTTCATCTCGTTGCCCTCTTCGAACATGCGGCGAATCCAAGAGGCGCGGCTGATGAAGTCCTGAATCTTGGTGGCGACGGGCACGGCTCCCTCCTAGGTGGTTCGTTGGGCCCACCAACCTAGCAGAAAGAACCTGTGGGGCGAATCTATTCCAGGGGGGATCGAAAGGGCCCGGACGGGAATCCGGTGGGCTACTGACCGCCGTCGAGGATCGTCTCCTCCTCGTCCTCGTCCACCGAGTCCATCTCCTCCTCGTCCTGCGCGTCGAGCAGGCGCGACACGTAGGTGCGATATCGGTCACGGGCCTCGGAGTTGGCGTAGTCGAGGATCTTGACCCCGAACCCCCGCGGCAGCAGCCGCTCCTTGGGGTCCGCGCGCCACCAGCGCACCTGGCCTCGGATGCGAATCTTGCCTTCGAGCCCGTCCCAGTTCTGGCCCGGGATCCACAGCTCGACGATCTCGTTGAGGTGCGGTGGATGCAGCACGCCGATGTACAGCCCGGTCAAGCTGACGTTGACGATCCGACCCACCTGCTTGATCCGCAGGCGCCCCTTCTCCCGGAACTCGATGGGGATCTCGGCCTCGATCCGAAGGGGTCTGTCCCGCGGTGGGATGAAGCGGCCGCTCGTGACCACCGGCGTGCCTCCGTTTGTTCCCTCTCCCCCTACAACGTTACCATGCCCGCATGCGGATCTGCATGGGCATCTTGGCGTCTTTGTTCCCCTTTCTCGCGCTGGCCGCGGACGTACCCGAACCAGGCGCTGGAGCCGGGCAGCCCGCCGTGGACGAGCTGTACGACTGGCTGGGTCTCACCGGGATCGACCGCAGCGATCTCGAACGCGCGCTCCCCGGCGATCCCCTGCCCACGGCGACGGCCCTGGCCTCCGATCCGCTCCTGGCCCCGTGGAACGCCCTCGATCTGGTCGACGAGCTGCCCGCGGGGGATCCCATGGCAGCCCTCACGCGCGCCTGGGGGGAGCTGGGCCACCCCGTCGCCCCGGACGACTCCCTCGCGCCCGCCCCGCCCCTCGCGCCCATGCTGACCTCGCGCAAGGACCGCGCCCGGGTGCGCAAGCTCGATCCCGCCCTCGCGGACCTGGCGGCCGCCCTCGCCGACCTCGCGAGCCGCGCAGCCGCCCTCGACGCTCCCCACCCCGACCACGTCGCCCTCCTCGACGCCCTCGCCAGCCCCGGCGCGTTCCCCGAGGCCGAGGTACACCGGCTCACCGACGCCCTCCTGTCCGCGGACGACGATGCCGCCCTGGCCGACCTGACCGTGACAGCCCTCGACCGGCTCCAGCGGGCCGCCGAGACCCTGACCACCGCCACCTGGCCCGACGAGGCCGTGGTCCTCCCCACCGCGCACGGCCGCGTCTGGCTCGGCACGCACGGTGACGACACCTTCGACGCCCCCTTCGTCGCCGTCCTGGATCCCGGCGGCGACGACACCTACCGCGGCGACGGCGCCGCCCTCCCCTTCTCCGCCATCCTCGATCTCCACGGCGACGACACCTACCGCGATCCACCCATCGCCGTCGGCGGCGCCGCCCTGCTGCTCGACCTGCAGGGCGACGACGACTACCGCGCCGGCCCCGGCTCCCTCGGCGCCGGGCTCTGGGGTTGCGGCCTCCTGTTCGACCTCGAAGGCCACGACACCTACCGCGCCGGCCCCTGGAGTCAGGGCGTCGGCCTCGCCGGAGTCGGCCTGCTCCTGGACGTCCACGGCGACGATCTCCACCACGCCCAGGCTCCGGCGCAGGGGGTGGGCGGCCCCCGCGGCTTCGGCGTCCTCGTCGACGCGTCCGGCCACGACACCTACACCGCCCACGGCGACGCCGGCGCCCAGGGCCACGGCCTCGGTCCCGGCCCCTGGCTCGCCGGCGGCCTCGGTCTCCTCGCCGACCTCGACGGCCACGACACCTACCGCGCCGGCGCGCGCGCCCAGGGCTCGGCCGTCCACGCGGGTCTCGGCATCGCCGCCGACCGCGGTGGCGACGACCACCGCACCTGCACCGATCGTTGCCAGGCCAGCGCCGACCACCACGGCCTCGGCCTCCTCGCCGACGGCGGCGGACACGACGTCTACCTCGCCCGCCACGACGCGCAGGCCGCCTCCCACGACCACGCCATCGCTGCCCTCTGGGACCTCGGCGGCCACGACCGCTACCTGGCCACCAACCGCGCCCAGGCCCACGCCGCCAGCGGCGCCTTCGCCCTGCTCTGGGATCCCTCCGGTGACGACGCCTACCACGCCGTCGATCCCCTCCACCGCTGGGGCCACACCGATCCCCACCGCGGAGACGCCGCCGTCGCCGCCCTCCTCGACCTCACCGGCGCCGACACCTACGGGCCCGACACCGCCCACGCCGACGGCCGCGCCCTCCCCGCCTGCCGCCACGGCCTCGCCCTCGACCACCGGCTGCCCGTCTCGGCCTCCATCGACGCCACCCCCGCCCGGGTCATCCCCGAACCCGCCACCGACGCCGAGGTCGCCGATCTGCTCCACGCCGCCGCCCGGCGGGCCCAGGCCCCCGACGCCGCCACCGCGGCCCACCACCGCCTCGTCGCCGCCGGCCCCGGCCTCTACCCCGCCCTCCGCGCCCACCTCCACCCCGACCATCCCGGCACCGCCCTCGCCATCGAGGCCGCGCTCCTGGGCATGGCCTCCACGGACGACAGCTGGGCGGACGCGCTGGCCCTCGCCGTCACCGCCGATCTGGCCGCTGGCGCGGACGATCCGAGCGCCGCCCACCTGCTCGTCTGGGCCGGCAAGCTCCCCGGGGACATCGCCCCCGAGGCGCTGCGGCACCTCCGACACGACGCAGCCGAGGTGCGCCGCGCCGCAGCAGCCGTGCTCGAGGAGGGATGCCGAGAGCAGGCCACAGAGGCGCTGATCCAGGCCACGACCGACGACGACCCGACCGTCCGCGCCGCCGCGGCGCGCTCCCTCGGCGGCTGCCCGTTCCCCGACGCCATCGCGCCCCTGACCTCCGCGCTCGCCGACGAGCGCCTCGTCGTCCGCGACGCCGCCTCCGCCAGCCTCGTGGATCTGGCCCGCAGCGGCCTGCGCTCCGACGTCCTCCGCTCCAACAAGCCCCTCCTCGCCGGCGGCAACATCGCCGCCCTCGAAGTCGCCATCCGGATCCCCGACTCCACCACCCTCCCCGCCCTCGAGCTCCTCCTCACCCACCCCAGCCCGGGCATCCGCGCCCACGCCGCCCTGGCGCTAGGTGCCATCGGCAACCACGCCGCCCGCAAGGCGTTGATGGGGCGAGAAGCCGTGGAGGACGATTCCTACGTGCTGTGGTGTCTGGACCGAGCGCTCAGGACGCCGGGGAACGGTGCCGCGATGGTGCCAGAGCTGGAGTGAGCCCCCTCAGGAAAAAGGCGTAAAGGTGTGAGCGTCCCTTTTCCCGGCCCTCTTCCCGTCCCCTTTCCCTAGCTCCTATCAACCCCACCGCACTGAGCCGGCCGGCGGGGCAGCCCGATCCCACGGCGACTCGCCCCCGCTACTCGGGTGGAAGTGGAAGTGGAAGTGGAGGGGGAAGTGGAGGTGGATCAGCGCCCGCCCGACGCCCACCATTCGACCCAACGTTTCAGCGCCTGGGCCCTGCGGCGGATGGTGCCGGGGCCGAGCTCGGTGCGGGCGGCGAGGAGACGCTCGAGCTGCGGGAGCTCGGGAAGGGCGTCGGTGTCCTCGAGGTCGAGGGAGCGCAGGAGGGGGTGGCGGCCGACGATGGTGTGGCGGAGGTCGCGGCCGGTGGCGTCGTCGGACGGAGGCAGCTCGTTGCCCAGATCGGTCAGGGCGTACTCGCCGCCGGGGTGGACCGCGACGAGGTCGAGGGAGGCGGCGGCGCGGGCGACGAAGTCGGCCTGGCGGACCGAGACCCGGGAGAAGCGGGCGAAGTCGCGGCGGTTGGCGACGCCACGACGGACGGCGTCGACGAAGGCGAAGACCTGGTCGAGGTCGTTGACCTGGGGGACCTGGTCGCCGGTGAGCCGGGTGGGGGCAGCCGGCTCGTCCGGTTCGGCGTGGTCGGCGATGTCGATGGCGGCGGTGTCGGGCTCCTCGAGGAGGTCGTGCAGCAGCTTGCGGATGGGATCGTCGCCGGCGTCGGCGAGGCCCACGACGCGCAGGGTGCGGATCATCTGGCCCTCGATGGGGCCGGCGGGGCCCGCGATGTCGCGGTAGGCGCCGCCGACGAGGAGCCCAGCGACGATCTCGCGGGCGCCGGGGAGCCGGAGCTCGGCTGCGAGGTCCAGCAGCGACGACAGCAGGACGGGATCACCCTCGCGGGCCGGGCTGAGGTAGCGCATGAGCAGCAGGCACACGGCGTCGTGCAGGTGGTCCAGGCCGTTGCCGGCGCCCACCAGGGGCGCGGGGAAGCCGCTGTCGGCGACCGCGCCATCGTCCGCGACCCGATCGGGTTCGAGGATGTAGGTCCGGAGATCGTCGGCCATGTGGTTCAGGTCGTCGGGCACCCCCTTGTCGAGGGCCCACTGAGCAAGCCTGGAGATCGTCGCTGGATTCACCGCGGTCCACCGTTTCCCGTAACATGATCCTCGTCATTGGGAGGCGAGACGAAGATGCGTATCACAAGAGTCTACACGCGTTCGGGAGATGCGGGGGAGACCTCCCTGGCCACGG
>CAYRNR010000037.1:0-63530 GCA_964425605.1 uncultured Rickettsiales bacterium | reverse complement strand
ACGAAGATCACGCTGGCGAGAAACAGGAAATGGAGAACTGATCAAGTAGTGCTAGGCCAGGCTCGAAAAGAAAAGGGACGTTCATGACTTTATAACTTGTTTGGCAAACAAGTTATAAAGTCATGAACGTCCCTTTTCTCCGTCCCTTTTCCTTACGCCAGGCTCTCGATCAGCTCGCCGAGCTGGATGCGGATCTTCGACAGGTCGAACTCGTCGACCCAGTCCGGGCGGTGGTCCCGCGGGTGGCTGGAGGGCTTTGGCCTGTCGGCCAGCAGCCGCGTGACCGCGTCGGCGAGGGCCGCGCCGTCGGGCTCGGGGAGCGTGATGCCGGCGTCGTGGTCGTCGATGTACTCGGCGAGCTCGGCGACCACGGTGCTGACCACGGGCAGGCCCGCGGCGAAGTAGTCGAAGATGCGGTTGGGGAACACGGCCATGCCCTCGGGCTTCATGGCGAGGACGCCGAGGTCGCACGCGGCGGCCAGGGAGACGAACCGCGGGTAGGGCTGGCGGCCGGTCATCGTCACGTTGTCCAGGCCCCGCTGGCGCACGCCGTCGCGGATGTCGTCCTCGGCCGCGCCGCCGCCCACCACCATCAGCCGGATGTCGGCGCGGCCGCGGTCGCGCAGCACGGCCATCATGTCGAGCACGGGCTCGAAGTCCACGTAGTTGCTCATGGACCCGCCGAAGAACAGCCACTTCTCGCCGTCGGGGCGGGGGATGTCGTCGATGGGGGTGACGCTCGCGTCGAAGCGGTCGAGATCCACGCCGAGGCGCAGGGTCTCGAAGCGGGTGGCCGGGCCGTGGTGGCCGCGGGCCTGGTCCAGGCACTCCCGGCACACGCCGAAGATCACGTCGGCGCGGCGATAGGTCGCGCGCGCGTCGCGAATCATCTTGAAGAACACCACCTGGTTGAGCCACGCCAGGCTCCGTGGCCAGAACCGCAAGATGGTCTCGGGCCACAGGTCCTGCACGTCCACGGCGAGCCGCGCGCCGGTGCGGCGGGCCCAGCGCGAGGCTGCGCGGCTGACCGCCGAGTGGGGCACGCTGACGAGGATCACGTCGGGGTCGGGCTCGGAGCGCCAGAGCTGCTCCATGGTCGCGGCGACCTTCACGTGGGAACGCAGTCGCTGCGGGGACGCGCTGTGTTTGTAGGGCTGCGTCGGGACGAACGTGGCCGAGAACCCGGCATCGCGCAGCGCCGGCTCGATGGCCGCCCGATCCCGCGACTCCATGTGCAGGTGGGAGAAGTCCGCGGTGTACCAGCGCACGTCGTGACCGCGGGCCACCAGCTCGCGGCAGAAGTTGGAGTACCGGGCCTCCTTGATGCTCTCCCCGGGCATGGGGTCGAACAGGTTCACCACCGCCACGCGCATGTTCACTCCCGGTCGTCGCGCCCGTCGAACAGTTCCTCGCGATACAGCCGCACCAGCTTGTTCGCCTCGTGGTCCCAGTTGAAGCGGCTGCGCGCCAGCTCCCTACCGCGCTTCACCATGGCCGCGCGCTCGCCGGGGTGGTCCCGCAGGAACTGTACCGCCTCCAGCGCCTTCTCCGGATCGTCGGGGTTCACGCAGATCCCCACCCCGTGGTCCTCCACCAGCCGCTTCCAGGTGGGGAAGTCCGAGCACACCACCGGCAACCCGGCGGCCATGTACTCGAAGAACTTCGTCAGCTCCTTGCGCAGGTAGTGGTCGTGGTACGGGAACAGCGCCATGCCCGCGGTCCAGCCCCCGCGCACGGTGTACTCGACGATGGTCGGGAACGGCACGTGCCCGCCGACGCCCACCAGCTCCATGCGATCGGCGTGGTCGCCGGCGATGTCCGACATCCGGTCGGCGATCCCGGGCCAGCAGCGCCCGACGCAGGTCAGGTGGATGTCGCCGGACATCGTCAGCAGGTTCGCCATGCGCAGCGCCCCGCGGTCCTCGTCCACGTTGCCGGTGTACAGCAGGTGGATGCCCTCGGCCGGCGCCGTGTCCTCCGGCGCGGCGTCCAGTCCGGCGATCACCGGGTAGTTGCACACCTCGAGCCCGCCGGGGAAGCGGTCCTTGTAGTACCGCTCGGCCAGCACCGGATGGAACGCCAGCGCGGCCGCCCCCTCGAACCTGCCGAAGGCCGGCGCCAGCACCTTGCGGAGCCACCCGGGCAGGTACGTCTTGGCCTCGATGTCCGTGACGTAGTCCTCGTGGATGTCGTAGACCACTGGCTTGCCGCGCAGGCGCAGCATCAGCGCCGCGGGGATCAGCTCCGGGTCGTGGAAGTGGTACGCGTCGCCCTCGAGCCGCACCGCCTCCATCAGCGCCCGCCCCACCGTCCCCAGCATCCGCCCGATCCGCCCGCCCCTGGCCTCGGGCAGCGCCCGGATCACCACGCCGTCCCGCACGTCGTCCCGGTCCGCGGGGATCACCAGGAACACCCGGAAGCCGGCCTCGGCCAGCGAGCGGCACTCCTTGTGGAAGATCCGCGTGTCGTGGGGCGAGTGCACCGTGGACAGGTGGACGATGGTCTTCATGGATGGAGATTGTCCTACACCGCGCGCGTCGGCGGAAGGAGCGACGGATCAGTAGGGCAGCTTCTTCGCCCGGCCCTTGCAGCGCTTCGATTCGGCGGCGTCCTTCAGCAGATCCTGGTACTCGCTGCCGAGGAACTCGAAGTCCTGGCCGCTGTCGGCGACCTTCTCCCCCTGCACCAGGCAACGGCGGATGTCGTCGGGCTGCTCGAGCTTCGCGTACACCTGCGCGGCCACGCACCAGTCCACGGTCTCGCCGGCGCGCTTCTCGGCCTCGGTGAGGCAGCGGCGGGCCTCGTCGGGCTGGTCGAGGCGCCGGAGCCACGTGTTGCCCAGCCGCGAGAAGTCGTCGGATTCACCCAAGCTGTCCTCGGCGCGGCGCAAACACCTTCGGGTCTCGTCGTCGTCCCCGGCCGCGTGCCACTGATCGACCACGTTGGACCACTCGATGCCGGTCTCCGCCAGGTCCTCGGCTCGTGCCAGCACCTCGCGCACCCGATCGTCACCCGGCATGTACTGGTTCCACGCCTTGGCCACGTCGGCCCAGTCGAACCCGTCCCGGGCCAGCCCCGCCGCCTTCTTGAGGCAGATCACGACCAGCTCGTCGTCGTCGAGATCGTCGCGCACGTCCCAGGCCACGAAGGTCCAGTCGGTGATGTCCTTGGCCTTGCGCGCCGACGTGCGGATGCCGGACGGGGCGTCCTCGAAGGGATCGGCCGCGCCGGTGGGCGTTCCGTCCCAGGCGTCGAGCCAGTCCTTGCCCGGCTCGAACTCGGCCAGTTCGGGCTGCTGGGCGTCGTCCAGCAGCTCGAAGCAGCCGAGATCGTCGTCCCAGCCCACCAGTCCCTGGTCGTCCTCGACCCGTAGCTCCACGCCCGGCAACGTCCCACGCAGCTCGGTCAGCGCCAGCATCAGGGTGCCGGAGTCCTCGCCGTCCGGGTCCAGCGGGAGCTGCATCGCTCCGAACGCGATCAGCCCGCTGGGGTCCTTCTTCGGGGGGACCTTCAGCGCGTAGGGCATGATCTCCCAGTCCTTGCCCGCCCAGGTCTCCACGTGCTGCGCCAGCGCAGTCCGCTCGTTCTTGGTCAGCGCGCGCTTGCGCGCCGCGTGTACGGTCACCCACCAGCTCATGGCCCCTCCGTGTAGAGAGTCCATCCTACCCGGCTCTGGCATACTCGTGCGATGGAGTGGATTCGTCTTGGCGCGCTGGTCTCGATCCTGGGCCTGGCCTGCGGGTGCACCGGGCAGCAGGGCGTCGTGGATGACGACGACCTGGGCCCACACGCGGCCACCGAACTCTCGTGGCAGCTCCACGAGTCCATCGAGTCGTTGGTCTACCTGTCCTGGCGGCAGCCCAGCGCGGCCACGACGTGGGTGGAGTACGGGTTCGACGAGGGGGCGTGGCTGCGCAGCCCGGCGGAGCTCCGCGAGGCCGGCGATCACACCGAGCTGCTGCTGGGTATCCCCTACGACACCGAGGTCCGCGCCCGGGTGGTCTGCGAGGAGGATGGGGCGGAGGCGGTCAGCGACGAGGTGACGGCGAGCACCGGCCTCGTCCCGGAGGAACTCCCGCTCCCCGAGGTCCTGGTCAGCGAACCCGATCTGTGGGAGCCGGGCACGAACCACATGCTCGGCAGCATCAATCCCACCCCGGGCGGCTGGTTCTTCGGCCACTACTGGATGTTCATCGTCGACCGCCAGGGCCGGGTGGTCTGGGCGCGCCGCGGCGAGGGGTACAACTTCACCATCTACCTGCAGGTCTCGCGCGACAACGACATCCTGTGGGACGAGGCGACGTTCTGGGCCGACCTGGACAATGGCGCGGCGTCCAAGATCCACCGCATGAAGATCGACGGGGTCGTCACCGAGTCCCACGACACCCCTGGGCTGCACCACGCCTTTCGCGAGCTTCCGGACGGTTCGTTGATCTGGGGCAACGCCCTGACCGAATTCGAGACCCTGGACCGGCTGTACCCCGACGGCACGCGTGAGACCGTGTGGGATTGCACCGAGTTCTACCAGTCCAATGCCCTGGGCGGATGGTGCCACTCCAACGCCATCTTCCTCTCCGAGTCCACCGAGACCGTGCTGGTCTCGCTGCCCGATCCCGACGCCGTCGTGGAGCTGGACCTGGCCACCGGCGACGTCCTGAACTGGTGGTCCCACCACAACGAGTCCTGGTCCGTCGAGCCCACCGACGCCACGTTCTGGTTCCAGCACGGCACCACGTTCACCGACCAGGGCACCCTGCTGCTGTCGACCCACGCCGCCGAGGACGACATCGACGCCGTGGTGCGCGAGTACGAGATCGACCCCGGCGACCGGACGCTGCGCCAGATCTGGAGCCACGGCCTCGGCGACGGCATCGACGCCGAGTACGCGGGCGAGGCGCGCCGCCTCCCGTCGGGCAACACGCTGCACAACACCGGGACCACACCCCGCGTGCGGGAGATCTCCCCCGACGGCACCGTGGTGTGGGACATCGCCTGGGAGGGCTACCGGCTGATCGGGCGCACGGTGTTGCTGGACGACCTGTACGCGCTCTCGCCGTAGGCGGTGGCCTCCCACCCGCCGGACGATCTGTGCTGGTACCCTCGGGACATGCGGGAGGGATCCATGCACAGAGCTGTCTACCTGGCGATCTTGCTCGGTCTCGTGTCCGTGTGGGTCGGGTGTCCGCAAGGGGACGACGACACGACAGGGGACGATGACGACACCACGGCCGGGGATGACGACACCACGGCCGGGGATGACGACACGAGCGCCGACGACGACACGACCGGCGACGACGACACGTCGGTGCCCCCCGATCCGATGGAGCTGGGCGAGCTGGTCGTGGTCTGCGATGGCGAGGATCCGGACGTGGTCATGGACGTGGACGGGCGCCTGCACGTGGTGTACGAGCGCGACGGCGACACCTGGTATCGAGTCCTCACCTACCCCGGGGATCTCGGCACCGAGATCCGGGTAGGCGACGGAGACGATCCTCAGGTGGTCGTGGACAGCGCCAGCCAGCCTCACGTGGTGATGGGCGCCCTGTCCTATGCCCGCTGGAACGGGACGGGATTCGACGAACTGCCGCTGGTCGATGCCTGGCGCAAGCCCCGCCTGGCCGTGGACAGCCAGAATCGGATCTACGCCACGATCTCACGCGATCCCAGCCCCCGCATCATCCTGTTCGTCCTGCAGGGCGGTGCGGTCCTGGCCGGGCCCATCGAGGTGGGCGAGGACAACAACGGCGGAATCGACTTCGACAGCCAGGACCTGGCTCACATCACCTGGCGGGACAGCTCGGTGTACTACACGACGTTCGGCCTCGAAGCGGGCGTGGGTGAGACCACCCAGCTGCACGGTTCCAGCGACTTCTCCTGGATCGCCGTGGACACCCGCGACGACACCCTCCACGTGGTCAACACCGTCCGTCACGGCGAAGGCATCCACTACCGCACCGCGACCGCGGGGGTGTGGGGCGCCGAGCAGGTCATCGCCTACGACGAGGTCGTCGGCGTGGACGATCCCGACAACGTAGGACCCACCGTCGACGTCGATCGATACGGAAACAAGTACGTGGCCTTTGCAGGCCGGGACCGCATCCCCTACTTCTTCCAGATCGACCCCGGCGGTCAGGTCTCATCCGTCGAGCGCCTGGACCCGGAGTTCGGCTCTCTCTCCGGCGGCAAGTACAAGAACCCCAACGTCGCCACTCACCCCGACCGCGCCGGTGCCTGCGTGGCCTGGGGTGATATCCAGGTCATCGTGCGGTGCGTGGGCATCTGATCCGGACATCGAGATCTGCCCGGAACGATCGCGTGCGTTCGGGCGTTTGCACACCAACGACACCGCGGAGGAGACCATGCGCACTGTCCACTGGCCCGCCTGGATCGTCCTGATGGCCTTGACCTGTCCTGCCATGGCGCAGGACGAACCCTCCCGGACGGTGACCTACGACTGCATCAGTGACGAGACCGTCGAGGGCGAGTTGGTCCGGCCGACGGGCGAGATGCTGTTCGGCCGGGACCTCCTCGCCCGCGTCGAGGTCCCCGCCGGGGGCCCCGAAGACCTGGAGCTACGGGAGGCATGGATCGACCGCAAGCTGCGACGGCGGCCGCCCGAGGAGCGGGCCGTGGTGATGATGGACATGGGCGATCGCTGCTGGGCCGAGGCGGACCGCGTGTTCGCAGAAGGCATGGCGAGGGTGGAGGCCCGGTGGGCGTCCGACGAGGCCCCCCTGGGCGAATCCCTGGCCGTGGACGCCGAGTACGGTGGCGCCCTGGCCGTGGCGCTGGCGTGGTACGAGCGGGCGGCCCGGGAGCCCGTGCCCGACGACCTGTTGGGCAAGATCCAGCTTCGCCGGGCCTGGGTCCTGTTGGAGCTGAGCCGCACCGACGAGGCGTTCGAGGGTTTCTCTGCGATCGCCGGCTCCGGTGCAGGGCCCCTCGAACGAGCCCACGCGACGCTGCTGCTGGGCGAACACCACTTCGCCTTCAACAACGTCTTCGCCGCGGCCAGGGCCTACGAGGAGGTGGTCCGCTCCGGTGAGAGGTCCCTGGCCGCGTACGCCGGGTACAAGCTCGCGTGGTGCCAGTACAACCTCGGTGAGTTCACCCTCGCCGCCGAGACGATGCTCACCGTGATCGACCTCTGCGCGGCGCACCAGGGAGCCGGAGCGCTGCGCGCCGAGGCCCGCAGGGACGTGGTGATCATGGCGGCCGAGATGGCGACGGCTGGCGAGGCCATGGCGGTCGTCCGCCGGAGCTGCGTGGACGATCCGGACTGCGAGGCAAGTGGACTCGAGCAGCTGGGGCGCTGGTACGACAACATCGGAAAGCTGCGGGAGGCTTCAGAGGTCAGGGGAGATCAGTCGCAGTAGTCCAGATCGTCTTCCCAGTCCAGGTGGTCTGCGCCGCCGGTGGTGTGGAACAGCAGGCACTGGTCGTCGTAGTCGGAGCCGAGGATCCCCAGCATCCCGATCCGGCCCTCCTCGTCGAGCACGATCTCCAGGCTCAACGTCTCCTCGTCGTCGCACTCCATCGTCGTGAGCGCGCTGCCCGGGATCTCCACGGTGACCGACGCCCACGTCTCGTCCTCCCACACGTACACCCGCGCCGAGCCCACCTCGGCGTGGTCGATCCCGTACTCCTCCAGCAAGATGTCCACGTCGATCAAGGAGGTCAGCCACCCCTGGTTCGACACGTCCTCGCAGTCCACCATCGCCTCCCATCCCAGGTGGCCCCACATGTCGCCGATCTGGAGCACCGGGTCCGCCTCCAGCCCCACGGTGTGCCCCAGCAGCGGCACCGTCCCGCTGTACGACGCCACCCCCTGATAGAAGGAGATGGGCTGACCGCGCACCGTGTCCTCGTACTCCAGGCTCTGGTCGAAGCGCAGGCACCGCCCCGACACCGCCCAGTCCGCCAGGCTCGGCCACTCGTCCTGTGGTTGCTCGTCCTCGACCACGTCGGGGCAACCCATCAGGAAGACCACACCCAGAAACGCCATCCAGTGCTTGCGACTCATCGGATTCCCTCCTCGAACGATTGTAGGGGGTCGTCGGTGCAAGCGGCGGGCCAACCGGGTGGGCGGAGTTCAGCGTCGCGGGGCCAGGCCGTCCCACCGATCCAGGCGCATCTGTATCTCCGCCTCCGTCGAGCCCAGGTAGGACGCCAGCTCGCCCTGGCCGTACCCGAAGTCCCAGATCCCCTGGTACACCCGAGCGTCCACCAGGCCGTCGTTGTCCGCGTCGGCGAACAGCTCGTCCAGGGTCGGCCGGTGGTCGAACCGCGGTGTCTCGCCGGTGGACGTGCCCCAGTCGCGGATGTTCTCCTCGCGCGTCATGCGGGCGCGCACCCGCCTGAGTCGAGGGAAAGAAGAGAAGTCGCCGGAGAGGATGTCGGCGGCGAGCTCGTGTGTGAGGTCGGCCAGGCGTTCGAGGAGGTCGCCCTCGGTCTCACCCGGTGCCCGCAGCAGCCGCTCGGCGCGCTCCGGCGCTTGGTCCCCCACGATCTGATTGAGGCCGAACTGCTCGCCTTGCTTCGCACCCACGGTGACGTAGGGATCGCACCCGGCCTCGAGGTGGATCTGGAGCAGCACGGTCTCGCTGGCGAAGGTCACGGTGGCTTCTCGGGAGTAGCAGCGCGTGTCGGGCCCCGGGAGTCCGTGGCTCGACGCCACGGTCATGAACCGTGCCGCAGCGTCCGAGGCGGCCTCCTCAAGGGGCGACATGCAGCGGTAGCTCCACCATCGACCTGTTACCGTACCCCCCCGGGAACGAGAAGGGGTGCTCGCCGGTCAGCGGCAGGTAGACCTGGAGCGTGTATTCCCCCGGCGGGATCGGACCACCATCCCCGGTGGCGGTCCTGTACCCACCTGCCTCCAGGGCCTCGTACCCCAGCGTCGTCACCCGTGCGCTCACCTCGAAGTCCGACCAGATCACCCCACCGGGCTCGAGCACGACTCGCAACGGTCGCACCGAGCCACTGAGCCCCCCCAATCGCTCCTCGAGCCAGAGTTCGTCCACCCGTTTCTCCGTGTCCACGATCGCGGTCAGGTAGCCGGCCAGCGGAGACAGGAAGACCTCCAGGGATTCGCCCGTGACGTTCACCAGCTCGGCGCGCACGGTGACGGTCTCACCGCTGCGGACCTCGACCTTCGACACTGCGAGCCGCGTCTCCAGGGCTCCCTCGGGAGGCGCGGGCATCCGCGTGTCCGATGCCTTGCACGCGGTCGTCACCGCCTCCAGCTGGATCGACTCGCCGCTGCAAGGATCGGCGGGGGGCTGCGGAGGAGCGGTGGCCACCCCGCGGGTGTGCGCGCACGACAGCGTCGAGGCCGTGACGAGGAGGAGGACGGGCAGGGGAAGTCGCATGGAATCTCCGTCGCGATGGTATCATCGGGCAGGTGGGAGGGAAGCATGTACAGAGCCATTAGCCTGGCCGTCCTGCTCGGTCTCGTGGTCGTGGTGGCCGGGTGCCCGGGAGGGGAACTCGACAACGGCTCGATCGGCGACGACGACGACACCTCGGGTGGCGACGACGACGCCACGTCCGACGACGACGCCACACCTGGCGACGACGACGACGTCACGCCCGGTGACGACGACGACGCCACACCTGGCGACGACGACGACGCCACACCCGGCGACGACGACGACACCACACCCGGCGACGACGACGACACCACGCCAGGCGACGACGACGACGCGGATCCGCCCGTGGACATGGACGGCGACGGCTTCGAAGTGGGCGTGGACTGCGACGACACGGACGCCGACTCCTATCCGGGGGCGCCCGAACTGTGCGACGGGCTGGACAACGACTGCGATGGCGCCGTACCCGCCGACGAGCTCGACGGCGACGGCGACGGCGTGACGCCTTGTCAGGGGGACTGCGACGATTCGGACTTCGCCACCTACCCCAACGCGGCCGAGCTCTGCGACGTCCTGGACAACGACTGCGATGGCGTGGTGCCGGCCGACGAGGTCGACGACGATGGCGACGGGGTGATGGTCTGCGACGGGGACTGCGACGATTCCGATCCAACCACCTACCTCGGCGCGGCCGAACTCTGTGACGGGCTGGACAACGACTGCGACGGCGTGGTGCCGGCCGATGAGATCGACGGCGACGGCGACGGCCTGACGCCCTGCGGCGGGGATTGCGACGACTCGGAGGCCTCGGTCCACCCGAGCGCCGCCGAGGTCTGCGACGGTCTGGACAACGACTGCGATGGCCTGCTCGGGGCCGACGAGATCGACGATGACGGCGACGGGGTGGTGGTCTGCGCAGGGGATTGCGACGACGCCGATGCCACGGTGTACCCGGCCGCGGCCGAGCTCTGCGACGTTCTGGACAACGACTGCGATGGCGTGGTGCCCGCCGACGAGGTCGACGGCGATGGCGACGGGGTGATGGCCTGCGACGGGGACTGCGACGATGCCGATGTCACGGTCTATCCCGGCGCCCCCGAGCTGTGCGATGGCCTGGACAACAACTGCAATGGCGCGTTGTGGGCGGACGAAATCGACGGCGACGGCGATGGCGTGACCGGTTGCGATGGGGACTGCGACGACACCGAGGCCACGGTCTATCCCGATGCTCCCGAGGTCTGCGACGGCCTGGACAACAACTGCAACGGCGTGGTGCCCGCGGACGAGACCGACGACGACGGGGACGGGTACGACGAGTGCGGGGACGGCGACTGCGACGACGCGGACGCGGCCGTTCATCCGGGGACCAGCGAGGACTGCAACGACGGTCTGGACAACGACTGTGACGGCTTCGTCGACGGGGACGACCCCCAGTGCGCCGGGGCCGAGGCCGACTGCCTGAACATGGGCGGCTACTACTACGCCGGAAACGGCCACTGCTACGTGCCCCACTGGGGCCAGGGGATCTGGGAGGACGCGGTTTCCGCGTGCGAGGCCGACGGCGGCTACCTGGTCACCATCGACGACGCCGGCGAGGAGGCGTTCCTGTGGACGTTCTTCCCGGATCGCTTCTGGATGGGGTTCTCCGACGCCTGCGGTGACTGGGAGTGGATCACCGGCGAACCCGTGACCTACACCCACTGGGGCGCGGGCGAGCCCAACGACTTCGGGTCTCCCGAGGACTGCGGCGAGTCCTATGGCCTGGGTCCGTGGAACGACCTGTGGTGTGACGATCCCAGCGGCTGGAACGACGGATACGTCTGCGAGTTCGGCATCGACGGTGACCACTGCGTGGGCGCCGTGGCTGCTGACGCCCGTTTCCTCGGCGAGGATCCCGCGGATCAGGCGGGCCGTTACGTCGCCCACGCCGGAGACCTCGACGGCGACGGAGTCGGGGACGTCCTCGTGGGCGCCAAGTATCGCGACGGCAACGGCACCGATTCGGGCGTCCTGTACGTGATGTACGGCCCGGTGCAGGGTGACGTGGACCTTGCCTCGGCCGATGCCACCCTGGTGGGCGAAGCCGCGGAAGATCTGGCCTCGAATCCATCCCCTGTGTCCGGCGACCTGACCGGCGACGGCGTGGACGACATCCTCGTGGGCGCGCCCGCCCAGGACGCTGGCGGGGCGGACTCGGGCGCGGTCTACCTGGTCCCGGGACCCGTCTACGGGACGGTCGATCTGGGCGCGGCCGCGGCCACGATGGTGGGCGAAGACGCGGGCGACCGGGCCGGCTGTGCGGTGTCCGTGGCCGGCGACGTGGACGGAGACGGCGACCAGGACCTGCTGATCGGGGCGCTGTACCACGACGGCAACGGCGCGAACTCCGGCGCGGCGTATCTCGTGCACGGCCCTGTCTCGGGCACCGTGGACCTCGTCCATGCGGACGCCCGGATGCTGGGCATGGCGGCGAACGACATCGCCGGGCGGGATGCATCCGCGGCCGGTGACGTCAACGCCGACGGATTTGCCGACCTGATCATCGGGGCCCCGGGCAACAACGACGGCGGGAGCCACGCGGGCGCGGCGTACCTGGTGTCGGGGCCGGCTTCGGGGACGTTCGACCTGGCGACCGCGATCCAGCTCACCGGAGAGGGCGAGGACGACGGGGCGGGTTACTCGGTGGCTGGAGCCGGGGACACCGACGGGGATGGGTACGACGACCTGATCATCGGCGCCCCCGGCAACGGCGCCGACGGCAACGGCGCGGTGTACCTGGTCCATGGTCCTCTGACCGCCGATGTCGCCCTGGCCACCGCAGCAGCACGGTTCACCGGCGACGCGGGCGACAGCGCGGGCTGGGACGTGGCCGCGGCCGGCGACGTGGACGGCGACGGCCTGCCCGACGTGCTGGTGGGCGGCCCGGACGGCGCGTGCGGCTACCCCTGCGAGACCGGGATGGCCTACCTGCTGCTGAGTCCGCTGGCTGGCAGCCTGGACTCGCTGGACGCGGCGCTGAAGTTCGCGGGCCCGGAGACAGGTTTCGCCGCGGGGACCTCGGTGGACGGTGGCGGCGACGTGAACGGGGATAGCCTGGCCGACTTGCTCGTCGGCGCGCCCGAGTCGGGGTCGGGCGGTCCAGGTGAAGCATACCTGCTACTGGGCAGCGCGGCGTTGGCCGAAGCCCAGCCCGGCGATGACGACGACTTCGGCGACGACGACGACATGGGGGACGACGACGACGCCACACCCGGGGATGACGACGACGACGACAGCCTCGGTGACGACGACGACATGGCCGCGGACTGCGCCGCTGCAGTGCCTTGCGCGGGAAGTTACGTGATCGGGAACGAGAGCGACCTGGTGGCCATCGAACTGTGTGAGAGTATCGGCACGGACCTGTCGTTCGAGAGCCAGCCCTGGCTCACCAGCATCGACCTGCCGTGCCTCACGAGCCTGGGCGGCGTTCTGGACATCAACTACAACGACTCCCTGACCAGCGTCAGCTTCCCCAGCCTCGAGTTCGTGTACGACGTGGACATCGTGGACAACGCCAGCCTGACCAGCCTCGACCTGTCCGCCCTCACGACCATGGGCTACTACATGGAGATCTCGGGCGCAGCCGCCTTGACCAGCGTCGACCTGTCTTCCCTCATGGACGTGGGTGGAGGCCTGTCCTTCTACGACACCGCCCTGACCAGCCTCGACCTGCCCGTCCTCACCCAGGTGGGTGGCTACCTGAGTTTCGCCTACAACAACCTCCTGATCAGCCTCGACCTGCCCGCCCTCACGACCGTGGACGGCGACCTGTGGATCACCGACAACGCCGCTCTGACCAGCTTCTCCATGCCCGCCCTCACATCCGTGGACAACTGGGTGGAGATCTACGACAACGCCGCCCTGAGCAGCGTCGACCTGGCCTCCCTCGCGACCGCGCCCGTCATCGTGTACATCGGCGACAACGCCGCCCTGACCAGCATCGACCTGAGCGCGCTTCCGTCCGTGGGCAATTTCCTGTGGATACGGTCCAACGACACCCTGGCCAGCCTGGATCTTTTCTCCCTCACGAACGTGGACGGCTTCCTGTCCATCGACAACAACGATGCCCTGACCAACCTCGACCTGTCCTCCCTCACGGAGGTGGGCGCGATCGACTTCAAGGACTCCTACGACGGCCTGTCCGTCAGCGGCAACGACGCCTTGACCAGCCTCGACCTGCCTGCCCTCACGTCCATGGATGGTGACCTGGGGATCGCCGGCAACGACGTCCTGACCAGCCTCGACATGCCCGGTCTCACCACCACGGACGGTTACCTGTGGATCGAGACCAGCGACGCCCTGGCCTCCATCGCCCTGCCCGCCCTCACGACCGTGGGCGACGACCTGTGGATCCGGGAGAATCCCGTCCTGGTCACCATCGACATGCCCAGCCTCGCGTCCGTGGCCGGCGAGCTGTCGGCCCGGGAGAACCCCGCCCTGGCCGCCATCGACATGCCCGCCCTCACGTTCGTGGACCACCTGGACATCGACGACAACGCCACCTTGACCAACCTCGCAGGTCTTTCCAGCCTGGCGCTCGTGGGCACCTACCTCCACATCGACGACAACCCCTCCCTGACCAGTCTCGACGGCCTTTCCGGCGTCACGTGGGTGGGGTACGACATGCGCGTCTCGAACAACGACGCCCTGACGAGCCTCGCCGGCCTGTCCAGCCTCACGGACGTGGATCGAGACGTGGACATCGACGACAACGGCTGCCTGAGCCAGGCCGAGGCCGAAGCGTTCGCTGCGGGGCTCGCCGTGGGCGGCGTCATCGAGGTGCACGACAACGGCGTCAACTACCCCTGTCCGTAGCTGGTATTCTCGGGGAGCCAGGGAGGGGCCCATGACCAGAATCATCGACCACGCAGTCCTACTCGGCCTTGTCTTGTTGCTGGTCGGGTGCCCGTCAGTGGACGACGACACGACAGGGGACGACGACACCACGGCGGGCGACGACGACACGACCCCGGCCGACGACGACGACACGACCCCGGCCGACGACGACGACACGACCCCGACCGACGACGACGACGACAGCGGCTCTGCCGGGGATGACGATGACGTCACACCTGGCGACGACGACGACACCACGCCTGGCGACGACGACGACTCGGACCCGCCCGTGGACATGGACGGCGACGGCTTCGAGGTGGACGTGGACTGCGACGACACGGACGCAGACACCTATCCGGGAGCGCCCGAACTCTGTGACGGCCTGGACAACGACTGTGATGGCGCCGTACCCGCCGACGAGATCGATTTTGATGGCGATGGCGTGACCGCCTGTCGCGGGGACTGCGACGATTCGGACTTCGCCACCTACCCCAACGCGCCCGAACTCTGCGATGGCCTGGACAACGACTGCGATGGCGTGGTGCCTGCGGACGAGGCCGACGGCGACGGCGACGGCTTCGAGGGCTGCGCCGGGGACTGCGACGATTCCGATCCAGCCGCCCATCCCGGCGCGACCGAGCTGTGTGATGGCCTGGACAACGACTGCGACGGCGTGGTGCCGGCCGACGAGATGGATGCCGATGGCGACGGTGTGACGCCTTGTGACGGGGACTGCGACGACTCGGAGTCCTCGGTCTATCCCAACGCCGCCGAGGTCTGCGACGGTCTGGACAACAACTGCAACGGCGTGCTCGGAGCCGACGAGATCGACGGCGACGGCGACGGGGTTGTGGTCTGCGCCGGGGACTGCGACGACGCCGACGCCGCGGTCTACCCGAACGCCGTCGAGCTCTGCGACGCAGTGGACAACGACTGCGATGGCGTGGTGCCGGCCGACGAGGTCGACGGCGATGGCGACGGGGTGATGGCCTGTGACGGGGACTGCGACGATGCCGATGCCACGGTCTATCCCGACGCCCCCGAACTCTGCGATGGCCTGGACAACAACTGCAATGGCGCGTTGTGGTGGGACGAGATCGACGGCGACGGCGATGGCGTGACCGGTTGCGATGGGGACTGCGACGACACCGAGGCCACGGTCTATCCCGATGCTCCCGAGGTCTGCGACGGCCTGGACAACAACTGCAACGGCGTGGTGCCCGCGGACGAGACCGACGACGACGGGGACGGGCACGACGAGTGTGCGGATGGCGACTGCGACGATGCGGACGCGGCGGTGCACCCGGCGGCCAGCGAGGTCTGCGACGACGGCCTGGACAACAACTGCGACGGCTTCGTGGACGGAGACGATCCTCTGTGCGCCGGGGCCGAGGCCGACTGCCTGAACATGGGCGGCCACTACTACCTCGGCAACGGCCACTGCTACGTGCCGCACTGGACCGTGGATGTCTGGGAAGACGTGGTCGCCGCGTGCGAGGCCGACGGCGGCTATCTGGTCACCATCGACGACGCCGGCGAGGAGGCGTTCCTGTGGACGTTCTTCCCGGATCGTTTCTGGATGGGGTTCTCCGACGCCTGCTTCGAGGGGGAGTGGGAGTGGATCACGGGCGAGCCGACGATCTACACCCACTGGGAGGGGAGCGAACCCAACAACGCGGGCGGGGCCGAGCATTGCGCCGAGTCCTATCCGATGGCTGCGTGGAACGACCTCGACGGCAACAACCTGGGGTGGAACGACGGATACATCTGCGAGTTCGGCGTCGACAGCGACTTCTGCGTGAGGTCCACGGCGGCAGACGCTCGGTTCCTCGGGGAAGATCCCGGCGATCAGGCGGGCCGCTACGTCGCCCACGCCGGAGACCTCGACGGCGACGGAGTCGGGGACGTCCTCGTGGGCGCCAAGTACCGCGACGGCAACGGCACCGATTCGGGCGTCCTGTACGTGAAGTACGGCCCGGTCCTGGGCGACGTGGACCTCGCCTCGGCCGACGCCACCCTGGTGGGCGAAGCGAGCGGCGATCTGGCGGCTGTCCCGTCCCCGGTCTCCGGTGACCTGACCGGCGATGGTCTGGACGACATCCTCGTGGGCGCACCCGCCCAGGACTCCGGCGGGGCGGACTCTGGCGCGGTTTACCTGGTCGCGGGGCCGGTCTACGGGACGGTCGATCTGGGCGCAGCCGCGGCCACGATGGTGGGCGAAGACGCGGGCGACCGGGCCGGCTGTGCGGTGTCCGTGGCCGGCGACGTGGACGGAGACGGCGACCAGGACCTGCTGATCGGGGCGCTGTACCACGACGGCAACGGCGCGAACTCCGGCGCGGCGTATCTCGTGCACGGCCCTGTCTCGGGCACCGTGGACCTCGTCCATGCGGACGCCCGGATGCTGGGCATGGCGGCGAACGACATCGCCGGGCGGGATGCATCCGCGGCCGGTGACGTCAACGCCGACGGATTTGCCGACCTGATCATCGGGGCCCCGGGCAACAACGACGGCGGGAGCCACGCGGGCGCGGCGTACCTGGTGTCGGGGCCGGCTTCGGGGACGTTCGACCTGGCGACCGCGATCCAGCTCACCGGAGAGGGCGAGGACGACGGGGCGGGTTACTCGGTGGCTGGAGCCGGGGACACCGACGGGGATGGGTACGACGACCTGATCATCGGCGCCCCCGGCAACGGCGCCGACGGCAACGGCGCGGTGTACCTGGTCCGGGGGCCTCTGACAGCCGATGTCGCCCTGGCCACCGCAGCAGCACGGTTCACCGGCGATGCGGGCGACAGCGCGGGCTGGGACGTGGCCGCGGCCGGCGACGTGGACGGCGATGGCCTGCCCGACGTGCTGGTGGGTGGCCCGGACGGCGCGTGCGGCTACCCCTGCGAGACCGGGATGGCCTACTTGCTGCTGAGTCCGCTGGCCGGCAGCCTGGACTCGCTGGACGCGGCGCTGAAGTTCGCGGGCCCGGAGACAGGTTTCGCCGCGGGGACCTCGGTGGACGGTGGCGGCGACGTGAACGGGGATAGCCTGGCCGACTTGCTCGTCGGCGCGCCCGAGTCGGGGTCGGGCGGTCCAGGTGAAGCATACCTGCTACTGGGCAGCGCAGCGTTGGCCGAAGCCCAGCCCGGCGATGACGACGACTTCGGCGACGACGACGACGACGACATGGGTGACGACGACGACGCTACACCCGGGGACGACGACGACAGCCTGGGCGACGACGACGACTTCGGCGTCGACTGCGCCGTCGCGGTGCCTTGCGCGGGAAGCTACGTCATCCAGACCCAGAGCGATCTGGTGGCCATCGAACTGTGTGAGAGCATCTCCGATTCCCTGACCATCGATGGCCAGCCCTGGCTCACGAGCATCGACCTGCCGTGCCTCACGAACGTGGGCGGCATTGTGGACATCAACAACAACGACTCCCTGACCCGCATCGACATGCCCAGCCTCACGTTCGTGTATGACGTGGACATCGAGGACAATGCTAGCCTGACCAGCATCGACCTGTCCGCCCTCACCACCATGAGCTCCTACCTGACTATCGAGGGCGCTGCCGCCTTGACCAGCCTCGACCTGTTCGCCCTCACGGACGTGGGTGGAGGCCTGCACATTCAGGACACTGCTCTGACTAGCTTCGACTTGCCCAACCTCACCCAGATGGATCGCTACCTGAATCTCATCCACAACAACTTCCTGATCAGCGTGGATATACCCGCCCTCACGACCGTGGGCGGCTCCGTGACGATCACCGACAACGCCGCCCTGACCAGCGTCGACCTGCCCGCCCTCACATCCGTGCAAGAATACCTACAGTTCTGGGACGACACCGTCCTGACCAGCCTCGACCTGCCCGCCCTCACATCCGTGGGAACCCTACAGTTCTGGGACAACCCCGCTCTGACCAGCATCGATCTGCCCGCCCTGACAACCGTGCACAGATGGGGGGAGATCTACAACAACGCCACCCTGGCCAGCCTCGCCATGCCCGCCCTCACATTCGCGGGTATCTCCCTGTACATCAACGCCGACGCCATGGCGAGCCTCGACCTGTCCTCCCTCACGTCCGTGGCCACGGTCGAGTACAAACATTTGGACAACTTCCTGACCATCTACGGCAGTAGCGGCTTGACCAGCATCGACCTGCCCAACCTCACGACCCTGGACGGCTCCCTGTCGATCTCCGGCCACGCCGCCCTGGTCAGCGTCGACCTGCCCAACCTCACGAGCTTGGACGGCAGCCTATACATCCACACGAACGCCACCCTGCCTGGCCTCGCCGGCCTGTCCAGCCTCACGTCCGTGGGCGAAGAGGTGTGGATACATGAGAATTCTGCCCTGGCCACCATCGACCTGCCCAACCTCGCGTCCGTGGGCGATGACCTGTCCATCCGGGAGGATGCCGCCCTGACCAGCATCGACCTACCCGCCCTCACGACTGTGTACGACGTGGACATCGACGACAACGCGGTTCTGACCAGCCTCGCGATGCCCAGCCTCACGACCGTGGGCCGATACCTGTACATCGACGACAATCCCTCCCTGACCAGTCTCGACGGACTGTCCGGCCTCACATGGGTGGGCTACGACATGCGCATCGACAACAACGACGCCCTGTCGAGCCTCGCCGGCCTGTCCAGCCTCACGGACGTGGATCGAGACGTGGACATCGACGACAACGACTGCCTGAGCCAGGCCGAGGCCGAAGCGTTCGCCGCGGGGCTCACCGTGGGCGGCGTCATCGAGGTGCACGACAACGGCGTCAACTACCCGTGCCCGTAGCTGGTATCCTGGGTCTCCAGGGGGTTCCCATGACCATCCGCCATCGCGTGTCGTGGCTCGTCGTGCTCTCCTTCGCGCTGCTCCATGGCTGCCAGGAACAGGCCGCAACCGAGAACTGCATCGACGCCATCGACAACGACGGCGACGGCGCGATCGACTGCGATGACAGCGATTGCGCGAGCTGGTCGGGCTGTGACGAGGGGGACGGCGACACCCCACCGGGTGACGACGACATCGGCGACGACGACGACTCCACACCTGGCGACGACGACGACTCCATACCTGGCGACGACGACAGCTGCTCAGGCGACGACGACAGCAGCTCGGACGACGACGACAGCGGCTCGGACGACGACGACAGCGCGGGCGACGACGACGACTTCGGCGTGGACTGCGCCGTCGCCGTGCCTTGCGCGGGAAGCCACCTCATCGGGAACCAGAGCGACCTGGAGTCCGTCGTCCTGTGCGAGAGCATCTCCGGCAACCTCTTGCTCGAGAACCTGCCCTGGCTCACGAGCATCGACCTGCCGTGCCTCACGAGCGTGGCCGGCGACCTGCACATCCAGGACAACGACGCCCTGACGGGCCTCGACCTGTCTGCCCTCGCGGCCGTGGACAGTGACCTCTGGATCAAGACGAACGTCGCTCTGCCAAGCTTCGCCCTGCCCGCCCTGACGACCGTGGTCGGCGACCTGTACGTCGCCAGGAACGACAGCCTGACCGATTTCGCCCTGCCCGCCCTGACGATCGTGGCCAGAGACCTGACCATCCGGAACGACGACGCCTTGACCAGCGCTGCCCTGCCCGCCCTCACGCAGGTGGGTCAGGACCTGTACATCCACGACAGCCGCGCACTGGCGGGCCTCTCCGGCTTCTCCAGCCTCACGGCCGTGGGTGACGATCTGTACATCTTCAACAACGCTGCCCTGACGAGCCTCGCCGGCCTGTCCGGCCTCGGGGCCGTGAACACCGACGTGGAGATCCACGACAACGTCTGCCTGAGCCAGACCGATGCCGAGGTGTGGGCTTCGGCGGTCGTCGTGGGCGGCGACGTCCGCATCCAGGACAACGGCGCCAACTACCCCTGTCCGTAGAACGCAGTGGTGTCAACCACCCCATCCATCGCTGGTATCATCGGCGCATGAGGGGGGGGAATCGTGAACATCTCGAAGTCGATAGCCGTCGGATCGGTGGGGGCGATCTTGGGATTCGTGGCGGGCTGGTTCGCGGCGCCGTCAGCCGGTGGAGGCGACGTCTCCGGGGTGGGCGACGAGGCCGTGCCGGCGGTGAAGGGAGGGGAGCCCGAGGTCCGGGCGGGCGTTCGCCGGGAGCTGGCGAGGGTGCGCGGCGAATCGCGGGACGATCCGCGGTGGAACGAGAGCGACTCGGAGTTCTACCGCCGGCGCGCCGAGGAGAGACAGGCGTCCCGGGAGTCGATGTTCCGCTCGGGCGGGGAGGGGGAAGACGACGAGGGGATCGCGCCCGAGTGGAACCCCTACGTGCCCGAGGTCCTGCGCCCGGGTGGATTCGAGGAACAGGTGCGCCGAGCGGTGGAGGAATGCGAGCCGGACATGGATCTCGTGGGGTTCGATTGCAGCGAGCCGCCGTGTCTGGCGATCTTCAGGGACCTCGGCGGGGACTCTGGGACGCTCACCTCAGAGGACTGCGCGGCCTGGCACGACCCCTTCGGCTCGTGGAAGACCAGCAGCAGCGACATGATCGACTGCCCCGACGGCGTCAGCGAGCGCGTGCTGCTCATCGGCAGCTCGCGGACCCACGACTGGATCGACGAACCCGACGGCGCGGGCCGTGGCAACGGCATGAAGCGGCTCGAGGCCCGCTCCGCACCGGTCATGGACGGGTGGGAGTGTGCGACGGACTGAGGTCCGAGGAGGCGCCGAGGAGGCGCCAGCCGATTCTCACGAGCCGTGAAGCAACAACGCCCGCACGATGGCCCACATCACGATGCCGGCGTTGGCCAGCATCAGCCACTTCCCCAACAACTTGACGCCTGCAAATGTCCCCATGCTGTCACCCCTGTCTCTTTAGACGGCTCGTGGGACAAGGGAGGGACAAAGGAGAACGACCAGCGCCCACCCGGCGATTGGAGCTGGCATAATCGGATCACGGAGTGGGCATGAAGACGGTCTGGATCAGCCTGGCCTGGGCTGTACTTCTGTTCTCGCCGGCCACGCCGAAAGAGGCGCAGGCCGGGCAGACGGTCGCGCCGCTGGTGCTCTATGGACCCGATGGGCCGAGTGAAGCCCTCGAGGCGCGGGCGCTTGCGGCGTTCAACCTGCAAGCGGCGCATCGCCGCGCCGTTCCCCAGATCCACCACGTCGCCGCGGCGCTGAAGGACATCCCCGCGGTGGAGCTCGTCGGCGACGCCGAGTTCCTCCACTGCCCCGGCACGACCCTCGACATGGGCGCCTTCCGGCAGGACCTCGACAGGGCCCTGCAGCACATCCTCTACGTCGAGGTGGACGAGGCCATCCTGCTCCTGGATCGGCTGGGCGCGCTGGTGCCCTGCGCAGCCGAGGTGCTGCCGCGGGAGGAGCTGGCCCGCATCTCCTACCTGCAGGGTGTCGGCCTCTCCTACGTGGGCGAGCTCGACGAGGCCCGGGAGCGGTACCGGCGTGCGCTGGTCGTCTATCCCAACCTGTCCTGGGATTCACGGTTCCCGCCGGGGCTCGAGGAGGTCTTCACCGACGCGATCCACGAGGCGCTGAAGTCCCGGTCGGTGACCATCCTGGTGGAGCCGATGGTCGGTGGCTCCGCGGACCTGTGGGTCGATGGACAGGAGATGCCCACGGTCGGCGGGGTGCTGTCGCTCGCCGAGGGGCTGCACCTGTTGCAGTGGCAGCTCGACAGCGGCGAGTTCGTCACGCGGGCGGCGATGCTCGCCCAGGGCGACTCCCTGACGCTGATCAGCCGCGATGACGTGGCCGAGGCGGCCCTGACCGGCCAAGGGCGAGAGGTCACCGTGGAGATGGCCACGGACGCCATGCGCCGGTTCGTGGAGTCGTCCAACGGCCAACAGCTCTACCTGGCCGACCTGCGCGACGTGGACCTGCTCCACCGCTTCGGCGCCGAGGAGGGCGTGTGGTCGCTGTCCGACCCTGGCGCGGTCGCCCTGAGGCAGCGAAAGCGGCGGCTGGCGACCGCGGGGAGCGTGTCCCTGATCGCCGGCTGCGCGATGATGGCGATCGGCGCCACCATGGGGGCGGTCGGATACCACGAGGCGCACGACCTGCTCGACGACATGCCCATGATCCAGTCGCAGGACGAGGCGGACCTCAAGTCGTCGCGGTACTTCACCAACCGGGGTGTCGCCTATGCGGGCTACACCCTCGTGGGGATCGGCGGCGCGTCCGTGGCGGTCGGCATCCCGCTGACCGTGGCCGGGGCGCGCGAGGGCAAGCGCGCGCCCGGTGAGGCGGCCCGTCTGATGATCTCCCCGATGTCCCTGACCGTAACGGGGCAGTTCTGATGGACCTCGGACGCCATCCCCCCATGCCGCACGAGTTCGGGCCGTACTCGCTGGTCTCCCTGCTCGGCGAGGGAGGCATGGCGCGCGTCTACCGCGCGGTCCGCAGGGGGCCGGGGGGGTTCCGCAAGGAGCTCGCCATCAAGCGCCTGCGGACGGACCTGACGCGGGGGAACAAGCGGCTCGTGGACGCCCTGATCAACGAGGCCAAGCTCTGTGGCGAGCTGCAGCATCCCAACGTGGTGGACGTGTACGAGTTCGGGGTCGTCGGGGACGAACACTACATCGCCATGGAGTTCGTCAACGGGCTCACGTTGTCCTCGCTGATCCGCGGCTGCCGCGAGGGAGAGGCCCTCTTGCCGCTGGGCGTGGTCCTGGACATGGCGCTGCAGGTGTGCGCCGGGCTCGGCTACGCCCACAATCGTGTGGCCCACGACGGGCGCCCGATGAAGCTGGTCCACCGGGACCTCAAGCCGAGCAACATCATCGTCACCACCACCGGGATGGTGAAGATCATGGACTTCGGGATCGCCCGCGCGGACATGTCGGAGCGGAGGGAGACCACCGACGGCGTGATCAAGGGGACGGTCTCGTTCATGTCGCCCGAGCAGCTCCAGGAATCGGGGGAGCTGGATCAACGCTCCGACATCTTCGCGCTGGGTGCCGTCCTCTTCGAGGCGCTGACCAGCGAGCCGTTGATCACGGGAACGAGCGTGGAGAGCCTGCTGTTCAGCATCGTCTCGGGCAAGTTCCGGGGCCGCCTCGACCGCGTCGAGGAGCGCCTCCCGGGCATCCTCCCGATCCTGAAGCGCTGCCTGGAGCTGGACCGGGACCTGCGATACCCGGACGTGTCGGAGCTCGCGGACGATCTGCGCGAGATCCGGGATCAGCGAGGAGACCGGCTCGCCTGCGCGGATCTCATGCGCCTGCTCACCACGAGCGCCTGGGACGGGGAAGCGCACGCCGGCAAGGTGCGAAGCGACATCCTCGTGCGGGTCGAACGGAGCACCGGCGACGAGGACTGGGAGGAGTTCCTGGCCTCGCTCAACGAGGTCTCCGAGGCCGACGAGGACCCCTACATCGCCGGACTCCAGCCCCCCTTCGACACCCTCACGCTGGAGAAGCCGGCCAGCGTGGCAGACACCGTGGCCGCCACCGTGATGTGGCGATCCGAGGTGGCCGTGCTGTCGGGGGGGATATCCACCGGCCGGCCGGGCAGCCTTCGACGGATCGCGCTGTGGGGCGTTCCGGTCGTCCTCTCCGTCTGTGCGCTGGTGGCCGTCCTGGCCTCCCGCCTGGCCCCCGTGGAGGGCGACGCAGAGCTCCCCGTGGCCCCGGGGACCGCAGTGGACCAACCAGCGCATTCGGGAGAGGAGGCCGAGGTCGACGTCACCGCCGCCCCGGCCGAGGAACTCCCCGAGGCCGGCGTCGTCGCCGAGGAGGCTCCGCTGCCGGACACCCCCGCCGCAGACATCGAAGCCGCGCCGGACTCAGGGTCGCTGACGCACGGCGCGGAGGCCCCACCCGTGGAAGCCGAGGAGGCGGCGACGGACAGCACGGTCGCCCCGATCCTGGTGACCGTGAACAGCGATCCGTGGTCGTACTGGACCCTCTCGGGAGATGCCGCCGCCGGCGGCGGCGGGGCCCAGGTCCCCTATGTGGGCAAGCTCGGCGTGGGGACCTACCAGATCACCCTGCGGGAGCCCGAGAGTGGTTCGACACACGTCCTCGACGTGGTCGTGACCGGCGACGAGGAGCGTATCCAGCTGTGCTGGGATTTCGTGGAGAACGCCGCGTGCAAACGTGCCCTGTGAGCCAAGTGGCCCGCGCCGTCGTGGAGGCCGGCCGATGAGACGATTGCCCGTTCCGGGGTCGATCGCGCTGCTGGGGGTGCTCCTCGTGGGCTGCCTGCCCGGCAAGTACCCCTCGCGGTGGGATTTCGACGGCGACGGTTACCCGAACGACGAGGACTGCGAGCCCGCCGATCCTGAGATCCACCCGGGCGCGGACGATCCCGTGGGGGATGCCATCGATCAGGATTGTGACGGCCTGGACGGTTCCGACGCGGACGACGACGGCAGCGTGGACTCGGTGGACTGTGACGACGAGGACTCGACCGTCTATCCGGGGGCGCCCGATCCGTGGGGCGACGGCGTGGATCAGGACTGCGACGATTGCCCCGAGGGCTCACCGGACGATGCGGGGGACGGGATCGATCGGGACTGCGACGGGTACGCCGTCAACACCGACGTACCGGCGGAGCTCCAGGACTGCGACGACGGCGACGCGGCCGTCCATCCGGGGGCGCCGGAACTGTGTGACGGCGCCGACACCGACTGCTCGGGTACCGTGGACGATCTGTGGGAGTGCGATCCCGGCAACTGCGGCGAGGGGACCTGGGGATGGCTGCCGCTGGACTCGACCACGGTCTTCGTGGACGCCAGCGCAGCAGCCGGAGGAGACGGCACCGAGACCTCCCCCTTCACCCGTGTCCAGGACGGCCTGGACGCGGCCGCGAGCTCCGGCGACGAGCGGATCGTGGTGGCTGCGGGCACCTACGCCGAGAACCTCGTGCTGGGGGCCGAGCACGATGGCCTTCACCTTGCCGGGCGCTGTGCAGATCTGGTGATCCTCGATGGCAGCGGCGGCGAGTCGTTCGACGCGGGGATCCTCGCAGTGGGGACCCTCGGCGACGAGCGCTGGGAGCTGTCGGGGCTCACGGTGAGCGGGGCACCCTTCGGGGGCGTGAGACTCGAACGCGGCACGCTCGAGGTCTCGCACACGACCGTCGACGACAACGAGCTGGCCGGGATCGTGTCGCAGTGGGTCTCCTCGGAGCTGATGCTCGATCACGTGGAGGTCTCGGATACGCTCGCGGATCCGAACGAGAACTACGGGTACGGCCTCTGGGGCCTGGAAGGCGCCCGGATCGAGGCGGCCGGGTGTCTCCTGGAGAACAACACGAGCCAGGGTCTGGTCGCCTTCGACAGCGGGACCACGGTTCAGCTGGTCGATTCCGTGATCCGGGACACCCGACCCTCCCCGAGCGGGAGCGACGGGTACGGCGTGGCCGTCACGGAGGGGGCCGCTCTCGACGCCACCGGAAGCCTCATCGAGGGGAACACCGGGGTCGGCCTGTGGGCCGACGGCATCGGGACCGACGTCAGCCTGTCCAGCTGCACCCTCGTGGGCACGCACAGACCTTCGGACCGCTCGGTGGCCCTGGGGATCGAGGCCACGGGCAACGCTTCGGTGACGGCCGAGGCCCTCGCCGTCTCCGGCACCGAGGGCCCCGGCCTCTACGTCGCGTCCGATGCGAACGTGATCTGCACGAGCTGTGATCTCGACGACAACACGTTCGCCGGCGCGGTCGTCCAGGGGGGCGACCTGACCCTCGCCCAGAGCAGCATCACCGGCACCGTTGCCGATGCCAGCGAGGGCGGGGGCGTGGCCCTGTACTGCGACGCTACGCTGGGGGAGTCGGCCACCCAGGCCTCGGACAGCACCTTCGCCGACCACGAGGTGGCCTCCATCTGGCTCGACGGCCCGGGCACCTTCTACCTCCTGAGCAATGCCATCGAGGGTGGCGTCGGAGAGGGCGCCGGTGCCGGCGACGGACTGGTGGCCACGGACGGCGTGGAATACCTGGCGCTGGCGTCCAACGAATTCCACGACGCCTCGCGCGCGGGCATTCTGCTCGACGGCTCGACCGCCCAGCTGTCCAACAACACCTTCACGAACAACACCACCGACCTGGTCTGGCAGCGCTGCGACGGCCTGGCCGAGCCCTCGGGGCACGGGGACGTGCCCGTGTACGACGATCGGTGCGGTGAGGCCGAGCTCCCCGTGCGGTCGCTGGAGTTCGATCTCGCCCTCGGCGAGTGACGAACGTGCAGTGAGGCCGGACACCCGGTGCGAGTACCTGGCCCAGCTCCGCTATCATCTCGGACGAGGAGGGAAACAAACCATGATGTTCACGACCGTCCGCCTGCCCGTTTGGTTCGCCGCCTTGATTCCCATGATCCTGTTCGCCACGGGGTGCCCCGACGAGGTGGGGTGCTCGGATGGCTCGTGCCTGGACGGGGATGGAGACGGGAGCGAGGCCAAGGACGACTGCGACGACGAGAACCCCGACGTCTACCCGGGGGCCGAGGAGGTGTGCGACGGGGTGGACAACGACTGCGACGGCAGCGTCCCTGCCGACGAGGTCGACGACGACGGCGATGGCCAGCTCGTCTGCGACGGAGACTGCGACGACACCGACGCGGCCACGTTCAGCGGCGCTCCCGAGCTGTGTGACGGGCTGGACAACGACTGCGACGACATCGTCCCTGCCGACGAGGTCGACGACGACGGTGACGGTCAGCTGGCCTGTGGCGGCGACTGTGACGACGCCGAGGCCACCGTGTATCCCGGCGCGCCCGAACTGTGCGACGGCCTGGACAACGACTGTGACGAGGAGGTGCCCGCCGACGAGGCGGACGCCGACGCCGACGGCTTCCGGGTCTGCGAGGACGACTGTGACGACGCCGACGACACGGTCCATCCCGGCGCAGAGGAGGTGTGCGACGACCTCGACAACGATTGTGACGGCGCGGTGGGCGGCGATGAAGTCGACGACGACGGGGACGGGTACACCGAATGCGACGGCGACTGCGACGACGCCGACGCGAGCCTCTCGCCTGGCGCGGCCGAGCAGTGCAACGGCGTGGACGACGATTGTGACGGCGTGATCCCGCCCGAAGAGCAGACCGACACGGACGCGGACGGGTTCGTGGCCTGCGATGATTGCGACGACACGGACTCGACCCTGTATCCCGGCGCGGTCGAGCTGTGCGATGGCCTGGACAACGACTGCGACGGCAGCGTCCCGGCCGACGAGGCGGACACCGACCTCGATGGCGTCGCCGAGTGTGGTGGGGACTGCGATGATGGCGACGCCACCGTCTTTCCTGGCGCCGCCGAGGTGTGCGACGACCAGGACAACGACTGCGACGGCGCCCTCGGTGGCGACGAGATCGACGACGACGGCGACGGGTTCACCGAGTGCGCGGGGGACTGCGACGACCTCGATCCCGGGACCTCACCCGTCGCCAGCGAGCAGTGCAACGGCGAAGACGACGACTGCGACGGCGTGACCCCGGCCGACGAGACCACCGACGCCGACGGGGATGGGTTCGTGGCCTGCGAGGAGTGCGACGACAGCCAGGGCTCGGTGTATCCCGGCGCCCAGGAGCTCTGTGACGGCCTGGACAACGACTGCGACGGCAACGTCCCGGCCGACGAGACCGACGGCGACGCCGACGGTCAGATGATCTGTGACGGGGACTGCGACGACGCCGACGACACGGTGTTCGTGGGCGCGCCCGAGCTCTGCGACGACCTCGACAACGACTGCGACGGTGATCTGGGTGCGGACGAACTGGACCTCGACGGCGACGGCCAGACGCCCTGCGACGGCGACTGTGACGACAGCGACGCCACCATCGGGGCGGGCTTCACCGAGATCTGCGATGGCGCAGACAACGACTGCGATGGCCACGCGAACGAGGACGCCGACCTGGACGGCGACGGGTTCGCCGAGTGCGACGGAGACTGCGATGACAACGACGCGGCGGTCTACCCGGGCGCCGACGAGGACTGCACCAACCTGATCGACGACGACTGTGACGGCCTCGTCGACGAGGAGTGTTCGCGCCCGCCCACCGACTACGAGCACCCCGGCGCGGCCACGCTCAACCTCGACCTCTCGGGTGCGTGGTCCGATCTGGTCTTCGACGCCGACGGACTGCTGTACCTGTGCACGCTCATCAGCGGCCAGGACTACGTCTACGTGTACGAGGACGCTCTCAATACCACCATCTTGTACGGCTACAGCAACTGGAACATGAACGCGATCGCCCTGGATCACAACGCCGCCGACGCCGTGGTCGTGGGGTACACCACCGGGGCGTCGGTGGGATACCAGTCCGCCGACTCGTTGCCGCCCATCGCCTCGGGATCGTCGCCCTATGGCGGCAACTATGCCAACGGCTACATGACCGTCGCGCCCAGCGCCCTGGCGATCGACAGCACCGGGTGCATCTGGTACCCGAACTTCGGCGGCGCGGGCACGCTCGGCTGTGTGCTCCCCGACGGCACCTCCACGGTCCACTCACCCGCCGGCGACTACGTGGAGACCGTCGCGCTGGACTCCGACGAGACCCTCTACTACTCGGTGCGCGCGGAGATCTACGCGTTGGACCCCATCGCTGGCACCGGGACCCTCGTCCACACCGCCCCCGACGACGTGCTCGACATGGTCTTCGACTTCAACGACGACCTGTACATCGAGACCACCGACGACCAGATCACCTTGCTGGAGTTCGACGGCACCGAGACCGCGTTCGCGACCGTCGCCGGAGACGGCAAGCTCGCCATCACTCCGGACGGCTATCTCGTGCGGCTCATCGCCAACCCCACCGCTCCGTCGAGCTTCGAGGACTGGTATCTGGAGTGAGCGGGACGCAGGCATGGTTGCCAACCGCAAGGTGCCCACGTCGTTCGGCTGCAATCCACCCTCGGTTCCCCGCCAACTTCGTACTGTCCCTGGTATCCTTTCGATCGAAACAAAGGGGGACTCCATGCGGATCGATCACACCTTCAGCCTCGTCCTGTCACTGGTCCTCGTCTTTGTCCTGGGTTGCCCTTCGGATGACGACGACGACACGTCCGGAGACGACGACACCACCGAGTCCGACGACGACACGTCCGGGGACGACGACACCACAGCAACGGACGACGACGACACCACACCGGCCGAGATCGAGGGGGACGAAGCCGGTGAGTGCGACGATGGTGTGGACAACGACCAGGACGGCCTCACCGACTGCGACGACGACGGGTGCGCTGCAGCCACAGGCTGCGAGGACGACGACGGGGACGGTTGGACGGTCCAGGACGGCGACTGTGACGACAGCGATGGGGCCATCCACCCGGAGGCTGAAGAGGGATGTGACGGGGTCGATACGGACTGTGACGGGAGCCTCTCGGAAGAAGAGGTGGACGACGACGGCGACGGGGTGAACGAATGTGAAGGGGACTGCGATGACTCCGATGCCGCCCTGAACCTCGACGACGCCGACGGCGATGGTGTGGACACGTGCGCCGATGATTGCGACGACGAGGACGAGACGTCGTATCCGGGAGCAACGGAGGTCTGTGACGACGTCGACAACGACTGCGATGGCACGCCGGACAACGGGCTGGCGTTCGACACGTACTTCCCGGATGCGGACTCCGACCTGCATGGCGACGCCTCGGCCGCCGGGGAGTACACCTGCAATCCACAGCTGGGCTGGGTCGCCGACGACACCGATTGCGATGACGGCGACGACACCGTCTACGAAGGGGCAAGCGAGCTGTGCGATGCCATCGACAACGATTGCGACGGCTCCCCCGAAGCGAGCGAGGTGGACGGCGATATCGACGGGTACATGATCTGCGAGGGCGACTGCGATGATGATGACGGCACTGTCTACCCCGGGGCCACCGAGGACTGCAACGGCGTCGACGACGACTGCGATGGCACCGTTCCCGCCGACGAGGACGACGACGACGCCGACGGCGTGAGAGTGTGTGGTGGCGATTGCGACGACGCTGACGCCGCCAACTTCCCCGGCAACACCGAGATCTGCGACGGCCAGGACAACGACTGCGATGGACTCGCGACCGCGAACGAGGTGGACGACGACGGGGACGGGGCCATGGTCTGCGCAGGGGATTGTGACGATGCCGACCCGAGTCGGCACCCCGGAGCGACCGAGGCCTGCGAAGGGCTGGATACGGACTGCGATGGCGTTCTGCCCATTGATGAGAACGACTTCGACGGCGACGGCTGGATGGGCTGTGAGGAGTGCGACGACGACGACGGCGCGATGCACCCGGACGACAACGACGGCGATGGGTACTCCCCGTGCGGAGGGGACTGCGATGACGGTGAAGCCGCAGCGTACCCGGGAGGCGTCGAGGTCTGTGACGGCATCGACAATAACTGCGACGGTTCGCTCTCAGCCACGGAGGTGGACGCCGACGGCGATGGTTCCATGGTCTGCGAGGGCGACTGCGAGGATGGGGACGCGTTCGTTTACCCCGGAGCGCCCGAGGTGTGCGACGGCATCGACAACAACTGCAACGGCACCATCCCAGCTGATGAAGACGACGCGGATGGCGATGGCTGGATGGTCTGCGAGAACGACTGCGACGATGGAGATGCGGCCGTCCACGAGGGAGCCGCGGACGTGTGCGACGCCCACCTCGACAACGACTGCGACGGCCATGTCGACGCGATGGAGGCCGACAACGACGGAGATGGGGCGACGGAATGTGGAGGCGACTGCGACGACGCAGACGTGGCACTGAACGTACAGGACGTGGATGGGGACGGTTGGACCACCTGCGACGGAGACTGCGACGACGGGGCCGCGGACATGAATCCGGGCGAGGTGGAGGTCTGCGACGACGGGATTGACAACGACTGTGACGGCGGCGCGGGCGCGTGTGGGTACTACGGCCACTACAGCGTCCTGGATGCGGACGCCATGTTCATCGGAGAGGAGACCGGGGACTACGCTGGGTATGGTCAGATCGGCCGTGGGGACCTGGACGGCGATGGATTCAGCGACCTGGTCATGGGCGCCTACGGGAACGACGCGGGTGGTACCGATGCGGGTGCGGCCTACGTGTTCTACGGACCGCTGTACGGGACCTTCGATATGGCTGCAGCGGATGCCAAGCTCATCGGCGAGGACGACTCGGACTTCGCAGGCATGCTCACCATCGGGGCCGGGGACAATGACGCCGACGGTAACGACGACCTCCTCATCGGTGCCCGCCAGGACGACGACGGAGGCGACAACGCCGGCGCTGCGTACCTCCTTCGCGGCCCCATCCATGGCGTGCGTGAGCTGTCCACGGCCGACGCCAAGATCATCGGAGAGACGGCCGGCGACCGGGCGGGAATCAACGGCGGCAACCCCGGGGACGTGGATGGTGATGGGGAGGACGATCTCATCGTCACCGCGGACCTCAACGACGAGGGCGGCACCGACGCTGGCGCGGCGTACCTTTTCTACTACTCCGTCAACGGCAATGTGGACCTCTCCGGCGCCGACGCCAAGCTGATCGGGGATTCAGCCGAGGACTACGCCGGTCAGGCCGCGAGTCCCGCCGGGGACGTGGATGGGGACGGATTTGCAGACGTGCTGGTCGGCGCGATCGGGGACGACGAAGGGGGCACCAACGCTGGAGCCATCTATCTGGTCTACGGACCTGTGTTCGGAACCCTGGGTCTTGCCACCGCGGCTGGTGCGAAGTTCGTGGGCGAGGAAGCGTCCGACCAGGCCGGCTATCTCTCTCGCTCGTCGGGAGACATGGACGCCGACGGCTTCGACGACATCTTCGTGGGTGCTTGCTACAACGACGAGGGTGGATCCGGAGCGGGCGCCAATTACGTCATCTATGGCCCTGCCTACGGCACCATCGATTTGTCGGCCGCATCGGCCAAGCTCATCGGCGAAGGGGCCAACGACAAGCTCGGGGGGCCGGCCATCGGCGACTTCGATGGAGACGGCTTCGACGACATGATGACCAGCGCCCCGGGGCATTACAGCCTCGTCAGTCACGATCGCCGGGTGTACATGGTGTACGGCGCTGTGTACGGCGATCTGGACCTTTCCCTGGCGGACGCCGAGATCCAGGGGGAGGACTCCACGGATCGGGCAGGGGGGGCCACAGCGGTAGGCGATGTGGACGGCGATGGCCTGATCGACTTCACCGTTTCCGACTACAGGAATGACGACGGCGGCACCGACGCTGGCAAGGTCTACCTGTTCTACGGGCATGGGATGTGAGACCGGCTGGGGGATCGATACGCGACACAGCCGAGAGCCTGATGGGCCGCCACCCCGCGAGGGTCACCGGGGGCCGAAGGACGCGTAGTAGTGGCCGTAGTAGCTCTCGGCGCGGATGTATCCCGTGTTCGACCAGCCTTCCCACATTCCGATGTGCATGAAGGTCGTCACGCCGTACTCGGCCAGCCAGGCGAAGTAGACCGTCCCGTCGCCGTAGGGGATGTCGGCCATGTACCAGGCCACCCAGCCGTGGTCCTGGGACAGGTAGAACACCGTGCTCTGGAAGTACGGGGCATAGGCGCCGCCCGAGATGTCGTGGTCGGCGTCGAATCCCAGCGTGTACGTCCCGTCCTCGAAGTCCCGGCACCAGGGACACTCGCCGCTCAGCCATGTCGTGGTGTACTGGATGTCGAAGGCGAACTCGCAGCCCGGGCACAGCTCGTTCGATGGCGTGAGCACCAGATCCTGGTTGTGGTAGTAGCGGAATCCCTCGCCCACACCCCAACAGTCGTCGTCCCCCGCGGTGTCGTCGTCGTCCTCGAGATCGTCGTCGTCCTCGAGATCGTCGTCGTCGTTGGGGTCGTCGTCGTCGTTGGGGTCGTCGTCGTCGTCCCCCGGGATCGCGTCGTCGTCCCCCACGGTCTGTCCCGGGTCGAACGAGCCCACCCAGTGATCAGCAGGTTCGCACCCGCGCGCGGCCCACGCGAGCATCAAGAGCAACATCCATCCGGGATTTCGGGCCATCATTCGCACTCCCCCAGGTTGTCGTGCACGGTCGCACTCCCGCCCACCTGCACACCGGCCGCGAATGCGACGGCGTCGTCCTGGCACAGGGACGGGTTCGAGTAGAGGGCCAGCCAGTCGCCCACGGATTGGAGGTTCGAGAGCCCGTCGAGGGATGCCAGGGAGTCCTCGTAGGCGATGTAGAGGGTGTCGCCGATGGTGACGAGCCCGGACAGGCCGTCCAGGCCGACCAGGGCGTTGTTGAAGCGAAGCTGTACGAATCCTGGAAGGGACTGGAGGCTGGACATGTCTCCGATGTCCACCATCGCCCAGTTGAACTGGATGTCCAGATCCTCACCCAGCTCGGTGAGCTGGGGGGCCTGGATGCCGGGCAGCGATGCGTTGTAGCGCACGTTGAAGTCGCCCGACACCCACTCGAGCCGCGACAGATCGAGGGGCTCCGAGACCGCGTCGTTGAAGTCGACGGTGAGATCGCCGGTCACCTCGCGGAGGCTCGGCAGCTCGATGCGGGTCAAGGAGGGGTTCTCCATGATCTGCAGGCCGTCCCCGACGGTCTCCAGCGACGGAGTGTCCACGTGGGTCAGCGAGTCGTTGGAGTAGATGCTGAGCCAGTGCCCCACCTCGCGTAGCCGGGACAGGTCGTCGACGCCAACCAGGGAATCGCACTCGGTGATGCTCAGGTACCAGCCGACCTCCTCCAGGCAAGGGAGCGAGAGGTGCGTCAGCCAGGCCTGCCCGTCGATGCGCAGGTCCCCGGTGATCCGCTGGCATGCAGCCACCTCGTCCAGATCGGCCTGGCTCTCGACGTTGTAGATCCCCTGACAGACCACGGCGTCCTCGCACGAAGCGCCCCCTGTGTCGTCGTCGTCGTCGTCGTCGTCGTCGTCGCAGTCGTCGTCGTCATGAACGCCGACGTACCCCGTGTCGTCGTCTCCCGCGGCAGCGTCGTCCGCGGTCTCGAGGTGAGCTGGAGGAAAGCACCCAGGTAGAGCGCAGGTCAGGATCGTGATCCAGATTCGGCAGCACATTCTCTCCGGGCTCCCTGTCTGCCCCTACCCGTTCAACGGTGGCCCGGCCGCTTGGGGGAGAGGTTCGGGCGGTGAGATCGTGGGTAGCTGCGCTGCCCGAATTTTCCGGAAGTTGAGTCGGTATTTGCCCTGCAAATCACGAATATATATCCTGAATATCACTTCTGATCAGGAGGATGTCGTTGCCTATCGATGCGGACATGGAGCTGTTGTTGCGTCGTACGAATCCCTGGTTGTGGGATGCGTCGACGTGGGACCGGCACTGGCTGGGCATGCAACCCGAGTCGTACATCCCACGCTCTCTGCGTGGGTGGGAACCTGCGTTGCCCCAAGACCGCGTCACGCTGGTGATCGGTCCACGCCGCGCTGGAAAGACGACGCTGCTGTGGCAACGTGTGAGGGACCTCGGCCCGGCGATGCTGCACATCAACTGCGAGGAACCCCTGTTCCGGTCGTGGTGTACTTCTCCCGCCCGCTTCGCCGGCGACCTGGCCGAGGTACTCCCCGAACCCAAGGCGTTGCTGTTCGACGAGGTCCAGCACCTCGACGACGCCGGTCTCTTCCTCAAGGGACTGGTGGACCTCCGCCTCGGCGTGCCGATCCTTGCCACGGGATCGTCAGCCTTCCACCTGCAGGCCCGCACCCGCGAATCCCTGGCGGGTCGAGCGTTGCGGCTGCGACTGCTCCCCCTATCGCTGGCCGAGGTGGTTCCCCATGACGAAGGCGTTGCGCCTCTGGTGATGCGAGGGCGGCGCCGAGACGCTGTGGAGCAGATGCTCGTCGAGGGAAGCTACCCTGAAGTCTGGTTGGGGTCCGAGCCCGACCGGCTCCTCTCCGAGTTGGTCGAAGGCGTGGTGGTGCGGAATGCCTCGGATCTGTTCCGCATCGACCATCCAGAGGCGTTTCGTCGTCTGTTGCGCCTGATGGCGAGCCAGATCGGCTCCTCGGTGAACGTGGCCGAGTGGGCTTCGATCTGCGGGGTGAGCGCCCGCACCGTTCAGCGCTACGCGTCGATCCTCGAAGAGGCCCACGTGGTTGCGCTGATGCGCCCCTTCGTGTCCGGAAAACGCGCAGAGATCACCGGGGCCCCCAAGGTGTTCTTTCACGACAACGGCATCCGCAACGCCATCCTCGGGCGACTGGCCCCGCTGGACCGGCGCGACGACCTCGGAGCACTGTGGGAGAACTGGGTGTTCAGCGAGATCGCCAAGGCTGTCCACCCGCTCCTGGACTCGGTCGGCCACTGGCGCACCCGCTCCGGTGCCGAGGTCGACTTCGTCGTCCGCGCCGGTGGCCGTCTGGTGGCGATCGAAGTCAAGGCCGGGGCCGCGGGCAAGCCCCGGCTGAGCCGGGGTGCACGCTCGTTCATCGCTGCCGTTCACCCGGACCGCTTCTTGCTGGCTCACAACGGACCGCGTCACGAGGCCGATGTGGATGGCTGTCCGGTGATCTGGACAGACCCGCCGGAGGTCATCTCCATGTTGCGTGCCTTGATCTGAGGTGGTGAGCCGGACGAGACCGTGGGTTGTCCTGCCGCCCCGCTCCAGTCAAGCGAAGAATAAGTACTATCCTGCGCTTGGGAGGAGTTGATGGGCAGGTGCATGCATCCTCAATCACTCCCTGTTCTGAAACCCTGTCAGGTGGAGCATGGAGCGTGCCCGTTTGACTCGGGGTACGGAGTTTGGACTGGTATCCTCGGGGTATGAGGGAGGACTCCATGCGCAGAGCCATCTTCCTGGCGGTCCTGCTCAGTGCCCTGCTCGTGGCGGGAGGGTGCCCTGGGGAGGGTGACGACGATACCTCACCCGCGGGCGACGACGACACGACGCCTACGGACGACGATGACGACATGTCGCCAGCGGACGACGATGACGACGACACGACCCCTGCGGACGATGACGACACGACGCCTACGGACGATGACGACAGCGCCCCCGGCGACGATGACGACGCAGCTGCATGTGGCGAACACGTGTATCCCTGGCCGATGGTCGGAGGTGGGCCGGCGAAGACGGCCTTCTCCGCTGGCGGGTCGCCCACCTCGCCCGACATCATCTGGTCGACCTTCCTTGGCGCCGGCCTATCGAAGGTCATCGCCGTGGTGGATGACGCGGTCGTGGCCAAGGCCCAGGACAACTCACTCGTCGTCTCGCTGGACCCGTGCGACGGCACGATGAACTGGCAGACTGGTTTCGGTGACAGTCTTCGGTCGGTGGTCGTGATGGACGACCTTGTGTTTCTCGGCACGGAGTCCGGATACGTGCACGCCCTCGATATCGAGACGGGCAGTTCCGTCTGGACCCAATTCGCCGGATGGCAGACGAGTCTCAACGCGATCGACGGAATCGTCCTGGTCACTTCGAGAGGGGCCGAGGATCTACGGGCATTCGATGCCGCGACTGGAGCCTTGTTGTGGAGAGTGGGCAGTTTCCCGAGTACGGCCAATTGCGCGGCGGCCGCCGAGGGTGTGGTGTTCCAGAATTCCGGTGGCACCGCCGAGATGTATGCACTGGACCTGTACACCGGCTCGAACCTGTGGTCCTCCAGTCTCCTCAACAACTGCACCCACGCCCCCATCTTCGAGGACGGGGTCCTCTACGCCGGTGATGTCTCCGGGAACCTGTACGCTCTGGACGCCTCCACAGGAGCGGGAATCTGGAGTACGTCCGTGGGGACCGACGTCTTCGCTACAGCAGTCGGGTACGGCATGTTGATCGCCGCTTCCTGGAACGGATACGTCTACGCGTTCGACAAAGTAACTGGCAGCCTCGTGTGGTCCTTCGACACCGGGACCGGCGCCATGAACAACGCCGACGTCGTCCTTGCCGGAGACAGGGTCATCTTCGCCGACGCAGATGAGTCCGTCAGAGCTCTGGACGTGTACTCGGGGCAGGAACTCTGGACGTTCGGGGGCGGGACCTACACGCCGATAGCGGACGGCCGCGTGTTCGTCGGGGATACAGGGGGAACCGTGTATGCGTTGGGGGCGCCATACTAGCGCTTGCCCTCGGGGTCTTCTTCCCTTCTTGTGAAGAGGTTGGCACTTATCCCGCAGCTCGAACCGAAACGCCACCGAGGTTGGGTGGTTCGCTTCGCAGTACCGTGAGAGACTGCGGTGTCGGTGGCCCTCCACGAGAGGAGGGCCTGGACGACGTGTCCTCGGGAAGTTCGGGCGGACATAGGATGGACGAACTACAGATCGAGTTGAGCGAATCCGGAGCGGAATCCGATGTGCGGCGAGGTCTGTCGCGGCGCATCCTTCACCCCACCGAGGCCCTGGCCCGTTCCACACCGAGCCTCTACGGCAGCATCGACGATCCGGACACCGTGTGGCTCGGCGTCACCAGCCCCGGGCGTTCAAGGTTCGTCCAGCGGTACTTCCGGGGGCGGCTGGTTCGACACGGCGACGGGTGGTCGCTGGTGGGGAAGATGGCCATGCCCCCCAACGGTATCCTCCGCCTCGTCATGCTCGCCGCCCTGGGCGGGTCTACCGTGTCTGTCGGCATCAAGGGCGTCGTCGCGAACTCCGCTCCCGCCTGGCTGCCGTTGGCCTTTGCCGCGGCCGGCATCTGCTCGATAGGCGCTGCCGCGCTCCTGCACATCGCGAGCGTCTCGCGGGCGAGAGCCGATCTCGACCGGATTCGTGCGAGCCTCGGGCGTACCGCGGTAGATCGTTGAGGGCCGCCCTCCATCCCCGTTCCGGTCGCGCCACCACGGTGCCCGTGGTGGTCGTCGCGGCCGCCCTCCTCCTGGGCCCCGTCGAGGCGGGCGCCCAGCCCGCGTGCCTCCCCGAGGCGGGGGACATCTACTTCTGTGATCCACTGGACGACGGCGCCACCGTGGCTCAGCAGCATGGCGGCACGTTCGTGGAGGACGGCTGGCTGCTCGGCGGCTTTGGCGAGTACCTGATGTACGACACGGCGAGCCCGATCGGCTCGGGCCAGCTCAGCTTCTACGTGCGTGGGATCGACTCCGACGCGATGCCGGCCAGCAACGGCGCCAAGTTCCACATGGCGGAGGTGTTCGACCACGCCGGCCACGGGGAGGCCTTCTATCTGCTGGCGATCCGTACCTGGGGCCAGGCCCACCCGGACTGGCACGAACACCTCAAGTTCTTCTACAAGACCCTCGAACCCGCGCCCGAGGACTGCGGTGACGAGGTCCACACGACGACCCCTGTGGTCGATTGGGATCCCGACCACTGGTACCACTTCGACGTCACATTCGACGGCGGCCTCGCCGTGATGCGCGTCGATGGTGCGGAGCTCCTCAGCGTGGAGTACGGCGACTGCCCCATCGTCCTGCAGCAGATCTACCTCCCACTTCAACCCTGGGTGGAGGGCGCCCTGGACTGCATCGACGGCAGCATCTACTCCCACGTCAGCCTCAACGCCTGCCCCGACCCCTGCGACGACCACAACGAGTGCACGGCCGACGACCGTTGTGAGGCCTATACCTGCACCGGGACCGCCGTGGAGGATGGGACGGAGTGCGACGACGGCGATCCCCACACGAACGGCGATCAATGCCAGCAAGGCGAGTGTGTCGGGACACCACCGAACGGCGACGACGACGACGACTCGGCCGACGATCCCGCGGACGACGACTTCACACCCGGCCCCGGTAGCAGCGCTGACGACGAACCCGGCGGGTGCGGCTGCGGGGACTCCAACCAGTGGCAGAGCAACCAGGTGATGGCGTTGCTGGTCCTCGGCGGGCTCTACATGAGGCGGCGGGGCGGCCCCTGACGCGAGACCTTGGTGGTCGAGGTTAGGTCGTGGAGCGACCTTCGGGCGCGAGCGGTGGCTGCTGTGGCAAAGGATGTTGGACCAAGGGGTGTACGAGACTCGGTCGGAGCTGGCGAGGTACGAGGGGGTGAGCCCGGCGGCGGTGACGCAGGGGCTGCGGAAGCTGGTCACCATCCGGCAGCAGTGGACGCCGTCCGGGTCGATGGACTACGTCAATCCCGGGAGAACTTGTCGAAGCGGACCGGGAGGCCCTCCACATCCGCCTCGGCCTCGAGGGCGAGGTTGACGACCGTGGCCGATGCAGGGCGGTAGGTCTGGATGAAGCTCCGCAAGCTTCGGCTGACGGTCGGACGAGACAGTGCGCTGGCCTTGACCTCGAACGCGTGGAGTTCACCACCGTCGTCGACCACGAAGTCCACTTCTGCCTTGGCTTGCGATCGCCAGAAGTGCAGGTGTGCCAGGGGGTATCGCTCTCGCAGCCATTGCTCGACGGCGGTCTCCAATAGCCCGCCGCGATCACTGCGTTCGTCCCAATCGCCGAAGCCTGCGCTCACCAGGTTGCGCCAGCCACAATCGGCGAAGAAGACCTTGGGCATCTTGGAGATCTCCTTGCGAGGGTTGCGCGAAAATGGCTCCAGCCTTCGGACGACGAAGGTCTCTTCCAGGTACGACAGGTACCGGCGCATGGTGTCGCGGCTGACCTGGCACGCGCCGGCCAACTCGTTGAGGTTCACGAGGCTCCCCGCTTGGAAACCGAGCAGTCGGATCAGCTGGCGAAAGACGTCGAGGCGATCGACTCGCAGGAACGAGTCGATGTCCCGATCCAGGTAGCTCTCGAAGTACTCCAACAGCAGACGGCGTTTCTCAGCGGGTTCGTCGGCCAGGATCACGGCCGGATACCCGCCATAGATCAGGAACTCTCTCCAGTCGGCGTCCCGCTGTTTAGCGCTCTGGAACTCGTTCCAGTTGAGGCCGCCCAGGCGGACCAGGCGTTTCCTGCCCGCCAGGGTCTCTCTGACCCGGCTCCGCATCTCCAGGGACGACGAGCCCGAGACGATCACCTTGAGCGGTAGCGCCAAGTCGTACAGCCCCTTGAGGAACAATCCGGGACTGTCGAGTCGCTGGATCTCGTCGATCAGTACATACGTCCTGCGATCGGGTATCCCGATGAAGTCGAGGAGCGTCGACGGAGTAGCCAGTACGTCGGAGCAATCGAGCGTGTCGAGGTCGAAGAAGTAGATGTCCTCACCGGACACGCCGTGTTCGACGAGCAGGTCACGGACGACGGCCTGCAATAGCGTGCTCTTGCCCACCCGCCTGGGACCATGGATCACGACGATCTCGTCATTGCTCAGCCATCGCGGCAGCTGGTCCAGGATCTCGCGTCGGATCTCCGGCTGGCTCGGTATGGCTCCCGTTCGCCAGGGGTTTTTGATGCGGAAGAAACGTAAATCCACAAATAACCTCAGTAAATGACGATATTTCTCCTGAGAGAAGCGTATTCTCAGGTTGGTTGCCTGTCAACCAGTCACGGGGCGTCGTGGTGCGGTTGGGATCGTGTGGACGGCGCGCTGAGCGCCGTCTGGGAAGGTTCGGAGTGAGCCGGCCGGGGATCGAAATTGGGACCCGAAGAACATGAGATGCGAGACAGCAACGCCCACGCGGAGTGGTTGGTGGTCACGGACCGGTGGGGGGCAAATTCGGATAGCGGCTCCGTAGTATCCTCTTCCACTCCGAGACGTCTCTGCAGCGGGAGGGAACCCATGGCAGCATCATCTGTGGACACGATTGAAATCGAAACGAGGAGTCCGGTGGCTCACGCGTATCGGACCCTTGGCTTCGTCAACGACGTTCTCCTGATCCCCATGTTCACGATCGTCGTTCTGGAGATCAGCACTTCGCTAGCGACGCGCGAAGTGACGTTTTTCGGGGTCGCTAATCTGCTGTTCTGCGCGACCTTCGGGACGGAGTGGGCGCTAGGGCTACTGCTGTCGAAGGACCGAAAACGATACCTCGTCCGCCCGGACAAGATCGCCGACTTGGTCTCCTCCATCCCACTTGGCCACCTATTCCAGAGCGTGCGGCTGATTCGCCTCGTGCGGATCGTGCGAGTGCTGCGTGCGGTATGGCGGTCGAAGCATTACCAGGGGCCGAGTACGAGGATCTTGAGGGTTCTTGCCGTGGTGATCTCGACAGTCGGCGCCGGCGCGCTGGCGATGCGCGTGGTAGAGCCGGAGCTCGTACCCAGCTTGCAGGACGCGCTCTGGTGGGCGCTGACCACGGTGACTACGGTCGGCTACTACGAAGAGTTCCCCTCGACGGGTGGCGGGCGAATTGTGACCGCGATTCTGTGCACGTGCGGGGTCGGTGTATTCGGCTACGTAGCTGGTTTTCTCAGCACCATCATCGAGGACCCCGAAGAACAGGAACTTCTCCAGATCTGCAATCGCCTCGAGGCGAAGATCGATGATCTGTCCCACGAACTCGCTGAGCTGAAAGGGGAGTCGCGCTAGGAGAGGAACAGCTCCATGCGCGCGTTCAATTCGGATCGGTCGAGGACACCCGTACCGTTGAAGACCTCGAGTTTGAACTCGCCATCCTTGTCCTTCGCGAACTTCCTCCACGTCTCCGCGACGTGTTTGAGATCGGCCGCGCTGACCAATGCGATGTCGGTGTCCGTGTCCGTAAGGTGTTTGAGCTTCATCGCCTGAAGGCGAGTCGAGGGATCGATCTCCGGGACGATCACGAGGAATACGTTCACGCGCTTGACCGACTCGCGGATGTAGCGGCGGAACTGGTCGAGGTGGCTCTTGGGGAAGGTGTAGATGGACTCCTTGCCCTTGTTGTCCCAGAGCAGTAGCTCGCCGTTGCTGAACTCCACGCCGCCGTCTGCGTGATCGCTGCCCGCCATTTCGATGAGCTGCCTGCCGAGCTTCGCCTCGAACAAGTAGCGGGTTCCCTCTTCGAAGCCCCGCTCCATGTCCCGGTCGTGCTTGATCAACTTCATCTGGTACAGATTCTTGTTGTCCCGGGCCGCGAACTCCTCCAGGTACTCGTAGTAGATTGCGCGCGGATCGTCCGTTTCCTCGGGCGTCTTCTGCACCAGCGACGCGAAGTAGTCGATGACCCTGTCGACGCGCTCCTGCTTGGAGCCGGAAACCGTGACACCCTGGAGCTTCTTGCAGATGGTCGCGAGTTCCGAGTTCATCAGGGTGGCGAGAACCTCGGATGGTTTGCACCCCGCCTTGATCAGACGATCCGACCGATCCGTCTTCGTCCCGGACAGGGGGAGGCCCTGCGCGGCCAGTGCGGTCCTCAGCTGATCGTTCGTCAGAGCCTCGTGTAGAAGTGTCTGGGTCTCCGGCTTCATCTCGAAACCGATGGTCTTCTTGACCCCGGGGGCGATCTCCTCGGGGAGAACGATGTTGTTGTCGTCGTCCAGACGGTTGCAGTAGAGGACGATGCCCGCGTACTGAAGGCCTTTTAGGGCCTCCTTGAAGTCCTCGTGGCTATGCAGCTCGTTTCCTGGCTTGGGGAACTTGCCCAGCCTGGCCTCGAGGAGTCGGTGCTCATGGCGCGTGACCTTGATCTTCCGACGCAGTTTCTCCAGCAGGTTCCTTTCGTCCGCGGTGATCTCGTCGTCTTCCAACGCGACCTCGAGGACAGCCTGGTAGATGTCGATGGCTTTCTGGTCGGCGAGGTCGAGGCACTTCGTACACTTCGACTCGTCGATGATGGACTGCTCGTAGGCCTGCACTGAGGCGAAGAGATCCTCGTAGGAGGAGCGCAAGTCCGGCGAGGACAGCAAGGACGTGACAATCGCGTCGAACAGGATGCGGGCTCCCTCGCGCGTTTCCAGGCCGGTGATAGCCTGGCCGATGCGCTCCTGCGAGGCGAGTTCGCTCTTGTACTGGAGGATCTGCTCGCGGAGGCGATCCTCGTCACCGCGCGGAACCTCGCTGGAAATGAAGCTGTCCACGACGCGGCCCAGGAAGACCTTGCTCATGGTCGGAATGCAATCTTCGATTCGCACGGGAATCCCCCTCGACGATGGAGTTGTGTCGTTGCCCCCCAACCCATGGACGGGCGTGGGAAATTCTATCTCCACCCCCATACCTCAACGCAAGTCAACGTGCGTGGGCCCAGGGGGAGCAAGAGGAATTGAGTGAAACGGCGGAGCTTCTGTGGGGGCGGGTGAAGGCAGTGTATGGGGTGTACCGAGCTCGACACCGCCTAGGTCATCGCGACGCGCTGCCGCGTGTCGCGTGGAGCCGACCGAGTCGGCAGGCTGTTGATTTGGTGTAGAATTGCGCTGCTCAATCGCGGTCTCGGGGCCTTGCCAGCGATGAGAATGAGGACCAAAGCCGTCTCCCGCAGGGTCGGTGAGCGAGCTGTCTCGCTTGAGTTCACACGCGAGTGGGGGTGAACATGGCCAGCATTCCGGAGAGAAACCTTGCTGCCCTCGCGGAGGTGGTGAGAGACGGCAAGGAGCGCGGACAACCGTGTTCAATACTCATCGGAGCAGGCTGTTCGGTGACAGCCAACATCCCGCTCGCAGCCGGCTTCGTGGAGAAGGTCGAGAAGAGGTATCCGCAGGCATACGAGCGTGCTGCCGAAAAGACCTATCCGCTTGTGATGCGTGAAGTGGATTCGGGGCTACGCTACAACCTCATCGCCGAATACGTAGACGAAGCAAGCCTCAACTGGTCACATCTTCTTCTTGGCTGGCTTGTACGCAATGGCTACGTCGGACGCGTTCTTACTACCAACTTCGACAATCTCACTCTGAGGGCATGTTCGCAGTTCGACGTCTTCCCTTCGATCTACGACCTCGCCGCGTCCTCGGCCTTCCGGGCGGGCCTGGTGCGCGATCCGTCGGTGTTCTTCCTCCACGGTCAGCACGGCGGCTTCGTCCAGCTTCACACCCCCCTCGAGGTCGAAGAGCACGCCAAGGAACTCAAGCCTGTGTTTGACGATGCGTCTATCCGGAGAACGTGGATTGTTGTCGGATACAGCGGTGACAACGATCCGGTTTTTGAGAACCTGGCGGCCATCGAGGAGTTCACCTGCGGCCTGTACTGGGTGGGGTATAAGGACCGCGATCCGAGTCCAAACGTTTGTGAGCATCTTCTTTCCGCTGAGCGACAGGCCTATCTGGTTCGCGGCCACGATTCGGACCAGTTCTTCATCAAGTTGATGCGAGAACTGGGCCTGCCTGCGCCTCCATTCGTCAGTGATCCCTTCTCTCACATGATCGGCGTCATGGAGCGTTTCGCCCCTTTTCCAGCTGCCGATTCGGAGGAGGGGGCAGATATCACCGCTAGCGCGCGACGCAAGCTGGAGCAAGCCAGGGACCGTTTCGCGGATCCGGGCGGGAGCGCACCGGACCCACAGCGCAACGCCGAGAGGCTGGAGGCCGAGGTTTCGAAACTGATCGTGGAGGGCAAATATGCCGAAGCCGTTGAACGTTTACCGCCAGATGGTCGAGAGATGACACCCGAGCTGCGCGCAGCGGCGATTTCTACATTCTTCCGCTGGGGCAACGCGCTCGAGGACCAGGCCGAGACCAAGGCCGATACCAGGGCAGGGGACGAAGCCGACGAACTGTTCAAGCAGGCGATCGAGAAGTACTCCGCCGCGCTTGAGATCGATCCTGGCTTTCATTCTGGGCTTATCAGCTGGGGCGACGCGCTCAGGGCGCGGGCCGCGACCAAGTCGGTGGACGAAGCCGACGAACTGTTCAAGCAGGCGGTTGAGAAGTACTCCGCCGCGTTTGAAATAGAGCCTCGCTCTCACTGGGGGCTCAACGGCTGGGGCAACGCGCTCACGGAGATGGCCAATGCCACGTCAGGGGACGAGGTAGATGAGCTGGCCAGGCAGGCGATTGAGAAGTACTCCACCGCGCTTAAGATCAAGCCTGGTAGTCACGTGGTGATCAGCAACTGGGGCAATGCGCTCACGGCGATGGCCAAGGCCAGGTCAGGGGACGATGCCGACGAGTTGTTCAGGCAGGCGATTGAGAAGTATTCCACCGCGCTTGAGATCGAGCCTACCTATCATCTTGGGTTCTACAATATGGCGTGTCTCTCCGCCGTGCGCGGTGACCTGGACGAGTGCCTGACCTGGTTGGAGAAGCGACGGCAGACAATGCCGCCTCTGACACAATGGCTGTTGGAGAAGGACAGCGACTTCGACGGCATACGCAACGAACCGGCTTTTACTGCCTTCGCGGCATCCCTGGACAGCTGATGCCAAGTATGTGCAGAAGGGGGCCGAAGGATGCCGCGCACATGTTGCATGTCTCTGGTGCGAGGGTAGCAAGAGGGGGAGACGACAGGACCGCTAGAGTATCGGCCCTAAATGCCCGTAGTCCCTGGTGAGCCGGCCGGGGATCGAACCCGGGACCCGCAGATTAAAAGTCTACTGCTCTACCTAACTGAGCTACCGGCCCACGGGGTGGGGTAGAGGTATCCAGGTTCGACATGGACGTCAAGGGGGTGATTGGGGGCCGGGGGGCGTTTGGGGCCGTGGCGCCGGGGATTTGGGGGGAAGCTCGAGCCACGTTCCGACCAGCCCGAAGACGAGAAAGAACAGGCCCAGCGCGGTGAACCACAGGGGCTGATGCTGGATCGCGCCGTCGTATCCGGTGGTGTAGCCGGCGATCTCGAACGGGATGGGCACATAGGCGAAGATGAAGACCATGCCGTTGAGCAAGCCGTGGCCGATCAGTCCGGGCAGCAGCGAGCGCGTGCGGTAGCACCACCAGCCGAAGATCACGCCGGCCAGCAGGGGCATGAACAGCTGCCACGGGTTGAGGTGCAGCACCGCGAACATCAACGAGGAGATCCCGATGGCGACGGCAGGGGAGTGGCGGCGAAGCAGCGTGTTGAGCATCACGCCGCGGCACAGGGTCTCCTCGGTCAGCGGCGCAACGACGACCAGCGCGACGAAGGAGCCGACCAGACCGCCGCCGATGAGCGACTCGAACACCTCGCTGAACACAGCCGGCATGGGCAGCACCATCCGGGTGAGGTTGTCCACCTCGGAGGCGACGATGTTCGTCCCGACCATCGCCAGCAAGATCGGGGGCAAGAGCAGGGGGCTGATCCCGCGCAGCGGCAGGATCTCTCGCAGGGGCTGCCTCGCCGCCAGACACCCCGCCGCCACCACGACGGCGATGACCACGAGGTTCAGGAACGCGACCGTCCAGGGGCCTGGCGAGGCGCTCACGGTTCGATCGGTCAACCCGTCGATGGCGATCAGGGCCAGGCCGACCACCCCCCCTCCGACGCACTGCAGGATCACCACCAGGACCAGTAGCGCCACGGCGAGCAGGATGGGGGGCAGCCGCCAGGGCTTCTTGGTCTTCTCGGGCTCGTTCGGAGGCGGGGTGGTTATGGCGTGAACTCGTTGCGCACGTTCACGTAGGTGTCGCCGGGGTTGACCGTGAAGGTCAGGGTCTGCTCCTGGGGCTCGGAGCAGGGGCCGCACTTGAGGACCACGGTGTGGGCACCGGGGGTGATCTCGTGCTTCTTCTTGGGCGTGTTGCCCACGAGCTTGCCGTCCAGGTAGATGGTGGCCCACGGCTTGGCGTTGATGGTCATGTAGGCCGGGTCACCGGTGGCGACCGGCTCGGGCGTGGGCGGCTCGGGGGTCGGCGGCTCTGCGGTCGGCGGCTCGGCAGTCGGCGGCTCGGCCGTAGGCGGCTCTGCCGTGGGCGGCTCTGCCGTGGGCGGCTCGGCTGTGGGCGGCTCTGCCGTGGGCGGCTCCGCGGTCGGGGGCTCCGCGGTCGGGAGCTCCTCGGTCACGGGCTCGGTGATGCTCTCGGTGGGGTCCGTGGGGATGCGGATGTCGGGACCCTGGTTGCGAATGACGTTGTAGCCGACCACCGCGGCGACGGCGAGCAGCAGCAGGACGATCAGGCCGATGAGGCCGACGATGAGCAGCTTGGCCCCGGTCTTGTTGTCCTTCTTCGGCTCGGCGTAGGGGGGGGTCTCCGCGGCCGACGCAAAGGGCGACGGCCCGGTGTCGGGCTGGGTGGGGGTGAGGACCTTCTTCTGCTTGATCGCCTCGGGGTGCGCCTTGGTGGCGGCCGAGGTCTGGAAGAACTGCTTGGTGAGCTCGCCCATCTCGGCCTCGGCCGAGGGATCGGCGGAGGGATCGACTGCGGTGGGGCCGACGGTGGAGAGCTTGGGGGCGGACTGGCCGATCTGCTCGCCGCGGGCGAAGAACGCGCGGGTGAACTCGCCGAGCTCGGAGTCCGGCGGGTCGTACATGTCGGGCAACGACTCGGTGCCCTTGGGGGGCGCAGCGCCTTCGCCTCCGCCGGCCTTGGGCTCGGACTCGCGGGCGTAGCCGCCGTACTCGAGGAGCCACTCGTTGACCGTGGGTACGTTGCCGAGGCTGTCGAGGATGCCCTGGAGGTCCTTCTCCATGGCGCCGGCGCTCTCGTAGCGGTCCTCCGGCTTCTTGGCCATGGCCTTGCTGATGACCGCCTCGAGGCCGGGCACCCGCTCGCGCACGTTGTTCATGGCGTCGCGGATGTCGGCCTGCAGCACCTTGTGCATGATGGCCAGCAGGTTGTCGCCGTGGAAGATGACGTCCAGGCACAACATCTCGTGGACGATGGAGCCCATGGAGAAGATGTCGGAGCGGCCGCTGAGCTTGGACGAGCCCGTGACCTGCTCGGGCGACATGTAGATGGGCGTGCCCTTGGTGATGTCGGCGGCGGTGGTCTTGTAGAGGTTGGAGTCGGCCTTGGCGATGCCGAAGTCCATGATCTTGGCGTCGCCGCCCCTGGACAGGATGACGTTGCCCGGCTTGAGGTCCCGGTGCACCAGGTTCATGGGTGCGCCGTCCTTGGTGGTCAGCGAGTGGGCGTACTCGAGACCGCGGCAGATCTGACACGCGATCTGCAGCACTACGCCGGGGGGCATCTGCTTGCCGGCGTTGCGGCAGTTGCGGACCACCGAGTCCAGGGTCCAGCCGTTCACGTACTCCATGGCGAGGTAGTAGTCCTCGCCGACCTGGTTGAACTCGTAGACCTCGACGATGTTCTTGTGGCGGAGCTGGCCGCCGAGGCGGGCCTCGTTGATCAGCGCCTTGACGAAGCGGTCGTCCTGGGTGAGGCGGGCGTCGATCTTCTTGAGGGCGACCTCTTTTTCGAACCCCATGGGGCCGGACAGTACGGCCAGATACACCTTGGCCATCCCGCCTTCACCCAGAAGGCTGACCAGCTTGTACCGTCCGAAGATCTCCGCTTCCATGGGACCCACGCCCCCCGCCCTGGGTACAGGTCGGGGGCAGCTCCGCCTCCGCAACCAATCGAAACGAAGGATCATTATAGGGGATATCGCGCGCGAGCGAGCCGTGGCGGGTCGAATACCGGGCTGCTATCTTGTGCCCACTCCCGACCGTTGCGAGGAAAGACCACCATGGAAATCACCCTCGTCCATCCGTTCCCCGATCCCACCGCCTATGGGCTGCGCGTCCTGTGCGGCGTGCTGCGGGATGCGGGACACCGCGTGCACTTCGTCAACCTGCCCGACTTCACCGGTGACGAGGCCACGGTGGCCGCGGACATGCGCGGCCGCCGCTACCCGCGGCGTGCCCTGGACGACCTGTGCGAGGTGGCCAAGGACTCGAAGATCGTCGGCGTGTCGCTGATGACCAACTTCTTCCCGTCTGCGGTGGAGATCTCCGAGGTGGTGCGGCGGGAGCTGCCCGAGGCCCTGCTGGTCTGGGGCGGCGTGCACCCCACCATCCGCCCCCACGAGTGCCTCGACCACGCGGACGTGGCGGTGATCGGCGAGGCGGAGCGCAGCATCGTCGCGCTGGCCGAGCGGGTGGAGGCGGGCGAGGCCTGGGACGACGTGCCCGGCCTGGCATACCGCCGCGACAACGAGCTGATCCGTACCCCCGTGCCGCCCCTGGCCACGGACCTCGACGCCATCCCGCGGCCGGCCATCGACACCCTCGACCAGTGGACCCTGTGGGAGGGCGGCCTGATCGAGGTGGACGACGCGGTGTACATGCGCATGCTGGCGCGCACCACGGCCAGCTCCCACTACGGCAAGATCGGCTACCAGACCATGACGAGCCGCGGTTGCCCCAACCGCTGCGCCTACTGCGTCAACTCCACCATCCGCGCCCTGTACCCGAAGCAGAAGTACGTGCGCTTCCGCTCCGTCGAGGAGGTCATCGGCGAGTGCTCGGCGGTGCTGCGGCGCTTCCCGCTGGTGGACTACATGTGGTTCTCCGACGACGTGTTCTTCGCGCGTCCGCTGGAGGATCTGCGCCACTTCGCCGAGCTGTACCGCTCCCGCATCGGCCTGCCGTTCTACCTGCTGGCCAGCCCCACGAGCCTCACCGACGAGAAGTACGAGCTGCTGGTGGACGCGGGCCTGCACCACGTGCAGATGGGCATCGAGACGGGCAGCCACCGCATGCAGGCGCTGTTCGAGCGCAAGCACATGGCCAACGAGAAGGTGATCCGCGCCGCCGAGATCATCGCCCGGCACACCGACAAGACCCAGGTGCCCTACTACGACTTCATCACGCGTATCCCCTGGGAGGACGACGCGGACCGGCGCGAGACCCTGCGCCTGGTGGCCCAGCTGCCCAAGCCGTTTAAGCTGCAGCTGTTCTCGTTGGTCCTGTACCCGGCCACCGTGGCCTACGACCGCGCACGGAACGAGGGCCTGGTCGAGGACGAGACCCAGCAGATCTACGACGCCATGTACCAGGTGCGCGAGGACACCTACCTCAACCTGGTGCTCTCCCTGGCCTCCAAGGGAGCAGTGCCCGGCTGGCTCATCGACGCGCTGGCCGACGAGCGGCTGGATCCGCTGGTGCAGAGCGCACCAGTCAAGGCCGCCGAGCGGATCTCACAGCGGGTGCTCAAGGGGGTCCGCCGCATCCGGGACTTCAACCGGCACTACAAGAAGATGAGCGCGCTGGCGTGATTGCCGGGGGGTAGGGGGGACCTAGCGGACGGGCGGGCGCTTGCGGCCGTGTCTGGACCGCACGAACGCTTCCAGATCTCGCTCCTCGTCCTCTTCGCGGATCGGCCGGTCGGACCGCCGCCGCGATCCCACGTAGAACGCCACGCCGCCGAGCCCCAGCAACATCACCGGCAGGGCGATGACCAGGAAACCTCGCGCCGACACGAGCCTGGGGAGCTCCGGCATGGAGGCGCTCGCGGTCAGGCCGCTCGCGGCGGGCTTGCTGGTGCCGAACGGCAGGGACGGCCGCATGCTCGCCACGGCGGATCGCGCGGGAGAACGCGAGGCGTTGGCCGCCGAGGGCCCCTGCTGCGCGGCAGCGGGATCCCGGGGATCGAAGGCCAGCTTGAAGGGCCAGTTTCGCTCGCGGGCGATGTTCTCGGTCACACCCTGGGAGCAACCGGGACCCACGCACACGGCGAGGATGTCGGCGGCCGACGTGGCGGCCAGCCGATCGAGTTCGGCCACGGTGGTCGGATCGCTCGGATGGAATTGGACCACGGTCGCGGTGTTGTGGTCCTGGAGCGCCGAGTCCAGCGGCTGCGCGTCGAGCGCGGCCGCGGCGTGGCCGATGAAGAGGGCGAAACCGAGGGCCAGCAGCCCTGCGGAAGCCCGAGACGTACGTGTCCATCGCATACGTTCACCTTATACAGGTGAAGCGCAGGTGTGAAGCTTCGTGTTGCGCGCGGGGGCCCGCGCGCCTCAGAAGTCGTAGACGCTGACCAGGGGCGGGACCTCCAGCGGGTAGCAGATCCACCGCTCGAAGATCTCGTCGCCGTGCTCCTCCGGCGCGATCAGGTTGAAGCCGTTCCAGCAGTCGTCGGCGGCCCAGGTCCAGAGGGTGTCCCAGGTGAGGGTCCCCTCGAGGTGCACGAAGAACAGGTAGGCCGTGTCGTTGGACCGCCCGATACGGTGGGTGAGCACCTCGCCTTCACTGATCGCGCTGTCACCGTCCTCGTCCAGGTACAGGAACAGCGTCTCCACGTAGGCCTCGTCGGCGATGCCGGCCCAGACGATCTCCTCCCAGTGCTCCGCGGGCAGCTGGTCCGCGTGGACCTCCACGGTGACCGTGGACGCCGTGGGGTCGAACGGGACCGACGTCATCTCCTGGACGCCGGATCCGACCACGGGGTCCTGGAGGCTCGGCATGATTCCCAGGCGCCGCACGGAGCTGACGTCGCTGGCGTTGGCCACCTCCAGCTCCAGCGAGCCCGAGAACACCGAGTACCCCTTCAGGCTCAGGTTGACCGGCGTCTCGGCGGGCAGGAACTCCAGGTAGAGCTGGGGTTCGGCGAACGCGTCGAAGGCGATCACGTACCAGTCGTCGTGGGCCCAGTCGCCGTCGGGGCGGATGTAGGCCACCATCGCGCGGTCGCCCACGCCCACGATCTCCTCGGTCGCGTCGTAGGTGCCGGACTGGTCCATGTCCTTGAAGACCACCGGCAGGTAGAACGCCCCCACACCGGGTTGCGCGCCGGCCCAGTCCATGGCCTGGAAGTGCTCGTCGGGCGGCGGCGTGGGCAGCTCGTAGGTCCACTGCAGGTCTGCCGAGGAGAAGCTGTCGCCGCCGAACAGCCCCTCGCCGGTGGTGGCGGCGCCCTCGGCGGTCACGAGGACGTGGGCCATGGCCGTGGCGTGGTACTGCCACTGGGTGCCCTGGGCGCCCAGGCGCTCCACGTAGCCGCCCCCGACCTTCACGTCCTCCTTGTTGGTGAGGTCGATCAGCAGGTGGGCCGGTGGGCCCGCGTCCTCGGGATCGTGGGGGAGGAAGCGCAGGATCGCGATGCTCGACTCGTCCGCGCCGCGGTCGCCCTCCAGATCCCACACCAGGGTGATCTTCTCGCCCACGTCCGGGCACGACACCTCGGCGAGGTTGCCGGCGGTGTGCTGGGGGATGGTCGCGGGCGCGTAGGTCACCCCCTCGTCGAAGGAGTACTCCACCTCCAGCGAGCACAGCTCTCCGTCCGCGTCGGAGATGGTGGCCACGACGGTGGCCCCGTTCTCCAGGGGGTCCCCGTCGTTGAGCTCTGCGGTCACCCGCGGCAGCGCGTTCTCGTCGACAGCGGGCGTCTCCTCGGGCGCGCACCCCAGGGCCAGCAGCGTGGGAGTCAGCAGGGTCCACCAGCGCATGGTTCCCTCCGGCGCCGATTATACCGTCCGTTCGTCCCGACCGGGAGTTGGTGGTACGGGCGCACTGGTGTACGTTTCCTCCGCTGCACGAAAAAAGGAGATCCGATGCGCTACCTGCTGGTCCTGATCCTGGGGATGGTCCTGTGCGGATGCCCCTCCGAGTCCGCAGACGACGACAGCAGCTCGCCGGCGGACGATGACGACAGCCACGGCGACGACGACGACGCGACGGCGGACGACGACGACGCGACAGCGGACGACGACGACGCCACCGGCGACGACGACGACACCGGCGACCTCGACGACGATCTGGGCTACGCCTGCGACATCTCGTTCCCGTCCCTGCCCAGCCCCCCGCCCGCGTCGCGCTCGTTCTACGCCCTGCCCACGTCCAACGGCTTCGTCAGCGCCACCTACGCCATCGACCTGCGGGACGTGCCGGTGACGTTCGCCGGCAACACGCCCGGCACCGCCGACCTGCAGCACCGGCTGATCACCTTCACCGAGCACATCATGGCCGAGCCCGCCCCGGGCGAGTACACGCGCGATCTGCTGTTCGACCTGTACCTGGGCCTGCGCGTGGACGGCGCCGGGACCTGGCTGGGCGACGTGGCCGAGATCGAGGCCGGATACGTGCCGGGCACGGGGATCGTGCGGCTGGTCCAGCAGGTGGGCGACGTGGAGGTGGAGACCTACCTGTTCGCCCCCATGCACGGCGAGAGCCACGCCCTGGTGGTGCTCGGGCACGTCACCAACAACGGGTCGTCGGCCCTGGTGGACCTGTACTCGCTGCAGAACTTCCACACCGGCGGCGAGGGGACCGCGGACAGCGAGGACGTGGCGGCCCAGGGCAGCGACGGCATCGTGGAGAGCCGCGGCTCGGATCGGCTCTACCACCGCTCCCTCGGCGCGGCGAGCCACCGCTCGGCAGCTCCAGGCGGCGACGCCAGCCACAACCCGTGGATGCTGCTCACCGCCGGCCAGGACCTGTCGGATCAGCTGATCTCGGGCGACGACGTGGCGGTCGGATTCCAGTGGTCGGCCGGCTCCCTGGGGACGGGCGACGACGCCTGGGCCGGGGTGATCGTCGGCCTCAACGGCGGCGGCGAGGACGCCTCTGCGCTGGCAGCGCGGGTGGACGGGTTCGTGGCCGGCCGCGGCCCGCAGCAGGTGCTCGACGACGAGCAGGCCTACTGGGACGGCTACCACGCCGTGGAGAACCTCCCCGCGGGCCTGTCCGCGGACGAGGAGGCGGTGTACCGCCAGTCCACGGCCGTGCTCAAGATGGGCCAGGTGCGCGAGCCCGGGCCGGGCTACGGCCAGATCCTCGCGTCGCTGCCGCCGGGCGGCTGGAACATCTCGTGGCCCCGCGACGCGGCCTACGCCATCGTCGCCCAGGCCCACGCCGGTCACCTCGAGGAGGCGCGCGACGCCCTGCAGTTCCAGATCGACGGCGACGCGGGCTACTACGCGTCGTATCTCGGCATCGCCGACTACCTCATCTCCGCGTGCCGTTACTACGGCGACGGCACCGAGCAGAGCGACGACGCGTGGTGCGAGGACGGCTCGGCCGCGGGCCCCAACGTGGAGCTGGACGACTTCGGGCTGTTCCTGTGGGCGTACGGCGAGTACATGGCCGCGTCCTCGGACGCCGCGTTCCAGGCGGACACCCTCGACGCCGTGCTCGGCGGCGTCGCCGATCCCCTCGTGGCGCTGATCGACACCAACGACCTGCTGGTCGCCGACTCCTCCATCTGGGAGCGGCACTGGGACGAGTGTTTCCCCAACGGGGCCAAGCAGTTCACGTACAGCGACGTCCAGGCCGTCAACGGCCTGCGCCTCGCCGCGGACCTCAGCGGCGACGCCAGCTACACCGCCGCCGCCGAGCAGATCCGCGGCGGGTTGCTGAACATCACCGACGGCCCGGTCTTCGAGGAGACCTTCGACGGCCAGGCCTGCCCCGTGCTGGCCTCGGCCCCCGAGGAGGTCTGCGGCTACTGCGGCCCCTACGACGCGTCGGTGATCGAGCTGGTCAACCTGGGCGTGTTCCGTCCCGACTCCGCCCTGGCCATGGGCACCCTGCGCGGCCTGATGGACAACCTGGCCATGGACAACGGCAGCCCCGGCTTCCTGCGCAACGACGACGGCGCGGGCACCTCCAACCCCTACCCCTGGTACGACGATCAGGAGTGGGTGGTGATCGACCTGCGCATGGCCTCGGCCATGGCCACCATGGGCGACGCCCTGGGAGATCCCGTGCTCACCGCCAACGCCGAGACCCTGGTGGACTGGATCACGGCCCAGGCCCGCGCCAACGCGGACCTGATCGGCGAGCTGCTCAGCGACGGCGTCTACACCGGCGAGGACGACCACGACCACACGAACCTGGGCGCCGACGCCGGGTACGAGGCCCAGGGCAGCGTGCCCATGTGCGGCTTCGGCCCGGGTGCATACATCCTGGCGCTGGAGGCCGTGCACCCGTAGGGTGGTGCCACGGCGAGGAGTACCGATGAGGCAGACGAGAATCCACTTCCTGGGCGCTGCGGGCAACGTCACGGGATCGCGCCACATGCTCGAGGTCGGCGATCAGCGCTTCCTGGTGGACTGCGGCATGCACCAGGAGCGCCAGTTCAAGGGACGGGACTACGACGACTTCCCCATCCCCCCGGCGTCCATCGACGCGGTGCTGCTGACCCACGCCCACCTGGACCACTGCGGCTACCTGCCCAAGCTCGTGCGCGAGGGCTTCGCCGGCAAGATCTACTGCACCCCCACCAGCGCCGAGGTGGCGCGCATCGTGCTGCTCGACGCCGGCTACCTCCAGGAGGAGGACGCCAAGTACAAGCGCAAGCGGCACCGCAAGTCCGGACGCAAGTCCCCGTACGGGTACAACCCCCTCTACACCGTGGCCGACGCCAAGGCGGCGCTGCCCCACCTGCAGCGCGTGCCCCTGAACGAGCCGGTGGAGATCGGCCAGGGCGTCAAGGCGGTCTTCCGCAACTCCGGCCACATCCTCGGCTCGTCGTTCATCCGCGTGTTCGTCGAGGAGGAGCACGAGACCCGGACCGTCCTGTTCAGCGGCGACGTGGGCCGCTGGGACAAGCCGATCATCCAGGACCCGGTCCAGTACGAGCAGGCCGACTACGTGCTCATCGAGTCCACCTACGGCGATCGGGTCCACGACAAGGCCGTGGACGTGGGCACCCAGCTGGCCGAGATCGTCAACGACACGGTGGAGCGCGGCGGCAACCTGCTGATCCCGTCGTTCGCCATCGAGCGCGCCCAGGAGGTGCTGTACCACCTCAACGACCTGATGCGGGCCAAGCGCATCCCGCGGCTGCTGACCTTCCTGGACAGCCCCATGGCGGTGAAGGTCGCCGAGGTCTTCCAGCGCCATCCCGAGCTGTACGACGAGGAGATGGTGGACCTGGTCAAGGACGGCCAGGGCCCGTTCTCGTTCCCGGAGCTGACCTTCAGCCGCACCCGCGAGCAGTCCATGGCCATCAACCGCATCCGCGGCACGGCCATCATCATCGCCGGCTCGGGCATGTGCACCGGCGGCCGCATCAAGCACCACCTGGCCCAGCACATCAGCCGCAAGGAGTCCACGCTGCTGTTCGTGGGCTACCAGGCCAACGGCACCCTGGGCCGGCAGATCCTCGACGGCCGCGAGACGGTCCGGCTGCACGGCTTCGAACACAAGATCCGCGCCCGCGTCGCCCGCATCGGCGGGTTCTCCGCCCACGCGGACCGCTCCGAGCTGGTCCAGTGGATCACCAGCTTGCAGGCGCCGCCCAAGCGCGTGTTCGTGGTCCACGGGGAGTCGGGCGCGGCCGACGCGTTCGGCGAGCACCTCCGCGAGGCCACGGGCTGGAAGGTCACGGTCCCCGATTACAAGAACGAGTACGTCCTGGGCTGAGAGGGCCTGTCATGACACATCAACACAAGCCCGCCACCGGCGTGGTCGGGTACGGGTACGAGGCGGACTGGTCCGAGAACTCGGTCAAGCCGCCCATCTTCGTCACCTCCACGTTCTCGTTCGAGAACTGCGCAGACGGCGAGCGGTTCTTCCGCAAGGCCTACCACCTCGACGGCGGCACCGAGCCACCCAAGGGGCTGATCTACAGCCGCCTGAACAACCCCAACCTCGAGATCCTCGAGGATCGCCTGACCCTGTTCGACGCTGGTGAGGCCGCGGCGGTGTTCTCGTCGGGCATGAGCGCCATCTCCACCACCTGCATGGCCCTGTGCGAGCCCGGCGACTACGTGCTGTTCGCCGAGCCTGTGTACGGCGGCACCGAGTTCCTGTTCGAGCACGTGCTGCCGCGCTACAAGATCGAGACCGTGGGGGTGACCGCGGGCACGGACGCGCCGGCGGCCATGGAGCAGGTGATCGCCGACACGGGCCGGCCCCCGAAGTTGATCTTCGTGGAGAGCCCGTGCAACCCCACCATGGTCATGACCGACGTCGCGAAGGTGCGCGCCGTGGCCGACGGCTGCGTCGGTGAGCGACCCGTCGTGGCGGTGGACAACACGTTCCTGGGGCCGGTCTTCCAGCACCCGCTGAAGCTGGGCGCGGATCTCTCGCTGTACTCGCTGACCAAGTTCGTCGGCGGCCACTCGGACCTCATCGCCGGCGCCGTGGTCGGCCGGGACGACCTGGTCAAGGGCATCAAGGACTTCCGCACCATCCTCGGCACCATGGCCGGACCGTTCACCGCCTGGCTGGCCACCCGCAGCCTCGAGACCGTGGCGCTGCGCATGGAGCGGCAGGCGCGCACCGCCGAGACCCTCGCCGAGATGCTGGCGCTGCGCGACGAGGTGGTCGACGTGGTCTACCCGGCGCTGCTCGGGGCCAAGAACCCCCAGCGCAACATCTACAAGCGCCAGTGCACCGGACCCGGCGGCATCATCTCGTTCGATCTGGGCACCAAGGCGCGCGCCTTCGCCTTCCTCGACGCCCTCGAGGTCGCGACCCTCGCGGTCTCCCTGGGCGGCAACGAGACCCTCGCCGAGCACCCCGGCACCATGACCCACGCCGACGTCCCGCCGGACCGGCAGAAGGAGATCGGGATCACCGAGGGGCTGGTGCGCGTCAGCGTGGGGATCGAGGACCCGGGCGACCTCGTGGCGGACTTCGAGCAGGCGCTGGACCGACTGCCCTAGGGGACCTGCGCGCTCAGCTCCCGAGCGATGAGCCGATTGAGCGCCGGGTCGTAGTGCCCACCACACTCGAAGCGCTCGGCGGCGCTGGTGTCTCCCGACAGGAACGATCGAATCGCTGGCGTGGGATCGAGGCACACGACATCCAGAGACTCGCAGGCCTCCACGAACAGCGGATCGGGGAGGCGTTCATCCCACAGGCAGTCGTCTTCGTCGGGGATGTACACGAAGACGACGGTCGCCCCGCCGGCGGTGCCCTCGGCGACGAACTCCTCGAGGATCTTTCGGGACACCTCCTCGGCGAGATCGATGACGTGCCGCTTGCGGAACGAGGTGCTCCAGGCGTCGCGCAGGAAGTACCCTCCAATCCAGCTTCTTCGGTACTCCTGGGGCGTCCTGGGACGGTCGGCGACCTTCAGCTTGCCGTCGCGCAACGTGAACCGGGGCTTGGGAGCTCCGCTGAAGAACCGGTGCCGGACCCTGCGCGCGTCGCCGGGGTAGTACCCGAGGACCACCACGTCGGGATCGTAGATCTCGCGGGTACGCTGCAACGTGAGCAGGATCTGGTCGAGTCCGTACGCGAACACCCCCAGGTTGATCACCTCGCAGGATTCGCAGAACTGGCCCAGGACGGCCGGGTACGTCTGGTGATCCTCCACGCATTCCCCGAAGGTGAAGGAGTCGCCGAGCGTGACGATGCGCGGGATCCCGGACACCTTGGCGCCGTGTTCCTTCACACCGCGAACGCCCCTGGAGTTGGTGTTCACGATGTTCGAGCCGGCGCCGGGGAGGTGCCTCGCGTGAGGGGTCAGGGTGAAGCCCAGCTCCGGATCGAAGCGTATCAGCGGGTTCGGCACCTCGCGCTCGCGGAAGTAGTCCTGGTACCCGTGGGGATCGAGGGGCAGGACCCAGGGCTCGGGAATGGACACCAGGCGCAGCGCGAGCTCGAGGGCGAGCAGGCACCCCAGGCAACTCCCCGCCAGGAGGGCGACCCGGCCACGCCAGCGTGGTATTCGGAGCCGTAGCTTCATCAGCCGCCGATCAGTCCAGCCGCACGTCCTGGGCCCCGAGCCGGGTCTGCACCTCGGCCACGTCCACCTCGCGCGGGGTCACCCCGTCCTCGATGGAGACCGCGGCGGCCACACCGGCGGCCTGGCCGGTGACGCAGCAGCAGTTCATCTGGCGCGTGGCCGTGAAGGCGATGCGACTGGCACAGACGGCACGGCCGGCCACCAGCAGGTTGTCCACGTCCGCCGGGACGAGGGTGCGGTAGGGCATCTGGAAGTAACGCCCCGTGGTGGGCAGCACCATCAGCCCGAAGCCGTCGAAGAACTCGGGGATGATGCCGATGGAGTCCTCGAACCGCGCCTCGTTGCGCACGTCGTCCTCGGTGAGCTCGTACTCGCCGATGATGCGCCGGGAATCGCGGATACCCAGGCACGGCGCAAAGGTACGGATGCGCGCCTCGTCGAAGCCGGGGCAGTACTTCTTGAGGGCCTCCATCGCCCACACGGCCCGCTCGCGGCCCTTGATCTCCGCGGCGGTCAGCGCCAGCACGTCGGTGGGATCCACGCCGTGCATGTGGATGGTGTTCATGTCCGGGAGCTCGTTGGCCGAGGTGAAGACGCCGAAGTACGAGGTGTACTCCACGTCGTCCTCCTCGGGGATATCGCCGTTGGCGATGGCCTCCTCGTACGGTGCCGCGACGCGAGGGCTGAGCATGGTCGAGGTGTCGCCGCCGGTCTCGGACCAGTCCCCGACGCCCTCGGACTGCAAGAAGATGTACAGCAGCAGCTCCTGCAATCCCACGTTGCTCATGCCGAACTGCATGGTGCATTCCATGAGGTCGCCCGTGCCGCTCATGCTGAACGGCGCGCCGGCGAACTTGGCCACGTCCGCGTCGCCGGTGCAGTCGATGACCCGCCTGGCCAGGATGGCCTGGCGTCCCGACTTGCTCTCGACGATCACCCCGGCGACGGAGGGGCCGTCGCGCAGCACGTCCACGGCCCAGCAGTGCAGCACCGGCGTCACCCCGTTGGACACGAGCATGTCGTCGGCCACCCACTTGAACAGCTCGGTCTCCAGGATCTCGTAGTTGGGCACCCCGTTGACCATCAGACCGGCCTTCTCGAGGTAGTCGTGGTACATGTCCAGCAGCGAGTCGTCGACCACGCCGCGGCCCTCCTCGCCGAACACGTCGATGGTCGCGCCCATCTCCTTGGCCTTGAGCTCGTACTCCAGCCGGATGCCCCCTGCGTCCACGGTCTCGGCGAAGCGGTACCAGGAGATGGAACCCATGGTCTGCTGGGTGATCACGCCGCCGAAGGAGCCGAACCGCTCCACCAGCATCACCTGGACGCCCTCGCGCGCCGCGGCGATGGCCGCGGACATGCCGGCGGGACCGCCGCCGAGCACCACCACATCCGTGTCGGCCAGCACGGGGAGAATCCGTCCAGGTTCGTAGACCAGCCCCTCGGAGCTGGACTCGCACCCGGGCAGGGTCAGCCCCGACCCTGCGGCGGCGGCTCCACCCACCATGGCCGCCGTCATCCCCATGGCCTGTCTGCGCGTGACCTTGGACATACACCACTCCTTCACTCGGCCTCGTGGACCGGGCTCTAGCATGCGATCGGTGACCTGTCGAGGAAACGGCCGGAAGGGACGTCAACCAGACGCGCGCTCGGCCAGGGCCCGATCGAGATCCTCGAAGCGGTGGAAGTAGCGCACGTCCGCGACACGATCGCGCGCGCCGTGCCCGGGCGGCAGCCCCACCCACACGTCACAGCGTTCGCCCAGTCGCTGGAGCAGGTCGTCCAGGCTCCTCGACTCGCTCGGATCCATGTCCCGCTCCACTGCGAGGAGCAGCACGGCCGCCTCGCTGCGCGAGACCGCGTCGAGCAGATCGACGTCGGGTACGTCTGGACCGAGGTAGACCGGCTCGAAGCCGTGGGCCACGGCGAGGTGAGCCGCGGCGAGCGCGCCGAACTCGTGCAGGTGGTTCGCCGGGGTGGCCACGGCCAACCGCGGCGCGCCTTGCCGGGGCGCGGCGAGGCGTATCAGGGTGTCGAGCAGGCCCCGGGCCTGGGCGCTGACCGCGTGCTCATGGGCTACGGTGAACGTGCCCGCTTCCCATCGGTCACCTGTCTCGCGGAGCACCGGGAGGAGCACCTCGAACACGAGGTCGGCCGCGGGCAGCAGGGCCGAGGCGCGCGAGAGCACCTCCAGCGCGCGGCGGTGGTCGAAGGCCTCGATGTGGTCGAGGTACTCGCGTCGGATGCGGGAGCAGGGATCCCCCAGGTCCGCCGCCGGTGTCCCGCGGGAGCGCTCCACGGGGCGCTCCCCCTGGGCGAGATCCTCGAGCTCGGAGATCGGCCGGGTCGCGATCTCGCGGATGGGATAGCCCTGCTCCGTGGCCTCGCGAAGCAGCGTGAGCTTGTGCACGTCCTCGGCCGAGTACCGCCGCGTGTTGCCGGCCGTGCGGTGGGGGACCACCGCACCGTAGCGGCGCTCCCAGACACGGATGGTGTGCGACGTCAGCCCGGTCATCTCGGTGACCGCGCGCATGGGGTAGAGGCCGTCGGTGGTCCTGGGGTCCGCGCTCATTGCGGTACACAGGATTCCCCACGGTGATCGCGGGGGTCAACCGCCCCGCACGCAACGCGCGTGGTTGTCGATCCGGATCGCGTCGCCCTGGGGCCCGTGGCCTTCGGGGTAGTCCGCCGGATCACCGGCCTTGGGATCGCTGCGCTGTGCGCCAGCGCCGTGGACGTCCTGCCACTGGCCATTCCAGTAGCCCAGGGCGCGGCCGAAGGACACGTAGGCGGCGGCCCCGCCCGAGCCGTTGGAGGCGGCGTGGGTGGTGCTCGACCAGTACCAGGGGAAGTCCGCGTCGCCGGCCTCGTTGGTGATCGAGGAGCACGAGAAGATCGGGTCGATGGCCGCCGAGCCGGTGACGTCGGGTGCGCGGGAGTAGTCCACCAGGCTCTGCAGCTCCTTGGCCGACGGCAGCCGCCAGTCGTCGCGGCCGGCGTGCTCGCTGTCCTCGCACCACGCCAGCGCCTCCTCCCACCCCAGGGGCTCGCCGCTGTCGTCGAGCATCCACGTCAGCCCGGTGGCCGCGTCGGAGACGGTGTCGTCGCCGTTGTCGGTGAGGTCGTTGGCGCCGTAGTCGGTGTTGCCCCGCACGTGGATGGCGAAGTATCCGCCCGGGCCGGTGGTGGGATAACACTTGATCCGGCCGTCGGCGAAGTTCACCCCGAAGAAGCACTGCTCACCGCCCATCACCGAGCCGCCGTACAGGGACGTGGTGACCCACTGGGAGTCGATGATCCGCTCGCCCGCGCTGGAGTCCCCGTACTCGAAGCCGAACACGGTCTCGTCCATGAACGGCACCAGGCCCGACGTGTCGTCGCCCATCTCGCCGCTGGGATCCTCACCGCTGAACAGGATCAGCGAGTACAGCTCCTTGACCGTGGGCAGCCGCCAGTCGTCGTAGCCCGACAGATCGAAGGAGTCCGCGTCGTCGATGGCGTCGGCGTAGGCGACCTTGTCGCCGGGATACTGCTGCCACATGAGGCCGGTGACCTCGTCGGTGACCGTGCCGTCGCCGTTGTCCGTGTACACCGGACCGTACCCTTCGTACTCGGCGTCCTGGCCGTAGAACGACTCGCCCGGGTCGGGCCAGTCCATCTCCGCGAGCGTGTCGTAGTAGGCGGTCTGATCCGTATCGACGATCGCGTACGTGAGATCGGTGTCGGGCAGGTTGCCCTCTCCCACCTCGTCGCAAGCGCCGCCCGCCACGGAGAAGATGCCGGCAGCCCAACAGATAGTCCAAACCTTCGAATGCCTCATGATGTCCTCCACGATTCCCGAAAAACCACAACTGGAGGAGGCAGACCCGTCCAGCTTCGACCGGTTAAGCCGCTGAAGCACCCATGGAGTGCCGGTCGCGCCCGCACGTGCTACCTTGTCCCGGATCATGGAGTCCACTGGCCGCACTGTCCTCATCATCATGCACGGCGTGCCTCCCCGCCCGGGGCAGCCCGTGAGCGGCATGGGGATCCGCGCGTGGAACCACGCCGAGGGGCTCAAGAATCGCGGCTTCCACGTGGCCTACGCCACCCGCGCCCGTGACGTGGAGCGCGCGACGCTGGACGACGGCGTCGAGGACGACGGCGTGCGCGACGGCACGCCCATGACGCCGTTCGTGTTCAACGACCCCGAGGGCATCGCCAGCATCGTCGAGGAGGTGGACCCCGACGTGATCATCGTCGAGGCCACCGACGAGGTGTCCCGGCTCCCCGAGAACCGGCCGCCGGTGGTCCTGGACCTGTTCGCCCCGCGGCTGCTCGAGCGGCAGTACCAGGGGGGCGACGGCGAGGAGGAGCCCAGCCGGCTGCTCGAGGCGCTCGGTCTCGCCGACTACTACCTGTTCAGCAATCACCGCCAGCGCAACTACTACATCGGCCAGCTCACCGTGGCCGGCGTGGACTGCCGGAACCTGCCCGGCGCCGTGGTGCCCCTGTCGTGCGCGCCGACCGGCCCGCGGGTGCGGCGCCCCAAGGAGCCGGTGTTCATCACCGGCGGCGTGTTCTGGCCGTGGAACGACCCTCGCCGCGCGCTGGCCGTCGTGGTGGATCACCTGGAGAAGCGCGGCGTCGGAAAGCTGCGCATCCTCGGCGGTCGGTACCTCGTCGAGGGCGGGCAGACCACCAGCGGCAGCGATCCCTGGGCCTCGCTCCCCAAGAGCGACCGAGTCAGCATCGAGGGTTTCTTGCCCTTCGAGCAGATGCTGCAGCTCTACGCCAGCTCCACCGCGGCCATCGACCTGTCGCGGCGCAACCTCGAGCGTGAGCTGAGCTTCTCGTTCCGTCACCTCAACTACCTCCAGTGCGGCCTGCCCCTGATCCTCTCGGACCACCAGGCCGCGGCCGCCGAGCTGAACCCCACTGGCGCTGTGATCCCGGTGGACGTGGACAATCACGCCGCCATCCGCGACGCCCTCGACCGGATGATCGACGAGCCCAACCTGGTCCAGAAGATGGGCCGGGCCGCCAAGAAGGCCGCCAGGGAGCGCTACTCGTGGGACGTGGCCGTGGAACCCCTCGCGGCGTTCTGTGCTCGCCCGCGGTTCCGCGCGCCGAGGCCGAGCTTCGTCGGCCGGATCGCCGCGGATCGCAACCGGCTGTCCGACGAGGTGGCCCTGCTGCGCGGGCGCGTCGAGTCGCTGGTGGGCGAGCTCCTGTTCGCCGAGAAGCACGTCGAGAAGACCAAGGAGGAGCGGGACGAGGCCTGGA
>CAYRNR010000036.1:0-63758 GCA_964425605.1 uncultured Rickettsiales bacterium | reverse complement strand
TCCGCGCCATCGTCGACATCCAGATGCGCTACCTCCAGGTCCTCCTCGACAACCGCCGCCTCACCATGGACCTCACCGACGCCACCAAGGACTTCCTCACCGAGGTCGGCTACGACCCGGCGTTCGGCGCGAGGCCGCTCAAGCGCGCGATGTTGAGGCACATCAAGGACCCCCTGAGCACCGAGATCCTCCAGGGCAACGTGGGCGAGGGCGACCACGTGACGGTGGACTGCGTGGACAACAAGCTGGTGTTCGAGGCGGAGAAGCGGGAGGAGGAGGAGTAGGGGTACGGGGGGCGAGACGGGGACACACATAACCTGGTCCGGTAGGAAGGGGGCGGGTCGAGGCTTCGAGTGTGACCAGCTCATGTATGTCCCCATTTGGGGGGCGGCTCGGGGTTGGGGGTCTGCCGCGCAGGAAAGCGCCCTTTTTTGCGGCTGCTTCCGTATCGGGTACAGAACCCATACCGTGGAGCGGGAGGGAGACCCCGATGAGCCAGATCACGACAACACTGTGGATGTGCGCTGGGCTGGCGATGCTGTGGGGTTGCGCGGCGTCGGACGAGGGCGACGACGACGACTCTGCCGACCTGGTCGGAGACGACGACGACGACGACTCGGACGCCCTCGACGCGTTCTTCAGCCTGGCGCAGATCCACACGATCGCCATCGAAGTGGGTGAGGAGGGGTATGCGAGCCTGCTGGAGGAACCGCGCGAGTACACGCGTGGCGACGTGACCATCGACGGGGAGGTGCTCGAAGACATCGCGGTCCGGCTCAAGGGCGCGGCGGGATCGTTCGTCGCGCTGGACGGCGAGTACCCGGAGGTGTCCGGCGACGGCAACGGGAATCCAGGGAAGTCGTCGTTCATCATCGACTTCAATCGTCACGTGGACGGTCAGACGCACCAGGGGCTGGAGAAGCTGACGATCAACAACCTGGTGCAGGACCCGTCGGGGATGCACGAGTACCTGGCGTACGCGCTGTTCCGCGAAGGCGGCGTGCCGGGGTGCCGGGTGGGGTATGCGTCGGTGTCGCTCAACGGCGAAACCAAGGGGATCTACGCGCTGCTGGAGAGCAACGACAACGACGTGTTCCTGGAGCGCTGGTTCGGGAGCAACGAGGGAAATCTGTACGAAGGGGAGTACGGGACGGACTTCGAGGAGGGGATGACGGAGCACTTCGACCAGGATCACGGGGACGACGAGTCTCGCGCGGACATCGAGGAGCTCACGGCCGCCCTGGGTGAGGTGGAGGACGGCGCCGAGGCCCAGGCGGTGCTGGAGGAGTACCTGGACCTGGAGCTGTACGCGACCTTCGCGGCCACGGAGATCTACCTCGGACACTGGGACGGATACGTCCAGAGCGCGAACAACTACAAGATCTTCCACCCCGAGGACGGCCCGTGGACCTTCGTGCCGTGGGGCATCGATCAGACGTTCGTGGGCGCCATGGGGGAGTTCGCGGGCGTGATGAACGAGCCGGGCCCCGGGTGGCACGGCGGCGGGCGGGTGCACGAGGTGTGCTTCATGTCCGACGAGTGCGTGGCGGCGCTGCACGACGCATTCGAGGGCGTCCTGGACCGGGTGGACGAGCTGGACCTGGTCGCCATGGCCGAGGAGGTCCAGGACCTCGTGGGGACCTCGATCCTCGCGGAGGCCGAGGCGCACGGCGATCCCGGCCTCACCGAGGAGTCGATCCAGGGGGTCTACGATCACATCGAGGAGCAGCGCGGCCGGATCGAGGAGTGGCTCGACTGCCTCGACGGGGGCTCCGTGGACTTCGACGGTGACGGCGCCAACGGCTGCACGGCCGACTGCAACGACCACGATCCGAACGTCCACCCCGGCGCCGAGGAGCACTGCAACTTCGTCGACGACGACTGCAACGGCGTGCTCGACGACGGCGAGGACTGCCCCGAGTGCATGGACGTGGAGGGGCCGGACGGCCACGAGTACGCCCTGTGCCTCGAGTGGCTCCCCTGGGAGGAGGCGCGCGTCTACTGCCAGGACCGGGGCCAGGACCTGGCCTCGATCCACGACGGGGAGACCTGGGAGCACCTGACCTGGACCTTCATGGAGATCGGCGGCGTCTGGGACAGCTGGGTCGGGCTACACGATCCCCTGGAGGACGGCTCGTTCCAGTGGTGCGACGGCTCGGAGATGGACTTCGAGTGGTGGGGCGGCGAGGGCCCCTACCTGGAGCCCGAGATGTACTGCGGGCTGAACAGCCCCGAGGGCTGGTGGACCCACCCCTGTGACGACGACCTGGCGGTCATCTGCAAGTCGCCCTGAGCGCTACTCCCCCGCAGTGCTCTCGACCAGATCCACCATCTCCCGCAGCAGGTCCGGCCGGTCCGTGATCACCCCGTCGACCCCGAGATCGAGGACCTGCTTCATCATCTGCTGGTCGTTGATGGTCCACATGAACACAGGCGCGCCCGTGGCCTGGATGTTGCCCACGAACCGCTCCGACTTCAGGTCGAAGCCGCCGTTCTCGTGGGGCACCGATCCCAGGTCGTAGGCCTCGCAGCTCCCGCCCCCGAACGGCATGATCGCCTCGGAGGCCCAGCAGCGGATGCCCTCCGAAGAGAATGCGATGCAGGAGCCGTCCGGCGCGGCCTCGGCGAGTTCGGCCGTGCCGTCGGCGTTGAAGTTCGAGAAGCACACCCGCTGGATCGCCACCTCCTCGTCGATGAGCGCCATCAGCTCCTCGACGAGGCTGGGTTCGTTCTGCTTGACCTCGACGATGAACCGCTGCGTCGGGTAGGCCTGCAGCACGGTGCGCAGCGTGGGCACGTAGGCGCCATACGCCACACCGTTCTCGCGGTAGGGGAACCGGACGTCCTCCTCGGCCTCCGGATCCGCGTCGGGATCCTCCCAGCAGTACCCGGCGTTGTAGCTCTGCAGCTCGGCCAGGGTCAGGTCGTTGACGTGGATGGCGCCGTAGGTCTCGGTCTCGGTGTCCTGCTCGATGTCGCAGCCGTTGCCCTCGCCGGTCACCCGGTCGATGGTGTGGTCGTGGATGACCACCAGCTCGCCGTCCGCCGTGGTGTGCACGTCCAGCTCCATCACCTCGGCCTGGATGTCGGCCGCAGCAGACCGCTCGAACGCCACCAGGGTGTTCTCCGGCGCCACCTGCGCGCCGCCGCGGTGCGACACCACCAGCGGCCCATCGGGCAAGGCCTTGACGAACCAGGACGCCTCGGGCGTGCAGCCGGGCACGAACAGGGCGAAACAGGTCAGTACCAGTAGATGTCTCGTCATGGCTTTGCGTACCCCGTCACCGCGATCGTGAACACGGCGCCGCCGCCGAAGGTCGCAGAGGTACGACCCACACCTGCGGCGCCCCCCATGAACTCCATCCGCGGCTCGAACCCGAAGAACAGTCCGGTTCTACGGCCCGGCCCCATGACCTCACCACCCAATCGACCACCGACCCGCAGGCCCGGCTGGAAGGTGCTGTGGCCGCCCTGGATGCGCACCCCGAACATGGGCCCGATCCGTGGCCTCACCACGGCCTTGCCGATGTTCGCGCTGGGCGATCCGGGCGAGAACAGCACGAACGCATCGACGATCAGCAGGAACTGGTGACGCAAGGCCGCGTTGTAGATCGTCTCCAGCAAGGGCGAGCGCAACCTCAGCTGCACCCCGTCCTGAGGGACCGCCGCCACCTCGAAGGCGGGCAGATCCACCCTGAAGCCGATGGACGGAGATGGCGCATAGACCGTCGCCCCCACCCCCATGCTCGCACCCGCGCCCGGACGCTCCGTCGCCGCGACAGCGGCGCCCGCCACCCCCAGCGCGAGCACCACCACGGCGCAAACACGTCCCAGACGAACCCACCACGGTCGTTTCATGATCACCTCGACGTGCCGGGAAGCCGGCGCCGGACAGCATATCGCGTCTGGGGGAAAGGGGGGGCGCTAGGAGCGGATGCGCCAGGACAACGCGACCAGGGCTGCAACCCACCACGCGGCCGCGTGACGGTCGCCGCTGATGTGGCAGTCACAGCTGTTGACCATGCCGTCGGGCTCGCCGGTCACGTCGGCGTCGCCGGCCGTATCGTCGTCGTCGCTGCCGTCGTCGTCGTCATCGTCGTCGTCGTCGTCATCGTCGTCGTCGCCCTGGTACCCGCCCGATCGGTAGTAGGGGACGCAGTCCTCGGGGAGGGCATCCGGGGACGGGGCCGCGTTGATGGGGATGGTCTGGTCGGGGCTGGACCAGCTGTCGTCGGACCAGTGGAAGACGAAGTCCACCTGGGTCACGGCCTGGGCCGGATCGTCGAAGGGGCCGATGACCGCGTGGTACAGGCCGTCGCCGTCCGGACCGTCCAGGGGGGTCTCCACGGACATGCCGTCGCCCCAGTCCACGGTCCCGGAGGGCCAGTACACCTCGTCGGGGAGTTGCCAGCCGTTGACGCCCCAGTGCAGCCACCCCGGCCCCTCGGCGTGGATGGTGATCTCGTCGGAGTCGGTGGGGTATTCCGGTTCCCACGGCCCGGTACCGGCCGTGCCCAGCTCCCCCACCGCCACGTGCATGATCGGCGATCGAGACACGTTGCCGTGGGTGTCCTCGGCCTCGACGTAGTAGTCCACCAGGACGCCGGTGCCCACGTTCACGTCGGCCCGGTAGCCACCGGCGACGGCGCTGGGTAGGGGATCGGTCCTGGGGTCCTGGGACCAGGTCTCCATGGCCACGGTCTCCCAGCCCCCGCCCGCGTACACCTCGTTGGACGCGTCTCGGCACGCGTCGTCGTCGGTGCGGTAGCGCAGGTCCACGCGGGTCAGCCCCGAGAGGTCGTACACCAGGGTCCAGATCTCGAAGTCCGTGGGCTCGGGCTGCTCGTCCCACTCGTATCCGCCCGGGTTGAACGACTCTCGCTGCGGCAGGTAGATGCTGGGTCCCACAGGATCCCCGCCGCCCGCCGCGTCCACCGCGCGGCCGGCTGCAGCCACGGCCTCGTTGGCCGCGCGCGTGGGGTGGCTGTCCCAGATGCCCCCCTCGGAGCCGTCCCAGTACCAGTAGCACGAGGTCTGGCCCACGAGGAGCCAGCGCCACGCCTGGTCCGTGTCGTTGCCGGTGCCGTCGATGATCGCGGCCGCCGAGGAGTACGGTGCCAGGGCGTCGGCGGTGAGCACGTGGTTCAGCGCCGCGGTCATCACCGCCGAGGAGTTGCGGTCCGGGCTGTACCCGTCCTCGCCCGGATCGCCGTTCCACTTGGCGAACTCGGCGTCGCCGTTGTCCGCGCCCGACCACGAGCCGTCCTCGAGGTGCAGCGTGTCGTCGGGATCGGGCGGGTACTGGTCCAGGTAGTCCTGGATGGTGGTGCCGACGAACTGGTCGGGGTTGCCCTCGAGCCAGCCGAGGAATCCCTGGAAGTTGCTGTTGTAGTACGAGTCCGTGCCGCCGCCGTAGTTGTCCCCGTCGTGGGCGAGCACCACCAGCATGGGATGGTCGGGATCGTCGTTCTGCTCGAGATAGCTGCGGAACACCGAGTCGTACAGCAGCGCGCCGTACCCGCCCCTCGCGTCCTCGTTGCCCTCGTAGCGCGCCGCCGGCACCACGATGATGCGGTGCTCGTCGCCGGTGTCCGGATCGATGTACACCGCCCAGTGCGGCCGGTAGGCCCATGGCGCCGCCACCGGCGACGGCGCCCACAGGTTCTGCAGCGTCACCCAGTCGGTCTCGTGGTCGTCGAGCACGTCCGCGCCGTTGGGGGGCACCAGGTTCGAGCCCGGGTTCCAGGGGTAGTCCACGTGGGCGCGCTCGAGGTGGATGCTGTCCACGATCACCCACTCGACGCCCGCCTCGACGAGCGCCGGGATCATCCGCGGAGAGAACGCGCTCTCCGGCGGGAACATGCCCGGCCCCGGCGGCTGCCCGAACGCGCGCTGGACCTGCTCGGCGTGCATCTCGACCTGCAGCTGTAGCGCCTGGTCGTCGATCAGCGCCATCAGCGGGTGGTGGTAGCCGAAGGACACCAGGTACAGCCGCGGGTTGCCCAGCGACGTGGTCCAGCCCTGGGACTCGATCCAGCGGCTCTTCCAGCCGCTGAACGCCCACCCCTCCCCTTCGAGGGTGTTCAGGTTCTCGATGAGCGATCCCGACAGGCTCACCTGGGCGCCCAGGTGATCCAGCCCCCGGTCCATGCCCGACTGGACCGCCGTGATCGGCCAGTCCGTGTAGGGCCCGCTGCGGTCCGTGTGCACCTGGAGCACGGAGAAGCCGTACTGCCCCGCCGACTCGGTCTGGGTGACCGGCTCGTACGGCCAGTAGATGGGCTGGTGCATGTGCCAGTGGAAGGTGAGGTGGATCGGGACCTCGGCCAGGGCGGACGCGGGGGCGGCGAGGACGAGCCCGACCAGCGCGATTCGGAAATAGTCGCTCATGAGTGAGTTACTATCCGGAATCGGGCCCCGGATCAAGGGGAATCGGTCAGCTCCGCCCGGCGATGGAACCGATGACGTCCGAGGCCCCGGGGGCCAGCAGGAGCATGCCGACCCGGGTCAGCTCGCTGCGCCCCTGGGAGAGCACCGGCCCGCGCTCCAGCGGCGCGACGAGCTCGTCCGCCATGCGGGGTCCCTCCATCGCCCAGGTCAGGTCGTCCATCTGGCGGACCTCGGTCAACAGCGCCACCACGCGCTCCCGCTCCTCGGCCTCGTCCACCTCGGCGATGGGCCCCTCGTGCCACTGGAGCCGCTCCATGGCGCGGTCGAGGAAGGTCGGCAGGTGCCGCTCGAACACCTCGGGCGGCAGCTGCCGGATCTGGTCGAGCTTGTCCACGAGGTGGCTCGACGCGCCCGCCTGCCCGACCCGCAACGGCGACGACAGGTCCTCGGGCGGGAACAGGCACGGCTGGAACTCCTCGACGATCTGGACCTGCCCCTCGCTCAGGACCTGCCGGACCTCGGCGTCGAGGCCGGCGAGATCCTGCTGGAACCGGAGCCGCTGCTCCTTGAACCCGGTCTCCGCCTCGCGCGCCCTCGCCTTGACCCGCGGCGACACCTCGTCCCCCTCCAGCAGACACCTCCGCAGCTCGGCGAAGCTCGAATCCATCTGTTCCAGCTGGTCCACGTGGACGCGCTCGTAGCTCGCGCGGACCTCGTCGGCCTCCGCCGCCAGCTCCGCGAGCGCGCTCAGCTGCTCGCCGGTCAGGTTCAGCCCCAGGATCAGGTTGGCCAGGGAGATGTCGCCGTGGAGCTGGCGCACCCGGTGTGGGCGGGGATCGGCCGTGTCCAGGATGGTCAACGGCGCGGCGGCCGATCCCCAGGTCGCCACCACGGCGACCAGGACCACGCCGAGGAAAACCGAGGCTCGAAGAGATGAACGATGAGACATGCTTCCTCCCGTATCGACGCTCCTGTTGTGGACCATGAAAACGAGCGGAGGTTAAATGCGGCCACGGAGGTCACGCCATGGCCCAGCTTTCCGCCCACTTCCAGACCCGCGAGCCGTCGGTCATTCGCGTGTCCCAGATCCGGTTCGCGCAGCGCCAGGACGACACCCGGGCCATCAACACGGCCATCGGCAACGTGTCGCTGCCCATGCACCCCGCGATGATCGCCAGGCTGCGGGAGATCGCCGGTCCCGGGAGCCCGTTCGCGGACGGGGTGGTCAAGTACTCGGCCACCGTGGGTCAGCCCGAGACCAACGAGGCATTCCTCAACGTGATCGCCTCGTCGGGCTTCGACACCGGCGGCCTGCACGCCCAGATCACCGACGGCGGCAGCCAGGGCATGGAGCTGGTCATCCTCGGCGCCTGCGGCCCCGCGGGCAGCGACGAGCGGCCGCTGCTGCTCATCGACGCGGCCTACACCAACTACCTCTCGTTCGCCGAGCGCCTCGGCCGCGCCACCGTCTCCATCACCCGCACGCTGCAGCCCGACGGCAAGTTCACCCTGCCTCCAGTGGACGAGATCGAGCGGGTGGTCGAACGCCACCGGCCCGGCGCCATGGTGGTGATCCCCTACGACAACCCCACCGGCCACTTCTACGACCGGGAGACCCTCGTACAGCTCGCCGAGATCTGCGTCCGCCACGACCTGTGGATGATCAGCGACGAGGCCTACCGGGAGCTCTACTACACCGACGACGGCGTGTCCTCGGTCTGGGGCATCACCGAGGACGAGGTCCCCGGCATCACCGGCCGCCGCATCAGCATCGAGACCGCGTCCAAGGTCTGGAACGCCTGCGGCCTCCGCATCGGCGCCCTGATCACGGACGACGCCGAGTTCCACGACCGCGCCGTGGCCGAGAACACCGCCAGCTTGTGCCCCAACGTCCTGGGCCAGTACGTGTTCGGCGCCCTCGCCCACGAGGACCACGACGACCTGCACGCCTGGTACGGCCGCCTGCGCGCGTACTACCGGGACATGATGGTCTCCTTCACCGCCGAGCTGCGCGAGCGCCTCCCCGGCGTCATCGTGTCCAGCCCGGACGCCTCCATCTACTCCGTGGTCGACGTGCGCGACGTGGTGCGGCCCGGGTTCGACGCCCTGGAGTTCGTGCTGTGGTGCGCCACCGAGGGCGCCGTGGACCTCGACGGCGTCCCCACGACCCTGCTCACCGCGCCCATGGCCGGTTTCTACTCCACCGTCCCGGGCGAGCCCAACCCCGGCAAGATGCAGATGCGCATCGCCTACGTGGAGACCCCCGGCACCATGGCCGTGGTGCCGCGCCTCTTCGCCGAGCTGCTGAGGCGCTACGAGGAGAGCCGCGCCTGAGCCCCTTCAGCCCCATCTTCGTCGTCGGATACGCCCGCTCCGGCACGACGCTGCTCACCGTGCTGTTGGACCGGCACCCGGACATCGCGGCCACCCCGGAGACCCACTACCTCGATCGCGTCCTGACCGATCCGAGCCGCCCCCGCCGCGGCGACCACGCCGCGATGGTCCGCCACCTGCTGGGTCACCCCAGGGCGTCGGATCTCGGTCTCGAACACGACGAGCTCCTCGCCCGCTTCCGGCCCTGCGATCCCCGCTGGCGCCACCTGTTCCGCGTCGCGCTGGAGCGGTACGCGCACAGGCGGGGTGCGCGGCACGTCGTCGAGAAGACGCCGGCTCACCTCGCCCATGTCCCGCGACTCCTCCAGTGGTATCCGGACGCGCGGATCGTCCTGATCATCCGCGACGGCCGGGACGCCGTGATGTCGATGCTCTCCGCCGAGTTCACCCATCGCGACCTGCGGCGCCACGCGTGCAGCTGGCGCCGCATGGCCGAGCTCGGTGACGAGTGGGGCGTTCGCTTCCCCGGACAGCTCCACACGGCGCGCTTCGAGGATCTCGTCACGGCACCGGAGTCCACCCTCGCCCGGGTACACGACTTCCTGGCCATCCCCTTCCGGCCTCGACGGCAGCTCACCGAGACCGCCTCTGACGTGGTCCCCCGCTGGGAGGCCGGCTGGAAGTCGAACGCCCTGGCCACCCTCGATCCCACCCGGGTGGATGCCTGGCGGCGTCAGGCGACCCCCCAGCAACGCTGGGCCATGAACGCGATCATGGGCACGACCCTGAACCGGCTCGGCTACAGCGACACCGCGCTCTTCGACGCTCCCCTCGCGACGCGACTGCGCCACCAGGCCTGCGCGGGTGTGTGGAGAACCGCGCTCCATCCCTCGGTGCGGCCGATCACGGCGGCCGCGTGGCGGACGCTCAGGCGCTCCTTGACGTGATCCGCGCGCGACGACGGATCCAGAGCCCCAGCACCGCCGACCACGCCACCGAAGAGACGACCAGCCCCGCAATCCGGGGGGCCGTCCGGAGGGAGTAGTGCAGCTCCACGGTGCTCGCTCCAGGTGGGATCGCGGCCGAGAGGAATCCCTCGTCCGACCCGGCCGGGGCCCAGGCCCCGCCGTCGGTACGGACGCGCCAGCCAGGGAAGGCCTGGAAGAGGACCCTGAGCCGACCACCGGGGTGCTCGGAGGGGAGCTCGACGGTGAGTCGCTCGGGGAGGATCTGCAGGTCGTCCAGGGCGAGGACCGCGCCGTCGGGGGTGTGCAGCGCGGCCATGGGATCGGGCTCGTACTGGATCGGACGACGGCGAGCCGGGCGGTACCGGCGAGAGACGCCGTGGTGTTCCGACAGGGCGCGGTCCGCGGGGCGGGCGGCGGCGACCAGGTAGTTCTCGTAGATCTCGGGGGTCAAGAACTCGCGGTGGGACTGGTGGGCCTGGGCGACACGGTGGGTCCAGTCCGCGGGGGGGAAGCGCAGGAGCTCGACGCGAACGAACTCGTCGGCGGGGATCTCCGCGTCGATGGGCTCGTAGCGTTCGGCAAAGGTGGGGGCGTCCTCGACCCAGTGCTGGTGGGAGGCGCCGCGGTAGGGATCGTGCCAGTCGCAAGCGCCGAGGTAGGGCCAGGCGTCGACGACGAGGGCGACGATGAACAGGGCCGCGAGGGCGGCGCGGGCGCGGGGGCCGGGGGCGGCGAGGTGGATGGCAGCGCCGCCGAGGAGGGCTGCGAGGACCACGGCCGGGCCGAGGAAACGCCATGGGAACTGCAGGGAGTCCATGCCGGGGAAGTGATCGAGGAAGGGTGCCGGGATCCCCGCGCTGAAGAGGAGGCAGCAGACCAGCGCGAGGAAGAGGGAACCATACCGGGCGGTGGGATCGGGCGTCGAGCGCCTGCCCACGCCGAGGACGACCGCGGCCATGGCCGCGCCGAGCAGGGCCAGCCCGAAGTAGAACGGGATGAGGTGATTCGGGTCCTCGCCCTCGGCCGGGCGCGAGCGCCTCGCGCTGTACTTGGTCCAGCCGTATCGCTCGGCGAGATCCGGCAAGGCGATACCGTGGCTGGACAGGGGACTGGGATCGGCGGGCAGGTAGCGCTCGATGGAGGTGTGGCGGATCTCCAACAGGGCCGGGACGAGGAACGCGCCGACGAGGGCGGCGGCGAGGAGACAGGCCGCTGCGGTCCGGCCGAGCCCGATGGCCACGGCCCGGTACTCGCGCCATCGGCCGAGGATCAGCTCGGCGACGATCCAGATCCCCAGGCAGATCCCGGCCATCAACGCGGACAGCAGGTGTGTCAGCAGCAGGCCCACGGCGACGGCCACGAAGCCGCGCCAGGGCACCCGGTCCTTGCCGCCCCAGGCGACCTCCCGACCCAGCACGAGGAAGGGCGGCACCAGCACGAACGCGGCGAGCTCGGCCAGGGCGAAGCGGAAGTTGGCGTCGAACAGGTGATAGGGGGCCAGGATCACGGCGGCCGCAGCGGCCAGGCCAGGCAGACGCCCGAGGCCCAGCCGCCGGGCGGACCCGAACATCGACAACCCCGATCCCCAGGAGAAGATCACGACGAGCACGGCCGCGGCGCGCACGGGGGACAGCCCCAGCGCCATCAACGGCTGGGCCGCCGCGTAGGTCGAGGGGGGGTAGTACTGGAGCAGGGGGTAGCCCAGCCCCAGGTAGGGGTTCCAGCGAGGGAGGAGATCGCCGTCGAGGATGCACCGGTGGAGGCTCCACATGGACCACAGGTGCAGCCGGCCGTCGTGGGTGCGGGGGAACCCCTCGCCGAGGTGGATCTGACAGGCGAGCACGGACAGGACGAGCAAGGCGGCGGGGATCGCCCAGCGGGTCCAGCGCGTTCGCTTCACCGCGACGGGGATCAGGGTCAGCGCAGCGACCACCGCGGCGGCGGTCAGCCAGGGATCCGCGGGCACCCGGGTGGGTCCCCCGGCGCTCTTCGCCGCGAGCCCCCAGGCGAGGACGACCAGGAGGCCTGCCGCTATCCTCCGTGCCAGCAAAACGAGCTCCTCGCGCCAGACTACGTCTGGCGTTTGCCTCCCCCCTTGCGCGCGGTTATCATCGCGCGTCCACGAACCGGGGAGATCGCCGAGTCAGGATAGCGCGCCTGGCCCTTCGCGACGCCCCCAGAGATTCGAATCGAGGAGCTTCCATGGCACTGCACCCTGAACACGTCCTCGACCGCGAGGAGCTCGCGGCGTCGCACGAGGTGCTCGCCGAGCTGAGCTACCCGCCACGAGAGATCCAGCGCGGGTACGCCGACCGCATCCTGAAGATCGATCTGTCGTCCAACACCCTGGAGATCCAGGCGGTGGACGAGGAGACCAAGCGGATCTTCGTGGGCGGTCGCGGCTACGGCCTGTACTACCTCTGGCACGCGGTGAACACCGACACGAAGTGGGACGATCCCGAGAACGCCATCGTCATCGCGTCGGGTCCCCTGGGCGGCAACCCCAGCTACCCCGGCTCGGGCAAGTCGCTGGTGGTGTCCCTGTCGCCTGCGACGGGTATCCCCATCGACTCCAACGTCGGCGGCCACTTCGGTCCCCTGCTGAAGTTCTCGGGCTGGGATGCCCTGGTGCTCACGGGCAAGGCCGAGTCCGACGTGGTGATCTACGTGGACGGCAACGCCAACAAGATCCAGATCCTGCGCGCACCGCTCGAGGCGGTGGACGCCCACGTGATCTCCGAGCAGCTCACCGAGTTCTTCGCCGAGGACGCCAAGGAGATGCGCGAGATCTCGGTGGTCTCGGCCGGCCGCGGCGCCGAGCACAGCCTGATGGGGTGCCTGAACTTCTCCTGGTACGACTGGCGACGCGGCTCCGCCCGCATCAAGCAGGCCGGGCGCGGCGGCATCGGCTCGGTGTTCCGCGACAAGAAGATCAAGGCGCTGGTGGCCAAGAAATCCGACTACCTGCCGCGCTGGAACATCCACCGGCCCACGTTCCCGGCCCACGACGGAGGTGAATGATGGAACCCGCAGCCGTTGACGCCATCATCGATCGCTGGAACCGCGATCCCCACTACGCGGTGGAGATGCTGCAGGACGTCCAGGACGCCTACCGCCATCTCCCCCAGGACGTCCTGAAGTACCTGTCCGACGAGATCAACGTGCCCCTGCGGCAGCTCTATCACCTGGGCACCTTCTTCAAGGCCTTCAGCCTCGAGCCCAAGGGCGAGCACGAGATCCAGGTGTGCGTGGGCACGGCCTGTCACGTCCTGGGCGCGGCCCGGGTCATCGACGCGTTCAGCCGCGAGCTCGACGTGGCCGCGGGCAAGACCACGCCCGACGGCAAGTACACCCTGGAGGAGGTGCGATGCCTCGGCTGCTGCAGCCTCGCTCCGGTGGTCCAGATCGACGAACAGATCACCAGCGGGGCCAACCCCGGTGACGTGCCGCGGATTCTCGAGAAGGTGGAGGTGGAGCGATGACGCGCATCGACACGCAAAACCTCGACGCCGTCCGCGACGCCGAGCGCCAGCGCCTGGCGGGCTACAAGGGCATGTTGATGGTCTGCACCGGCACGGGCTGCGTGGCGGCCAAGGCCTTCGACATCAAGCAGGACCTCGAGGCGGTGCTGGCCGAGCGCGGCCTGGCCGACGACTACCTGGTGGTGGGCACGGGCTGCAACGGTTTCTGCGCCGTGGGCCCCATCGTGGTGGTCCAGCCCGAGGGCATCTTCTACCAGAAGCTGACCAAGGTCGGCCTGGCCAAGATCGTGGACGAGCACCTGGTCGGCGGCACGCCGGTCAAGCGCTACCTGCACAAGGACCTGTCCACCAAGACGCCGCAGCCGAAGATGGCCGAGATCCCCTTCTTCGCCAAGCAGGAGCTCATCGCCCTGCGCAACAAGGGGCTCGTGGATCCCGAGAGCATCGACTCGTACATCGCCCGCGACGGCTACCAGGCCCTGCGCAAGGCGCTGACGACGATGAAGCCGGGCGACGTGCTCGACGAGGTCAAGCGGTCCGCCCTGCGCGGCCGCGGCGGCGGCGGTTTCCCCACCGGCGTCAAGTGGGAGAGCGCGGCCAAGGCCGCCACCAACGGCGACCGGCCCTACGTCCTGTGCAACGCCGACGAGGGCGACCCCGGGGCGTTCATGGACCGCTCGATCATCGAGACGGACCCCCACGCGGTGGTCGAGGGCATGCTCCTGGGGGCCTACGCCCTGGGCGCCACCGAGGGCTACATCTACATCCGCAAGGAGTACCCGCTGGCCATGATCCGGCTGGAGAAGGCGCTGGCCCAGGCGCGCGAGCGCGGCCTGCTCGGCGAGGGTGTGATGGGGTCGGACCTGACCTTCGACATCCACGTCCACCGCGGCGCCGGCGCGTTCGTCTGCGGCGAGTCCTCGGCGCTGATGGCGTCGATGGAGGGGCTGCCCGGCGAGCCCAAGGCCAAGTACGTGCACAGCACCGAGAAGGGCCTGTTCGGCAAGCCCACGGTGCTCAACAACGTCGAGACCTGGGCCAACCTGCCGCCCATCGTCGAGAAGGGCGGAGAGTGGTTCGCCTCCATCGGCACGGGCGGTGACCTGGCGAACAACCCGTGGGACGGCTCCTCGGGCACCAAGGTCTTCTCCCTGGTGGGCGACATCAACAACACCGGCCTCGTCGAGGTCCCGATGGGGATCACCCTGCGGGAGATCATCTTCGACGTGGGCGGCGGCATCCCCAAGGGGCGCGCGTTCAAGGCGGTGCAGACCGGCGGCCCGTCCGGCGGCTGCCTCCCGGAGTCCCTGCTCGACGAGCCGGTGGACTTCGACTCCCTGACCAAGGCCGGCTCCATGATGGGCTCCGGCGGCATGATCGTCATGGACGCGCACACCTGCATGGTGGACGTGGCGCGCTACTTCATCGACTTCCTCGCCGACGAGTCGTGCGGCAAGTGCACGCCGTGCCGCGAGGGGCTGACGGTGATGAAGGAGATCCTCGAGCGCATCTGCCGCGGCGAGGGCCGCGACGGCGACATCGAGGTCCTCGAGGACATCTGCTCGTCCCAGGAGTTCGGCTGCCTGTGTCAGCTCGGCGCCACGGCGCCCAACCCGGTCCGCTCCACGTTGCGGTACTTCCGCCACGAGTACGAGGCCCACATCGCCCACAGCAAATGTCCTGGCGGCGTGTGCAAGGAGCTGATCACCTACACCATCAACGACAAGTGCAACGGGTGTGTGCTGTGCGCCAAGCGCTGCCCCACCGAGTGCATCGACGGCGAGAAGAAGCAGCCGCACGTCATCCGTCAGGACGACTGCATCCAGTGCGGAACGTGCTGGGACGTCTGCCGCTTCGACGCGGTCACCATCGAGTAGAGGGATGGAGGACACGATGATCAACGTCACCATCGACGGCAAGGGGCTCGAGGTCGAGCCCGACACCACCATCCTCGACGCGGCGCGGGGGGCGGGGATCCCCATCCCCAACCTGTGCAGCCACCCCATGCTCGAGCCCTACGGCGCGTGCCGGGTCTGCTCGGTCGAGGTCACCCAGCGCGGCCGGACCAAGATGGTCACCGCGTGCAACTACCCCATCCGCGGTGAGATGGAGGTCTCGACGAAGTCCGAGGCCGTCATGAAGCTGCGCAAGACGCTGATGGAGATGATGCTCGCGCGCTGGCCCGAGGTGCCGCGCATCAAGGCCATGGCCCGGGCGGCCGGCGTCACCGAGCCGCGGTTCGAGCATCCCCAGCGGGACGAGGACCCGAAGGCGTGCATCCTGTGCGGCCTGTGCGTGAGGTCCTGCTCCGAGGCGATCTGGGAGGACATCATCGGCTTCGCGGGCCGCGGCTCCAGCCGCACCGTCGGGATGCCGTTCGACACCCACTACGACCGCTGCGTCGGGTGCTCCACGTGCGCCGAGGTGTGCCCCACCGGCGCCATCGAGATGAGCGAGGACCCCAACCACCCGGCGGAGCCCCTGCGCATCCGCAAGTACGGCGCCAGGATCACCCAGGAGATGGCCATGTACGACGACGAGCAGTGCCAGATGCGCCGCTCGGGGACGGCCCACCTCGTCGAGATCATGGACGCCTACGACCTGCTGCCGACCCACAACTACAAGTTCGGCAAGCACGAGGACACCCCCAAGATCGACTCCAGCGTGTGGACCTCCATGGTGCGCCAGGACGTGCCCGACGGCTGCTGGCACGGCTGCTCCATGTCGTGCGCCAAGGGCATCTCGGACTTCGAACCCCGGTCCGGACCGTACAAGGGCCAGAAGGTGGTCGTGGACGGTCCCGAGTACGAGACCGCCGCGGGCTGCGGCGCCAACATCGGGGTGTTCGACCCCCACGACGTGGCCGAGCTGAACTTCTACTGCGACACCTACGGGATCGACACCATCTCCTTCGGCACGGGCCTGGCCTTCGTCATGGAGTGCTACGAGAACGGCCTCATCGACTCGTCCCACACGGGGGGCCTCGAGCTGCCCTTCGGCGCGGCGGACGAGGCGCTCGAGGTGCTGCACCTGATGGCCCGCGGCGAGGGCTTCGGCCTGATCTTCGGCGGCGGCATCCGGCGCATGAAAGACCACTTCGAGCGCGAGTTCGGCTGCGACCGCGTGTTCATGGACGACATCGGCATGGAGGCCAAGGGGCTGGAGTACTCCGAGTACGTGACCAAGGAGTCCCTGGCCATGCAGGGCGGCTACGGCCTGACCAACAAGGGGCCGCAGCACGACGAGGCGTGGCTGATCTTCATGGACATGGTCAACAACCAGATCCCCACGTTCGAGGACAAGGCCGAGGCGCTGCACTACTTCCCCATGTTCCGCACCTGGTTCGGGCTGGTGGGGCTGTGCAAGCTGCCGTGGAACGACGTGGAGCCCGCCGACAACGCCGAGACCGCCGAGCCGGCCAAGGTGCCGGGGCACGTGGAGGGGTACTGCAACTACTTCGCGGGCATGACCGGCCGCGAGTTGGACCCCGACTCGCTGATCCTGATGTCGGAGCGCATCTACAACTTCCAGCGGGTGTTCAACCACCGCATGGGCCACGGCAACCGCGCCAACGACGACATCCCGTACCGCTCCATGGGGCCCGTGACCAACGAGGAGTACGAGTCCCGCGAGGAACGCTACGACAAGCAGCTCGTGGACAAGGTCGGCATCGATCCCGCGGGGATGAGCACGACCGAGAAGGTCGCGGCCATGCGGCAGTTCCGCTGCAGCGAGTACGAGAAGCTCAAGGACGCGGTGTACAAGCGGCGGGGGTGGACCCACGACGCGGTGCCCACCGTCGAGACGCTCGAGCGGCTCGAGATCGACTTCCCCTACGTGGTCGGCGTGGTCGAGCCGCTGCTGGGCGAGTGACCGTGGCCGGCGAGACCATCGAGGTCAACGACAACCCGGTGCCCTGGCACCCGGGCATGACCGTCCGTGACGTGCTCACCGAGTGCAATTATGTGTTCCGCATGCTCGTAGTGAACGTGGACGGTCGCCTGGTCAAGCGGGACAAGTACGACACCACCGAGGTCCCCAAGGGAGCGGTGGTGAAGGTGGTTCACCTGGTCTCTGGCGGCTGAAGAGCGTCCTTGTCAGGAGCGAGGGGGCGCGGTAAGAATACGGGACTCCAAACAACGACAGGAAACGACATGGACGCACCACAGGAATACAAGACTTCGGGGATCTTCATGCTGATCTCCGGCATCATGACCGTCATGGTCTCGCTAGGGCTGGTCTTCGGCCTGATCTGGATCTGTGTCGGCGTGTTCTGGATCCTCACCCTGGCCGCCGGGATCTTCGAGATCATCATCGGCGTGGGTGTCATGAACGGCCAGGCCAAGGCCAACGCCAAGACCGTGTCGATCATCGGCATCGTCGCGGCGCTGCTGTGCGGCAACATCGTGGGCATGGTCATGGAGATCATGGCCGTGGTGAACCTCGGCAAGCCCGAGGTGGCCAACTGGCTGGCGATGCAGGCCGAGTAGCCTAGTTCACCCGAGCCTTCCCGCTCTGAGCCAGAGCAGTCTTGAACTCCACCGCGGTCTGCGGTGCGATCCGCCCTTGCTTCACCGCTCCGTCCAGCGCCATGTCCAGCGTCTGCATGCCCACCGCGCGACCCGACTGCATCGCCGAGGTGAGCAGGTGGGTCTTGCCCTCGCGGATCTGGGAGCGGACCGCGCCGCTGGCGATGAGCACCTCCACCACGGCGGAACGGCCCCCCTGGGCCCCCGCGATGAGGTGCTGGGACAGGATGCCCTCGAGGGACGACGCCAGCTGGAGCCGCACCTGAGGTTGCTTGTCCGCGGGGAACACGTCGAGGATGCGGTCTGCGGTCTGGATCGCGCCGCTGGTGTGCAGCGTGGCGAGCACCAGGTGGCCGGTCTCGGCGGCGGTCAGCGCCGCCTCGATGGTCTCGAGGTCGCGCATCTCGCCGATGAGGATCACGTCGGGGTCCTGGCGCATGGCGCGCACCACGCCACCGCTGAACGACGGTGAGTCGAGGCCCACCTGACGCTGGTTGACCAGGGCCTCGCGGTCCCGGTGGATGAACTCGATGGGGTCCTCCAGGGTGATGATGTGGACCCGGCGGGTGCGGTTGATGTGGTCGATCATCGCCGCGAGGGTGGTGCTCTTGCCCGATCCGGTGGCCCCGGTGACCAGCACCAGGCCAGCCTTGCGGTTGGCCAACTCGAGGCAGATGGGCGGGAGCCCCAGATCCTGCAAGCGCGGCACCTCGAACGGGATCGCCCGGAACACCCCCACCACCGTGCCGCGCTGGATGAAGACCGAGGCGCGGAAGCGCGACACGCCGGGCACGCTGATGGCGAAGTCCAGGTCCCGGTTGCGCATCAGCTCCTTGCGCTGCTCGTCGGACATCGCGACCTTGAGCAGCCGCTTGATGTCGTCGGGCATGAGCGAGGGGCTGTCACGGCTCACCAGCGTCCCGTTGATCCGGAACGTGGGGGGGCTGCCCACCTTCACGTGGAGATCCGAGCCCTTGCGGGCCACCAGCTCTTCGAGCAACGTGTTCAGCGTGAACTCTTCCATGGAACCAGCATCGCAGCCCCAACGGGCCTTTTCAACCGGACCGAGCTGCTACAATCCCCTCCTCGATCACGGAGTACATTTCATGAATCGGTCGCCATGGATCCTCGGCGCGTGCGCCCTCGCGCTCGTCACCCTGTGCCCGGCCCAGGCTCGCGAACGGGATCCCTACGTCCCGCTGGAGTCCCTGGCCGACGCGCTGTTCTACATCCAGGAGAGCTACGTCGACGAGGTCTCCTCGTCCCAGCTGCTGTACCACGCGATCCAGGGCATGACCATCGGCCTGGACACCCCCAGCGTCTACATGAGCCCGGAGGAGTATCAACGCTTCCGGGAGGACACCATCGGCCGGTACTACGGCATCGGAGTGCTGACCCGCATCGACGGCGCGGCCATCGTGGTGGAGAAGGTGTTCGCCAACTCGCCCGCCGAGCGCGCCGGGCTGCTGGCCGCCGATCGCATCGTGTCCATCGACGGGACGTTCGTCACCAGCGAGAACATCGAGGTGGTGGCGGACGGCATCAAGGGCCAGCGCGGCACGCTGGTGCAGCTCCAGGTCGAGCGGGAGGGCGAGGCAGGGCTGCTGACCCTGGCCGTCGCCCGGGACCGCATCCGCACGCCGTCGGTGGAGTCGGAGCGGCTCCCCGGCGATCTGGCGTGGTTGAGGATCTTCCAGTTCCAGGAGAACACGGGCCGCGAGGTGCGGCGCGCGCTGGCGTCCCTGGACAAGCGCAAGGCCCCGCTGCAGGGGCTGGTGCTCGATCTCCGCGCCAACCCCGGCGGGTTCCTGGACGAGGCCGTGGACGTGGCCGATGCGTTCATCGAGGACGGCGTCATCGTCTCGAGCAAGGGTCGCGCCGTCCCCGAGAGCCGGAGGCTCGCCCACCAGCCCGGCTCCCGCGGCGAACTTCCCCTGGTGGTGCTGCAGGACCAGTCCTCCGCGAGCGCCGCCGAGATCGTCTCGGGCGCGCTCAAGGACCACGGCCGGGCCACCATCCTCGGGACGACCAGCTATGGCAAGGGGTCCGTACAGACCACATACGAGTTCGCCGACGGATCGGCGCTCAAGCTCACCATCGCCCGGTTCTACACACCCCACGGGACCACCATCCAGGGCACGGGGGTCGAACCGGACGTGATGGTCGAGGCGGACGAGGCCCCCTGGGTCGACGAGCAGGGCATGTCCGTGTACGCCGAGGGCATCGACCTGTCCGGTCAGCCCGACTGGGTGCTCGAGGATCCCCAGATGACCGCCGCGGTGACCACCCTCCTGCAGGGCCTCGCCGAGCTGTAGACCGTGAAGACATCCCTGCGCTACCTGCTGCTCGTGGGCGTCCTCGCCGGCGCCGCGGCCGTGGTGATCCCGTGGGCATGGCGCGTGGCGTTCCCCACGCCCGAGGAGGTGGGGGTCGAGCCCCCCCGGACGGTCAGCGGCGAGGACATCGGCGAGGTCAACGAGTACCTCGCCGACACCCTGGCGGCGCTGGGGGTCTCCGCGGAGATGGTGGTCTCGAGCGAGGAGGAGGCGAGGGAGCTCGAAGGGGAGGCCTGGACGTTCACCCGCACCACGGTGGACCTGCCCCGGCCGCTGCACGAGGAGGAGCTGCGGCGGACCTTCGAGGCGTGGCCCGAGGGGTCCGAGGCGTTCCTCACCCAGCTCGACGAGCTGACCTGGTCGCTGCGCGTGTACCTGGGCAAGCGGCCGGTCCAGCAGCTGGTCCTGAGGCTCCCCCTCGATCCTGCGCCGGCCGTGAACCCGGACGAGCCGCCCGGTCTCGCCGTGGTGCTCGTCGGGGTGGGCGCGCGCGACGAGGGCGTGGAGGAGGTGCTCGCCGCGCCCCATCCGCTGACGGTGGCCGTGCTGCCGTACCGCTCCCACTCGCTGCGGTACGCCACGGACGCGGCGCGGGCCGCCAAGGAGGTGGCGGTCCACCTGCAGTTCGACGAGCAGACCGCGACGCCTCAGCCCGCCGGAATGGCGCTGCCGCCGCTGCTGAACCTGGCCATGGAGCTGGTCCCGTTCGCCACGAAGCTGGGCGAGGACCTGGACGCCGTCCCCTACGCGTCCGGCGCGGTGCTGGCCTCGGACTCACCCACCACCGCGGACTTCGAGCGGATGGAGATGACCGCCGAGGCCCTGGACGTCCGCGGGCTCTACCTGCTCGATCTGCTCCCGGTCCACCGGGGCGTCGCTCTGCAGGTGGCCCAGCGCCAGGGGCTCCGCGCCGCGTCGTGCGCAGCCTCGGTGGGCGCAGACGCCACGCCCGAGGAGCGGGAGCTGGCGCTGCTGCGGGCGCGCAACCTCGCCGTCCTGCGGGGCTCGGCCCTGCTGGTGGTCCACCCCCACGCCGAGGGGTTGGCCTGGCTTCGACCGTTCATCGAGCAGCGGCGGGACGAGGGATACCGCCTCGCGTTCGCGTCGGAGCTGTTCGCGACGATCCCACCGTCCCCCTGATCCCATCGATTCGATACACTGGTCCCATGGTGTCCAGATTCGCTTGGCTGTTCTCCCTGACGCTGCTGAGTGCCACCGCGGCGCACGCCGACGTGCTGCGGGTCGAGCAAGACGGCAGCGGCGACTTCCTCTCCATCAACACCGCCATGACCGCCGCCGAGGATGGCGACGTGATCCAGGTCGGGGCCGGCGTGTTCGAGGAGTCGCTGACGATCACGAAATTCCTGGCGCTGCTGGGCAAGGGGCCGGGCGAGACCATCATCCGGCCGGAGACGGGGGCACCCGCCATCTCCATCAACCAGGGCGTCGGGGATGCGTTCGCATACCTCGTGGGCTTCACCATCGAGGGGGGATCTCCCGCCATCGAGGCCGACGGCATCTGCGACGGGGTCGACACGATCTTCCTGGGGGACGTCCACCTGGATCACCCCCTGACCTCCGGGGTGGTCGCCAACGTCTGCAGCGCCGAGACCGAGTTCGGCATGCAGCTCCTGGGGGTGGACATCGAGGGCGCCCCCGGCGCCGCAGTGGAGTTCATCGCCCCCGAGGCCGACGAGGTGACCTCGTACCTGGCGGTCGTCGCCTCCCAGATCCACGGCTGCGGCGAGGGCATCGTGACCGATCTGGATACGCTGGCCACCTTCGATCTGGGGGGGGGGACACAGACCTTCGCCGCCGTGGTGGCCGACTGCATCTTCACGGACATCCCCGGCGATCCCCTCCATCTGGACGTGACGGCCTACTACAACGGCTTCTACAAGCCGGCCTTCCTGGTGCTGCACAACCAGTTCCTCGAGTGCGGCGGCGGCGTGCACATCAGCTGCGCCACGAGCGTCGACGCGTGGCCCATCAACGCCTGCTACGCCGAGGTGGCCAACAACGTCGTCGACGGCGCCAGCGGACCGGGCGTCTGGCTGGAGACCGGCCACCGCGGTTCGTTCGACCCGCTCTCGTTCGTGCTCAACAACACCGTGGTCAAGGGCCGGGGCACGGACACCGGCGACGCCATCCGCCTCACCGGCAACGAGGATCGCCCCCTGTACGGGACCATCATCAACAACATCCTGTTCGAGAACGACGGGTACGGGATCCACACCGAGGGGGACAACCACGGGACCGTCTGGGGCTACAACAACATCACGTACAACCTCGCGGACACGGACGGCTCGTACGACGGTTTCTACGACCAACCCCAGCACGCAGATCCCCTGTTCGTGGCCTACTCGGCCGCTGGCCCCGCCATCGACGACGACCTCCACCTGGCGGCGGGCTCGCCGTGCATCGACGCGGGCTACGACGACGAGGGCTTCAACGATCCCGACGGCACCCGCGCCGACATGGGCGCCTACGGCGGCCCGCTGGCGCCCACCGGCGGCGCCGTGGACGACGATGGAGACGGCTTCACCGAGCTGTTCGGGGACTGCGACGACGAGGATCCCGAGGCCTACCCCGGCGGTCTGGAGCTACCCCACGACGATCTGGACCAGGACTGCGACGGCTACGACCACGTGGACGTGGACGGCGACGGATACCGCGGCGGGAGCGCCGATCGGTACATCCACCTGGAGGCGGCGGGCGTGGTCACCGGGGAGGTGTCCCTCGAGGTCCTCTCCGAGGACTCGATCGACACCGGCTCGTCCCGCACCATCGAGGCCTGGGTACGCTTCCTCGGCGACACCGGTGACGAGCAGGTCGTGATGCAGCTCGCCGGAGCCACGCTGACCCCCCAGGGCGGTCCTGCGTCGTCCCTGGACATCCGCTACACCCGCGAGCACGAAGCGCTGGGGATCTCGTACCACCGCGAGTTCGACGAGGGCGACGTGGAGAACCAGTTCATCGGTGTCCCCTTCGACATGGGCGCCGAGATCGGAGTCTGGCACCACGTCGCCGCCGTGCTCCAGAGCACGACGACCGACTTCAACATCATCCACTTCTACCTGGACGGCCGGCTCGAGGCGGGTGAGTTCTACCAGGGCTCCGTCGTGAGCTGGTCCGGCAACGTCAACGTGGGTGCCTCGGACGGCGGCGAGGACTGGGAGTACGGCACCTGGGGTGACATCGACGACGCCGTGGTCCGCCAGGACACCCTGGTGGTCGGTGACTTCGACCTCCCGGGTCGCCCCGTGGAGCACCCCGACTGCAACCTGCTGTGGACCTTCGACGAGGGCCCCATCGGCGAGCCGGGCTGCAACGGGATCGAGGGCACCGTCCTGGGTGACGTCACCCGCGGGGACCGCGAGATGGACTGCGACGACGAGGAGCCGACCATCCACCCCGGCGCCGAGGAGGTGTGCGACCTGCTCGACGACGACTGCGACGGCGAGATCCCGGCGGACGAGCTGGACCTGGACGGCGACGGCTTCGGCGTCTGCCACGGCGACTGTGACGACGACCGGGCGAACGCCTATCCAGGCCACCCGGAGATCTGCGACGGCCTGGACAACGACTGCGACGGGATCGAGGACAACGGCCTGGACACGGACGCGGACGGGGACGGCCACCTGACCGCCGACTCCTGCGCCTCGCCCGCGGACGACTGCGACGACACCGACGCGGCGGTGTTCCCTGGCGCGCAGGAACAGTGCGACGACGCGATCGACAACAACTGCAACGGGGCCGTCGACCTGGACGATCCGGGCTGCGAGGGCTGGGAGCCCCCCATCGGCGACGACGAGTACGTGGGGTACTCCTGCGCGTGCGATTCCGGAGAAGGAACGCGGGGGCATGCGGGCGTGATCCTGCTCGCCGCCGCCGGGCTCGTGGTGCTGCGGCGGAAGTCCCGACGCTGCTGAGGGGTCCTGCACACAGGCGCCCCCGGGGAAATCTCATGGAGGACTACTGCAGCCGCTGCGCCGGCTCGTTCGACGAGGAACTGCTCGAGGAGAAGGGATCGGAGCTCCTGTGCCCCGACTGCCTCGCGGGCAAGGTGGTGGTCGACCCCGAGGCCGAGGCGCTCAAGCAGGTGCTGGGGAGCCACTTCGCGTGGCCCGGCGCCGCGGACCTGGCCATCGTCGGCGTCATCGCCGTGGCGCTGGGCGTGGGGTGGGCCATCGGGCTGGCCCCGCGCAGCATCTGGTGGAGCCTGTTCCTGGCCGTGGCGCCCATGTCCTGCGGCGCCTACCTGCGCATGCGCTGCGATCCCGACAACAGCGGCACCATGGCCGCGGCCATCGCCGCGGGCGCGCTGGTGCCGATCGTGGGTTTCGCCGCCCACCTGATCCACACGGGTCAACCGCTGTGGATCACGCTGTTCCTGATCCCGTTCGGGGCGGCGACGGGGCTGATGTCCACGGTGGGGATGCGGAAGTAGGAGCGGGGATCGGCTAGGGGATCGCCCCGGCGGGCAAGGTGGTCTCCGTGTTCACGATCAGCTGGAGCCACGCCATGAGCAGGTCGCGCTCGCGGGCCTGGGTGTCGGAGAGGTTCCTGCCTCGGGCGATCAACTTGAGCTCCCGATCGATCTTCTCCAGCGACTCCAGCGAGGCGGTGATGCGCTCGCGCGGGGTCTCGCCGTTCTCGTCGGGCTCGTCCAGGGCGAACTCGAGGCCGGCCTCGAACTCCGCCACCAGCGCGTTGGCCAGCTCGGCCGTCTCCTGCCCCTCGACCACGGCCTGCTCGGCCACCTTCTCCGAGAGCTTGGCCACGGCCGCGGCGGCCATCTCCTCGGCGGTCTTGTCCACCACCGGTCCGAGCTGCTCCTCGAGGTAGAGGCGGAAGGTGGGGATGGCGTCGACGATGCTCTGGGACACCATGCGGGCGATCTCGGGTGCGCCGTCCACCAGCGTCGCCTCGAGCTCACTGCCCACGTCGGGCGTCGCGCTGATGACGAGGCCCGACGCGGTCAGCGCCAGCCCCTCCGGGTCCAGGATGAGCTTGATGCGGCTCCCGAGCCAGCTGGTGTACAGGATCACGACGACCACCAGGACGCCGGACACGATGTAGCTGATCTGGGTGCTCTTCTTCTCCCGCGCGAGCTCCGCGACGAGGAGGCCTTCGACTGCATTGTTGCTAGGCATGTGCGGGTCCTCCCTACTCTTCCACGTTGAGTCGCGTGTCGATGATCTCGAGGAACAACGTCAGCACGTCTTCCGCGGCGGCGGGCGTCTGCCCATCCTCCAGCTGCTCCCGCGCCTGGCCTTCCATGGAGTAGAAGGTCTGGTTGATGGAGTCGAGGATCTGGAAGTGCTCGGCGAACGTGGTGTCCAGCTGCTCGTTGGCCCACTCGCGCGACGCGCGGAGGAGCTGCTCGTTGAGGGCCTCCATGGCCTCGGAGTTCTCGTGGAACGTGGGGAATCGCTCGGCGATGCCGGACTTGCCCACCACGTCCTCCTTCTTGAGCGCCTCGTCGAGGGATCCCGCCAGGCGCTCCTGCATGTTGACCACCAGGACCTCGGACTCGGCGGCCAGCACCTCCTGCAGCCGGGGGCCCAGCTCCATCGCCTCCTTGGCGAACGCGTCGGTCAGCGCCGGCGCGGCCATCTCGGCCACCCGGTCCAGCTCCGACGCCACCACCGGCCACACCTTCTTCGCGCCCTCGACCTGCAGCGCCAGGAAGAAGCTGTCCACGTCGAAGGTCTGGATGCGGTTGTAGGTCTTCGCGGAGAAGATGATCAGGATCAGCAGCACCACCACCGTCGCCCCGATCCGGGCGTACATGGCGCGCTGCCGCTCCTGGCGCATCTGCCCCAGCAGCTCGGCCACGCGGGCTTCGTTCAGATCGTTGTCAGGCACCTCGGTTCCTCCTCGTGTAGGTTCGCCCACGTGGCACCGCGCGCGACAGCTGTCGGCACGTGCCCCGGCACATCACGCGGGCTCGATTTTTGAACAGATCCTCGTGCTCCGGTCCCCCCCGGAGCCCCAGAGTCATACCACGATTGAGGAGAGGATCGGCCGAAATCTGGTTGCCAGGACTAACGGGGGACTCCAGGCCACTAACTCGCGCGCGCCGCCAGCGCCCGGGCGACGCTGGCCAGGCCGTCGCGGCCCGCGGCGCCGAGCTCCGAACCGTCCAGCGCCCGCAACGCGTCCTCGGTCCAGGAGCGCACCTGCCGCGCGCAGACGTCCAGCGCGCCACAGCCGTCGATGGCATCGAGCGCCGCGCGCAGCTGGGTGTCGTCCATGGTCTCGTGGCCCCAGGCCGCCTCGATGATGCGCCGCTGGTCCGGATCGGCTCGCCGTAGCGCCTCGTCGATCACCGCCGAGACCCGCCCCTCACGCAGGTCGATCCCCACCGCCTTGCCCGTCCTGGCGGGATCGCCCGTCATGTCGAGCAGGTCGTCACGCAGCTGGAATGCCAGCCCCAGGGGGTTGGCGTACGCCACGAGCGCCTCGACCTGCGCATCCGTCGCCCCGGCGAGCGCCGCGCCGAACCGCACAGGCCCGCGTGTGGTGTAGCTCCCCGTCTTGAGGTCGTGCATCGTGCGCACGTCCGGCGATCCCAGCAGGTCCATCACCTGCCCCTGGATCACCTCCCACTCCATCCGCGCCAGCTCGTCCAGCGCGCGGACCTTGCGCGACGCGTCCAGCTCGGCCCGCTCCATCCCCCGCCGCGCCAGCGTACACGCCAGGTCCCCCGCCAGGATCGCCAGCATCCGCCCCTGCTCCGCGTCCGCCGACCCTCCCTCGGCGAGCAACACGTGCACCGTCGGCCCACCCCGCCGGATGTCGTCGCCGTCCATGATGTCGTCGTGGATCAGCAGGTAGCTCTGTAGCAGCTCCAGCGCCGCGCACGCCTCCAGCAGCCCGGGCGTGTCCCCCTCCACACACGCCGCCGCGTGCCACGCCAGGTACGGTCGCAGCCGCTTGCCGCCGCGCATCGTCAGCGCCTCGATGCCGTCGAGCAGCAGCGCCCCGCTCGGACCCTCGCTGGCCTCGCGCACGTCGCTGCGCGCCCACGCGAGCAGATCCGTCAGCTCGCGGTCGAGGCGTTCCTTGAACTCGTACAGGGGCCGGAGATCGTCGTTGCTCATGGGGTGCTTATCGACGGGACGGTCGGTGGTGTCAAGGCACGGTGATCTGCCCGTAGGAGTTGGAACCCCAGCACTGGATCTCGCCGTTGGCCGTGAGGCCGCAGGTGTGTGCGGAGCCGGCGCCCAGCAGGACGAACTCCACGGCGGGGGCGGTGCACTGGCCATAGCTGCACGAACCCCAGCAGACCGTGTCGCCCGCGTCGGTGATGCCGCAGGCGTGGTGCGCGCCGGCGTCGATCGTGACGAAGGTCTCGTTCGGTGGATTCCGGGCTCCCGAGGACTCGCTGCCCCAGCAGTCCGCCGATCCATCGGGGGCGAGCGCACACGTGTAGTTGTCGCCCGACGTGATCAGCACGTACTCACCGGCCGGGAACCCCGATCCACCGTCGCTCGCCGAGCCCCAGCACTCGACGTCGCCCAGGGAGGTCAGCCCGCAGGCGTGGTAGTAGCTCAGGTCGATCTGCGCGAAGGGTGTGGCCGGGGTGTTCAGCTGGCCGTAGGTGTTGGAGCCCCAGCAGTCGGCCGAGCCGTCGAGGAGCAGGCCGCAGTTGAAGGTGTAGCCGATGTCGATGGCGAAGAACGGTTCGGCGGGGACGCTGGTCTGTCCGTACGAGTCGTAGCCCCAGCAATCGGCCGCGCCGTCAGCGGCTATGGCGCAGCTCCCGTACTTGCCCGAGGCGAGGAACGTGAACATGCCGGCCGGCGCGCTGGTCTGCCCGTTGCTGTTGGCGCCCCAGCAGACGACCTCCCCCTCGCAGTTCAGGGCACAGGTGTGGTCTCTCCCGGCGTCGAGGAAGACGTAGCCGTCGCCGCCCTCGGCGATCCCGTCGCAGTCGTTGTCGATGCCGTCGTCGCACCCCTCGAAGGCCCCCGGGTACACGAGCGGATCGAAGTCGTCGCAGTCCCCGTCGCACAGGGTGTACCCGTCCCCATCCTCGTCGATGGCGTCCAGGTCGATGTCCGCGTCGTCGCAGTCCCCCTCGCAGGGGCTGGTCCCATCGCCATCGTGATCGAACGGGTGGAGGAGCGGATCCGACTCGTCGCAATCACCGTCACACATCGTCGCGCCGTCGCCGTCCCAGTCCGTCAGTTCGTCGTTGGTGGGATCACAGTCGTTGTCCACGCCGTCGCACACCTCCACGCCACCCGGGTTGGCCTCGAATCGGCCGTCGTCGCAGTCGCCGTCGCAGATCATGAAACCGTCGGCGTCGGCGTCGACCTCGTCGGGAGCCGGGACTCCGTCACAGTTCTCGTCGGCGCCGTTGCACAGCTCGGGGAAACCCAGGCCGATGCTCGGATCCCCGTCGTGGCAGTCGCCCGCACAGATGATCTGGCCGTCCCCGTCGGCGTCGACCTCGTCGGGTGGCAGCACGCCGTCGCAGTCGGTGTCCAGGCCATCACAGATCTCGGCGTGCCCCGGGCTGCTCCCGGCGTCCTGGTCATCGCAGTCCCCGTCGCACAGGCTCCAGCCGTCGCCGTCCAGATCGGCACGATCGTCGGTGCCCGGATCACAGTCCGTGTCCAGGTCGTCGCACACCTCGGGCTGCCCCGGATGGACCAGACCGTTCATGTCGTCGCAGTCGCCGCCACAGACACGCACCCCGTCGGCGTCGGCGTCGAGCTCGTCCTCGGGCACCTCGCCGTCGCAGTCCTCGTCCAGGCCGTTGCACAGCTCGGGGAATCCAAGGCCGACGTCCGGATCGAGGTCGTCGCAATCCCCCTCGCAGACCATCTGACCATCGCCGTCGAGATCCTGCAGTTCGACGACAGCCCCCCCGCCGCAGTCGTTGTCCACGCCGTCACACAGCTCCTCCGCGCCCGGATGACTCGTCGCATCCTCGTCGTCGCAGTCGCCGTTGCACACGGTCCACCCGTCGCCGTCACCGTCCACCAGCTCGTGGGTGTACGGATCGCAGTCGGTGTCGACGCCGTCGCAGGCCTCGGCAGCGCCCGGATGAACCCCGGCGTCGTGGTCGTCGCAGTCGTCGCAGCTGCTCACGCCGTCGCCGTCGTGGTCGGAGATGAAGCCCGACCACACCTCGTCGACGTCGCCGTTGCAGTCGTTGTCGATCCCGTCGCAGACCTCGTCGCCTTCGGGATGGACCGCCGCGTTCGTGTCGTCGCAGTCCCCCGCGCAGGTGGCCCATCCGTCCCCGTCGCGGTCGAAGGTCTCGTCCACAGCGCCGTCGCAGTCGTCGTCGAGGTCGTTGCAGGCCTCCTTGGCGAAGGGGAACCGCGTGGGGTCGTGCGGCGCGCAGTCGCCGCCGCACAGCGAGTACCCGTCGAAGTCGATGTCGAGATCCTCGTGGGTCGCGGGGTTGCAGTCGTTGTCCACGCCGTCGCAGATCTCCAGGGCATCGGGATGGATCAGGGGATCGCCGTCGTCGCAGTCGAGACCGCAGCCCAGGAACCCGTCGCCGTCCAGATCCACCTCGGCGGCGTCCAGGGCGCCATCGCAGTCGTCGTCCACGCCGTTGCACGACTCCGCCGCGCCGGGATGGACCGCGGCGTCGCTGTCGTCGCAGTCCCCCTCGCAGGGGAACAGGCCGTCGCCGTCCAGATCCCGCTCCTGGTCCGACATGTAGCCGTTGCAGTTGTTGTCGATCCCGTCACAGCTCTCGTGCCTGCCGGGGAAGACGCGCGGGTTGTGGTCGTCACAGTCGCCGTCGCACGAGGTGACGCCGTCTCCATCCTCGTCCGCGATACTCAGGCTGCTCGTGGTGTCGTCGCAGTCCCCCTCGCAGTAGGCGGCACCGTCCCCGTCCCAGTCCTCCTCGGACCTGGGCACGAGGCCATCGCAGTCGTTGTCCAGCTGGTCGCAGAGCTCGGGCGCGTCCAGGTAGACATCGGGGTTGTTGTCGTTGCAGTCGGACCAGCCCTTGTATCCATCGCCGTCCATGTCGAAGTCGCGTGGATCCGGCGCGAGCTCGGGACCGTGCTCGAACGGTGGACCGGGGTTCACGTCACAGGCGCTCAGAAGACACAGGGCCATCCCTGCGTAGATCACCAGTTTGTCTCGCATGTCGCTCCCCAACGCCCCGCGAAGGTGAACCGGGAGAACCGGCCATGGCCAGCACGATGTCAGGGGACGTCGCACTGGCCGTAGTAGCTGGACCCCCAGCACTCGATCTCCCCCAGGTCCGTCATCCCGCACACGTGGTCCTCACCCACGACGATGTCCACGAACTCGGTGACCGGAGGGGAGCACATGCCGTGCACGCACAGCCCCCAGCATTCGGCGCTGCCCGTGGCGGTGAGGGCGCAGGCGTTGTGCGCCCCGGCGGCCACGGCATCGAAGGTGCCCGGTGGGGCCGTGGAGGCGCCGTTGGGCTCGTTGCCCCAGCACTCCACGGCGCCGTCGTGGGCCACGGCGCACGAGTACCCCTCGCCCGAGGCGATCTCCAGGAACGAACCTGCCGGGAAGCCCGTGGCGCCGTCGGGGTGTCCCCAGCAGTCGACGTTCCCGTAGACGTCGACGCCGCAGACGTGGAAGTCCCCTGCGGCGATCTGCTGCATCGGCGTGTCCGACTCCGCGAGCTGCCCGTGGTCGTTGCTGCCCCAGCACAGGGCGTCGCCGTCGTCGAGCAGTCCGCAGTTGAAGGTGGAGCCGACGGTCACGGCGAGGTAGGTCTCTGCCGGGACCAGGATCTGGTTGTCCAGATCCTGTCCCCAGCACTCCGCCTCCCCGGACGCGCGTATCCCGCAGGCGCCGTGCTCACCGGCCGCCAGCGCCTCGAAGGTCCCCGCGGGCGGGCTCGACTGGCCGTAGGTGTCCGAACCCCAGCACACGATCTCCTCACCGCAGGTCAGCGCGCACGTGTGGTAGCGGCCGGCCGAGAGCTCCAGATAGCCGTCCCCATCGTCCGCGTCCCCGTCGCAGTCGTTGTCCACACCGTCGCCGCACGTCTCGTAGGCGCCCGGGTAGGCCTGGTCGTCCGAGTCGTCGCAGTCGCCCTCGCAGACCATGGCCCCGTCGAGGTCCATGTCCACCTCGTCCGCGCCCGGAGCACCGCTGCAATCGTTGTCGACTCCGTTGCAGAGCTCGGGGAAACCCAGGCCGATCTCCGGATCGCCGTCGTGGCAGTCCCCCTCGCAGATGAGCTGGCCGTCGCCGTCGCCGTCCGCCTCGTCCGGGGTCAAGACCCCGTTGCAGTTGTTGTCCAGCCCGTCACAGATCTCCGCGGCGCTCGGGCTGACGGCCGGGTTCGCGTCGTCGCAGTCCCCGTCGCACACGGACCATCCGTCCGAGTCGCCGTCACCGGCCTCGTCCGTGGCGGGATCGCAGTCGTTGTCCACCCCGTCGCAGACCTCGGGATTGCCCGGCCAGGCGGTCCAGTCGGCGTCGTCGCAGTCGCCCTCACAGATCATGAATCCGTCGCCGTCCCAGTCCACCTCGTCGGCGGCCGGGGTGCCATCGCAGTTCTCGTCGAGGCCGTTGCACAGCTCGGGAAAGCCCCACCCCACGGATGGTTCGCCGTCGTCGCAGTCTCCGGCGCACACCATCTGGCCGTCGCCGTCCCAGTCCACCTCGTCGCCGGGTACCCAGAGGTCGCAGTCGTTGTCGATGCCGTCACAGAGCTCGCTCATGCCCGGGTGCCGGTCCGCTGCGGTGTCGTCGCACTCCCCGTCGCACAGCGTGTACCCGTCACCGTCAGCGTCGGCGTCCTCGTCCGTGGCCGGATCGCAGTCGTTGTCCACTCCGTCGCAGACCTCCAGCTTGCCCGGCCAGGTGAGGGCCTCGTTGTCGTCGCAGTCCCCCTCGCAGATCCGGTACCCGTCACCGTCGTCGTCCGCCTCGTCCGGATCCGGGGCGCCGCTGCAGTCGTTGTCCACGCCGTCGCACACCTCCTCGAAGCCGGCGCCCCGCGCGGGATCGTCGTCGTCGCAGTCCCCCTCGCAGATCATCAGCCCGTCGTTGTCCAGGTCGTTGAGCTCGGCAGCGCCCACCCCGTTGCAGTTGTTGTCCAGCCCGTCGCAGAGCTCGGGCGCCGACGGGTAGGTGTTCGGATTGCTGTCGTCGCAGTCGCCGTTGCACACGGTCCAGCCGTCCGCGTCTCCGTCCCACAGATCGTCGGTCGTGGGATCGCAGTCGTTGTCCAACCCGTCGCAGACCTCGGGATTGCCCGGGAACCTGGCCGGATCGCCGTCGTCGCAATCCCCTGCACAGCCGGAGACCCCGTCGCCGTCCAGGTCGGGGATGAGCACTCCGATCTCGTCCACCTGGAGGTCGCAGTCGTCGTCGATGCCGTTGCAGACCTCGAGAGCGCCCGGGAAGACGTCGGCGTCGCCGTCGTCGCAGTCACCTCTGCAGGTGGCGAAGCCGTCGCCGTCGAGATCGAAACCCTCGTCCACGACACCGTCGCAGTCGTCGTCCTCGCCGTTGCAGACCTCCCCGGCCGAGGGATTTCGCGAGGAGTCGAGGTCGTCGCAGTCGCCCTCGCAGGCGGTGTAGCCGTCCCCGTCGTCGTCGGCGGTCTCGCTCGTGGCCGGATCGCAGTCGTTGTCCATGCCGTCGCACAGCTCCGGCGCGCCGGCGTAGACCGTGGCGTCGTGGTCGTCGCAGTCCCCCTCGCAGACCATCTGCCCGTCCCCGTCCACGTCCCACTCGTCGGCGGGGAGGGCGCCGTCGCAGTTGTTGTCCAGCCCGTCGCACAGCTCGTCCGCGTAAAGGAAGACCGTCGGGTCGACGGGGTCGCAGTCCCCCTGGCAGGCCAGCTGGCCGTCGCCGTCGTGGTCCTCCTCGGTGGTGGGCAGGATGCCGTTGCAGTTGCTGTCCAGCCCGTCGCAGATCTCCGGGGCGCCCTCGTACACGTCGGGATTGTTGTCGTCACAGTCGTGGGCGATCGTGTAGCCGTCCCCGTCCGCATCCTCCCCGTCGCCTCCCTCGTGGGGCGTTGGGTCCTCCAGCAACATGTCCGCGTTCGTACAGCCGCTCGTCAGCCAGATCAGTGCGCCCAGCAGCGCGATTCCTCCCTGTCTCATGGTGCTCCCTAACGCCCCACGAACTTGAACCGCGACCTGCGCCAGCGGATGAGAGATTCCCGTGATTCGATGCACGCGGGGCTCGACGAAGGCGGCCGGTGGTGTTAGAGATCCCCTCCCAAACTGAGAGGTACCCCCATGCGCGAAGGCGTCATCATCTGTCGGCCCCCCGAAGCCACGGCCAAGTGGCAGAGCACCGTGGCCATGGTCCTGTCCCACAACGGCTACTCGTGCCAGCTGCGCCAGCGATTCGACGGCGTGCTGATCGTGGCCTTCGGCCGGGACAAGGGTCAGCCCGACAGCTCCGTGGAGGAACTCACCGCGCTGCTCGAGGAAGGCGGCGTGTTCCTGGAGAGCACCGAGATCAAGCTGACCAAGTAGCCTCTGCTCGACTCAGTACGGTGCGTGCATCGAGCGCACCGTCTCCCCCTCCAGGATCCGACACGTGCGTTCGTACAGGGCATCGGCTCGCTCGAACGAGTTGGCGATGCAGGTCATCCCGACCTTGCCGAACTGCGACAGGGTGCCGATGAGGTGGAACGTCACGCCCTCCTCCAGCAGCGGGTCGAAGTGGATGCCGTTGTACACCGTGATGTCGATGAGATCGTCCGGCAGCAGCCCCTTGTAGCGCGGGGACACCAGGTTGTCGGTGGCGCGGTAGTACTTGAGGCGCCCCGACTTGGACCGGAACAGGCCGTGGCCCATGTCGTACAGGCCGCGGGTGAGGAAGCGCAGCATCTGGTACGGGTGGGTCGTGCCCCCCTTTCGCAGGTTGATCTCGATGGCGTAGGCCTTCCAGTCGTCCCCCTGGCGGGTGACGACGAAGTCCACACCGAACCGCCCCAGCACCCCCCGCTCGGCCAGGACCTCGGCGATGCGCTCGCCCGCGTCCTGCACCAGCATGCGGTACTGGGGATCCGCAGGGAAGCGGCAGCCGAGGAAGACCTGCCCGCCCGGGCCGCCGAGGATCTGGTCGTGGGTGGAGATGATGCGCGGCTTGCCGTCGGGGCTGATGCGGCACTGGACCGAGGGGCTCTGCTTGTCCTGGCCCTGGACCCACATCTCGGAGATGCCGCCCATCTCGGCGAAGGCCGACGAGAACCGCTCCCAGGTCTCCCCCGCGGCCTCGAACTGCAGCCGCTCGAGGGCCTTGAGCACCCGCTTCTTGCGGGCGGTGGCGCTCATGGGCATCTCGCCGAGGTACTTGCAGTCGAGGATGGCGTTGCCCTCGCCGCTGAAGCCCTCGTTGAGCTTGACGACCATCTTGCGGCTGTCGGGATGGCGCGCCCAGAGATCGGCCACCGACTCGGTCAGGTCCTTGACGTCGCGCAGGTCCTCGTGGCCGTCGGGCACCAGCACGCCGGCCTCGCGGAAGACCTTGCGGCTGCCGCTCTTGGAGCCGAGCTCCGACAGCTGGGGATCACAGGCGTACAGGGGCAGGCCGATGCGCAGGGCCAGCTTCCGCTCCAGCGGCGTGCTGTTGAAGCAGGCGATGTGCCCCATGTACGGGGGCGGGATGGCCGCGCGGATGCGCTCGATGAGCCGCGGCCGCTGCAGCAGCTTCTCGGTGAGGGAGATGGGCGAGGTGTCGTGGGTGTCCAGCAGCAACAGCCGCTTGCGGGCGTGGGACACGGGGATGCCCTGCAACAGGTGCAGGTAGTAGTCGACCGTGACCGGGTCGATGGCCCGGGAGGTGACGTAGATGACCCGCGTGCGGGGGTACCGCAGCACCATGGTCTGGGTGAGGAGGCGCTCCTCGTAGTGCTCGGCGCCGGCGACCTTGGCCAGCTCGCCCGGGTGCAACGTCAGGGACGGCACCACCACCACGGTGTGCTCGCGGCGGTTGTCCTCGACGAACTTGTTGTAGTACACGCCGAGGTTCTTCTGCAGGTCCGCGAAGCTGCGGATCTCCTCCTCCTCGGTCTGGACGACGGGATCGTGGTGGTAGGACTCCATGATCCCTAGACTATCAGGCGCGAGTCAGGTGTTCCCACCGGCAAGATGGGGATTCGGAAGGACCAGGACATGACCAGGAGGATGCTGGCGATGGTGCTGTTGATGGGGGTGGCGATGGGAGGCGGGAGCGCGTCCGCGCAGGAGGACGCCGCGGCGAGGTTCGAGGCGTTGAGCGAGGCGTTCCTCGAGCGCTACCTCACCGAGTACCCGGTCACGGCGACCCGGCTTGGGGACCACCGCTTCGACGCGCGCTGGTCGGACATGAGCGAGGCGGCGAGGTCTGAACGCGTCCGCTGGCTCGAGGGTGTCCACACGGAGCTCGCGGCCATCCCCACCGACGAGCTCGATCCCGAGGCGCGGGTGGACGCGGCAATCTTGCTGCACCACCTGGAGTCGTCGCTGTTCTCCATGGAGGTGCTGCGCCCCTGGGAAACCAACCCGCTGGTCGCGGTGGGCAACGTCGGCAGCGGACTGGACTACCTGGCCGCCCGGGAGTTCGCCCCGTTGCCCCAGCGCATGGAGAGCCTGCGCCAGCGCCTCGAGGGGGTGCCCGCGTATCTGGCCGACAGCCCCCTGGAGCAGCCGCCGCGGGTACACACCGAGACCGCCATCGACCAGAACCGCGCGTTGATCCGGTACGTGGACGAGGACCTGCGCGCCCGGTTCGACGCGGTACCCGAGCAAAAGGACGCCCTCGACATCGCCGCCGACGGGGCAGTGGCCGCCCTGAAGGCCCACCAGGCATTCCTCGAGGGCGAGCTGCTCGAGCGCTCCACCGGGGACTTCCGCATCGGCCGCGAACGCTTCGACAAGAAGCTCCAGTACGCCCTGGACACGGACATGAGCGCCGACGAGGTGGTGGCCCAGGCGTGGGAGCTGCTGGAACAGACCACGGCGGAGATGGCCGCGGTGGCGGCGCAGCTCCACCCCGAGATGTTCCCGGGCGAGCCAGCCCCCGAGGACCCCGCGGCGCTGGTGCGCAAGGTCCTCGATCGCATCGCCGACGACCACTCCGACGACGCGACCCTGCTGGCCGAGGCGCGCGCGACCCTGCAAGAGGCCACCGCCTTCGTGGCCGAGCACGCGCTGGTGACGCTGCCGGACGAGGAGGTGTCCATCATCGAGATGCCGGAGTTCCGGCGCGGCGTCTCCATCGCCTACTGCGACGCGCCCGGCCCCTTCGAGGAGGCCCGCCAGACCTTCTACGCCATCGCTCCGCCGCCGGCGTCGTGGGGCGAGCAGCGGCGCGAGTCGTTCTACCGCGAGTACAACAGCTCCATGCTCAAGGAGCTGACCGTGCACGAGGCCATGCCCGGCCACTACCTCCAGCTCGCCCACGCCGGCGAGTTCGACTCGCCGGTCCGCTCGGTGTTCGGCTCCGGCACCTTCGTCGAGGGCTGGGCCCTGTACTCCGAGTGGCTGATGGTCGAGCACGGCTTCGGCGGCCCCCGGGTCCGCCTGCAGCGCCTCAAGATGGTCCTGCGCCTGTGCATCAACGCCATCCTCGACCACGAGGTCCACGCCGGCTCCATGGATCACGACGAGGCCATCGCCCTGATGACCGGCCGCGGCTTCCAGGAGGAGGGCGAGGCCGAGGGCAAGTGGACCCGCGCGTGTCTCACCTCGGCCCAGCTGTCCACCTACCTCGTGGGGATGCTCGAGGTGATGGAGCTGCGCCGCCTGGCTGAGGCGAAGGCCGGCGAGGCGTTCGACGTCAGGGCGTTCAACGACGAGCTGCTGGCCCACGGATCACCGGCGCCGCGGCACCTCCGGGCGTTGCTGGGGCTGACCCCCGACCCATGAGCCCCCGCACGCGTCGCGCACGCGTTCTGGGTTACACTTGCCGCCTATGTCCTCGCTGAAGCGCAGATGGGTGCTGTTGCTGGAGGTGATCGCCGTGCTGGCGTTCGCCTCGTTCCTGTTCACGGCCCTGGCCACGCCGCCGCCCGTGGCGGGCCCGGCGGGCACGGTGCAGTGGGAGGACATGGCCGGCGAGGACACACGCTGGCTGGGGATCTACCTGGGCGAGGCGAAGATCGGCTACTCCTCCGGCCGGACGATGCCGACCGCCACCGGGGCGACGTCGGTGGAGCGCACGTTCCTGCGCCTGGGCTCCATGGGCGAGGAGCGGGAGGTCCACACCTACGGCACCTACGAGACCGATCTCGACCACCGGGCGGTGCGCTTCTCCTTCGAGATGCAGACGGGCGACATGGTGTTCCGCGCCTCGGGCGAGGGCAACACGGTGAGCTACTCCATCGGCGGAGGTGAAGAGGAGACCCTGGTGCTCCCCGAGGTGCCGCTGATGGCCTCGAGCCACCCGCGCATCCTCGCCGCCGCCGACCCCGGGGACGTGGTGGATCTGCCGTACCTGGACCCGGCGACGATGACGCGCGACTCCATCACCTACCAGGTGGGGGCGGTCGAGCCCGTCCCCGGCATGGAGGGGATATCCGGCAAGGTGGTGAACTACTCGGTGCAGGGCGCAGACGTGCGAGTCTGGCTCGACGAGGAGGGGTCCTCCCTGCGCGAGGAGGGGCTGCTGGGCATGGTCACCCTGCGCGAACCGCGGGAGGTGGCGCTGACGCGGGGCTGGTCCCTGGGCGGCCCGCCCGATCTGGTGGCGCTGTCGGCCGTGCCGGTGGACCGGCCCATCCCCGGCGCCCGGACGAGCCGCGTGCTGGTGGTCGAATTGAAGGGCCCGGAGACCCTCGGGCCGATGCTCGAGGCAGCCCACGGGGACCGCTGGGACGGCACCCAGGTGGGCGTCCACGTACCGGACGTGTCTCGCTTGGCCCGCTACGACCTGCCCGCAACGGATCCATCGTTCGCGCCGTACCTCGGTGCCGAGACCCTCCTGGAGGTCGACGATCCGGCGATCCTCGAGGCGGTCAACGGCGTGCTCTCGGACATGACCGACGCGGAGACCGCCGCGCGGCGGCTCAACGACTGGGTGTTCGCCGAGATCGAGAAGACGCCGGTGGTGTCTCCGCCGTCGGCCCTGCACGTACTGCAGACGCGCAAGGGGGACTGCAACGAGCACACGGCCCTGTTCACGGCCATGGCCCGCGCGGCCGGGCTGCCCACGCGGGTGGCGGCGGGCATCGTGTACACCGAGGCGCTGTTCTCCAAGGGCAGCTTCTACTACCACGCGTGGCCCGAGGTCTGGCTCGGCGAGTGGATCCCGGTGGACCCCACCTTCGGGCAGTTCCCCGCCGACGCCACGCACATCAAGTTCGTCAACGGGGGACTGGACCACCAGGTGGAGCTGATCGGGGTGATCGGTGCGCTGTCGGCCGAGGTGGTGGAGGTCCGATGATCCGGCTGGAGGGACTGACCAAACGCTTCGGGCGCATCACGGCCGTGGACGGCCTGGACCTGCACGTGCGCCGCGGCGAGGTCTTCGGCTTCCTGGGGCCCAACGGCGCCGGCAAGACCACGACGTTCAAGATGGTGGTGGGCCTGATGAAGCCCACGGCGGGCGCGATCACCATCGACGGCCACGACGCGCTCGCCGATCCCATCCGCGCCAAGACGGTCACCGGCTACATCCCGGACCGGCCCTACCTGTACGAGAAGCTCACCGCCGACGAGTTCCTGGCCTTTGTCGGGGGGATCTACGAGATCGAGGACCGGGAGCTGACCCGCCGCGCGGGCGAGCTGCTGGAGTTCTTCTCCCTGGCGGAGTTCCGCGCCGAGCTGGTGGAGGGGTTCAGCCACGGCATGAAGCAGCGGCTGACCCTGGCCGCGGCCCTGCTGCCCCGTCCGCCCCTGCTGGTGGTGGACGAGCCCATGGTCGGCCTGGACCCCTCCGGCGCCCGGCTGGTCAAGGAGGTGTTCCGCCGCAAGGCCGAGCAGGGCGAGACGGTGTTCCTGTCCACCCACACCCTGGAGGTGGCCGAGGAGGTGTGCGATCGCATCGCCATCATCCACCGCGGCAAAATCCAAATACTCGGTACCATGGAGGAGCTGCGCGCCAAGCAGGCCGACGGCTCCGCCAACCTCGAATCCATCTTCCTGTCCCTCACCGGCGGTGAGGAGATGCGGGAGGTCATCCAGGTCCTGCGATCCTAGGGGCCCAGGAGGGGAATGCGCCGAACACTGCCGCTGCTGCTCGTCCTCACGATCCTGGCGGGATGCTCCCACCGGCAGGGCCGGTTCGCGGGCGGACGGTTCTTCTCGAAGGACCTCCAGTACGCCGTGGGGAGCCTCCCGGACAGCTGGGAGCGCGGGGAGATGCCCACGGCGGACGTGTCGTTCGTCAACGCGGAGCTCGACGCCACCATCTACGTGGACAACTCGTGCCACCGCTACGCCGACGCGTCGCTGCACGTGCTGGCCAACCACCTGTTCTTCGGGTTCGAGGACATCGACATCCTCGAGCAACAGATCCTGGAGATGGACGACCGCGAGGCGCTGCAGCGGGTGGCCGAGGCGCGCCTCGACGGCGTGCTGGTCAAGGTCGGCGTGACCGTGATCAAGAAGAACAGCTGCATCTTCGACCTGATCGTGGTGTCGCCCAAGGACACCTTCGACTCGGCCTACTTCGACTACGTGGGCGTGGTGGACGGCTTCTTCGTGGAGCTCTGCCCGTGAGCGGCTCGCGCGGCGTCGTGGCCGTGGGCCTGTCCGGGATCGGCGCGCGCGTCCTGGAGTTCTTCTCCGGCGTCGGCGGGATCGCCCTGCTCACCTGGGACGTGGTGGTCGCGGTCGTGCGAGGGCCGCGCGAGTGGCCGCTGATCATGCAGCAGCTGCGGGTGCTGGGGGCCCAGTCGCTGCCCATCGCCTTCCTGGCCGCGACGGCCACCGGCATGATCTTCGCGGTGCAGTTCGGCTGGGGGCTCAAGCGTTTCGGCGCGTCCATGTACGCCGGCAAGCTCGTCTCCATCGCCTTCGTGATGGAGCTGGGGCCGGTGCTGACGTCGCTGGTGGTGGGCGCGCGCATCGGCGCGGGCATCACCGCCGAGCTGGGGTCCATGAAGGTCACCGAGCAGATCGACGCCGTGCGCGCCCTCGGGGCCAGCCCCATCAACAAGCTGGTCATGCCGCGGGTGGTGGCCTGCTGCTTCGCCGTCCCGGTGCTGGTGATGATGGCCGACCTGTTCGGCACGGTGGCGGCCATGTTCATCACCATGGCCCAGGTGGGCGTCAGCGCGCGCTTCTACTGGGACCAGGTGTTCACGTCCGTCGATCTGGGAGACCTCTGCCACGGCCTGATCAAGAGCGGGTTCTTCGGGTACATCATCGGCATCGTCGGCTGTTACTACGGCATGAGGACCTGGGGTGGGACCGAGGGCGTGGGCCGGGCCACCACCGAGTCCGTCGTGGTCATCGCCGTCACCGTGCTGGTGTCCGACTTCTTCCTCACCAAGATGCTGCTGCCGATCCTATGAACACCGCCGCCCACACCCCCATCGTCACCTTCCGCAACATCTGGAAGCGGTTCGGCCCCAAGGTGATCTACGAGGGGCTGGACCTGGACGTGTACGCGGGCGAGACGCTGACGATCATCGGCGGCTCGGGGACGGGCAAGTCGGTGATGCTCAAGTGCCTCATCGGGCTGCTCAAGCCCGACCGCGGCGAGATCCACGCCTTCGGCGAGAAGGTCTCGGGGCTGCCCGAACGCAAGCTCGCACAGGTCCGCAAGCGCGTGGGCATGCTGTTCCAGGGCGCCGCCCTGTTCGACTCCCTCAGCGTCGAGCGCAACATCGCATTCCCCCTTCTCGAGGCCGGGGAGCGCGACGAGACCGTGATCTCCGAGCGGGTCGCCGAGACCCTGGAGCTGGTGGGCATGCCCGGCATCGAGAAGATGAGCCCGTCGGACCTCAGCGGCGGTATGCAGAAGCGGGTGGGGCTGGCGCGCGCCATCGCCGTGCGTCCCGAGATCATCCTGTACGACGAGCCCACCACCGGGCTCGATCCCACCAACGTCCACCGCATCAACCGGCTCATCCGCAGCTTGCAGGAGAAGCTGAAGGTCACCTCCGTCGTGGTCACCCACGACATGGACTCGGCCTTCGACATCAGCGATCGATTCGCCATGCTGTACGACCACAAGATCGAGTGGACCGGGACCGTGGGCGAGGCCGAGGGAACGCAGAACGCGACCGTCAAGGCATTCATCGACGGGAACATCGGGGAGTAGGGTATGGAACGAGAACCGCGGACACAGCTGATCGTGGGGATCTTCGTGGTGCTCGGGGTGGCGCTGTTCGTCGCCGCGTTCTTCCTGCTCGGCGCGGAGAACCCCGTGTTCGAGCGCAACTACCGCATCTCGTGCACCTTCGCCGACATCAGCGGGCTGCGCGCGGGCGCAGCGGTGCGGGTGGCGGGCATGCAGGCGGGCCAGGTGATCGCAGTGGAGTTCCCGCCCAACCTTGCCGAACAGGAAGTGCTCGTGGTGATGCAGATCAACCGCAAGTTCCAGGAGCGCATACGCCAGGATTCGGTGGCACGCATCTCCACGGAGGGATTGCTAGGGGACAAATACGTGGCCATCTCGGTGGGATCGCCCACGGACGACGAGGGCGAGAAGATCCCGCGCCTGGAGCACCTCGACACCATCGATCGCGTCAATCCCAAGGGAATGGAGACCTACCTCGCCAAGGCCGACGTGATCCTCGACAACATCGAGGCTTCCACCGAGACGATCAAGGTGGTGCTGGAGGGGCCCGAGGGCCAGAAGGCCGGCAAGTCGCTGCTCGAGATCATCGAATCGTTCCAGCGGGTCATCCTGGAGCTCGAGCAGGGCCAGGGCCTGCTCCACGAGCTCGTGTACGACAAGTCCAGCGCGGCGCGCTACCGCCAGACCATGGCCAACCTGGAGGAGGCCACCGCCTCCGTCGCCCGCCTCACCGACGAGGTGGAGCACGGTGACGGCACCGTCCACGCCCTCATCTACGAGGACGAGGCCGCGGAGATGATCCGGGAGTTCACCGAGGCCGCCGCGGAGATCGACGGCCTGGTGGAGGACATCAAGTCCAAGGAGGGGCTGCTCAACACGTTGGTGTACGACGAGGGCGAGAAGAACCTGCTCGTCAATCTCACCGAGGCCTCGGCCAACCTGCGCGAGGTCACGCGCATGGTCCGCGACGGCGAGGGCACCATCGGCGCGCTGATCACCGACCCGACCATCTACGAGGACCTGCAGAGCCTGCTGGGCCGCGCCGAACGCAACAAGATCCTCAAGACCTACGTGCGCCAGAACATCCGCGCCAACGAGGAGGGGGAAGGGCTGCATCAGGAGCCGTCCGAGTGACCCAACCCTCCCTGCTGAGGCCCCGCATCCTGGGGCTGCGTAACACCTGGACCCGCGCAGGGAAGAGGCAGCAGCTCGCCTACGCGTTCTTCGCGGCGCTGACCGCGACGTTCTGGCTGTCCATGCTCGGCGTGTCCATCTACCTGCTCGTCCAGATCGACAGCGTCGAGGTGTTCGGACCGGTGCTGGCGCGCAAGCTGCTGAGCATGCTGCTGCTGAGCCTGCTGGTGATGCTGGCGTTCTCGTCGTTGATCACCGGAATCTCCAGCTTCTTCCTGTCCGAGGATCTCGACCTGCTGCTGCACCTGCCGGTGGGCTGGACCAAGCTCCACTACGCGCGGCTGGGCGAGGCGACCCTGTCGAGCTCCTGGATGGTGGCCATCTTCGGCCTGCCGATCCTGCTGGCCTACGGCATCGTGCTCGGCGGCTCGCCCCTGTACTACCCCCTGGTCCTGCTGGTGCTGGCGTGCGTCACGGTGATGCCGGCGAGCGTGGGAGCGGTGTTCGCCGCGATCCTGGTCAACCTGTTCCCGGCGCGGCGCGTCCGCGAGGGCCTGATGATCGCGGGCCTCTTCGCGGCCGTGTTGCTGTTCTTCCTGGTGCGATCCGCGCGGCCGGAGCTGCTGGTGGACGCCGAGCGGTTCGCCACCATCGCCGACTTCTTCACCGCCATCCGCTCGCCCGAGTCGGTGTTCCTGCCGTCCACCTGGGCCACGCGCGTGTTGCTGTGGGGCCTGGGCGAGGCCGTCCCCCAGCCCGGCCTGTGGCTGGGGTTGCTGGTCTCGGGCGCCGTGGCCACCGCTGGCCTCGCGCGCTGGATCATCGGGCCCCTGTACGTGCCCGGCCGCACCCGTGCCCAGGAGGCGGGCACGCCGCGGCTCGCGCGCAACCCGCTGCTGGAGCGCGTGCTGGTGACGGCGCTGGGGCGCTTCCCGGTGATCCTGCGGGCGATGATGGTCAAGGACGTGCGGACGTTCTTCCGCGACGCGGGCCAGTGGACCCAGGTGCTGATGATCGTCGCGCTGGTGTTCATCTACCTGTACAACGTCTACGCCCTGCCCCTGGACCAGAACCCGTTCCCCACGTTCAAGCTCGAGAACGTGGTGGGCTTCCTCAACATCGGCGTCACCGGGTTCGTGCTGGCCGCCCTGTCGGTGCGCTTCAACTACCCGGCCGTCAGCGCCGAGGGGCGGGCGTTCTGGATCCTCCACGCCTCCCCCATCGGCCCCCAGCGCTTCCTGTACGCCAAGTTCCTGTGGGGCCTGGTGCCGATGCTCTTCATGGGCGAGCTGCTGGTGGTGACGAGCAACCTGCTGCTGGGCACGACCCTGACGTTCACGCTGCTGTCGGTGTTCACCGTGGCCGTGCTGGCGGTGGGCGTGACCGGCCTGGGGGTGGGCCTGGGCGCGATCTACCCCAACTTCAAGGCCGACACGGCCACCCGGATCGCCTCCGGCCCCGGCGCCATCCTGTACATGGTCGTCACGTCCCTGTTCATCGCCGCGACCATCCTCGTCGAGGGTATCCCCGCGTCGTGGGCCCTGGCGGCCCAGTTCCAGGGGCGGCCCCTCTCCGTGTCGATGGTCCTGGCCACGGCGGCGGGCATGCTCGCGGCGGCCGCGCTCAACCTGCTGGCCGTGCGCTGGGCCATTCGCAAGGGAGCGCAGGTCCTGTGGGAGGAGAGCTGGTGAGGCTCCAAGGCGCCTGGTCACTGGTCCTGGCCGCGGGCGGACTCCTCGCCTGCGGGTCTTCACCAGCCACGGAGCTGGACACGGAGCGAGCGCCCGCCACGGGGCCCGAGCCCACGGCCGCGGCGGTCCAGGCCCCGCCGGACCGCGACGTGGCAGGGGCGGATCTGCTCCGGTCCGGCGAGGCCGGACGCATCACGAAGGCGCTGGGCGTGGACCACCTGTCCCACCTGCCCAGCTACGACCTCGACCTGTCCATCTCCGACGTGGAGGCCCGGTACGAGGGCCGCGGCACGCTGACCTGGCACAACACCACGGGCCGGACCCAGTCCGAGCTGCCCCTGCTGCTCCACCCCAACGCGCCCGCCGCCGGAGGGGCGGCCGCGGCCGGCTCCCTCGAGGTCCGGGAGGTGAGCTGCACGCCGACGTGCACCTGGAACCTCGCGTCGCCCACGACGGTCCAGGTGCGGCTGGACGCGCCCCTGGAGCCGGGCCACAGCGTGGAGATCCTCACCGAGTTCGGCGGCCAGCTCCGCGTCCTGCCGCCGTCTTCCAACGACATGTTCGAGCAGGCGATGGCCGGCATGGAGTCCATGGCCTCGAACGGCGGCTCGACGGACTACGGTCTGCTGGGACAGGGGGACGGCCTGCTCACCGCGGCCAACGCCATCCCGATCCTCGCCCCCTTCGAGGACGGCCGCGCCGTGGTCGAGGACGCCGGCGCCGTGGGCGATCCCGTCTGGAACCACGTGGCCAACTTCGACGTGCGGATCGTGACCCCCACGGGGCTCGGCGTGGTGACCAACCTCGCCGACGGGGCGCCGACCGTGCTTGAGGGGGGCATGCAGGTGGTCGTGGCGCAGGGCGCCGGGGTGCGCGACCTGGTGCTGGTGGCCTCCCGCGACTGGGAGTTCCACGCGCGGAAGGTCGGGGACGTGCAGCTGCGGTCGTGGCACCTGTCCCAGGACCGAGCCGCGGGCACCCAGGTGCTCGACGCGGCCGAGGCCTCCCTGCGGCTCTTCGAGGGCATGCTGGGGCCGTACCCCTACCGCGAGCTCGACGTGGTGGAGGCCACCCTGGTGGGCGGCGCCGGGGGCGTGGAGTTCTCGGGCATGGTCCTGGTGGCTGGATTCCTCTACCGCGATCCCAGCCAGTCCCAGAGCCAGCTGGGGGGCATGCTGCAGCTGCTGTCGGCCATGAACGGTGGCGGCGCGTCTTTCGAGATGGGCTCCATGATCGAGGGGCAGCGGCGCTTCGTGGTGGCCCACGAGGTCGCCCACCAGTGGTGCCCCGGCCTCGTGGGCATCAGCTCCCAGGCGTCGCCGGTGGTGGACGAGGCGCTCGCCCAGTACCTGGCGGGCAGGGTCAGCGAGTCCCTCCTGGGCGCCGAGGCGGGTCAGGAGGAGCGGGACCGCAACGTGCTGATGAACTTCGCGCTGTTCCGGCTCCTCGGCGGGCGCGACGGGGTGGCCGACCGCCCCACCCACGCCTTTGCCAGCTCCCTGGAGTACGCGGCCCTGGTCTACGGCAAGGCGCCGTACCTGTACGTCGCGGCCGAAGAGGAGGTGGGTCGGGCCAAGGTGGAGGCCGCCCTCCGCGGCGCCATGACCCGCCTCGCGTGGCAGGTGGTGGACACCGGCACCTGGATCGACGCGCTGGAGCGCGGCGGCTTGACCGGCGCGGGGGCCCTGGCCGAGCACTGGTGGAGGGGCGCCCACGGCGACACAGACCTGGGGGTGGATCCCGAGGGACGGCTCGCCATCCGCCTGATGTTCGGCGAGGAAACGGCCGCGCAATTGGAGCAGGGACTCGGTATGCTGGGCATGACCCTCGGTGATCTGATGGGGATGATGATGGGCGGGGTTCCCGCTTCCACGCCGTACCAGCCCGGCACGCCCTCCCCCGAGGAGATGTTGCGCATCCTCGACGAGTTGGAGATGTAGTCCGCGATGGAGCTGCCGCACACCTTTGGCAAGTACGAGCTGGTCCAGCTGCTGGGCGAGGGCGGCATGGCCTCGGTCTACCGCGCGGCCATGTCGGGACCGGGCGGCTTCCGCAAGCAGGTCGCGCTGAAGCTCCTCAAGCGCCAGGTCTCCGAGGTCGAGCAGATGGTGGAGCTGCTGTTCAACGAGGCGCGCCTCGGCGGACTGCTGCAGCACAACAACGTGGTGGAGGTCTACGAGTTCGACAAGATCGACGGTCAGTACTACATGGCCATCGAGTTCGTGGACGGGTACACCCTGTCCGAGGTCATGGCCCGCGTCCCGATCGGGCAGGGCATGCCCCCGAAGATCGTGGCCAAGATCGCGGTCCAGATCTGCCAGGGGCTGGCGTACGCCCACGCCGCGGTGGACGACCAGGGGCAGCCCATGAACCTGGTCCACCGCGACCTCAAGCCGGCCAACGTGATGATCCGCCGCGACGGCGTGATCAAGATCGCCGACTTCGGCATCGCCAAGGCCGCCACCAACCTGTCCGAGACCCAGACCGGCCTCACCCGCGGCACCCCCGTGTACATGAGCCCGGAGCAGGCCGTGGGCGCCAGCGATCGTCCCATCGACCGCAGATCGGACCTGTTCTCCCTGGCGTCGGTGCTGTGCGAGGCGATCACCGGCGAGCTGGTGTTCGGCGCCCCCCAGATGCTGCAGGTGCTCAACAAGGTGGCCGCGGCCGACGTCCAGATGGCCCTCGACCGGGTCACGGAGCTGGCGCCGGCCATGGTCCCGGTGCTCGAACGGGCCTGGAACCACGACCGCGACGACCGCTACGCCGACGCGGTGGAGATGGGCAAGCACATCCACGCCGTCTACGACGATCTTCCCGGTCCCGCGCCGCACCTCGCGTCGTGGCTCGCCGCCTGGATGGACGTCCCCGAGCCCAGCACCATCGACCAGGAGATCGACTCGTTGACGAGCGCCGAGGTGGTGGGGGCCCCGCCCTTGCGGCCGACGGAGCCGGCGGGAGCCGGCGAGCCAGACGAGACCGATGAACCCGGCGAGCCGGCCGAGCCGAGCCCCCCGCCGGATCCGACCCCACACACGAAGCCCATCCAGGGCGCCAGGAAGCCCCCCGCGCGGCAGGAGCCCGACGAGCTGCCCGCGGCCGCGCGGCTGTCCGTCAGCATGGACGACGAACCCTCGGCCCAGGGGGCCTCGATCCCGCCGGTCAACCTCCCCCTGGTGAGCCCGGAGAAGGCCGCGGTCCGGGCCATCACCCAGGAGGAGCCGCCTCCTCCGCGGCCCTCGCCCAAAGGCATCCGGCCGGGCCGCCTGACCAGCGCCTCGAAGCCCCAGCGCAAGAAACGATCCGGCTTCCGCTTCGAACACGGCGTGCTCGTCTTCGCCTTCGTCGGGCTGCTGTTCGCCGTGGTCTTCCTGTCCGCCAACGACTGGAAGATCCCGGGGCTGAGCGACGACGGGCCGCCAGAGCTGCTCGATCCCGACCGGACGGAGACCGTCGAGGACGCGACCGCCGAGCCGGGCAGGGCGTCACCCCGGACGCCCGCCCCCGAGACGGTCCACGCCGAGACGGTCCACGCAGAGACCCCGCCGCAACCGCCGCCGCCCGTCGACCTGGGCCTCGCCGAGGACATCGACGGCAACGCCCGGGTGAAGCGGTGCATCAACAAGCACCTGCGCAAGAACGACACCTTCGCCCCGGTGGAGGTGCGCTACACCGTGGCCGAGGACGGCTCGGTGGACTCGGTGGCGCTGACCGCGCCCAAGGCCGTGGACGCCGAGCTGGGCGAGTGCCTCGTCGCCGGCATGGAGAAGCTGAAGTTCCGCGGCCTCGACCTCGACGGGCCCACGGCCCAGCTCCACGTGTTCTGGCACACGCCCTAGGGAGCCTCGACGCGCACCCACTGCCCGTCCAGCGACGCGCGCACGCCGCACAGGGCCTGGCCCCCCTCGAAGAGCAGGTGACCGCCCACGAGGGTCAGGGTCCCCCGGTCCCAGTCCGGATCGTACTGAAGCGGCGTGTAGTGACCCGTGGCCGGATCGAAGCGGTAGTCGTCGTCCACCGCGCACAGGTGGGCGTTGCCGCCGATTGCCTCGCCCTGCACGTGGATGGTGCCGCTGGTCTTCGACGTCACCACCAGCTCGTCGGCCGAGTTGCTCAGCAGCGGCAGGAGCCGGGGGGCGAGGTCGGACAGGGCCGGCGGGAGGGCCGGGGCGTGGCCGAACCTCAGGTAGGTGCCCGGTTCGAACGCGGGCGGCGACGCGCCCGCAGCCAGCGCGGCGACGCGAGCGCGCATCGAGGCGATCAGGCATCCCCCGTCCTGGCCACAGGCGTCGCGCTCGGCGAGCCACGCGATCTGGGACGCCTTCACGGCAGCCGCGTCCGCACCCGGCGCCCCCCTCGCGGCCGAGTACGCCGCCGCGATCATCCGGTCCAGGCCGCACAGCTGCTCGCTGTCGCACAGCGTGCGCTCGGCGATGTTGCTCACCTGATCGCAGGCGAACGACGGGGGGTGGTGCGAGCCGCTCGCGGGGGGAAAGAACTGGAACTTGTACACGCTCCAGCACCCCGTGCAGCGGCGCACGAAGGGGGCCATCTGCTCGATCTCGGCCCGGCTGAACGCCGCGGGTTCGGCTGACGCACCGTAGGTCCCGGTCAGCGTCACGCGATCGAAGTGCGCGTCGGCCAGGGAGGGTGGAAACTCGACACCGAAGCGGGCGCCGTCGGTCCGCGCGCCGGTGAGGATCACGTCGGGGAGGCCCGACAGGTCCGCGCCGGTCAGGGTTGCCCCGGTCAGGTTCACCGAGGCCGCCTCGTCCGCGTACTCGGTGCACATCATGCCCACGACGTACGGGGAGCATTCCAGGTTCACCCCGGCGAGGTTCGCGCCGGAGAGGTCCGCTCCGTCCAGCTGCACCACCCCGATCCGCGCGCCCGCGAGGTTACACCCCCTGCAGGACGCGCCGCGGAGGTCGACCCGATCGATCCGGGCGCCGGCGAGGTTGGCGCCATCGAGGTTCTGGCCGGCCAGGTCCTTCTCGGCGATCTCGCAGGCCGGGCAGCCGTCCCGGCGCAGCTGGGCGGCCAGGGCCTCGCCGTCCAGGGCGGTCACCTGGGCGTGGGCCGGGCCGGAGATCAGCAGCGCGAAGAGGAGCCAGGAAATGCGCAACATCAGCGGTCTCCGGTATCGTGGGCGGACGTTCGTGAGATAGTAGGTTTTTCTGGGGAGCGTGACATGGACATTCGTTGGTCGGTGTGGGTCTGGCTGGGGTTCTTCCTCGTGCTGAGCGGCTGCGGGGACGAGGGGGACGACGACAGCGCCGCGGACGACGACGGCTGGACCGTCGCGGAGCTCGACGTGGTCGGTTCGAGGTTGACGTACGACCACGGCGGCTACGTGGACATCGTCGATGCGGACGGCAACGCCATCGTGCGCCACGGCGTCGGCGCGCTGACGCTGGACGACACGGGTGACGCGGGTGTGGTCCTGACCACCGACGCGGACCGCGAGCGCACTGCAGAACTGAGCTACGGCCTGACCGATCTCGGGCACGCGCAGTTGCTGGAGATCACGGTCGCTGGCGAGGCGGGTGAGCCCGATCTGCTCTGGACCATCGCGGCGCACCACGATCGCGGGTTCTTCACCTTCCGGCTGCAGGCGGACAACGGCACCGGCGACACGCTGATGATGGCCAAGGCGGCGCCCCTGCGGATCGATCGGGAAGACGGCGGGGCGCTGTTCCTGGGCCAGGACCCGGCCGAGCACCGCATCCTGGAGAACGGCTCCTACGCGGCCCTGGACTTCATCGCCTTCGTGCTCCCTGGCGACGTGGAGTACGACGAGGGCTACTCCACCCTGCTGCCGGGCAACTTCCAGGGACACTCCGTGTCCACGGGCAACCACGCCGTGGCCGACCTGGCCTGGCCCGGGGACGGCTCGCCCGGCACGGGGGCCTGGGTGGCCGGTGCGCTCACCTACGAGTACTCCTCGCCGGTGATCAATCTCTCCCACAACCCGCTGATCGCGCCCGAGGCCGAGGACGGCCGCCTGGGCTTCCACTACTTCTCCGCCGAGTCGGCGTGGCTCCCCCACCCCAAGCCCCTGGCCAGCGGCGACTCCATCGAATCCGAGCTCTATTACGTCCACCCGGCCCCGGGCGACGCCCAGCGTGGGCTGGAGCAGTTCGCCGAGGTCGTCGCCGAGCAGCTGGACACGAGACCCTGGCACCGCCGCGAGGAGGGCCGCCGGGTGCCCAACGGCTGGAACTCGTGGTCCGGCTCCGGGTCCACCGGCGGCTACGGCACCGGCCTGGGGGAGACCGAGGTCATCGAGAACCTCGACGTGATGGCCACCGAGCTGCGCGACTGGGGCATGGACTGGTTCCAGTTCGACGACGGGTACGAGCCGTACTACGGGGACTGGTACGAGTGGGTGGAAGAGAAGTTCCCCCACGGGCCCGCCTGGTTGAGCCAGCAGTTCCGGGACCGGGGCTTCAAGCCGGGGCTGTGGATGGCGCCGTTCACCGCGGACGGCAACTCCCAGCTGGTGGCGGATCACCCCGAGTGGTTCATCGATCCGGTGCCGCTGGGCGTGCCCATCGTCGGGGACAGCTTCATCCTCGACCTGAGCCACCCCGAGGTCCACCAGTACCTGCACGACCTGTTCACCACCTTCCGCTGGGAGTGGGGCTTCGAGTGGCTGAAGCTCGACTTCGGCTACTGGGCGCTGTTCGGCGACGACTACTACGTGGAGGGCAGCACCCGCGAGGAGGCGTGGCGCTCGTCCATGCAGGTCATCCGCGACGCGCTCGGGGAGGACGCGTTCTTCCTGATCATCGGCCAGATGGGGCCCAACTTCGGCATCGCCGACGGCGGCCGGTTGACCCTGGACACGATGCCGGTGTGGGACACGGACCCCAACCAGACCATGGTCATGGAGCAGCAGGGGCTCAAGCCGTCCCTGCGCACGGCGTCGCGCCGCTGGTACGTGTCGGACCGCGTCTGGGTCAACCACCCCGATCTGTTCTTCTTCCGCTCCAACACCCTGGACGAGACGTGGCCCAGGGTCACCGCCACCGAGGCCCGCACCTTCGCCACCTACATCGCCCTGACCGGCGGCATCGTGAAGCTGGGGGACCGGCTGGTGGATCTGGACGGCGACTCCATCAACGTGATCCGCACGATGATCCCCATCTACCCGACGCCGGCCACGCCCCTGGACGTCTTCGAGCGGGAGTTCCCCGAGGTCTTCTGGCAGACCGTGGACGACGCCCAGGACGGCTTCGGCGAGACCTACACCGTGGTCGGGCTGTTCCACTGGGGCGCCAACGTGGACATGAGCGTCAATCCCTACGTGGACATCCCGGACACGGACGACGACCGGACGCTGACCGTGGACCTGACCGGCGAGGGGCTCGAGGGCGAGTACCTGGCCTACGAGTTCTGGACCGGCGAGTACCTGGGCACCGTGGCCGGCGAGTTGACCGTCGACGTGCCCTCCCACGACTGCCGCGTGGTCGCCCTGCGCGATCCCCTGGATCACCCCCAGTTCCTGGGGTGGAACCGCCAGGTGAGCATGGGTGGCACGGTCCTGGGTGACGTGGTCTGGGACGGGGACGCCGCCACGTTGACGCTGCCGATGGAGGCCGCCGTACCCACCGAGAAGGCGCCGTTCACCTACGAGATCGCCGTCCACGTCCCCGACGGCCACGCCCTCTCCGCCGTGTCCGCTGCCGGCGTCGAACTCGACGGCCTCCTCCACGAGGTGGAGGGTGACGTCGCCCGCGTCACCTTCGTGCCCACGGCCACCGGCGACCTCACCCTGACCCTGACGTTCTGACCCCCGTCACTCCTCCCCCCACACGACCCCAGTGGCCAGGTCCACGTGGAAACGCACGGCGGCGCCCCCCTCGCAGCGGGCCAGGCGCTGCTCCAGCTGCGGCTGGCCAGAGCCCACGCGCAGGCGCACGGGCACGACCCGGGGGGGATCGCCGCCAGCGCCGAGCCACAGGATCGGCTCCATCCCACCGCTGAGGTCGCGCGCGCGGACCGTCGCGGTGAGGGTCTCTCCCTCGCATTCGAACTCCCAGCGGTAGGGCTGCCCGCCCACCACCTCCACCACACCCTGCGAGGTCAGGTCGTCGACCCGCGACCGCAGACGCTCGGCCACGTCGCAGGACGCGTCGATCCAGACGTCCTCCGGGGCGGGGCTCTGAGCGGCGGGCTCCACGGGCGCTGGCCGGCACCCCAGCCCGAGGGCGAGCAGCGCGCCCACGAGCGATGACCGTGTGGTTCGTCGTCGCGCCATGGTGGTCCCCATTGTCCCCTCCGCCCCGCGGCGGGGGAAGCCACCTTTGTCGCGCGCGCCATCGCCGTTGCGCGCGATTACGAGTAGACTGCGCTCCGTGACGAACCACCGGACAGCCACAGCGATCCTGGGCTCGATGCTCGTCGCCGCGGTGTCCGGCGGGTGCCCCTCCCACGTGGATCGCATCCCCCCCGCGCCCGCTGTCGAGGAGACGACCCGCGCGTCCAGCGCCGAGCTCCCGCGAGACGCCGCGCTGGCCTTCGTTCGCTCTCGCAGGGCGGCCCACGAAGGTCAGGTGGACCTGGCCCTGGAGTATCTCCACCGCGCCCTGATGTTCGACAGCTCTTCGGCCGCGCTCAACGTCCGCGCGGCCGAGATGGAGTACCTGCTGGGGCGATCCGACAACGCGGTTCGCCACTGCCGCCGAGCGCTGAGGCTCGATCCCCGCCACTGCGATGCCCACCACCTGCTGGGCCGCGTCGCCTCGTATCAACTCGACCTGGACCCCGCCGAGCTGCACCTGCGCCGCGCCGTGGAGTGCGATCCCTCCATGGTGGACGCCTGGCAGGATCTCGCGGCCCTGCTGTGGTCCCAGGAGCGCGTCGAGGAGTACGTGCAGCTCCTCGAGGCCATGGAACCCCACGACCACGACGACGGATGGCTCCTGCGGCGTCGGGGGGTGGCGCTGCTCGAGCTCGGGGAACACGAACAGGCCTTCGAGGCCCTGCGCCAGGCCGTGGAGATCGCGCCGGAGGACCGGGACGCCCTCGCCGTGGTGCTGGCCACCTACCGCGAGACCGACCGCCTCGACGAGGCGGCGGTGTTCCTCGAGGAGCTGATCCTCCGCTACCCGTCGGTGATCGAGCTCCGAGCCGACCTGGTCACCGTCTACGCGGCGCTGGGACGACACGACGAGGTCATCGAGCAGCTCCTGCACGAGTACGAGCAGGATCCGGACCATCGAGACCACTACGCCATCGCCGCCGCGGATTGGCTGCAGAGCCTGATGCGCTACGAGGAGGCCGTGGAGCTGCTGGAGGGGACCCTGGACGAGTTCCCCGAGAACAGCTCCCTGCGCCTGCGCCTGGGCCACGTGCTGGAGGCCGCGGGCGACGGAGAGGCCGCCCTGGAGATCTGGTCGGAGGTGGAGCCTGGGCTGCCGTACTGGAGCTTCGCCGTGAGCGAGCGGGCCCGCGTCCTGGGCGACCTGGACCGCCTCGACGAGGCCATCGCGCTGCTGCGCGACGCGGTGGATCTGGATCGGACCGAGAGCCTCGCGGCCGACCTGGAGATCCACATCGATCTCGCCCGCACCCTGACCGAGGACGGCCAGTTCGACGAGGCCGTGGACGCCCTGGCGATCCTGGAGGCCGGGGCGCCATCCCTCTACGCCCGCGAGCACGCGCGCGTGCTGTGGGAGAGCGGTCAGTCGGATCGGGCCCTGGTGCTGCTGAACGAGGCCATCGAGCGCGACGGCGCCCAGCCCCTGGCCAGCCTGACCCTCGCCGACCTCTACCGGGATCAGGGACTGTTCCCCGAGGGGATCGCGGTCCTCGAGAACGCCCTGGCCCGCCTGCAGTCGCCGGTGGCGCTGCAGCAGCTGCCGGTGGGTCGCTTCCCCACCGTGGCGATGCGCAAGGCCCAGATCCAGGAATACGAGGTGGAGGTCCTGGCCGCCCTGGCGTTCCTCCAGGGATTCGGCGGCGACAACGAGGCCGCCATCCAGACCATGCGGCGCGTGCTGCGAGCCAACCCCGACGACGCGCGGGCGTTGAACTACATCGGATACACGCTGGCCGTGCTCGACCGGGACCTGGAGGAATCGGAGGACCTGCTCCGGCGCGCGCTCACGCTGCAGCCCCTCGATCCGGCGATCATGGACAGCCTGGGCTGGTCCCTGTACCGCCAGGGACGCCTCGACGAGGCCCTCGAGCAGCTGGAAGGATCCGTCGCCCGGATGCCGCGATCCGCCGTGATCTGGCAACATCTGGGCGAGGTTCAGCTCGATCTGGGGCTCCCGGGAGACGCGAGGCGCAGCCTGCAGCGCTGCCTCGAAGAGGTGGACGACCGAGACCCAGAGGAACAGCAATCGGCCCAACGGGCACGGTCGCTGCTCGAGCGGATGGAGGCCCCGTGAGACGCCACGCACCGCTGCTGGTGATGCTCGCCGTCGTCGTGACGGTCCAGGGCTGCCGCCCCGTGGCTCCAGCGGGTCTCCCTCGGGATCCCGGGCAGGCCTTGCACGCCCTGTCGGTCCTCGACCATCCCGACCGCTACTCCCTGACCGGGCGGCTCCGGACCGCCATCGCGGGTGTCGAGCTCGACCTCGGGCTGAGCCTGCTGGTGGACGGCGACGCAGCGCGACTCGACATCGATCTCCCCTTCGGCGGGCGCGCCATGACCCTGGTGCTGGGTGAGGACGGCTCCGTCCTGTGCACGACCATCGGCAGCGAGCTGGCCTTCTACAGCGACGACGCCGACGATCTGGCGCAGGTCCTCCTCGGGGACTGGGCCGACGCGCGGTCCATCGTCGATGTCCTCACCGGGCGCCTCCCCGCGAGCTTCGGCGGCGACGTGACCTGGCACCGGCGAGGCAACCGCAGCCTGCTGTCGCTGGCCCTCCCCGGCGGCCGCACCGCCCTGTGCGACGCTCACCGCAGGCCGACCCGCCTGCGCGAGATGTTGTTGCTGGCCGAGGACGAGTCCCTGCAGGGCCACGCCACCTGGAACGACTGGCGCGAGACCGGCGGGTACTGGTTCCCCGAGAACGTCCGCCTGACCGCCTCCCAGCGGCTGGGCAACCTGCACGTGGTCGTCCGCCACGTGGACCTCGCCCCTTCGCCCGCGGCGGGCGCATTCGACACCACGCCGCCCGACGCCGGGCACCAGCCGTTCGACGATCTCCTGAAGGGGATGCAGCGGGAGTAGGGGCGTGCCGGGGACAGGGCTCAGGAGAGGATGGAGCCCAGCAGGTAGGCCACCACCACCACCAGGAACAGCACCACCGCGAAGATCACCCAGCTCAACGGGATCACCGGTCCAGCGGGCGCCTTGCGCGCGGTCTGGACGGGCGCCGGGGAGAGGGCGGCCGACGGCGTCGGCGAGGCGGGCTCGTCGCCTTCGGCGGCATCGGCGCCGGCGCCGGGCGCCGGCTGCGCGCTCGACCGGCTGGCCTTGCGCTTGATGGCACGGAGCTTCGTGGACCGGCCGAGACGGATTCGCAGCTCCACCTCGACGGGGTCCTCCTCTCCACCATCGTCCCCGGGCTTGGACGGTGGCGTGGCGATGAAAGGCACGACCAGCCACCGGGGATTGAGCAGCTCGGGGGTCCCGAGCCGGTTGACGGTGAAACCAGCGAGGTCCGCGACCTCCGCGTCGATCACCTCCGGCGTCCTCAGGGTGGACTCGGCGCCCGTGACCGCGATGCCCGCGACCGCAGGGCCCTCGGAGCTGATCTCCTCCTGGGGAGGACGCGGCTCGCCCATGTCCGGCAGATCCGCCGGAGAGGACGGCATCGGGATCGGGTTGGCCGCGAAGGGGCTGGCTCCGGTCGCGCCGAGCACGGTCCGGTCCTCGTCGTCGGCCACGGTCCTGGGCAGCTCCAGCGGATCCGAGTCGCGCTTGAAGAGCTTGCGCTCCGCGCGGGCGAACGCGCTGGTCATGGAGTCCGTCGGGCTCTGGCCGTGCCCCTCGGACGTGCTCCCGAGCAGGTGGGCCGGCACCACGGTGGAGATACGGTCGAGCAGCTCCTGCAGCCCCTGGGAGCGGCTCGCCGCGGTGGCCACGAAGGGCCACGCCGACGGGTTGAGCTGGGTCTCCATCTCGGGGATGGCCACCGCGTCCTTGAGGTCCCGCTTGTTGTACTGCAGGAGCATGGCCGTCTTGCCAGGCCGCGCTCCGGACTCCTTGAGGGCGGCGTGGAGCTGGCGCAGGGCGAGCTGGTTGCGCTTGCGGGCCACAGGGTCCGAGTCGGCCACGAACACGACCGCGTCCACACCGTCGAGGGTCCGCACGAACCCCTGACCGGAGGGCTCGGCCTCGTATCCCCACAGGTTGAACGCCAGCTTCATCCCCTGGATGTGGATCGCCGGCCGTGGCCGGAACCGCAGCTGGTACACCGGGGGGTCACCCGGGCCCGGGATGACGGCGGTGCTCGCGGCGTCCGGGATCAGGGCCCACAGTTCGCGGAAGGTCGTCCCCACGCCCGATCCCACGGGTCCGGTGAACACGACCTTGCAGATGAGCTCTCGAGTCCGGGTATCCAGCGAGGGCAAGTGATGTCCGTGACTGTCCGTTTCGGTACGGACGACGGTGTCCCGCATTCGTGCGGGCGACAGCCTATTTTACGTCGGGTCAAAAAAGCCGATCAACTCCACACCCCATCCAAAAAGGCGCGCACCATCCGTGGTACTGTAAAGGCGTCGGTACGTCGACCGCGGACAGCCCGAAATCGACCGGGGGCCACGCGCGCGTACCACGGAGGACTTGCGTTCCCGGCGAGACGGTGAGATATCGCATATCCTTGGTAACGCGTACGTGCGCTTGATTCGAGGGGAACCGATGGCCCTGGGCAGTGGAGTCGAGGTCGAGCTGGCAGTCGCCAAGGGTGAGGCCTACCTCTACAAGGTGAGGTTTCGCCCCTCGTCCATCCTGACGGTGGGGACCAACCCGATGACCGCCATCACGCTCGATGGCGACGGGGTCCCTGCCTTCCTGGAGTTCCTGAACATCACCTCGGAAGGGGTCCTGCTCCGGTTCACGCCCGACATCCGCGTCGAGGTGCTCTCGGGCAGCGAAGTGCTCGCCACGCAGGGGCTCATCTCCGGTGGCTACGCCAACCGCGCAGGCGACGCCTACGGTGTGGAGCTCGAGAGCGGCTCCAAGGCGGTGGTCCGGCTCGGCGGCCACAAGCTGATGATCAAGGTGGACGTCCCCACGGATCAGGAAGTGCTGATGGTCAACGCCCCGTCCGAGGGCGAGGCCGCGTGCGGCCGCTGCGGCACACGCCTGCGCCTGGTCCTGGCCGGTGGAGGCGCCCTCACCCCATGCGCGGCCTGCGGCGCCCTCAACCGGGTGACCCTGGCCAGCACCAAGCAGCAACAGCTCGAGGAGCAGGCCACGCGGGTGGCGATCCCCAGCAGCCCGTCCAGCGGGATGGAAGCCGCCGAGGACTCGCAGCCGAACATCGCCGATCGCGTGGATCCGGGAAGCTCCACAGGTCGCGCCATCGCCGATCTCCCGACCTTCGACGCCATCAGCGTGCTCAAGGACGGCGGCGAGGGCATGGACGACGCCTCGCGTGAGGCCCTCGAGGAGCTCGGCCTGGGAGGCGGCGCCAAGCCATCCCCGGCCATGGCCAACCTCGCGTCCCCCGACCAGGTGGACCCGGGGAGTAGCACGGGCCGCGCGGCCAGCGACCTTCCCACCTTCGACGCCATCGCGGTGCTCGAAGAAGACGCGCCGCCAGCCCCCAAGCCAGCCACTGTCAATCTTGCCGCGGGGAAACCCGACGCCAAGCCGGCCCCGGCCACGCCGAAGGCCCCACCACCGGTCGCGGTCTCCATTCCGGCGTCCGATCCAGCCCCGAAGAAGCCAAAGGAGGTGTCCGTGTCCTCGACTCCCCCCAATCAGGAGCCGTCCGCGGGCCAGAACGAAGAGTACTCGCCGTCCACCGGTCAGTGGGAAGAGACCCTGACCATCCAGGCGGTCAAGCCCAAGGGCCATTCGATGATCCTGCCTGTCGCGGTGATCGTCCTCGCACTGCTCGGTATCGTCGGCCTGGTGGCCGCGGTCGTGGTCGTCAAGTTCATCCTCTGAATGGTCCAACGTCGAACAGGGCGCGACAAACCCGGGCCGAGAGCGTCGCGGAGGGGAATCATGCTCCATGTCCAGCGAGCGAGCTGCTGGCTCGCCGTGTGTGTCTGTCTGTCCGTGACCACCTGCGCGGTGGCCGCGAGCGACGGCATCCTCATCTACGGTCCCGAGGATGCCGGTATGGCGGAGCAGCAGCAGGCCGCTGCCCTCCTCGAGGCGTCCATCGGTGAGGAGTCGGTCCCCGACTCGTCGATCCACATCCTGGACCTGCCCTTCCCCTCCCCCGATCCGGTCTGGATCGCGGGGGACGCCCGGGTGGTCCCGTGCACGGATCCGGCGTTCGAGAGCGAGGATCTCCCCGCCCTGCTGGACCAGGGGATCGAGCACATCGACGCGCTGGACTACGAGGAGGGCAAGCGAACCCTGGACCACGCGATCACCGCGCTGCCGTGCTCGAGCAATGCGGTGCCCCGCGAGGTCCTGATCGACCTGTACTACTTCCGCGGCATCGCCGCGTTCCACCTCGGCGACCGGGACGGCGCTCGCCAGAGCTTCCAGTACGCCCTCGCCATCGACAAGGAGAAGACCTGGGACACGAACTACCCTCCCGAGCCGCAGCAGGTGTTCCTGCTGGCCAAGGAGGACGCCATCGGCCTGGGCCGTATCCCCATCGGCCACGACGTGGCTGGTGCGCCCATCAGTGACCTGGGATTCGACGGCACCCCCATCGATCCCGCGACCGCGGGTGTGCTCCAGGTGATCCCCGGGATGCACCTGGTGCAGTACACGGTCGATGGCACCCCGTACTCCCGCCTCGTCGAGATGCGCAAGGAGGGCCCGGCAGCCCTGGTGACGCGCGCGGGACTGACCGCCGCGGTCATGGGCGGCCCCGACGCGGAGGGCCGTCTGCCGGCCGCGCGCGCGAGCCTGCGGGCGCTGGTCCAGGGGCGGAACCTCCAGCGCGCCTACGTGGTCATCCTCGACGGCGAGGGCAGCGGGCAGGTGTTCCAGTACGACGAGACCTACACGGCGCTCCAGGCGCCGAGGATCGTCGCGACCACGGGCGGCGGCTCCACCACCACCGCGACCGTGGACCGCCCCGCCGGCGAGCACAGCCCCGGCGGGCTCAGCCTCGGCCTCGGTGGCTTCGGCTACGCGCACAAGACGGCCTACGCCTCGTTCGGGCTGCGCGGCCACGTCAAGCTCTACCGCGGTCTCGAGCTGGACGCTGGCGGCGGCGTCAACGTCAAGCGGTACGCTCGCGACGGGAGCAACTGGGCCGCGGTGCTCCCCTTCGTCCGGCTGGGTGTCCGCTACCGCTTCGGCCAGGCGGCATTCCGTCCCTACGTGGGCGGCGCGCTGCTGTTGAACTTCTGGGGGGAAGCCCCCGTGGACGGCAGCGAAGAGGCCGCCGTCAACCACGCCTCCCCGGGCGGAGTCCTCCTGGGCGGCTTCGACGTCCACCTCTCCGACCGGGTCTACATCAACCTGGACGCGAACGTCGGCTACTCCTTCGCCCTCTGGGTCGGAGTACAAGGCGGTGTCGGCTTCCGTTTCTGACCCGCGTCCGTTCCTGCGAGCTTCCCATGACCGACGACAAGCCCCTCTTCGATCCGGAGTCCCTCGGCTCCCTGAGCAACCTGATGGGCAACCTGATGGGCCAGGTCCAGCAGATGCAGGCCAACATGAAGGAGATCCGTGAGCAGCTGCGAGAGCAGACCGTGGAGGGTCAGGCGGGCGGCGGCATCGTCAGGGTCACGGCCAACGGGGCCAGCGAGGTGCTGCGTGTGACCCTGGATCCCGTGGCGGTGGATCCCCGCGACGTGTCCATGCTCGAGGACCTGGTGGCGGCCGCCACCAACGACGCGCTGGCCCAGGCGCGCGACCTGATGAAGCAGGAGATGACCAAGGCCACGGGGGGCATCCCCATCCCTGGCCTGGCGGACCTGCTGTGACCGACCCCATCCGTCGCCTCATCACCCAGCTCAGCCGCCTCCCCGGCATAGGGGAGAAGACGGCCACGCGGCTGGCTTTCCACATCCTGCGGGACAGCAAGGACCTGGCCCGGGACCTCGCCGAGGCCCTCGTCGAGGTCTCCGAGGAGGTCCAGCTGTGCTCGGTGTGCTGCAACCTCGCCGCCGCAGACCCGTGCGCGGTGTGCGCGGATGCCCGCCGCGACGAGTCGGTCGTCTGCGTCGTCGAGCAGCCGCAGGATCTGCTCGCCGTGGAGCAGAGCGGCGAGTTCCAGGGCACCTTCCACGTGCTGCACGGCGCCCTGAGCCCCCTCGACGGGGTCGGTCCGGACCAGATCCACGTCAAGGAGCTGCTGGCGCGACTGGGCGGAGACACGGTCACCGAGGTCATCCTGGCGACGAACCCCACGGTGGAGGGGGAGGCCACGGCGCTGTACCTGGCCAGGCTGATCCGTCCGCTGGAGATCCGGGTCACGCGCATTGCCCAGGGGATCAGCGTGGGCAGCGAGCTCGAGTACACCGACGGCGGGACCATCGCCCGGGCCCTTCAGAACCGCCGGGAGATCTGACCCCCCAGCCGCTCAGGCCGAGCTGTACCCCAGATACGTCCCCGTGGACGAGATGAGCGCGGGGTCACGGCCCTCCCTCGCGTCCCCGGGCATGGTCAGGTGACACGCGACCCGATGCCCGGGCGCCACCTCGCGCAGCTCGGGTTCCTCCACGCGGCACAGCGCCTCGGCCACGGGGCAGCGGGGGTGGAAGCGGCAGCCCACGGGGGGCGTGACCAGGGACGGCACCTCTCCGCGGAGCACCACACGGTCACGGGTACGCTCCGCCACCGGGTCCGGCCGCGGGAGCGAGGAGACCAGGGCGCGGGTGTAGGGGTGCAAGGGGCGCTGGACCGTGTCCCCGGCGGCGGCCTCCTCCACGATCTTGCCCGCGTACATGACGGCCACGCGGTGGGCGATGGCGCGGACCGTGGCCAGGTCGTGGGTGATGAACAGGTAGCTCAGCTGGTGGCGCTCCTGCAGGGCGCGCATCAGCACGAGGATCTGGGCTCGGATGGAGATGTCCAGCGCGCTGACCGGCTCGTCCGCCACCACCAGATCCGGCTTGATGGCGAGGGCGCGGGCGATGCCGATGCGCTGGCGCTCGCCCCCGCTGAACGCACGCGGATACCGCCGGGCGGTCGAGGGATCCAGCCCCACCTCCCGCATCAGCTCACGGACCTTCTGCTCGAGCTCCCTGCCGGACTCGTGGGAGAAGGTCCTGAGGGGCTCCGCGATGATGTCCCCCACCGTCATCCGCGGGTTCAGCGACGAGTACGGGTCCTGGAAGATCATCTGCATACGGCGACGGGCCTGGCGCAGGGGCTCGCCACCGAGCCGGCTCAGGTCCTTGCCCGCCAGGGTCACCTCCCCCGACCGCATGGGGACCAGCCGCAGGATGCCGCGGCCGCACGAGGACTTGCCGCAGCCGCTCTCCCCCACCAGCGCCAGGGTCTCGCCGCGGTGGATGATCAGGTCCACCCCGTCCACGGCCCGGATGTGGCCCACGGTGCGACGGAACAGGAATCCGCGCGTGCGGGGGAACCAGATGTGCAGATCCCGCACGCGCAACAACTCCTCGGGTGCGCGGATAGCCCCCGACGGTCCGATGTCCGGCGCCGACGCCATGGGATCGCGCGCGCTCAAATGCCCCCCTCCACGGCCCAGCACGCCACGTTGTGGCGGTGATACACCTCGTCGAGGGTGGGCGACGCCGCGGAGCACGCCTCCCGGACCAGGCCGCAGCGCGGCCTGAACGGACACCCCCCGGGGACCGCGTGGGCCCGGGGGGGGAGGCCGCGGATGGGCTCCAGGGCGGCGTCGCCGTCCAGCCGGGGGATGGCCCGGAGCAGGCCGACCGTGTACGGGTGCAGCGGGTTGGCGAACAGCTCCTCGGTGGTCGTCTCCTCGACGATCCGCCCCGCGTACATGACCGCCACGCGATCCGCGAGTCCGGCCACCACACCCAGGTCGTGGGAGATCAGCAGCACCGACGTTCGCGACTTGGTCCGCAGCGCTCCCAGGAGTTCGAGCACCTGCGACTGCAGGGTCACGTCCAGGGAGGACGTGGGCTCGTCCGCGATCAGCAGGGCTGGATTGCACGCCAGGGCCATGGCGATCATCACCCGCTGCGCCATGCCCCCGGAGAAGGTGTGCGGGTGGTCGTCGTGGCGGTCCTGGGCGTCGGGGATGCCCACCACGGCCAGCAGGCGGATGGCCTCCTCCCGTGCCTGGCCGCGCGACATGTCCCGGTGGAGCTCGAGCACCTCGCCGATCTGCCGCCCCACGGTCATGTACGGGTTCAGGCTGGCCACCGGGTCCTGGAACACCATGGCGATCTCGTTGCCCCGGATGCGCTGGAGATCGCGCGCAGGCATCTGCAACAGGTCCTGGCCGCGGAAGAGCACCTGGCCCCGAACGATCCGCCCCGGCGGCGAGGGGACGAGGCCCAGGATGCTCAGGGAGGTCACGCTCTTGCCGCAGCCGCTCTCCCCGACCAGGCCCAGGACCTCGCCCTGCTGGACGTGCAGGGTCACCCCGTCCACGGCACGGGCGATCCCCTCGCGGGAGAGGAACTGGGTGTGCAGGTCGTTCACCTGCAGCAGCGGGGTGTCCTCGCTCACGGCGTCCGGTCCTCCAGGGTGGGATCGAGGGCGTCGCGCAGTCCATCGCCGAGGAAGTTGAGGCTGAGCAGGGTCGCGGCCAGGGCCAGGCCGGGGAACACCACCATCCAGGGGAAGAGGTCCATTGTGGCCGCGCCCTGGGCCGCCAGGGAGCCCCAGCTGGCGTCCGGGGGCTGGATGCCCAGGCCGAGGAAGCTCAGGAACGCCTCGGCCAGCATCACCACCGGCATGGTCAGCGTGGCGTAGACGACGATGGGCCCCAGCGTGTTGGGGACGAGGTGGCGGAAGATGATCGTGAACTCCCGCACGCCGCTGGCGCGGGCCGCCTCCACGAACTGGCGCCGCTTCAGCGCCATCACCTGGCCGCGCACGACGCGGCTCATGGTCAGCCACTGCACCGATCCCAGGGCCAGGAACAGCAGCCACATGTGCTGGCCGACGAAGACCATCATCATGATCACGAACAGCAGGTACGGCAGCGAGAACAGCACGTCCACCACGCGCATCATCACCGCATCCAGCGCGCCGCCGAAGTACCCGGACACGGCGCCGTAGAAGACCCCGATGAGGATGCTCACCAGCGTCGCGAGGATCCCGATGGACAGCGAGATGCGGGCGCCGTAGCAGACGCGTACGAACAGGTCCCGGCCCAGCATGTCGGTGCCGAACCAGTGGATCCGGGCGCGCGCCTCGTGATCGCCCAGCGCGGCCGCGGGCACCGAGCGCGCGAGGGGCGGCTGGGGGCCCAGGACCAGGTCCTGGTCGTACGGGCCGAAGTGCACGACGTACTGGCTGAGCACCGGCGCGCCGACCGCGAACAGGGTGATCAGCAGCAGGACGCTACCGCCGGCCACGGCCATGCGGTTGCGGGTGAACCGCTGCCAGGCCTCGCTCCACAGCTCGGACCGCTCCTCGGGGCGGTCTTCGCTCGGCGGCGGCTCGTCCGCCAGCTGCGTCCAGGATCCGATGACGTCACTCATCGCGCACCCGCGGGTCGAGCCA
>CAYRNR010000035.1:0-64011 GCA_964425605.1 uncultured Rickettsiales bacterium | reverse complement strand
GGAAGCGGCCCGGCTTGGGCTTGTCCTCGCGCCACACCTTGGCCATGTGGTAGCGCCGGAAGGGGCGCGGGATGTGCTGGCCATGCTCGGCCACGACCCGCGCCAGCGGCACGGTCAGGTCGAACCGCAGCGCCACGTGGCGGTCATCCTGGTCGCGCAGCCGGAAGATCTCCTTGTCGCTCTCCAGCTGCCCCGTCAGCACCTCCTCGTACTCCATGGCCGGCGTGTCCAGCGGCGCGAACCCGTGCATCTCGTACACGCCGCGGATGGTATCGAGCATCCGCTGGCGCCCCGAAGCGCGCGCAGGCAGGAAGTCCTGAAAACCAGGGAGGGTACGAGGCTTGATCTTGGGCTTGGCCATTGGGGATCCATCGGTGAGAGGAAGGGGAGGTCCTGGTAGGGACGCCAGGGGTTGAACCTGGGACCTCTGAAGCCACAATCCAGCGCTCTAGCCAACTGAGCTACGTCCCCACAGGGGGGCCCAGATCTACTGAGGCTCACCCGGATCTGTCAAGGTCGTATTACCCCGAGGGCGCCCGATCCCCGGGAAGCGCCGGTGGAGCGCGGCTCCCACGCGCACGTGCTACTCTTCGAAATCTCGCCTCGAGATCGACGCACGACGAGGAGGACTCCGATGCCCGAGGGCCGCGTATTCGACAAGGGCTCCGCCATGGTCACCGTGGGACTGGTGGGCGGTCACAGCGAGACGGGGCTGGTCTCTGCGTTCCATCCCGAGGCGCCCCAGATGCTCGTGCGGACCAACACGCGCAACGCCGACGGCAGCGTGGACGAGACGCCGAGACAGCTGGAGGGGGACCAGCTGTCCTACGTGGCGTTCTTCCGCGAGACGGTGGACGTGCCCGGCATCGATCCGGCGAGCCTGGGCGAGTTCAACATCTACGTGCCCGGCGGCAACCGCTTCGCGGTGACCCTGGACGCGGCGGACCTGGACGACGAGACCGGCTTCTACGCCTATCCCATCTCCAAGGTCAGCCTGTACGCGGAGATCTTCTTCTTCTCGGCGCGCATCAACGCCAAGGAGGACAGGCGCCCCCTGGGGTCGTTGCTGGTCGAGGCCGGCGCCCTGGACGGCGAGGGGTTGCAGCGCGGCTTCAAGGAGCAGACCGCCAACCGCAGCGCACCCATCGGCCAGATCCTCGTGGAGCAGGCCAAGGTGGCGGAGCGGGAGGTGGACCAGGCCGTGGCCGAGCAGTCGAAGCGCCGCACCGGGGGCAAGCCGGTGAGGCTGGGTGAGATCCTGGTCGAGGCGGGGCTCGCCGAGCCCGAGGACATCGAGGCCGCGCTGAACGAGCAGCGCACCCGCCGCGGCAAGCGCCTGGGCGAGGTGCTGGTGGAGATGGGGATCGTCAGCGAGGACATCATCGCCGACACCCTCGCGCGCAAGTTCCACATCCCCTACGTGGACCTGGACGACTGTCACATCTCCCCCGAGGCGGTCACCGAGATCCCCCCGGGGCTGATGGAACGCTACCGCATCCTCCCCTTCCAGTCCGACGAGCGCACCCTGACCATCGCCATGGCCGATCCCCTCGGGGTCGAGGCGCTGGACATGATGCGGTTCTCCATCCCCAAGCGGCTGATCGAGGTGATGGTCCGCCCCAGCCAGCTGGACAGGTACATCGATCCGTACTTGACGCCGCCCGAGGACGAACAACTCGACGAGGACATCGAGGCGCTGTTGATCTCGGCCACCGGAGAGCACTCGGTGGAAGACTCGGTGGAGATGGCCGAGGACGCCATGGAGGACGAGGGCGCCACCCGCATGGCCTATCGCCTGATCCTGGCGGCCTGGCGGCGGGGCGCGTCGGACATCCACATCGAGCCCTACGGCAAGGAGGCGGCCACGGTCGTGCGGTTCCGCGTGGACGGCACCTGCGAGGAGTACCGCAAGGTCCCTGCGACCCTGCGCTCGTCCCTGGTGGCCCGGATCAAGATCCTGGCCAACCTGGACATCACCGAGCGGCGCAAGCCCCAGGACGGCAAGATCAAGCTCAAGGTGGGCGACCGTATCCTGGAGCTGCGCGTGGCGACCGTGCCCACGGTCAACAACAACGAGGACGTGGTGCTGCGCATCCTCGCCGCGGGCGAGCCGATGCCCGTGGAGGCCCTCGGGCTGAGCCCGCGCAACAAGCGCGAGGGGACACGGATCGTCCAGCGTCCCTACGGGCTGGTCCTGGTCGTGGGCCCCACCGGGTCTGGCAAGACCACGACCCTGCACTCGATGCTGGGCTCCATCAACACCATCGACCGCAAGATCTGGACCGCCGAGGATCCCGTGGAGATCACGCAGGCGGGGCTGCGCCAGGTGCAGGTCCAGCCGCGCATCGGGTTCGACTTCGCCGCGGCCATGCGCTCGTTCCTGCGCGCCGATCCTGACGTGATCATGGTCGGCGAGATGCGCGACGAGGAGACCGCGTCCATGGGGGTCGAGGCCTCGCTGACCGGCCACCTGGTGCTGAGCACCCTGCACACCAACTCCGCGCCAGAGACCATCACCCGACTGCTGGACATGGGCCTGGATCCGTTCACGTTCGCCGACGCCCTGCTGGGGGTGCTCGCCCAGCGGCTGGCCCGGCGACTGTGCAGCGAATGCCGCCAGGAGTACGCGCCGGAGGAAGCCGAGCGCAACGAGGTGGCCGAGTTGTACGGCGAGGAGGCGCTGGTGGCGCACCTGGGTGACGCCGAGCTGGGGCTCTGGCGCGCCACGGGCTGCGAGCACTGCGGAGGCAGCGGCTACAAGGGCCGCCTGGGTCTCCACGAGCTGCTGGTCAACGACGACCACATCCTCGCCGCGATCCAGCGCCGCGCCCCGGTGGCCGAGATCCGCGACATGGCCATCGACGCGGGCATGACCACGTTGCTGCAAGACGGCATCGAGAAGTGCATCCAGGGGCACACGGATCTGCGCCAGGTGCTGGCGGTCTGCTCCCGCTGATCCCTCTTGCGGTGGTATCCTTCGTTCATCAACACGGAGGCACCGTGCGCAATCGTCTCATCACCATCTTGCTGGCGGCTCTGCTCATGCTCTGGGGCGTGCGCTGCGGCGACGACTACGAACCCGACGACGACTCGGCCGACGACGACGTGGCCGACGACGACGACGACGTGGCCGACGACGACTCGGCCGACGACGACGTCTCGGACGACGACGTGGACCCGGGGGACGCGGACGGTGACGGCTGGAGCGTGGACGACGGTGACTGCGACGACAACGACGCCGACGTGCACCCGGGCGCCACCGAGAACTGCGCCGACGGCGCCGACAACGACTGCGACGGGCACATCGACGTGGACTGCTGGGCCGAGGTGGCCACCGGGGCCTACCACTCCTGCGGCGTCCGCCTCGACGGCTCGGTGATGTGCTGGGGCTCCGACGGCGAGGGCCAGGCCACCCCGGGCGCCGGCGCATTCAGCGGCGTGGCCGCGGGTACCTGGCACACCTGCGGCGTCAAGACCGATGGCACGCTGGAATGCTGGGGCTGCGGCGGGGACGCGGAGTACGGCCAGTGCACGCCGCCGGGCGGCACCTTCAACGCCGTGGCGTCGGGCTACTGGCACAACTGCGCCATCGCCGCGGGCGGCTCGGTGGAGTGCTGGGGCAACGACAGCCACGGCCAGGCCACCCCCCCTGGGGGCACCGCCACCTCCATCGCGGGCCACTGGTACAACACCTGCAGCGTCGCCTCGGGCGCGGTGACCTGCTGGGGCAACGACGTCAACGGCCAGCTGCAGATCCCGGCGGGCACCTACACCCAGGTGGACCCGGGCAACGCCCACGTGTGCGGCCTCAAGGACGACGGCACCGTCGATTGCTGGGGCTGCGACGGCTCGGACGACGGTCAGTGCACCGTGCCCGCCAACAGCTACACCTACGTCAGCGCCGGGGGCAACCACTCGTGCGCCATCAAGGCCGACGAGTTCCTCGCCTGCTGGGGCGCCAACGACGAGGGGCAGGCCGCACCGCCGCCGGGGACCTTCTCGGCCATCAGCTGCGGCCAGTGGCACTGCTGCGGCGTGACCACCGAGGGGACGGTCACCTGCTGGGGCGCCGACAACTTCGGACAGTCCACACCTCCCTGATCCGGACACACACATGACCCAAGACTTCGACCCGAACCGCGACCTGGTCGTGGTGGTGATGGCCGGCGGCTCCGGCACCCGATTCTGGCCCGTGAGCACCGAGGTCAAGCCCAAGCAGTTCCTGCGGCTGTTCGGCGAGCGGACCATGCTCCAGCTGACCTGGGACCGGCTCGAGGGCCTGGTGCCCCCCGAGCGTGTGCTCGTGCTGACCAACCAGCGATTCGTCACCACCGTGGCCGAGCAGCTGCCGGATCTGCCGGCGGCGAACATCATCGGCGAGCCCATGCCACGGGACACCTCGGCGGCCGTGGCCCTGGCCGCGGTGCTGTGCAAGGCGCGCTTCGGCGATCCGGTGATGGCGGTGCTCACCGCCGACCACCTGATCCAGCCGGTGGAGGCGTTCCAGCGGACGCTACTCTCCGCAGCGCGCGGCGCGCGGGAGAGCGAGGCCCTGTACACCTTCGGCATCGTCCCCACCTACCCGTCCACCGGGTACGGCTACCTCGAGGCGGGGGAGCGCACCGGGGACGACGACGGCGTCGAGCACTTCGAGCTGCTGGCGTTCCGGGAGAAGCCGGACGCCCAGACCGCCCACGCCTTCGTCACGTCGGGCCACCACAGCTGGAACAGCGGCATGTTCGTGTGGAACACCCGCACCATCTGGGGGACCCTCGAGCGGCTGCTGCCCGAGCACGCGCGGCGGCTGGCCCCGCTGGCCGACGCGGACGGCACACCCGAGTGGGACGAGCAGCTGCGCGCGGCCTTCGAGCCGCTGCCCAAGATCTCCATCGACTTCGGCGTGATGGAGAAGGCCGAGCTGGTCCGCATGGTTCGCGCCGCCTTCGAGTGGAGCGACGTGGGCGGCTGGCTCGCCCTGGAGCAGTTCCACACCTCGGGGCCCGCCGGGAACCGCGGCCGCGGTCAGCTGCACACCCTGCAGGCCACCGACAACTTCGTGTTCTCCGAGGACGCCAGCGAGACCGTGGCCCTGGTGGGCGTGCGCGATCTGGTGGTGGTCAGGGCCGACGATCGCACCCTGGTGGCGCACCGCGCCGCCGTGGAGAGCATCAAGGAGCTGGTGCAGCTGATGAAGGAGGAGTAGCCCGCTACCGGTGGCGGCGCAGCCCGATCAGCGCCAGCGCCAACGCGATCCCCATCCCGCCGAATCCAGGGCCCTCGCCCGCGGCCGAACACACGCAGTGGAAGCCGCCGGGGATGTCGTCGTCGTCGTCGTCCGCCTCGCTGTCGTCGTCGTCGTCGTCGTCCGCCACGTCGTCGTCATCCGCCACGTCGTCATCATCCGCGACGTCGTCGTCGTCCGCGACATCGTCGTCGTCGTCCGCCACGTCGTCGTCGTCCGCCGTCCCGCAGTCCGGATCGTCCTCGTCGATGAGATCGTCGCAGTCGTTGTCGATGTGGTCGCCGCAGTCCTCGTCGTTGAACGGGTAGATGTTGTCGTCGTGGTCGTTGCAGTCCCCGTCGCACGAGCTGACGCCGTCGTTGTCCTCGTCCCAGTGGTGCAGGTCGGGCCGGGTGTCGTCGCAGTCGCCGTCGCAGGGGAAGGCGCCGTCGCCGTCGTTGTCCTCCTCGTCCGAGGGCATGGAGCCGTCGCAGTCGGTGTCCCAGCCGTCGCAGATCTCCACGGCGCCGGGGTGCACCGACGCCATCTGGTCCTCGCAGTCCATGCACGTGACGTACCCGTCGCCGTCGTTGTCCGAGGTCTCCTGCGGGGGCAAGAAGCCGTCGCAGTCGTTGTCCACCTCGTCGCACTGCTCGGGATTGCCGGGGAAGGCGAAGGGGTTGGCGTCGTCACAGTCGCCATCGCACTCGGCCACGCCGTCGGCGTCACTGTCCCGCTCGTCGTAGGGCACGACGTTGTCGCAGTCGTTGTCGATCCCGTCACACAGCTCCGTGGCGTAGGGGAACCGCGCCGGATCGCGGTCGTCGCAGTCGCTGCCCATCCGCGAGGGGTCCCCGTCCCAGTTCCAGTTGGTGTTGGACGGGCCTCCGTACGAGCCGATGTCGTTGCGCGTGCCGTCGTCCGCGTCGTAGAAACCGGCCGAGGGCTCCCCCTCGTTGTTCCCCACCGCGCCGGCGGCCAGGTCGTAGTCGTCGTCCAGGTGCTGGTCGTTGGCGGTCACGCCCTGGTAGGTGGGCACGTCGAACAGCGCGTGCGGCCCGTGCAGGGGGCCCGCGAGGTCGGTCGTGTTCCCCCCCCACCCGTTGTAGTCCAACGTCGCGCCGGGCAGGCTGTCCAGGGGGCAGCTGGAGAAGTCGGCGCCCGTGCCGTTGTCGTGGAACCAGTTGTTCTGGATCTCCGGGATCATGGGCATGTTGCCCGTGCACCGCACGAACAGCCCGGTGTCGTTGTTGTTGAACGTGTTGTTGGCCAGCATGGCCGGGAACGGGTCATCGGTGTAGGCGAACAGGCTCAGCGCCATGCCACCGTTCTCGAAGATGTTGTTCACGATCTCCAGCGAACCGAACCCGCCGTTGCTGTCGAAGGTCAACTCCACGTACGAGTGATTGCTGCCCACGAAGTGGTTGTTGCGCAGCCACACGCCCGAATCCCCCTCCACCTTGATGTCCACGGGGAAAGAGGGCCGGACCAGGACGTTGCGCTCGAAGAACAGCTCCACGTACCCGTAGCTGGGCATCAGCAGCGGCGCGCCCGACTGATCGACGAACCACACGTCGTGCACCCAGAACGAGGAGATGGTGTTGGTGTCCCAGAGGATTCCGTCCAGCCCCCCCTCGATGGTCAGGTTCGCCACCGTGTTGTCCTCGGTGAGCCGGATGGACGCGTCCCCCGCGGGGCCGAAGACACGGGTGTGCTGGGCGCCGCTGCCCTCCAGCGTGACCCCGTAGGGCACCTCGGCCGCCTGGGCGAGGAAGTAGTCGCCCGGGAGCACCAGCACGTGGGTGTCTCCGGTGAGCTCCGCCAGGGCCAACCCGTCGGGGATGCTGGACGCGTCTCCAGGCACCAGCACCGTGGCGCGCGCGGGCAGGGCCCCTGTCGCGAGCGCCAGCACAAAGCAACCGATCCAGCTGGCCATTCGTGGCATGATCCCGTCCTCCCTGCGTTCGATTGTGCGGTCCGCCCATTCTAACCGCAGCCGCGAACGGGATCGACGCGGGGGCGAGGAGAGTCCGATGCTCAGACGCCGCCTCTTTCAGGGTTGGCCGCTACTGGCCGCGCTCGTCCTGGTCGTCCCCTCTGGCTGCGAGGACGCGGACGGGCCCGACGACGACGACGACTCGACCGTGGTCGGCGACGACGACGACTCCACGCCGGATTCCGACGAATGCACCGTCGACGATCCCCAGTGCGTCGACTGGCGCTTCGTCACCGACGACCTCGGCCGCGCGCGCATGCTGCACGGCCTCAACGTGGACGGCAACGCCAAGGGGGATGGCCTGCCGTCGATCACCGAGGAAGAGGTGGCGCAGCTGTCGGCCCAGTACGGCTTCAACCACGCGCGCTACCTGATCTTCTGGTCGCAGATCGAGCCCGACGCCGGCGTGTACGACGAGGCCTACCTCGACGAGGTCCAGATCCGCCTCGACTGGCTGGCCGACGCCGGGATCACCGTGGTGCTGGACATGCACCAGGACTGCTGGGGGGACACCATCTACCAGCTCGCCGCGGGCGACACCGAACCCCACGGCGCCAACGGCGCGCCCATGTGGGCCACCCTCATCGACGACGAACCCCACACCCAGCCCGAGGGGTTCTGGTCCCTGTGCTACATCTCGCGCGACGTGATCCGGGCGTTCGACAACTTCTGGGACCACGACGGGCACCCGGAGCTGCAGGACCACTACGCGGCCATGTGGGCCCACGTGGCCACCCGGTTCGCCGATCACCGGGCGGTCATCGGCTACGACGTGATGAACGAGCCGTGGGAGGGCTCGTACGTCCTCGATCAGGAGACCTTCGACGAGACGCTCTACCACGCCTTCTTGCAGCGGGTGATCGACGCCATCCGTACCGTGGACAGCGACGGGTGGGTGTTCTACGAGCCCCGCGCGTTCGGCCCCAACCAGGCCGAACCCTCGTGGCTGCCCAGACTGGACGATCCCCGCGAGGGCGATCCCCACCTGGCCTACTACCCCCACTTCTATCCGGTGGCCTACGAGACCGGCTACGACCCCGACTCCGACGGCTACATCGACCAGTGGCAGGCGTACCGGACCGAGGAGCAGGACGAGCACCGCGCGCCCATGCTGGTGGGCGAGTACTCCACGCTGCCCTTCGACGACGAGGCCGAGCGCGAGGCCTACTTCCAGCGGATGAACACCATGCTCGACGCCACCACGTCCGGGTGGGCGTTCTGGGACCGCGGTCTGCTCCACGCCACCGTGGGCGAGGGCGAGCTCGAGGTCCTGGACTACCTGGTCCGCGTCTACCCCCGCGTCGTGGCCGGCCAGCCCATCGAGTACGGCTACGACACCGCGTCCCGCGAGTTCACCCTGACGTTCGAGTCCCGCGCCAAGGTCGACGGCCCCACCGAGATCGCCGTACCCGCGATGCTCTACCCCGAGGGCTGGACCGTGGCGGTCGGGGATCCCGAGGGTTCTTGGTCGAGCCAGTACGACGAGGCCGCCGGCGTGCTCACGGTCGAGACGGACCCGGCCCTCGAGAGCCACACGATCACCGTGGTGCCCACGGGGTGAGAGCGAAGCCTCACGCCCTGCACAGCTGCAGCTCCCACTGCTGGCCCTCGAACAGCGGATTCGTCGCCCCATCGACGGCGTCGCGCATCCGCACCACCTCGGGGGGGCGCACGCCGTCGAGCCAGCGCGGATAACCACCGCGCCAGACGTAGGCGACCAGTTCCCGGAACCAGCGATCCTCGAATGCCGTGTCGGCGAGGCGGACCGTGCCCCGCTCGATGACGAGCCGATGGACGGCGGGCTCGGCCCACTCACCGAGCAGCGCCTCGATGATCGGGCGGTTGTCCGCGCCCCTGGCGCGCTGGCGGAAGTCCTCGGGGCGGGTCGGGAACTCGAAGCGCTGGTACACCGCGCCGATGAAGCCGCTGCGATCGTCGCCGTGGATGGCCCCCATGACGTTCCCCAACCGCGGGGGGGCGACGCTCCACCCTTCCAGGGGCAACTCCAGATCGGCGCCGGGCGCGGCCGCGGCTGCGCACTCGATGGCCCGGGTGAAGTCGTCGGTGAAGAACAGATGGTGACGCAGCACCAGCAGATCGGTGTCGATGTTGAAGTACCCGAAGGGCACGGTGCCGCGATCCGTGGAGTGGAAGGCCAGGGGCATGGGGGTCGATCCTACGCGCGCCCCCGCCGAGGGCGCATTTGTGACGTTTTTGGGTTAGCATGACTGGACGACCCCAGGGAAATTCAGGGAGTTCAAATGCCTGCGAACGATGGCGGTGGCCAGGACCCGCGAGATCGCCGTGTCTTCACGCGAAAGCGCGTCTCGGTCACCGTAGGACTACGTACGGAACACGGGTTCTGGAACGGTTTTGCTGAGAACATCAGTGAAGGCGGCATCTTCATCGCCACCCACGCCCCGTTCGACATGGGTGAGGAGGTGGACCTCACCTTCGCCCTGGCCAAGGGCAAGAAGGGTGACCGCACGAAGTACACCGTGACGTGCGAGGTGTGCTGGATTCGCCCCGACACCGGCGGCGGCCTGCCCCCCGGCATGGGCCTGAGGTTCAAGGGCCTCGACGACTCGGCCACCCGCGAGATCCAGCGCTACATCGACAAGGGTGCCCTGGACGTCCTTTTCATGGACGTGGATGACTGACAGCCTTGAAGAATCGAATCACCCTGTTGCTGCTGGCCGGCGTCTGTCTGCTGTGCCTTCTCGGGGTCGTGTTCGTGTGGATCGGCCCGATGGGCGGCGATCCCGCGGTGGCCCCATCCCCGGCTGACTCCTCGTCGTCCGCGCACGCGTCCCGCGATGGATCGCAACCGCCCGGCTTCGACCACGACGGTGACCGCGAGCGCCCGGGGATCCGCCGCGTCGGTGAGGTCGGCTCCAACACGTCCATCGATGACGCCCAGATCGCCGAGATCGTCGAGGAGGCCCGGGAGCGCACCCGCTCCGCGGCCGCGACCGACGACGTGATCGACCCGGCCGGCCTGCCCATGGCCACCAAGGGCCGCGAGCAGGGCATCGACACGACCATGGACGACGACTGGACCCCCGGCGGCGAGGCGGAGCAGTGGTTCGGTCCCCTCGCCGACGCCTTCGAGGCGGCCCGCCCCCTCACGCCCGACCTCTACAACGAGATCCTCGGCGACCACCGCGAGTCCACCGTGGACGTGTTCAAGCGCGCCGGTGAGATCGGTGACATCGAGGGTCCGGAGGCCGGCATCAAGTTCCTCGACGAGTACAACGCCCTGGTCGACGCCTACAAGCGCGAGGCCTACGGCGAGGCGCCGCGATAGAGCCAGACCCCTTCGCGCGCTGGAGGGCCAGAAAGTGACGCCTCTGCTGGCTGCGCAGTTCACCACCATCGAGCTGGTCATGGTCTGGGGAGTCTTCTCCGTGCTGCTGTGGTTCCTGCTCAGCACGCTCAAGCGGGGCCACAAGAATCGAATCCTGCGCGTGCGCATCACCATCGAGGAGATCCGCCAGTCCGTGGACGACGATCCCGAGATCGGCGCCGCGCTGGACGAGATCCTGGGCCACCTGCAGCAGGCCGAGGACTCGGGCCCCCTGATGGGCCGCAAGGGTCTCAGCGCCGCCCACGGCGCCATCGCCGCGCTCGTGGCGCGGGTCCAGGAGGAGCGACCCCATGATGACGAGGAGGTTCCCAGTGACTCAGCATGACGAGCCCACGCAGGCTCCCCACCGACGCTGGCTCTTGTTCGTCGCGCTGGCCTCGTCGAGCCTGCTCGCGGTCGCCTGTACGACGTCGGACGACGACGACAGTTCTGCCACGGACGACGACGACGCCACGGCGGACGACGACGACATGGATGCGGTGTCCCTGGCCCTGGGGATCGTCCACGAGCCAGTGGAGCTGACCGAGCTGGCGCTGGAGGCCATCGAGGCCGTGCCCAGCTGGCTGCGCGACGACCTGGCGGTCAATCTGGCGAGGCTCGACACGACCCATCAGGACGAGCTGGCCGCCCTCGTGGTGGACTGCGACGATCCCTACCACGTGGACGAGATCGGCTTCGGCATCGCCCACACCAGCCCCGAGGTGCTGCAGGGCACCTGGTTCTTCCCCCAGCTGCTGACCGAGAATGTCCAGCAGATCTACGAGTACGACGAGGTGCTCCACTACGTGGCGCTGGTGGAGCAGGGCGATCCCCTCACCGACGACGACTACTACACCACCGCCGTGTACGACGTGGAGATCGAGCAGGGTGTGATCGAGGAGCGGACCATCGACCGCGAGCTGTACTACTGGTACGTGGTGCACCCCCGCCTCGAGGACGAGCTGCCGTTCTACGTGGACGGCTGGTCGTCGGGCGACGGCGTGACCCCGGACGACGGCTACCACTGGCGCGAGTTCCTGTGGTCGCGCGCAGCCGACGACTGCCCCGAGGACCGCACATGTCCGCTGCTCGAGGAGAAGATGGCGGACATCGAGGTGCTGTCGCGGCGGGGCGAGGAGACCGACTTCGACAAGGACGCCCACGGCGGCATCTGGGACTTCATCGGCAGCGCCATCCACTGGGGCGCCGGGGAGGAGCGGCCGGTCCAGCCCAACCGCATCTACGCCGTGGGCTGCGGCAACTGCGGCGAGTACGCCGACCTGTTCGTCTCCTCGGCGCGCACGGCGCTGGTGCCGTGCCAGAACGTGGGCGCGCGATCCAACGACCACACCTGGGGGGAGTGGTGGGACGACCAGTGGTGGGGCGAGTACGGCAAGTACGCCGGCGGGGTCTCGCGCAACCGCGCGGACGACGACTGCGACGGCATCGCCGACGACGCCCTGGACAGCGACGACAACGACGCCGACGGGTTCTCCCTGATCGACGGCGACTGCGACGACAACGACGCGGCCGTGAACCCCGGCGCCGAGGAGGTGGCCAACGGGTACGACGACGACTGCGACGGGCTGGCGGACGGCGGGTTCTCGGACGCCGAGCTGGACGGCGACGGCGACGGGTTCTCCATCGCGGCGGGCGACTGCCGCGACAACGACGCGGCCGTGTACCCGGGCGCGGTCGAGGATCTGACCAACCTGCGCGACGACGACTGCGACGGCGTGGCCGACGACGGCCTGGACGAGACCGACACCGACGCGGACGGCTTCACCGTCCTCGCCGGGGACTGCGACGACAACGACGCGGCCGTGTACCCCGGGGCGCTGGAGGTGGGCAACGCGCGCGACGACGACTGCGACGGCGTCGCCGACCAGGGCCAGTGGGACGCCCAGGCCGACGTGGACGGGGACGGGGTGTCCGTGGCCGACGGCGACTGCGACGACACGGATCCCGACACCTACCCCGGCGCGCCCGAGATCGTCGACAACTACCGCGACGAGGACTGCAGCGGCTACGCCGATCCCATCTACGACGACGAGGACCACGACGGCGACGGCACCTCGCTGCTGTGGGGCGACTGCGACGACACGGATCCCACGCGCCATCCCGCCGCCGCGGAGCTGGCCAACGGCATCGACGACGACTGCGACGGGGACGCGGACGAGGGGATGCGGGGCCACGATCGCGACGGCGACGGCTGGACCCTGGCCGACGGCGACTGCGACGACCTCGACGGCGGTGACCACCCCGACGCCGCCGATCCCGGCCTGGCCGGCAACCGCCTCTACATCATCACCTCGGGCCGCGGCGACTCGTACATCGGCACCGACCGCACCGTGGACTACGGCACCTTGCACTCCACGCTGGAGTTCGAGGTCACCGACACCGACGGCGTGCCCGTGGACGGTGCGGTGATCACGCTGTACGGCACGTGGGAGGTCTACGGCTACCCCGAGTACTGGGCCTGGGCCGGCGAGATCACCACCGACATCGACGGCCTCGCCTCGGTCCTGGTGGGCGAGTACAACCCCTACGGCTACGCCATCACCTCGCCCATCGGCGACGAGCCCGGCGGCAACTACCTCAACATCGGCGTCGAGCAGACGTTGCCCTACGAGGTCTACGCGATCCCCGACAGCGTGCCGGGCGAGATGCCCGCGCTGGCCGCGGTCACCGAGATCGATCCCCTCGACGAGACCGAGCTGACCCTGGCGTACAGCTTCGAGGTCGCCAGCTACCGCACGGCCGGAGACGGCGCATACGAGGGTTCGTTCCTCGTCCACCACGAGGGCGGCCGGCTCGACGCGTTCGTGGTCGATCCGGCCAACTACGCGAGGTTCGTCGACGAGGAGCCGTTCGAGGCCGTCGCCGCCGAGTTCGCCGCAACGGACGGTGGCGCGGACCTCGACCTCCCCGTGGGCGACGGCTGGGTCCTGATCCTGTCCAACCGCACCACCCTGGCCTCGACCATGGTGGGCACGGTGCAGGTGGAGGTGTCGAGCCTCGGCGGCGGTGTGGGTCTCGACGGGGTCGAGCCTCTGGACCTGCCCTTCCGCATCCCGGCGGGTGAGCACCTGGCGGTGGAGCTGGCGCCGAGCGGGGACTAGAGGTTCACCGGCCGATGATGAGCCACATCGTCGTGGTCGGGTACGACCCCTCCTGGCCCTCGACGTTCGAGAGCGAGGCCACGCGCCTCCGTGAAGCGCTCGATGGAGTGCTCCTCGAGATCCACCACGTCGGCAGCACAGCCGTCCCCGACCTGCCTGCCAAGCCCGTCATCGACATGCTCGCCGTGGTCCGCGACCACGAAGAACTCGACACCCGAAACCCGCAGATGCGCTCCCTCGGCTACACACCCCGCGGCGAGTTCCACATCCCCGGACGCCGGTACTTCACCCGCGGAGCCGACGAAGCACGAACGCACCACCTCCATGCGTACGTCGACGGCCATCACCGCATCCACGACCACCTCCTGTTCCGCGATTACCTGCGAGCGCACGCTGCCGAGGCGGCGGCCTACGCCGCGCTCAAGCAGCGGCTCACCCTCGACGCCCACCACGACATCGAGGCGTATTGCGCGGGCAAGGAGGGCCTGATCAGGGAGCTGATCGCGAAGGCCTGGCGCTGGGACGCGGCGGGGCGCTCCCCCTGACGTCGCCAGCACCACCGCCGGCTGGTAACCTTGCGGCGAACCCTTCGGTTCGCTCGCCACAAGGGGACGAGGCATGACGGACGATCCCACGCGCCAGCTCGTGGACGGGCTGTGGTCCACCACCACCTTCGAGGACGGCGCCGCCATCCTGGCCAGGGCCCTGCTGGGTGTGGTCCAGCGCGGGGTCGAGGCCAGCCGGCTGGCCGGTCAGGCGCGCGTCCTGCGGGCCATGGTCCACCTGCGGCCCGGCGGTCACTACCAGGACCTGGTCATCGCGCGGCCCGTGGGGGCCGGCGGCGACGACGTGCCCATGCGGCCGTCGGCCACGGTGTGGAAGCACGTGTCCGAGCGGGGCGTGGCCGCGGCCGTCAACGTGCCCATGGGGGGCATCGAGTTCGCCGGGGCCTGGGGAGATCTCGTGCCCTGGGGTGACGCCCAGGGCGGCGGCAGCTGGGAGGGCGGCGCCACCATCCAGCGATTGCTGGACCGCGACGTCACCCACGTGTGCGCGCTCCCCCTGCGCGCGCCCGGGGGCGGGATCCAGGGCATGGCCTCCATCGAGGTCAACTGCGCCGCGGCCATCCAGGCTCCCTTCGTCTGGGCCGAATTCGCCGAGGAGCTGCAGCTGCTCACCGACATCGGCACGCCAGCGCTGCTGGCCCTGCCGCGCAAGCCCACGGCCACCGAACGCGACGATCCGCTGCTCCCCGTGGCCGGGGAGGCCATGGCCTCGGTGGCCCAGCTGCTGGGCGTGTTCTCGCGTATGGACGAGACCGTGCTGCTGTCCGGCCCCACCGGCGCGGGTAAGTCCAGGCTGGCCCGGTGGTGCCACGCCCACTCCCAGCGCGAGGAGGGCCCCTTCGAGACCGTGGACCTGCTGGGCATCCCCGACAACATGCAGATGGCCGAGCTGTTCGGGTGGAAGCGCGGCGCGTTCACCGGCGCGGTCAGCGACCACGACGGTTTCGTGACCCGCGCCAGCGGCGGCACCGTGTTCATCGACGAGATCGACAAGCTGTCGCTCCAGGCCCAGGCCGGCCTGCTGCAGCTGCTGGAGTCCCGCCGCTACCGCCCCCTCGGCGACAACGCCGCCGAGCGGACCGCCGACGTGCGCTTCGTGGTGGGCACCAACGCCGACCTCCAGGCCGCCATCACCGAGGGCCGCTTCCGCGAGGACCTGTACTTCCGCATCAACGTCCTGCCCATCCGGTTGCCGCCGCTGGACGAGCGCCGCGACGAGATCGGCGCCTGGGCCCGCTTCATGATCCAGCGCCGCCACGAGGAGTCGGGCATGCCCGGCGACGCCGCCATGGCTGCCGACGCCGTGGCCGAGCTCATTCACCGCGAGTGGCCCGGCAACCTCCGTCAGCTCGACAACGTGGTCCGGCGCGCCTACGCCGTGGGGCTGGCCGACACCGGCGTGGGTGCCGATCGCGTCGTGATCACGGCCCGGCACGTGCAGGGCGCCCTGGGGCTGGAGAGCACGGGTCCCGGGAAACGGGACAAGGCCGGCGGACTGCTCGGCGCCCTCAACCAGGCGGCCCGCGCCTTCGTCGACGAGGCCATCCACCACCAGGCCCACGGGAGTTCCATGGACCTGGACCTCGCCGACGCCTTCCGCGGCGCCGTGCTCTCCGCCGGCCACGTCCGCCTCAAGGACCTGCGCGAGGTGTACCTGCTGTTCGGCCGCGACAAGGTCGTGCGCAGCCGCAACCACCAGCGCGACTTCCGCCGCGAGATGGACCGCCTCGACGCCCTGGCGGCGCTCATCAAGGACCGCCCGGGCGGCGCCAAGCCGAGGGGACCGTTCCGGCGTTGATCGGTAGCGGTCGCGCTGGGAGCACGCCGGAGCCAGTGGTATCCTCGGGACTGAGGGAGCGTGGATGGACTCGCCCACACCAGTCGATTCTCCAGCAGAGGGCCTGAAGTCCAGGGACACCGACCTCGCCGCTCATCGCGTCCAGATCGACATCCTCCGACGGACGGCCCCGGCGGAGAGGCTCCGCATCGCCATGCAGATGGCCGACGAAGCCCGCGCGCTGACCGCGGCCGGTATAGCCGCACGTCATCCGGACTACACCACGAGGCAGGTTCGTTGGGCGCTCTTTCGCCTTCTCCTCGGCGAGGTTCTCTTTCGCGCGGCGTGGCCCGACGCTCCCGAGCTCGCCCCATGACGGATGCCGGGGCATTCCTCTCGCGGCTCACGGCCCTGCTGGCGGACGCCGGCATCCAGCACATGCTCACTGGCTCGTTCGCCAGCACATACCACGGCACTCCACGAACGACCCAGGATCTCGACCTCGTCATCGACGCTGACGCGAACAGACTCCGTGCCCTGGTCGCATTGCTGTCCCCGGAGGCCTACTACGTCAGCGAGGAGGCTGCCCTCGATGCTTACCGGCGAGGCGCCCCGTTCAACGTCATCGATCTGGCCACAGGCTGGAAGGCTGACCTGATCCTCCGCAAGGACCGGGAGTTCAGTCGCGAGGAATTCGCCCGACGCCTGGAAGGTGAAGTCCTCGGCGCGACCGTGTTCATCGCCACGGCAGAGGACACCATCCTCGCCAAGCTCGAATGGGCTCTGCGGGGTCAGTCCGAACGTCAACTCCGCGACGTGGCCGGCATCCTCGCCGTGGCCACCGACCTCGACCACGACTACATCGAGCGATGGCTGACGCCTCTGGGGCTAGGCGAGATCTGGCACAGAGCCCTCACCATGGTGGACTGACCACCGCCTCGATTCTCCCCCGCGTCACGGCGTGACGCAGCCCGCGTCACCGGCCGACGCGATCCCCGGTTTCCAGCCTCACCCGACTCGATCGGGGTCGGCCTGGGTGAGGCCGGCATCCCCTCCTCACAGGCTCGACGCACAGCGTTTCTGAACTTTTCTCGTTCTTTTTTTGCCCCCCTGCGGACGGGCTGGCACACCCGTTGCTCTATCCCAGGGGCAATGAAGCACAACGAACCCAGCAAGAACAATCACGACAATCGGGAGAACACCATGAAGTCCATCATCCTCGTCGCCGCCGTCATCATCGTCGCCTTCTTCGTCGCCCCCAAGGTCACCGCCCTGGAGATCGACAACCCCTTCGAGCGCGACGACACCAGCTACTCCGTGGACTTCGAGTCCCCCCGCGTCACCCTCGTCAAGGTCCGCGGCGTCGAGCCCACCTACGACGACTTCGGCCGCCACGGCCAGACCCACTGGGACCGCCGCTAGACCCTCACCTTCCGCCCCCATGGAGGCCCTCATGTTCCGCGCCATCCTCATCACGATTCTCGTCATCGCCCTCGGCTTCTGCATCGCCCCCCTGCTCACCGCCCACGAGGAGCCCACTCCCGCTCCCGAGGAGACCACCTGGGTCTGGCCCTGGCAGGAGGCCCCCCAGCCCACGGCCAGCCTGGTCCACGAGATCGGGGTGGAGAGAGACACGAACGGGCGGGTGCAGTTGCGCTACCGGAACCGATGACGGATACGTCGGTCTCCATCCAGGTCATGATGCTGAGCCGTGGTAGGCTGGCGCCGGCTGGAGGAGCTGTGAGCGGGTATCGATTCTCGGGTCATTCGTACGGCTGGGGTCCCAGGGGGACGGGCGTGGCGTGCCCGGCGTGCGAGGGCGGCGAGCTGGAGCTGCGGTTCTCTTGCCTGAGCACGCGGTTCACCTGCTCGTCGTGCGGTGAGGCGTTCCAGCTGGCCGACCTGGTGGACCGGGTGGACGAAGCCCAGTTCGAGACCCTGGGGAGCTTCGTGGGGGAGCGGCTGAGCGACCGGGTGGGGTGATGGTGGGGATGCGCACCTGGAGCCTGGTTCTCGCCGCGCTCGCATTCGCGGGGTGCCGGCCTGCGATCCCGGACACGGCCGAGCTACCGACGACCATGCTGTGGGCGTGGGAGCGTCCCGAGGACCTGGGGTTCGTCGATCCAGCCGAGACAGGGATCGCGTTCCTGGCCGCGACGCTGGTGCTGGCCGGGGAGAACGCCGAGACCTCTCCGCGATTGCAGCCCCTGTGGACCCCGGAGGGCGCGGCGCTGGTGGCGGTGGTGCGCGTGGAGACCGAACAGCCGGCGCTGACGCGAGAGCAGGCCCACGCGGCCGCGGACGCCATCGCAGGTGAGCTGGACGGGGGCACCGAGCTGGCCGCGGTGCAGCTGGACTTCGACTCCACGACGTCGCAGCGCGAGTTCCACCGCGAGCTGCTGATCCAGCTGCGCGATCGCCTGGAGGACACTGTCCCCCTGTACATGACCGCGCTGGCGTCGTGGTGTCTGCACGACGACTGGCTGCGAGGCCTGCCCGTCGAGGCGGCGGTGCCGATGTTCTTCGACATGGGCGCCGACGCGGACTGGGTCGACCGCCACCTGACCGGGGGCGGGGACGTGATGTCCGACGCGTGCCGCGCGGACGTGGGCAGGGCGACCTACGAGCTCGACCGCGCGGTCCCTCGAGGCCGGCGGGTCTGGTGGTTCCATGACGAGCCGTGGTCCCGCGACGCCCTGGACCGGGCGAAGGAGGTTCATCCATGAACGTACGGATCACCCTGGCGACGATCCTCGTGCTCCTGGGTTGGGCGGCGCCCGCGACCGCCTGCGGGCCGGTCTTCGAGCGGGCGTTCTTCACCTACTCACTCCATCCCAACCCACCCTTCGAGGACTTCGCACAGGGCCGGCTCGGGATCCTGCAGCCCACCTACGCGCGGTCCTACCTCGCGGTGGCCCACCGCGTGATGGCCGGTCACCCACTGGACGAGGCCCAGCAACGCGAGGTCACCCAGCTGTGGATGGACCGGATCACGTTCTCCGGGCCGCACGCCGACGACACGACCGCCATGTGGCTCGACGCCCGCGCAAGCGTGGCGGGCGCCGATGAGGCTCCGCCGCTGTCGCTGCACCGCGACCTACCCGGCACCTCCTGGGGCAGCTACCTCAACTGCACACCCGACGCCTTCGAGACCGCCGCGCAGACTCTGCAGGACCTCGTGGTCCAGCTCGGCGCCGCCAGCCCCCACGTCCGCGACTGGATCCACCTCCAGGACCAGGTGTTCGCCAACTGCGGCGGGGACGACCTTGTGGTCCCCCGCCTCGGCCCCGGTCGCGGCGCAGCGCCGCCGAAGATCATCCGCGCCCACCGCGCCTACCAGGCCGCCAGCGCCTGCTTCTACGCCGAACAGTTCATCGAGGCGCAGCGGAGGTTCGACGCCATCGGCAGGGATCCACGGTCCCCCTGGGCTCCCATCGCCCCGTACCTGGCGGCCAGGGCCGCGGTGCGCCAGGCCTCCCTGGCGCCCGACGGCGTGGATCTGGACGCCATGGCCGCCGCCGAGGCCCGGATCGCCGCGCTGCTCACCGGGGACGTCTCGCCCGACCTGCGCCCCCACCTGATCGCCCTGATGGACTACGCGGCCTTCCGCACGCACCCCGAGGGCCAGCTGCACATGCTGGCCTCGAGGCTGAGCGACTCCGAGATCGACGGTTCCATCCGCCATCTGGTCGACGACTACACCCGCCTGCTGGACCGATGGGAGTCGGACTTCGCCACCCTGGCCGCCAGCGACGACGATCTCACCGAGTGGGTGCTGGCGTTCCAGGGGCACCGCGACGGCGTGCCCGAGCGCGCCTTCGAGCGCTGGACGGACTCCGGCTCCAGCGCCTGGCTGATCGCGGCCCTGGTCCACGCGACGCCCGACTTCGACCGTACCGAGTACCTCCTCGCCGGCGCGTCCGCCCTCTCCCCCGGCGATCCCGCCTACCCCACCGCCGCATACCACCAGGCCCGGCTCTTGTCGGCCACCGGCCGCCTCGCCGAGGCCCGCGAGGTCCTGGACGCCGCCCGGTCCTTCGACACCCTGGACGAGCCCGCCCGAAACACCCTGACGAGCGCGCGCCTGGCCCTCGCGACCGATCTCGACGAGTTCGTGGCCCTGGCCCCGAGGCAGTGCGCCGGGATCGGCCTGGAGTGGGACTGGCGCCTGGTCGACCCGCCCCCCGAGGGCACGCCGCCGATGCTCGACGCCGACGCCGCCGCGCTGCTGGGTGGGGCCCTGCCCTTGGAGCTCGTGATCGACGTGGCCCGGCGCGACGCCCTCCCCACCTCCGTGCGCCGGGACGCCGCCCTCTCGGCGTGGGTCCGCGCCACGCTGCTGCGGGACCACGGCACCGGCGTCCCCGCCGCGCAGCTCGCCGCCGACATCGACTCCGCTCTGGCCCCCCTCCTCGAGGAGTACCTCGCCGCGGACGACGAGACCGGCCAGCACCACGCCGCCGTCCTCGCCCTGCTGCAACTCCCCGGCGCCACCCCCCACGTCCCCTCCGGCCTCGGCCGCCGCGAACCCCTGACCGAGATCGACAGCTACCGCGACAACTGGTGGTCCGGCACCCTCGGCCACACCCGGGACGGCATCGCCCCCCTGCCCTTCCTCGACGCCACCCAGGCCGAGGCCCTCGCCAGCGAGCTCGAGGCCCTGCGCGCCGCGCCCATCGCTCCGGACTACCTCTGCGAGCAGGCCCTCGCCCTGGCCGAGGACCTCCCCGACGATCCCCGCGCACCCCAGGCCCTCCACCTCGCCGTCCGCGCCACCCGCTACACCATCACCGGCGACGACACCGGCACCTGGTCCCGCCGCGCCTTCGAGACCCTCCACCGCGAGTATCCCGACAGCGAATGGGCCGAGAAGACACCGTACTGGTACAAGTGAGGTGGAAAAGCGGAAAAGGGACGCTCGCAAGAAATCAACTAACTCGACGAGTTAGTTGATTTCTTGCGAGCGTCCCTTTTCCTATTCGGCCATCAGCTGGTTGAAGCGGCGGCGGCGGAAGTAGGCGCCGGAGATCATCGCGAGTACCACGAAGGTGCCGAGGCAGATGCAGAGCTCACCGGCGGCGAGGTAGACGGGGTACATGGAGATGGCGTTGCCCTGGTCGAGGAGTTCCTGGGCCATCTCGGGCGAGGCGTAGGCGACGGCCTTGTGGGTGTTGACCATGCCCATGACCATGCCGCCGACCCCGGAGCACAGGGGCACCGACGACAACAGCACGAAGATCAGCATGCCGGCCCAGCGCTTCCAGCCGTAGGCGATGCCGCCGGCGAGCGCGCCGAGGAATGCGCAGGAGCAGCCCCCCAGCACGCCGTACATGAAGGGCCCGCCCTGGAGGAAGAAGTACGTGATGGAGTCCATGGCCCACCTCCCGGGGGGGATCCTACATCAACCGGAGCAGTCACCTGGCAGCTGGTAGGTGACGTCCACGACGTCGCCGTCCTCGGGCACGTAGTCGGGCTCCATGACCACGGCGTTGATGACCGAGTCGTAGTACCAGCCCTGGTTGAGGTGCACGCCGTTGACGTCCACGAGGATGGTGGAGGGGATGGGCTCCTCGCTCAGGGGCAGGGTGTCGGCCAGGGAGAGGGACTGCCAGCCCATGTTGGTCAGGGCCTGGGACCAGTCGGAGTCGCAGATGCTGGCGAGGATGCCGCCGGTGGCGTTGACCGCGTCCACGTAGCCGGTGCCGGCCATGGCCTGGCCGCCGGCGCCCCAGCACATCTGGGCATTCTGGCCGTCGGTGCCGCAGATGGCCGAGAGGATGACGTGGTTGGGGTTGGTCTTGAGACCCTGGTAGTTGGAGACGTAGGTCGCCCAGCTGCCCGCGTCCGAGTCCATCTCGTCGGACACGAACACGACGCGCAGGCCGGCCACGGTGCGGTAGAAGCCGTCGTTGGGGGACGTGTTGTTCACGGCCATGGAGATCGCCTCCCAGCCGTGCCGCAGCCCGCGCTCGGTGGTGTCGCCGTTGGTGCCCACCTGGCAGTTGTCGGCGAAGATCTGGTCGCCGTTGGGGGTGGAGTGATCGATGACCTTGGTCTGGCCGAGGAAGTGCTCGTCGTCGGTGGTGACCGCGGCGATGCGGAAGTCCACGGCCTGGGCCGAGACGATGGAGTAGAAGTTGACGAAGTCGTCGGCGAGGGTGGACTGCTCCTCGGCCATGGAACAGGAGTTGTCCACGACCCACAGGATGTCCGTCTGGTTGTTGCCCTCCTGGATGAAGGTGTCGGTGACCCAGTCGCCGCCGATGCCCTCGCCGGTCTGGGTGCCGACGGCGGGAGGGATCTCCTGCTCGACCTCGACCACCAGCTCGCCGTGGTAGTTGTCCACGTCCTCGGGATAGAAGTCGATGGTGACCACAGCGGTGTCGCCCGGCATCAGCTCGAGGCCCTCGTAGAGGTCCTGGGTGGACCAGCTCATGGCCGTGGACGAGGGGATGGCCTCGAAGCTCCAGGTGGAGACGGTGACGGGGGAATTGCCGACGCTCTCGACCACCAGCTCGACGCTCTCCTCGCAGAACACGTGGTGGCTGCCGAAGTCCCAGGTGGGGGGATCGATGACGATGGCCGGCCCCAGGCCCATGCCGTGCAGGTCCACCTCGACGATGTCCTCGTCGGGGTCGTTGCTGTTGATGCGGAAGACGCCTGCGGCGTCGGCCCCGTCCAGGGCGGTGTAGGTGATGCGGGCGATGGACACGGCGCCGGGGCCCATGACCAGCGGCGTGTCTTCACCCTCGAAGGTGAAGTGGGCCGGCCCTTCGATGTGGAGCCCGCTGATGTGCAGGTCCTGGCCGCCGACGCTCGAGATGGTCACCTCCTGGGTCAGGGCGGAGCCCATCTCCAGGGTGCCGAACTCGAGGCTCATGGGGGTGACCTCGATGTCAGGGGGGGCCGGCGGTTCGGGCTCGTCGGGTTCGTTGTGCAGGCTCTGATCGCTGCAGCCCAGCGCGGCCACGAGCAGCGCGCACATCCACGAGGGGGTCCGGAAGCAGGCCATGGTCGCTACCTTCCCTTGGGCTCGCCGGGGTACAGCTCGTCGATGAGCTCCTTGAAGTGAGCGTCGATGATCCGGCGCTTCATCTTCAACGTGGGGGTCAGCTCGCCGTCCTCCACCGTCAGGGGGCGCGGGAGCACGGCGAAGTTCTTGATGGTCTCCCACTTGCCCAGGCCCTGGTTGGCCTTCTCCACCTCGGCCTTCAAGGCCTCCATGACCTCGGGCATCTCGCCGAGGCCGGTGGAGCTCTCGTCCATCTCCAGCCCCAGCAGCTCGCCCATGGCCACGGGCTCAGGACACACCAGCGCCGTGCAGTACTTGCGGGTGTTGCCGATGACGCACGCCTGCTCGATCAGCGGGCTGAGCTTCAGGGCGTTCTCGATGGGGGCCGGGGCCACGTACTTGCCGCCCGACGTCTTGAGCAGCTCCTTCTTGCGGTCGGTGATGAACACGAAGCCGTCGGCGTCCATGTAGCCGATGTCGCCGGTGCGGAACCAGCCGCCGTCCTCCATGACCTCGTCGGTGGCCTCGGGCTTGTTGTAGTAGCCCTTCATGATGTTGGGCCCGCGGGCCATGATCTCGCCTTCGCCCTCCCGCTCGGCGTCGGGCTCGGGATCGATCTTGATCTCCACGCCCTCGACGGCCTGGCCCACCGCGCCGAAGCGCGTCCACTGGGGACCGTTGATGGTGAGGATCGGCGCGGTCTCGGTCAGGCCGTAGCCCTCGAGCACGGTCAGACCCGCGGCCTTGAGGAAGATGGCGATCTCCTTGGACAGCGGCGCGCCGCCGCTGACCGTGAACTCCAGGCGTCCGCCCAGGGTGTTGTGCAGCTTGGAGAACACCAGCTTGAACGCCAGGGGGTACATCAGCCGGGTCATGAACGGCACGGGCCGGCGCTCGGCCTCGGCGTTGGCCTTGGTCTTGCCCACGCCCAGCGCCCAGTCGAACACGGTCTTCTTGAAGCCCGACGAGGCGTTGGACAGCACCTTGGCGTACACCTTCTCGTAGATGCGCGGCACGCTGATGAGGACCGTGGGCTTGACCTCGCCGAGGTTGGCCACGAGCTTCTCGATGCTCTCGGCGTAGGCGATGGTGCCGCCGACGCGGATGCACATGTAGTAGCCGCAGGTGCGCTCGAGGGAGTGGGACAGGGGCAGGAATGACAGGAACACCGTGTCGCGGAACTTGTCCTCGCCCATGCGGTTGAACGCCGCGTGCACGTTGGAGATGAAGTTGTGGTGCGACAGCATCACGCCCTTGGGGTTGCCCGTGGTCCCCGAGGTGTAGATCAGCGACGCCATGCCGTCCGGGTCGAGGCCGGCGCAGCGCTCCTCCACCACCGAGTCGTCCAGCGACGCGCCCGCGTCCATGAGGGCCTGCAGGGAGTCCACCATGGCGTCGGACGTGTCGGCCTCGTCCATGATCACGATGTGCTCGATGGCGTCGATCTTGCCTTCCTCGCGAAGGGTCATCACCCGCTGCAGCTGCTCGACGGTGTCCACCACCACGATCTTGGCGCCGGCGTCGTTGATGATGTACGCCACGTCCTTGGGCGGGCTGGTGGGGTAGATGGGCGCGAGGACCCCGGCCAGGGACTGGACCGCCAGGTCCACGTAGGTCCACTCCTTGCGGTTCTCCGCGAGCATGCAGACCTTGTCGCCGGGCTGGATCCACTGGGCCAGGGACGCGGCCAGGCCGCGGACGATGCGGCCCCACTCGGCGTAGGTCACCGACTTCCACTGACCGTCCTCCTTGAACCGCAGGGCCTCCGCGTCACCGCGCTCGGCGGCGGCGAAGTAGAACAGTTCGGGGATGGTCTTGACGTTGTCCAGCTGCTCGGCGAGCTCCATGTCGAGTCTTCTCCTGTCGGTCAGAAATCCTCGTCGGCGAGTTCACGGGCCAGGTCCACGCCGTACTCGGCCAGACGACGGTCCAGCGCCTCGCGGGACAGGCCCAGGATGGCCGCGGCACGTCCCTTGCGCCCGTCGGCCTTGCGCATGGCGCCCACGAGCACGCGGCTCTCCACGCGGCGGATCGCCTGGCCCAGCTCCAGGGTCTCGTCCACCCCGGCCGGGTCCACCTGCGTGGCCAGCACCTCGGCCACGGCCTCCTCCCCCACCTCGTCGCCCTCGCTGAGCAGCAGCACCCGCCGCAGCACGTGCTCGAGCTCGCGCACGTTGCGACGCCACGGGTGGCGCTGCAGGCGATTCAACGCGCCGGGCTCGAACCCCTTGAGGGTCACGCCCAGCTCGGCGTTGATGCTCGCGACGATGCGCGCGATGAGCGGCTCGAGGTCGTCGGCGCGCTCCCGCAACGGGTCCACGTCGATGCGGCGGGGCTCCAGCTGGGCGTACAGATCCTCGCGGAACTCCTCGTCACGGATCATGCGGCTGAGATCCCGGCGGGACGCGCCCACGACCCGCACGTCGCAATACACCGGCCGGCTCCCACCCTGGCGGTAGAAGCGCCCCTCCTGGATCGCGCGCAGCAGCTTGAGCTGGAGCGCCGGCGCCAGATCGCCGATCTCCTTGAGCAGCAAGGTGCCGCAGTCGGCCTCCTCCAGCTTGCCGGGCTTGCGCGCCGCCGCGCCGGCGAACGCCCCCTTCTCGTGGCCGAACAGCACACTCTCGGCGCGCGCCTCGGGGAGGAAGTCGCAGGCCACGACCACCATCGGCCCGTGACGCCGCGGCGAGTGGTCGTGCGCGTGCCGGACCAGCTCCTCGCGGCCGCTGCCCGGCTCACCGGCCACCAGGAACGGCTCGTCCACCGTGGCCATCCGGTCCGCCGCCCGCAACGCCTTCTTCATCGCGGCGCTCGAGGCGATGGGGCGCTGCGGCTTGACCGCCGAGCGCATCCCGGAGATGGGCACATGCACCGCCGACAGCAGCGCCGGGTAGCACACGGACACCATGTCCTCGACCACGGTCAGGGGCAGCGCCCTGAAGGCGCCGCGCACCTGGGTGTCGGCGTACAGGATGGCCTCGAGCTCACCGCGCCGCATCAGCGGCACGCACAACGACGATCCCAGCTTGCTCTCCACGCGCGTACGACCGCCGCGGATCTTCAGCTGGCTCACGCCGTCCTCCATGCGCACGCCCTTGCCCAACTCCTGCACCCGCTCCAGCAGGATGCGCGGCACGGTCACCCGGCTCTGTCCCGGGTACGTCAACAGCGCCTGCAGCCCGGCCTTGCCCCGCATCCGCAGCAGGGCCGCGCGCTCCGCGCCCACACCCCGCACCAGCGCCTCGAGCAGCAGCCAGGCGAACCCGGACGAGCGGCTGGACGCCATGACCCTCGCCACGGCGGCCTGCAGGCTCGCGGGCTGGAAGCCCAGGCCCTCGCCCGAGCTCAGCGCTGCCGCTCCACCCTCGTTGATCTGATCCGCGTCGCCGCCGTCGCAGATCACGACCGCGCCAGCGCCGCCCCGGTCGCGGAGGATCTCCATCCGCGGCTCGTACAGCATCAGGTTGTTGCCGACCGCCACCTCGTCACCGGGGCGCAGCATCCCCGGCTCCAGCAGCAGCTGGCCGTTGCGGCCGGTGCCGTTGGAGCTGCCTTCGTCGCGGACGTAGAAGTGGTCTCCGTCGCGATACAGCGTCGCGTGGAGCCGGCTGACCTTCTCGTCGAGCAGCTGGATGGTGCACGTCGACGATCGACCGATGGTGGTCAGATCGAGCAGCTCGAACCGGGTACCGAAGTGGTATCCGTGTGTGACCAGTAACGATGGCACGATGTCCCGCTCCGCATTCGCCTCGCGCGTCATGCTATCAGATCGGCGCGCATTTACGGACCCGCGCGCGAGGGGTGCTAGAATCGCGGGGTCAGTCATGCCCTTGATCTTCGTGCTGATTCCCGACTTCACCGAGCGCCAGGAGGCGATGCGCATCCCCGTGGCCACGATCGTGACCACGGCGCTGTGCCTGATGGCGCTGGTGGTCGGGCAGATCGCCCACCCGTTCCAGCACGCCGGGTGGATCCACGTACTGGGCACCCTGCTCTTCTTGTGGTTGGCCATGTCGTCGCTGGAGAACGTGTGGAGCCGCGGGGTGCTGGTGGGCTCGTTCCTGGCGTGCGGCGCCTTCGGGGGTGTGGTGCAGCTGCTGTTCATGGGCGACCAGCCGCTGACCCTGTCGATCGGCGCCAGCGGCGGCGTCGCCGGGCTGATGGGCGCGTACCTGGTCTACTTCGCGCGGGCGCGCATCCGCATGTGGTTCTTCTTCTGGGGGGCGGTGTTCGTGCGCAAGGGGACGTTCCGGGTGCCGGCGTGGGTCGCGCCGGCGGTGTGGTTCGGCTACCTCCTGTTCTCGTGGCTGGTGCTGGGAGCGCAGGACGTGGGGTACGGCGCGCACATCGGCGGCTTCGCCCTCGGCGCGGTCGGCGCCCTGGCGTTCACGCGTACACGGAAGGCCGAGCCGCAACCCCCGCCGGCCGAACAAGCCGCGCAAGCCCCCGCGCCGTGGGAGGACGAGCCACCGCCGGCGGCGGCCCCAACGGCCGAGACGCCGGACGAGCTCGTGGCGAACATCCACGACTGGATGGCGTCCAGCGACGCGGCGGAGGAGCAGGTCCCGCCCGTGCCGTGGACCGACGACTCCATCCCCCAGGTCCCCGCCCCACCGCAGGACGACAGGTTCACCACCGACGAGTCGCTACAGGTATCGGCCCCCTGGGGGCGCGTGTCCGATCCCGACGAGGACGACCCCGTCACTGCGAGGCTACGGCCGCGGACCAGCCGGCTCGCCGCCATCGAGACCGAGCGGCTGAGCCTGGAGACCGCCGGCGGCGCCCCCTTCAAGGTCCCGTTCGAGCAGGTGGTCGGGGTGTTCCCCGCGCACATCGGCGGCGACGACGCATTCGACGTGTGCGATCTGGTGCAGGGGATCCACCGCACGGCCGGCGGCGTCCTCGTCGAGACCGTGCGGATGCCCGGGCCGTTGCACCGCCTCGACGAGCCGTTCGCGGCCCAGGTGAGGCAGCTGATGACCGCGCTCTCATTCGTGCGGACCTGGCCCGGCGGGCGCGTCGGCGAGGGGTCGGACTTCCCCGACTTCGACAGCCTGGATGAGTACGAAAGGGCGCTGCTGCGTTGCATCGCCGAGGAGGGGTGACCATGACGAGACGAACCCTGATGCTGCTGCTCGGGCTGATCCTGGGTTGCTCCGGTTCGAGCTACGACGACGACAGCGGGGGCGAAGCCGACGACGACGCCACCGCCGGGGACGACGACACGAGCGGAGCCGACGACGACGACGACGCGCAGGGGGGGGTGATCAACTGCGATCAGGAGGACTTCAACCTGAACAACTGCGTGGAGATCCAGCCGCAAGCCTTCGACCTGTCGTTCTGCACGCCGGTGGAAGAGGAGCTGACCTTCACCGCCAACTCCCTGACCGCCTGGGACGAGCTGATCGCCGACGACTGCACCGTGGACGGCACGGCGCCGGAGCCGCCCGACTGGGAGGACGCCATGCTCGTGGGGGCCGCCTCCCGCGCCACCGGCTGCGTGGGCGTGGAACTCAACATGTGGTTCCTCGAGTGCGGCAACCCCGACCAGCGGGCCTACGCCTACGTCCACGCCCGCGACGGTGACTGCCTCGAGGAGATCGTGCTGACCACTGCCGTGCTGGTCCCGCGCAGCACACGACCGACCCACTTCTTCAATTGCGAGTACGTGTTCTAGAGCCGGAAGATCGGATCTCCCGCCATCACCGTACCGGCGGAGATCACCTTCATGAAGACGCCCTCGGTGGGCATGATGCACTCCCCTGCGGAGTAGTAGATCGCGCATCGAGTGTGACACTTCTTACCGTGCTGGGTGACCTCGGCGACGACCGACTCACCCAGGCGCACCCGCTCCCCCACCCGCAGGGACTGCCAGTCCACCCCGACCGTGACGAGGTTCTCACCGAAGTCACCGGGGCCCAGGTTGGGGAGTTTGCAGAGCATCCGCTCGACGGACTCGAAGGCCAGGGCACTGAGCTGCCGGTGGCCGGCGCCCGCGTGAGCATCCCCCTCGATGCCGTGATCGGACCGGATGGTGACTCCCTCTACGGGGTTCTTGGCGGTGCCCTTTTCCGGACTGATACACAGCGCCTGGACGATTCCGAGCTCGATCATGGTCTCCTCCTGTTACCGATCGGTGACGATCTCCCCCTCGACCTGGGGTCGATGGGTAACACCGGGGTAGGGGGCCGAGTGGCCCCGGAAAATCCTCTACCGAATCCAGCGGACCGCGGCGATTCGCATCGGCACGCCGTGGGTCTGGGCTGGCACCTTCCTTGCACAATCACTAGGTACATCGGTGGTGCGCCTCCCCCGCCACGGGAGATCCCGGCCGACACCACCGCGACACAGGAGTACCGAGATGACACCGCTGGCGATGATGTGGACCCCAGGCCCCATGGAACTGATCGTGATCCTCGTGATCGTCATGATCTTCTTCGGCGTGGGGAAGCTGCCGCAGATCGGCGCGGCTCTCGGCAAGGGCATCCGCGGCTTCAAGACCAACGTCGAGGGGGACCCGGACGCCATCGAGGGGGACGCGGGTAAGGCGGGCTCCCGCGACGGCTAGCGCGTCGCGGTCACAGAGGCTCTGGGGGGGGCCTTCCCAAAACCGGACCATCTTCAACCTCCGACCTGGGACATCCGGCCCTCGAAGATGGCCTCGCCCTTCCCGTCCACGCCGTAGTGGAGGGGCTTGTCGAGCACAGCCCGACGAACCAGCTCCTCGAGGTCGTCGTCGGTGGCACCCCTCCGAAGCGGGCCACGCAGACACAGTCCATCGCTCGACCGAGCCAGGCACATCCGCAGCGTCCCGTCCGCCTCGAGTCGAATCCGGTTGCACTGCCCGCAGAATCGATGGCTCTGGGGGGCGATGGTGGCCACCCGGCAGGGGGCTCCTTCGATCCGGAAGCGCGTCGCTGGACCCGTGTCGTCCTGGCGGCCGTCGTCGAGGAGTCGATAGCGACGCTGGATCACGGCACGGGTCTCCGACCACGGCACCGTCCGCCAGGCATCCCCGCAGAACGGCATGTATTCGATGAAGCGGATATCCACTGGATGGTCGATGAAGCGGTCCACCAGGGTCACGACCTCGGCGTCGTTGAACCCGCGCATGACGACCATGTTGAGTTTCACCGGCGTCCATTCCATGCGCAGCAACAGGTCGATGCCATCGAGGACACGGGAGAGACGCCCCACGCGTGTTACCTCCTGGTAACGCCGAGGGTCGAGGGTGTCCAGAGACAGGTTCACGCGGGACAGGCCGGCTTCTCGGTAGCGCCCTGCCCGGTCGAACAGGTCCCAGCCGTTGGTGGTCATGGACAGGTCGCGCAGCCCCGGGTTGCCGCGGAGCATGCCGATGAGCTTCGGGAGGCCGCGGCGCAGGGTCGGTTCGCCACCTGTCAGGCGGATCTTGTCGAACCCCATCTCACAGAGGACCCGCCCGACCCGGGCGATCTCCTCCAGGGTCAGGCGCTCGGACCGCGGCCGCAGAGGGACCCCTGACTCGGGCATGCAGTAGACGCAGCGGTAGTTGCAGCGGTCCGTGATCGAGAGACGTAGATACCTCAACCGGCGTCCGAACGGATCGCGAAGTACGCCACGGGGGGCGACGGGAATGGGAGTGGGGCCTCTACCTCTCACGTGGATCCTCGTCTGCCGAACCCTGCAAAGCCCGTGCCGCACTGGCCTGTGGATTGCATGGCAAGGGAGAACCGGAGCCGGCCGAAGGAGGAGGGCGCCATGGGGCTGCCGAACGACAGAGCCAGCACAGCGCCCGCGAGGATCGTGGCCATCCACGCCGCGGCTCTGGCGCTCCTCGCGACCACGCAGCTCGTCGCAGCCTGTTCGCCCGACGAGAACCCCACCGTGGAGCTCCTCGCCTTCGTCGGGGCCGCCGCGGGTCCTCCCGTGGAGGAGTGCGCCGCCACCTTTGCCGCACAGACCGGGATCCGGGTCCTGCTGGAGCAGGGCAGCTCGGGCGCGTTGCTCTCGCGCATCGTACTCACCGGCAAGGGGGACGTGTACGTCCCTGGCTCCCCCGACTACCTCGACCGCGCACGAGAGAAAGGACTGGTCGATGACGCGAGCGTACGACGACTCGCGTATCTGATCCCGTCGGTGGTGGTCCCCCACGGCAATCCCCTGTCGATACAGTCCCTCGAAGATCTTGGACAGGAGGGGGCGAAGGTTGGAATCGGCGAGCCCTTCTCCGTCTGTGTCGGAGCCTACGGGGTCGAGATCCTCGAGGCGGCCGGGGTGGCCGATCGCGTGCGACCCAACGTCGTGACCCACGCCCAGAGCTGTGCCTCGACGGCCGGGTTGGTCGCTCTGGGGAGCGTGGACGCCGCCATGGGCTGGCAGGTGTTCGAGGCCTGGAACCCCGATCTCATCGAGGTCGTTCCCATCGCGCCGCACAGGATCCCACGCCTGGGTGAGATTCCCGCCACGGTGCTGGCCTCGAGCGAACGCCCCGACGAGGCCGCGCGGTTCGTCGACCACCTGGCCGGGCCACGCTGTCGCGAGGTCTTCGCGCAACACGGGTACATCGTCTCCGAGGAGGCAGCCCGCGCACACGCTCCAGAGGCCCACATCGGCGGCACGTATGATCCTCCGGAGGCGTGGCGATGAGGCCGAGCTGGTCTCGCCATCGAGACGCGGGGTTCCGGCTCGCCGTGGGCTCGACGCTCGTGCTGTTCGTCGGATACCTGGTCGCCCTGGGGCTGGCCCAGGCGAGCCACATCGAACCCGGCCGCGTGGGCGGCCTCCTGCGCTCACCGGACCTCTGGGCGTCGGTCTGGCTGTCGCTCTCCACCGCCACGGTGGCCGCGCTGCTCGCGCTCGTCGTGGCCATCCCTGCCGCCTACGGCCTCTCCCGCTTCGACTTTCCCGGGCGACGGTGGGTGGACACCCTCGTAGACCTGCCCATCATCCTGTCGCCGATCGCGGTCGGTACCGCCATCTTGATGTTGCTGCGGACCCCACCCGGGCAGCTCCTGGAGTCCCACGTGGCCCAGCTGAGCTTCACCGTTCCAGGAATCGTCCTGGCCCAGCTGACCATCGTGTGTTCCCTGGCGATCCGCCTGCTCCGATCCACGTTCGACGATCTCGATCCCCGCTTCGAACACGTCGCCCGCTTCCTGGGTTGCACTCGCTTCCAGGCCTTCTACCGGATCACGCTGCCCATGGCCCGCGGCGGCGTACTGGCCGCGCTGATCCTGTGCTGGGCGCGCGCGCTGGGGGAGTTCGGCGCCACGATCACCGTGGCCGGGGCGATGCGCGGGCGAACCGAGACGCTCCCCTCCTCGATCCACCGGAGCCTCGAAGTGGTGGACCTGTCGCGCGCTGCCCTGCTGATGACGGTGTTGCTGGTCCTCGCGCTGGCCGTGCTGGCCGCGCTGCGGCTGACCACCGCCCGACGGGTGCGCGAATGATCGAGGTGCGCCACCTCCACCTCGATCTGGGCGGCTTCCGCCTGGTCGACGTGTCGCTGGAGCTGGAGGACGGCTGCTATTTCGCCCTGCTGGGTCCCTCGGGCGCCGGAAAATCGGTCCTGCTCGAGACCCTGGTGGGATTACACCGGCCCGGCCTCGGTGAAGTACGGATCGACGGCGAGGACATGGTCGACGTGCCCCCAGAGGAGCGTCAGATCGCGTACGTCCCCCAGGATCTGGCCCTGTTCCCGCACATGGGCGTGCGCGACAACATCCTGTTCGGCGCGCGCGCTCGAGCTGTGCCCGAGAACGAGCAACAGCGGCGCCTCGCCCGTGCAGTGGCCTTGCTGCGGATCGACGCCGTGCTCGACCGGCGCTCAATCGCTGGCCTGAGTGTGGGTGAACGACAACGCGTGGCCCTGGCCAGGGCCCTGATGATCGAGCCCAGAGCCATCTTCCTGGACGAACCCTTCGCCGCCGTGGACGCCTACATGACGCGGACGCTGCAGCTCGAGCTGCGACGGATCAACCGCGAGACCGGCGCCACCGTGGTCCAGGTCACCCACGACCGCGAGGAGGCGTACATCCTCGGGGAACGTATCGGTGTCCTGATCGGCGGACGGCTGCAACAGGTCGGGGGGCGGGATGATCTGTACTACCGACCCGCGACGGTGGATGTGGCCCGCTTCCTCATGACCCAGAACATCTTCCGGGGGATCGTGGGGACCGCGGACGCCCCGGACACCGTGCACCTCAGCGGCCAGGGGCTGGAGCTCGCCGCGCCGCTGAGGGCGCCCGCCCCCGCGGGTAGCCCGGTGAGCTTCGGCATTCGGCCCGAGGAGGTGATGGTCCTGAGGCCGGGTGAGCCGTTGCGCGAGCCCGTCCGCGACAACCTGACGAGGGGGGAGATCGCCGACCGCTATCAACGCGGGGGGTGCCATACGTTACTGGTCCAGCTCGGGGGAGACGGCCCACGGATCGAGGTGGACATCCCCAACTGTGCGTTCCGCGATCTGGACCTGGAGGTCGGGCAGCCGGTGCGGCTGTCCTTGAAGAAGGCGGCGGTCTGGTACCTGCCGCAGCAACCGGGAAGTGGCGCGGATCCGCCAGAGTGGGCAGGTTAGACTGGGGGCCGCAGGAGAGGAAACGAGGGGCATGTCGGAACAAAAAACTGCGTCGACGGGCTTCCGCACGATCCTGATCCGATGGCTCCCCTTCGGGATACTGGGCGCGATCGTCCTGGGCGGGGTCTCGGCGCTGCTCATCGCGCGGTGGAACGCGCCCGAGCGCGTGGTGGTCGATCTCTCGCAGCTGTCCGCGGCCGCGGACGTGGTCCCCGATCCCAGGCCCAGCGGTGATCTGCGCGTCGCCGTGGGCTCCATGCTCACCCCGTCGACGAACTACGAAGCCTACCGGATGATGGTCGACTACCTCGGTGACCAGCTCGACCTCGAAGCGACGATGGTCCAGCGACCGACCTACCAGGAGGTCAACGACCTGGTCGCGGCCGGAGACGTGGATCTGGCGTTCGTGTGCAGTGGCGCCTACATGGAGCTTCGCAAGAAGGCCGCGGCTGAGCTCATCGCGGTCCCGGTGGTCAACGGGACATCCACGTACCACTCGCTGATCCTGGCGCATCCGGAATCCGACGCGGCCTCCCTGGCGGAACTCGAGGGGACCACCTTTGCCTTTGTCGATCCGCTCTCGAACTCCGGTTTCTACTACCCGAGCTGGCGCGTCCACCAGCTGGGAACGACCCCCGAGGCGTTCTTCGGCGCGACGACGTTCTCCAACAGCCACGAGGCGTCGGTCGAGATGGTCGCGAGCGGAGCGGTCGACGCCGCGGCCGTGGACAATCTGGTCTTCGACAGCCTGGTGCTGGACCGAGAGGACCTCCTCGAGCAGGTCAGGATCGTCGAGAAATCCGAACCGTTCGGCATCCCCCCGGTGGTGATCCGCACCAACATGACGCAGGAGTACAAGCGCGCGCTGAAGGAGATCCTGCTGGGCATGGATCAGACACCCGCCGGAGAGGACGCCCTCGCCCAGATGGGTTTCGAACGGTTCGTGGAGGGGAAGGAACAGCACTACGACACGGTTCAGCAGATGATCGCGGTCATCGAATCCGGGACTCCTTGATGCCCCGTCGCTTGCTGCGTCCTGGGATCCGCGTCCAGTTCGTGGCGGTGATGATCATCGCCAGCGTGGTCTTCGGCAGCTCGGTCCTGGCGTTCTTGCAGGTGCTGGTGGTGGACGCCCTGGAGCGCACCACGGAGGAGAACTACGGGCAGCTCATCGAGGTTCTCGCCCCATCGGTCGCAGACCACGTGCTGACCGAGCAACCCTTCGACCTGCAGCTGCTGCTCCACGAGACCACTCGCCGCGATCCGCTCCTGGAGTACCTCGTCGTGGTCGACGGCGAACACGATGTGATCGCCACGAGCTTCGGCGGGCAGCTGCCCGACGACATCACGGCGGTGGTCCAGGTCGCCGAGCGTCAGGCCGAGCGAGGTCAGAACCGAACGCTCGTGCGCGACCGCGGCCGGGACATCCTCCATCTGCGGGCGATCCTGGTCGATCCGGAGGTCGGGTTCGTCCACGCGGGGATCGACCAGGAGCCGATGCGCGACAACGCGCGTGGGATCACCGCCAACCTCGCGCTGCTGTTCGTGGTGCTGACCCTCGCGGGCATCGGGTTGGCGTTCGTGGTGGGCCGCTTCATCACCGAGCCGCTGCGTGAGATGACGGCCCTGGCCACGAGGATCGGCGACGGCGACCTCACCGGTCGAATCCCCGTCCGCACCGCGGATGAGGTCGGGGAGTTGGCCGCGGCATTCAACTCGATGACCACCCAGCTCGCAGAGTCTCGCCAGGCCCTGGTGCGGACGGAGAAGCTCGCCGCGGCGGGTCGCCTCGCCGCGGGTGTCGCACACGAGATCAACAATCCGCTCGCGAGCTTGCGCGCCTGTTTGTGGGTCCTGCGCAAGCCCGGCGTCCCCGAGGAGGACCGGCAGCGCCATCAGGACGCCCTGGATCGGGGGCTCCAGCGGATCGCCCAGACCGTCCAGCGCCTGCTGGAGTTCGCGCGGCCGTCCGCGCTGCGACGCGCTCCGGCCGATCTCGGCGCGGTCGCCCTGGGAGCGATGCGGCTGGTCCTACCCGCGGTCGCCGACTGCGGGATCCGCATCGACACGGATTTCGACGACGACCTCGACGAGGTACCCGTGGACGTGGCCCAGGTCGAGCAGGTGCTGGTCAACCTGCTGCTCAACGCGATCCACGCCATGCGCGACTCGGACAGGGAAGGGACGATCACGATCCGGCTCCGGTCCATCGAGGGGGGGCAGCAGCTCGAGGTCGAGGACGACGGCCCAGGAATCCCTCACGACGATCTGAGCCGGGTGTTCGAGCCGTTCTTCAGTACCCGGCCCGAGGGCAAGGGGACCGGCCTGGGATTGGCCGTGTCCCAGTCCATCGCGGAAGCGCACGGCGGGCGATTGATCCTCGCACCTTCGCCAAGGACGGGCGGAGTGCTGGCACGGCTCGATCTTCCGCACGACAAGGGGTGAGGTCGGCTACTTCGGCTGGATCCCCAGCTGCTGGATCTTGGTCCAGAGATGCTTACGGCTGATACCCAGTGACTGCGCCGCCTGCGTCCGGTTGCCGTCGTGGGCGGCGAGGACCCGCTCGATGTAGGCGGACTCGAAGGTCTGCAGGACCTCCTTGAGCGGGCGCGTCTCCTCACCGCCGAGCTTCAGCTGGATGGCGTCGGCGGAGGCGGTGAACGCCGGCGGGAAGTGCTGGGGCAGGATCTCGGGGCCCTTGCACAGCAGGACCGCCCGCTCGACGAGGTTCTCCAGCTCGCGCGCGTTTCCCTCGAAGGGGTGGGTCAGCAGCAGTGACCACGCCTCGGGCGAGAACTCGAGGCTGCGCCCCCCCTGGCGCGCGCAGAAGCGCTGCAGGAACCACGTGGTCAGGACCGGGATGTCCTCGGGGCGGTCCTTGAGTGGAGGAATGGTGATCTCGACGACGTTGAGCCGATAGAACAGGTCGAGGCGGAACTCCCGGTCCTTGACTCGCTCCTCGAGCGCCTGATTCGTCGCGCTGATCAGGCGAAAGTCCACCTCGATGGGGCGCGTACCACCGACGCGGTGGAAGGTCCGCTCCTGGATGGCCTGTAGCACGGTGGCCTGCGCCGCCTGGCTGAGGTCCCCGATCTCGTCGAGGAACAGCGTGCCACCGGCAGCCTGCTCGAAGTAACCGCGATGGCGCTTGGTGGCCCCGGTGAACGAGCCCACCTCGTGTCCGAAGAGCTGGGACTCGAGCAGCGACTCCGGCAGCGCCGCGCAGTTGACCGTGATGCAGGGGCCGTCACGGCGGGGGCTCAGGCGGTGGATACACCGTGCTGCAAGGCTCTTGCCGGTGCCGCTCGGGCCGGTGATGAGCACGTTGGTCTCGCCATCGGCGACCGCACGGATCATCTCTCGCACCTGTTCCATGGCCTCGGACGAACCCAGCATCTCGGCGTCGCCCCGCTGGTTGGACAGCTCCCGGCGCAACGCCTCGAGTTCGCCGCGCATCTGGGTGCGATCCCGCAGACTGCGGACATGGTGCAGCAGCTCATCCATCTCGAACGGCTTGCGGATGTACTGGTGAGCCCCCTTCTTGAGGGCGGACACGGCCTGCTCCACCGAGGCATAGGCGGTGATGAGGATCACCGCGGAGTCCGGGTGATGGCGGGTGGCTGCCGCGAGGAGATCCATCCCCGACGCTCCTGGGAGCCGGATGTCGGTGAGGACGAGGTCGAACGCTTGCGTCTCGAGCTTCTCCTGCGCCTGGGCCCCGTTGCCCGTGGACCACACCTCGCAGCCCTCCTCGCGCAACGCGTCTCCGACCAGCTCGCGAAGTGTCCGCTCATCCTCGGCAAGTAGTACCGAAAAACTCATCCAGGCCCCTCGTCGTCGTTTTTTTGTGTCATCGCCCGGGTTCCAGCTGCGATCCAATGTGAGCAAGATCCACGCCATCTCCGCCGACACCGCATCATCCAGGTCCGACCGTGGCACGGAGAGGCCGATGTTACCAAAAGGAAACAGCCCCTACACTCTGTTCCGCCCTTCGCGCGCGCAAGTCCATGAATCGCCTCGAATCGCGAAAAAGAAGCGCTACCATTTGGTGACAACGCGATCCCGCGGGGGTTACCAGAAGGTACCGCCGGGCGGGGTCATTCGAATCGTCCCCGTCGACCCTCCTGCCAGCACGTGACCCACCTCCGGTCCGAAACGACCACGTTGGCACGCCTCTTGCTCCTGACGTGAACCGAATCGGCATCCCGAACGGAGGCATCATGGGAGCACGAACCAACCGGAACCGCCGTGAAATACTGAAGACAGGTGCGCTGGTCGGCGCAGGTGTCATGACCTACGTCACGATCGGTTGCGACGAGGAAGCAGAGGGCGAGCCGCCCGCCGAGTGTGATGAGATCCCGACCACCTACCCGGATCAGGACAGCAGCGAGTTCAGGATCGGATTCCTCATCGACCTGAGCAAGTGCAAGGGCTGCAAGGCCTGCTCGGTCTCGTGCAAGACCGAGAACGACGTTCGCCTGGGCGTGTTCCGGTCCGCGGTGATCATCGGGGAGACCGGCGAGTACCCCGACACCAAACGCGTCAACATCCCGTGGCGGTGCAACCACTGCCGCGAACCCGTCTGCCTCGAGCGCTGTCCGACGACGCCCATCATGGCCAATCTCGAGTTCTCCGGCGGGGGTTCGGCCCAGTTCTGGGCTCGCGCCACCTACCAGCGCCCCGACGGCCTGGTCCACGTGGACCAGGATCGCTGTGTGGGTTGTGGATACTGTGTCGCGGACTGCCCCTACGGCGCCCGCTTCCTGGACTACTCCAAGACCGCAGGCGGCGACCCCGCCGAGGTCGGGATGTCCATCAGCGATCCCCACCCGGTGGACAAGTGCAACAGCTGTATCCACCGTCTGGCCAACGGGATCGTGCCCTCGTGCGTGAACACCTGCCCTGCCAACGCGCGGGTGACGGGTAATCTCAACGATCCCAACAGCGAGATCAGCCAGCAGATCGCGGCCGCGGGAGACCGGGTCACGGTGCTTCTCGGCGGATCGGGCACCGACCCGGCGCTGTACTACATCGACCTGGATCCCGACGTCTACGACACCGGCTACGACATCCGCGGCGACGCAGGCCGCCAGCTCGACGTCCCCAGCATCTGAAAGGAGAAGCATCATGAAGGACGAATCGAAGAAGAATGATGCAGTGACCACCGAAGGTGCCGAGGTCGAGCCCGTGTCGTCGCGACGCGAGTTGCTGACCTCCCTGGGGGCCAAGAGCGCCCTGGTGTTCGGCATGGGCGCTGCGATCGCCGCGTGCGCCGAGGACGGCGACGACGACGACACCGTGGCCGAGGAGTGTCCAGACGACACGGTGCAGTTCGACGACGTGGTCGTCGGCGACGTGGTCGATGGCACCATGAAGGACTACTCGCCGACCACCGGCGCGGAGCGCACCGCGATTCCCAGTGCCTGCTGGCAGTGTGTCTGCCGCGACGGCATCATCTGCTACGTCGAGGACGGCCGTCTCGCCAAGATCGAGGGAAACCCCAGGGCTCAGAAGACCCGGGGGAAGATCTGCGCCAAGGGCCAGGGTGGCATCGGTCAGGTCTACGATCCCGACCGCCTGCTCTTCCCCATGCGACGCGTCCCCGGGACGGCTCGCGGCGACCACCAGTGGGAGCGCATCTCCTGGGACGACGCCATGGCCGAGTTCGCCGCGAAGATGGCCGAGGCCCGCGCCGCGGACCCGAAGTACTTCATGCTCCACTACGGACGCATGAAGGGGTCGTCGTCCAAGATGGCCAAGTCCTACTTCCTGCCCGCGTTCGGCTCCAAGAGCTACGCCGGACACACCGCGATCTGCGAGTCCAACAAGTGGACGAGCCAGGAACTGGTCTGGGGCAAGCACTACGACGTCAACGACGTGATCAACTCGGACGTCATCGTGAACTTCGGCTCCAACCCGCTGGCCGCGCACACGAGTCACATCCCGTTCGCCACCCGCCTCAGCGAGGCGGTCCACGAGGGCGCGAAGATGTACACCTTCGACGTCCGGCTCTCCGAGACCGCGGCCAAGTCCACCAAGTGGCTGCCCATCAAGCCCGGCACCGACCTGGCGGTCGTGCTGGCCATGGCCCACCACATCGTCACCAACGACCTGGCGCCCCAGGCGGGCATCGACTTCATCAACGACTGGTCGAACATCGATCCGCTGGGCTTCGACAGCAAGTTCGAGCGCCTCCGCGACCTGCTCGAGCATCCCGACGCCTACATCGCCGACGCCCGGGCCGCCGATCCCGACATGCTCGACTTCTGGGATCCCGACGATCAGCCGTCAGGTGGCTACACGCCGGCCTGGGCCGAGGGTCTCAGCGGCGTCTCCGCTGCGGACATCGAGGCCATCGCCGAGGCCTACGCCGCGGGCAGCCCCGGTAGCACCGTGATCAGCTATCGCGGCGCCGTGATGCACTTCAACGGCACGGTGACCGAGAACGCCGTCCAGATGCTCGAAGCGCTGTGCGGGAACATCGACCGCGAGGGCGGCCGAGTACACGGAGTCGGCGCGGGCTGGTCGTACTCGTCGACCTTCCCCAAGCCCAGCAACGACACGACAGGGCTGAAGGTGCAGAACGACGACGCCTACGTAGCTCCGTCCCACCACGCCTCTCACCAGGTGCTCAAGGAGATCCGCGCAGCCGCTCCCGAGGACCGGCCGATGGTGTACATGGTCTACTGCTACACCCCGGCCTACGCCAACGGCGACATGCAGGACAACATCGACGTCCTCAAGGACGAGAGCTTGATCCCCTACATGGTGGTGTCGGACGTCGCCTACACCGAGGCCGCCATGTACGCCGACCTGCTCCTGCCCGACGCGACGTACCTGGAGCGGTGGGACTGGGAGGACATGGTCTCGTACGACATGGTCCCCGAGTTCTACATCCGCCAGCCGGTGATCTCGCCGCTGGGTGAGGTCCGCAACTTCCAGGACACGTTGATCGAGCTGGCCGGCATGCTCAGTGAAGGTGGCGACGATCCCCTCGAGGACGTGGCCGCCGTGGGCAGCATGGAGAACTTCATCGAGGCCGCCTGCAACGACACCGAGGACGTGGACAACGCCGGGACCTCGGCGGGCTACGCCAACGGTTTCGAGTTCATGAAGGCCGAGGGGGCGTGGCACGACCCGAACGCGACGCCCAAGTACGGCGAGTACGACACCATCGTGGACGTGGATCTGACCGATCCCGAGACCATCGACGACGAGGACGAGGACGACTACAACTTCATGGACGACGAGGGCATCGTCTGGGAGTGCACCAAGGCAGAGTTCAACGACGGTTACCGCAACACGTCCAAGTCGTACAAGCTCTACGTCGGCCAGTCGATCGACGGCACCGACACGATCTACCAGGGTTTCACCCCCGACAAGATCAACAAGTCGGGCTTCTTCGAGCTGCAGTCGGTGATCCTCGAGATGGGGCACTACCCGGGACTGCCCGTGTGGATGCGCATCCCAGAGCACGACGAGATGGGCGCCAACGAGCTCATCCTGACCACCTTCAAGCTGCCCACGCAGATCCACTCCCGCAGCCAGAACTGCAAGTACCTCAGTGAACTCGATCACTCCGAGGGCGCCTGGATCAACGCGACCACGGCAGCTTCACTGGGGATCGCCGATGGTGACGACATCACCATCACGCGCACGGCCGAGCTGATCAACGACAAGGACATGATCGTGACCGAAGGTACGGCGCGGTCGTCGATCACCGTCACGGCCAAGGTCGTCCAGGGTATCCATCCCGGGGTGATCGCCGTGTCTCACCACTTCGATCACTGGGCCTACGGTCGCTACGCCACCGCAGGTGAGGAGACCCACCCGCTGGGGGATGACGCCGACTACGACGACCACGGCGCCAACGACTCCGACAAGGACGAGATCTGGTGGAACACCAAGGGATTCCGGCCCAACTGGATCATGCCCAACGCCGGTGATCCCATCGGTGGCGGACTGCGATTCATGGACACGGTCGTGAGTGTCACGCCCGCCTGAAGCGGCGCAAGACAACCCAACCACGCCCCAGAGCTGGCCCGGTCTCACCGGGCCAGCACAGGAGAGCTGCGAGATGACCGAACCCACGACACAAGAGGCCACCGAGCTCTCGCAACGCGCCGCGCTGTACCGCCTCATGGCCCAGCTGTACCGCAGCGAGGTCACCCAGGAGCTGAGCCAGACGCTGGCCAGCACCGGCACTCTGGACCTGCTGCAGCGCGCCGGCTACGACCTGGAGGCGCAAGCTCTGATGGACGCGGAGGAGCTCACGGCGATCCGTCGGGAGTTCTCCCGGGTCTTCGTGGGCCCCGGCAAGCACGTCTCTCCCTACGGCTCCGTCCATCACCCGGACGACAAGAAGAGCGGCAGCCTCTGGGGCGAGACCACGTCTCGCATCCACCGCTTCGCCAGGGACCACGGTCTGGAATTCGCCGGCGAGGGATACGACGGCATCCCGGACCACGTCGGCCATGAACTGGAGATCTACGCCAAGCTCCTCGAGGGCCACGCCCAGGCGCTCGAGGACGGCGATGAAGATGGTGCAGAGCGCATCCTCAACTCCGAGCGCTACCTCTACCGACAGGACCTCTCTCGCTGGGTCCCCCACTTCTGCCGGAAGGTGCGTCAAGCGGCTCGGCGGCCATTCTATGCCGAGCTGGCCCGACTCACCGAAGAGTTGCTCGAAGAGGAGGGTGCGTGGCACGGGGCCAGCGGTACATGATCACCCGTGCATCATGTGCCGTTCCCCGTGCCTTGCTCCTGCTGGGCCTCGTCGTGGTTCTCCATCCCGCGGGCGCCGGAGCCCGGAACCTGTTCAGCACGGAGATCCCCAACGGCGCCGAGCACGACTGCGGCGCTTGTCACATCAACATCGACACGGCGCTGAACCTCACCTGGTTCGGGGTCGACGTCGCCCTGACCTACGAGGACTACACCAATCCGAGGCCCATCTGGCCCTCGGTCTACGCCCTCGACTCGGATGCCGACGGTCAGACCAACGGCGAGGAGCTCGGCGATCCGTGCGGCGAGTGGGCCTACGGCGAGGACGCGACCTTCGATGAGACGAGCAATCCAGGGGACGCGTTGAGCTTTCTCGAGGAGCCGCCCGTCTACGAGTGCACCGCAGGCTCGGATGACGACGACAGCAGCTCGGACGACGACGACGACAGTTCGGCTCAGTTGGCCGGCGACGACGCGATCACCAGCTGCCTGTACTCGGTCGCCGGCGAGCATTCCGCGACATGGCCGGTCTACCTGCTGGTCCTGTGGTTGCTCGCCCGCCGCGGAGACGCGGCGAGCGGAGATCACCGATGACTCGAATGGCGCCGGGGCTGCTCGCGCTGGTCCTGCTCATGGCGGGGTGTGGCGTGCCCGTGGACGTGACTCCGGGGTACGGCTCGGGTCCTTTCCCGCACCCCGAGGACTACTCACGTTCGCACATGGAGGACGCCGAAGAGGACGACAGCACGTGCTTCGAGTGCCACGGCGTGGACGAGGACGACCTGATCGAGGGCTCGTCCACCCTGCACTGCTCCCTCTGCCACGCCTATCCCCCGATCCACCTCGAGGACGATGAGTAATCCCGTGTCCATCGCCCACTCCCATCGACGATTCGCTCCCGGCGGTCCGTCCCGCCGAGGACGATGGCCTCTCGGTCCGATCCTGCTCCCGCTGTTGCTTTGTGCCTCCTTTGCCAGCGCGGAGTCTCTCCTCCACGAGGGTCGGGCCGAGGGTCTGTCGTCCATCGAGCTGTTGCCCGATTCCAACGGTGACACCTGGGCCCGCATGCGGCACGGTCTGTCGCTCCAGGCCCACCTCTCGCCACGCTTCGCCGTGATCGCCGACGGTCAGCTGCTGATCCCGCTGGCCACGACCGACGTCTACGCCTGGGACGAGGCCAGCATCCAGCGCCTGGCGATCCGGTACACCAGCCCCAAGCTCTCGATCACGGCAGGGCGGTACGTCCACGCCGGAACGCTGGGCCTGACACGCGTGGACGGCATCCAGCTGGAGCTGGGCTCCGACGATCCCGTCGGTGTCTCCGTCTGGGGAGGGCGAGTTGGGCACGCCGAGTCCCTGGCGATCGGCGGCGATCTCGGCGGCGGGGCGCAGTTCCGTGTCTCACCCGGCGCATTCGGGCTGGCCACGGGCTACGACGTTCGCGGCACGCCGGTGAACGTGGCCCACCGGATCCACCTGAGCAGCTCGGTGCGGGACAAGAAGGGGTTCGCCCTGTTCGCGCTGGCCGAACTCGGCTTCGACACCCACGATGAAACGGTGGAAGACGCGGAGGACGACTCCGACCGCGTGGGATTCCGCGCCGTCGTCCAGTCCTCGCTCCCACTGGGAACGCGCGCGACGCTGAGGCTCGGCGGACGGTACTACGGCTTGCCGCCGATCACGGTGCCCTGGTCCAGCCACTCGGTGGTGGAGACCATCCGGCCCACCGACTACGGCGTGGCCGAGGTCTCGCTGGAGCTCCGCCCGAGGAACAACCTGAGGTTCCGTTTCGAGGGCGGCCCCGCCATCGGACAGGAGACCCAGGGGTACGAAGACCTGCCCGAAGATTCCGAGGAGATTCCCGGGATAGAGACCGGCGTTGCCGTGGGTGGCACCGGCAAGCTGTCCTTCGACTGGGCCGGGCTGGGCCTGTACGGCACGGGCACCTCCGTGGGTGCCTCCTGGTACGCAGGCGGAGGCGTGGGGATGCGCCACGACGTCGGCCCCCTGCACCTGTGGGGCGAGGCAGGCATCTACCGGTTCGAGGGGCTCGACGATACCCAGGCCACCATCGGAGAAGCCCGCTTCCAGGCGGGATTCGCCCTGCCTGTTCGGCCCAAGTGGGGCCAGCTGGGGCTGGTCGTGCGGACCGCCGTGGGAGCCGACCGACTGCTGTCCCCGTGGTGGCGCGCCGGAGTGGCGCTGCAAGCACGGGTCGGTACGGCGCGAGGTGCACTGTGAGAACCCTTGCCGCGCTGGCCCTGACCGCGATCCTGCTTGGAGTTTCGGCCACGGTATCCCCGGGAGCCGGCGAAGCCCTCACCCCCGATGAGGTGCAGCTCATCTTCGACGAGTTCCTCCACGAGGAGCACGAGGAGACGTTCACCGAAGAAGGCGTCGGCTGCGTCGCATGCCATCAGGTGGGGGCGCGGCTGGACGAGCCGCGCGCCGCGTCGGAGCTGGTCGAAGCGTTCATCACACCGCCTCCGGCCAGCTGCCACTACTGCCACAAGCCCTCGGATTCCCGCAAGGCCGTGGGCCCCGAAGGGTGTCAGCTCTGTCACGGCGAGGGGTTCGCCCCCGACTCCCACGGCCCCGGCTGGGAGACCTTCCACGGCAGCGATGTGCGGATGATCCGTCCCGGCTGCCACGAGTGCCACGACACGGGTCGCTGCCTCACCTGTCACGAGAATCGCGGTGCCCTGACCCGGTCGACCCATCCCCCGGGCTGGGGAGCCGTACACGGCGTCGAGGCCCGCTTCGATCCCCAGTCCTGTGTCACGTGCCATGCCGGCGACTCGTGTGTGCAGTGCCACCAGAGCGGGAGGTCGCCATGGTAGCCCGCGCCACCTCTACCCTCGTGTGTCTCGCGGTCTTCGGACTGTCCTGTGCCTCGTTGACGCCCTGTGAGGACCTGGAGGTCACCATCGGTCGATCCGACGAGGGCCTGGTCGTGACGCCTTCGGAGCACGCGGACGGCTGGGGACGCGAAGACTGCGCGGCCTGCCACGTCCTCGAGGTGGTCCACCAGCGCGAGTGCACGGCAGGGGTCGACTACCAGGAACTGGAGCAGCGCGTGCGGACGGACGGCTACGACAGCTGCGCCGAGTGCCACGGCGCCAACGGGGTAGAGCCATGAAACCGACGCTCCTCAGGCGTGATCGGTCCTTCGGACTCGCGCTGGGCGCCTCGGCGCTGGCGGTGACCGCCCTGCTCGGCGCAGCCCCCCCCGGCGCGGACGAGGATTCGCCGCACGGTGTGCCCGAAGGGTGTACGTGGTGTCACTCGGCCGACGGCGGCGTTCCAGCCACCGCAGGGACCTCGTTTGCCCAGGGTTCGTCCGACGCCGCCTGCCTGTACTGCCACGAGGACGGTCCCCACGAGGTGGGCATGGAGCCCGTGCTCGAGGACGACGGGACCGGCGAGCACGCCAAGCTCCCCGAGACCTGGCCCCTGGACGGGGGGCGCGTCGCCTGCCTGACCTGCCACGACGAGCCGGCCTGCGACGGGGCGAGCATGGCCCCTGACAACCGCTTCTTCCTCCGAGGGGGTCCCTACGGCACCATCGGGGAGTTCTGCGCCCGATGCCACACCGTGGATCAGCTGGGCAAGTACGACCCGCACACGGACATGAAGGAGCGCCCGGAGAGCAAGTCCACCTGCGAGTTCTGCCACCAGGATGCCGAGGTCACCGAGGCGGACATGGACGACCTGAAGGTGGCGGCGCCGATGATGTGCGAGGGTTGCCACCGAGAGGTCGAGATGCACGCCAGCTCGGCGGAGCACCTGATCGATCTGGAACCCGAGATCATGGCACGGGCCCAGGCCGCGGGCCTGCCTCTGGACGAGGGCACGGTCTACTGCGGCACCTGCCACGATCCCCATCCGGCGGGCAGCATCGAACAGGACAGCGGTCGGCCCGAAAGCCTCGGGGACCCGCTGATGCCGGCCGACTGGGCTGAGCTGGTCCTCGGCGCGGCCCTGGACCAGCGCGACATCGAGGCCAGCGAAGACACGCTGGGGACCACCGAACCCGACTACCTGCGGCTGCCGCTGGCCGACGGTCAGCTGTGCAAGGCGTGCCACCTCGCCGCGGACGTGGACGCAGGTCTACGGGAGCAAGGGCAGTGAGGCGCGCACCGACCATCCTGGCGGGCCTGGCGGTCCTGGCCGGCCTCTGTCTCGTCGGCAGCCGCGTGCTGGCCGAATCCCACTCGACGACCGGATACGAGATCGGCGCGAGCTTCAAGGCCGGTCTGGGCGAGCCCGCAGCCGTGGATGTCCTGCCCGACGGCGCCGTGGTGATCGCCGACATCGCCCAGGACTCCGTGACCGCCTTCGAGCCGGACGGCGAGGTGCGCTGGCGGGTTTCGGACGGCCTCGAGCACCCCGCAGGGATCGGTGTGGACCAGGGCGGCGTCTGGATCGCCGACTCCGGGAACCACCGCCTCGTATTCCTGGCGGCCCAGGACGGCCGGCAGCTGGACGAGATCGAGCTCGGCGAAGACCTCGAGCCCATCGATGTCTGTGTCGCCGAGGGCGGGCTGCTGTGGATCGCCGCGCCGGCGCAGGACCAGATCCTGGTGCTGGACTCCACCGGAGCGATCCGGCACGACATTCGCGAACTCGAAGGGCAGCCCCTGGAGGGGCCGCGCGGCCTGGTCACGGACGGCGAGGGGGGTGTCTACGTCGCAGAGGTCCTGGCGGGACGCGTGCTCCACATCGCCGACGACGGGACCCTTCGCGGCACCTTCGGGAGCTGGGGACCGGGAGCGGGGCGCTTCTACAAGCCCAAGGATGTCGTCGTGCTCGCAGACGGCGCGATGGCCGTGGTCGACAGCCACAAGGGCGCTGCGCAGATCCTCGAACCCGACGGGGCGTTCCGCCAGCTCCTGTCGAGTACCACCGGGCCCCTGCTGTTCAGCTTCCCCATCGGCTTGGCCGCCCACGACGGCAGCCTCTACGTCGCGGACGCCGGGGCGGCCACGGTCTACCGCCTCGACACCCAGGGCGGCGCCTGGAACGACGGACGTTTCCCGCCCAGCGGCGATCTCGCCAGCCACGGTACGGTCCGCGACGCGGACCCGTCCTTCGTGTGCCGCCAGTGTCACGACGGCACGCAGGTGCTCGCGTCGGGCAACTGGGATCCCGAGGCCACCAATCACCCCCTCGACCTCGAGGACGACGACACGGTCCCCGACCGATTCAGGCTGTCCGAGATCGGCGACATGACCTGTCACACGTGTCACTTCGTGCACGGGGACAAGGACGACGCCTCAGGGGAGGTCGTCCTGGGCGAGGTGGTGGACTTCGGGCTGCGCCGCGACGGGGAGACGACCTCCCATTTCCCCGGCAACGACCTGTGCGTGGAGTGCCACGACACCTACCTGGACACCGAGACGTCTCACCGCCGCAAGAGCCACCCCATCGGCCTGGAGCCCCCCAGGGGCACGTCAGCGGACGAGCTGATCGCTGCGGGCGCACGATTCGAGGGCGAGCGGCTCGTGTGCATGAGCTGTCACCCGCCCCACGGCGCTCACAGCGATCCCCTGCTGATCTCCGCGGCCTCGAACGGGGCGCTGTGCACCTCGTGCCACGAGGATCACGCGAGCGGCAACTCCCGGCACGCCGTGGACGTGGAGGTCGACCGGATCACGTTGAACCGCGTCGAATCGATGGGCGGCGCATTCGCGCCCAACGGCCACCTGACCTGCCTGTCGTGCCACGACCCCCACCTGTCCACCAGCGCCACGCTGCTGCGCACGAGCCGGTCGGGCACCGACGCGTGCCGGGCGTGCCACGTGGAGGAGTCTCGCGCGATCCGCGCTGGAGGCCACGGCGAGTCCGCCTGCCAGGACTGCCACGGCATGCACACGCGGCCCGGCGGTTTCGGGGACGGGCAGCGGCGCGATGGTGTGGGACCCGAGCGTTGCCTCGACTGCCACACGGACGGCAACGACGACCCCCAGATCTCCCTGTACGAGTCCCACCCGCTGGGCGACGACCTCGAAGCCGGTGAGCACGGCGATCTCCCTGCGTTCGAGGGCGGAATCGGCTGCAGCACATGCCACGACGCCCACGCGGGCACGGACTACGTGCTCAGGGGAGACGACGGGGTGGGCCCGCTGTGCCTTCAGTGCCACGCCGACAAGGGCACCGTGCTGGGCACGGACCACGACGCCACGATCGTGGCCGCCGGTGGTGAGCAGCGCCCCTGCCTGTCGTGCCACGCCGCCCATGGCTCGGCCGAGGACTACCTCGTGACGGGGATCGCCGACGGGACCAATCCCGCCAACGGTCGCTGCCTGGTCTGTCACGACGGGTCCACCGACGCCATCGCGGTCGAGCACTACACCCACCCCGAGCGGCTGATGCTCACCGTGGGTGGCCTCCCGTTCCGATACGACGGGCCGGTGCCCTACTACGGCCCCGACGGCGAGCGGACCGAGGACCGCGAGGTGGGGGAGATCACCTGCGTGACCTGCCACGACCCCCACAGGTGGCGTCACGACGCCGAGGATCGCCCAGGCGAGGCCGAAGGCACCGAGCTCAACAGCTTCCTGCGCGATCCCGACGAGATCGTCCGCTTCTGCGAGGTGTGTCACGGGCTCGAGGGCAGACCCCAGCTGACCTTCTTCCACGAGGACGAGCATCGGCTGGTCCTGGAGCGGGACGAGGACACGCCATGATGCGATGGATGATCGGAGCCTTGATGCTCCTGGTCGGCGCCGTGGTCGGCTACGAGCTGATGTTCCTGCTGCGGTTCTTCTCGGTGGTGCTACCCCATGGAGGCATGTGGTGAGAACCCTGCTGAACCTCCGCGTTCTCGCCCCGGCCGTGGTCGGGCTGGCCCTCGGCGGCGTCGCCGGTGGCGCCCGCTTCGAGAAGATCGACACGCGCGAAGCCCTGTGCGTGTCGTGCCACCACGGGACCTCCGACGCACAGGCCCTGGACACGCCGCCCCACTCGGAGACCTTCTCCGCCAGCTGCCACGTCTGCCACGTGCTGCCCATCCGCGAGTACCTCAGCTACAGCGCGATGCGCGTCGGCGCCGAGGTGCCGTCGTGGATCGAGTCGGTCGACAACCCGGTCGTGGCCCAGCAGAGCTGCCTGGAATGCCACCTGACCCACGGACGAGGTACGACCGACTGCGTCCGATGCCATGCAGACGGGTCCAAGGTCATCGATATCACCGAACGCTGCCAGGCCTGCCACCACGACCAGGTCATGGAGCGACCCTTCGAGGGGTTCGACTGCCGCAACTGCCACGTGGAGGCGTTCCACGACTACGACGACCGCGTCCGCACCGCGATGCACGACCGGGTGAACGGCGGTTCCGGACCCGATCGAGAGGTCACGCCATGAGCGACCCCAAGGCCAGGCAGAGCGAGGAGCTGGCGCGCGCGCTCCAGCGAAGGGACGACCAGCGCCAGTGGGGCATGTTCATCGACATGCACGCGTGCACAGGTTGCCGGGGGTGCCAGGTCGCGTGCGAGGCCGAGAACAACCTGCCGCCAGCAATCACCTACATGATGGTCATCGAGGAGCTGCACGGGAAGTTCCCCCACACCCGGCGCACCTACCGGCCCAAGCCCTGCATGCACTGCGCCACGCCGGCGTGTGTCCTCGTGTGCCCCGTCGCCGCCACCTATCGGACCCCCGACGGGACGGTGGTGATGGACTACATGAAGTGCATCGGCTGCCGCTACTGCATGACGGCGTGCCCGTACTCCGCGCGGACGTTCGACGTGGGTGACCGCTACGGCGAGGGCTGCCAGGGCGAGGTGGCGTACGAGCGCCGACCTTCCCCGGACTACGACCGGCCGTGGACACGCGAGCACCACGAGAGCCCGGTGGGCAACGTCCGCAAGTGCCATCACTGCCTGCACCGGCTCGCCCGGGGTTCGCTACCCGCCTGCGTCCTGACCTGCCCCACGGGTGCCCTGGTCTTCGGCGACCTGAACGACCCGTACAGCCTGGTCCAGGAGAGCATCTCTCGCCACGGCGGACACAGGCTCAAGGAGGAGCTCGGAAATGAGCCGACGGTCTATTACAGGAGCTGATCCGGAGACCCGACGGGCTCGAACCGCCGACCGAGGCGTGGGGCGACGAGAGTTCTGTCGCCTGGGCGCCCTGCTGGGTGGGTGCGCGCTGGGAACGCTGGCCGCCTCCCGCGCTGGGCTGGCGATCGGTCCGGGACGCCCGGACTTCGCCGACCAGGACACGATCTTCCGCTCCGACTATCCCATCGATGCCCCGGATTCCGTCGTCCTGTCCACCTGTCTGGGCTGCCACGGCGCGTGCCCCGTGCGCGTGGCCACCGAGGGTGGTGTCCTGGCCAAGAGCGACGGCAACCCCTGGTCGCCGCGGGTTCGCGGTGGTCCGCTGCCCAGCTCCACCGAGGAGGCCGCCACGCTTCGAGGCTCGTCCTGTGCCAGGGGCCAGGCCCGACTCCAGAACACCCATGATCCGTTCCGCATCGTTCGCCCTCTGTCCAGTGACGGGCAGCGCGGCGCTGGTGTCTGGCGGACCCTGCTGTCCGATGACGCAGAGGCATCCGTCACCGCCGCGCTGGTTCCCCAGCGATCGGCGGGGCTGGTCGTCGCCGTGGATCCCCGGCAGCTGGACAGGCGGCCCGCGCTCGAAGCGTTCGAAGAGGCGCTAGAAGGGGTCGAGGTCCACCTGGGCACGTCCACGCCGTGGGTCACGGCGGCCAGCCGGGCCATGATCGGGCAACCGGGCTGGGAGCTGCGTCCACGCTTCGCCCGGGCCCGCGGCGCCCTCATCTGGGGCGCCGACTCCGTGGCGTCCGGAGTGGACCCGGTCGGCGACGCCCGCGACCTGCTGAATCTGCGCGAGCGCCACGGCAAGGGCGGCCTGGTCGTGGTCGATCCACGCCTCTCGGAGGTCGCGGGTATGGCGGACACCTGGCTCCCCGTCCGGCCGGGCGGCGACATGGCCCTGGCGTGGATGATCCTCAGGGCCTGGGTGGACTCCGGCGCCATCACACCGCCCGAGGCATGGCAGGAGCAGCTGAACGCGCGGCCGTGGAAGGACCTCGAGCCGCGCGCTGGACTCGGCGAGATGGTCGTTCGCCGCGCGGCCGGCCGGCTCGCGGAGATGGGAGACGGCCTGGCCATCCGAGTGGGGGGTGGCGTGGGAGAGAGGCCGGACGGAGCCGAGGTCTGCGAGGCCATCTCGAGGCTCGCGGTGGTCTCGGGCGCGGCGGGCGCCGGTGGAGCCATGGAACCTGTCCTGGCTCCCGTCCCCCTGGGAGAACGGCCAGACCTCGCGCTGCATCGCCTGCTGGCGGACGGCGCGGTGATCGACCGCCTGCTCGTCGTGGGGGACGGCGGGATCACCGACGGTCCTCATCACGGCGAGCTCCTGGCCGCCCTGGCGAACCCCCAACGAGTGCGCAATCTCGTCGTCGTGACGACCGTCATGAACCCGGTGGCCGCCCTGGCCGACCTGATCGTCCCCGACGTGACCGAACACGAGCGCTTCGGCCTCGTCGAGCGGTGGGACGGCATCTCGCTGGTCCAACCCTCGATCCGCTCGGTGATGGCAGACGCCGGTGTGGAGGCGCCGTGGAGTCGGGGCCTGGAGGGACTGCTCGAGACCCTGAGCAGGCAGGCAGGCCGGACGCTGGACTGCCACGCAGCCGTCGAGGGGGCCATCGCGGCGACTCCGAGCCCCGCCAGGCTCCAGCACCGCGGCTGGCTCGCGCCCTCACGGAGCGCGGCCGTCGTGCCGGCTCCGGACGCGTTCCGGCCCGAGGCGATCCGGTCACCCGGCGATCCCATCGCCGGGGTGGCGCTGGTCACCTACCGGGAGAGCTTCGGCGGCTTTGTCGACTCCACGGCCCAGTACTGGGCAACTCCGTCCCTGCGCGCCGACAACGAGGCGTGGATCCACCCGTCCACCTTCGACGATGTCGGCGCCGGCGAGGGGCACCGCGTGGTGCTGGAGGTGGGGGACGTGCGACGGGAGCTGAACGTCGTGGCGACCGAGGCCGTCCGCCCCGGTGTGGTCGCGGCGGCGGTGGGATACGGGCACACCGAGGGCTTCGACGGCCGAATGACCATCGATGGCGTCGCCGTGCAGCCCGATCCGCGCCGCGACCTGGGCACCGAGGTCGGGGCCCTACGCGACAGCGTCGGGGCCGTCGCAGTCCATCCCGCCGACCCCGAACCCCGGCGAACCCTCGCAGAGCTGCTCGCGAGCAAGCTCGGCTCCTGTGACCGCTTGTAGAACGGAAGCGCCATGATCAGACTCGCAAAACTCGCGTTCTTCCTGATCTGGGTGGTCCTCGCTGCGGCCGGGGTCTGGGGGCTCTGGCTGAGGTTGAGCACCGGCCATCAGCTCGCCGACTACAACAACTACATCCCCTGGGGCCTGTGGGTCGCCTTCTACATCTACTTCATCGGCCTGTCGGCCGGCTCTTTCATCCTGTCGTCCGTGGTCTACGTCGGGCGCGTGGAGAAGCTGGCGCCGCTGGCGCCGCTGGCCCTGTTCACCGCCGCGATCACGCTGGTCATGGCGCTGCTGTCGATCGCCATGGACCTGGGCCACATGAACCGCTCCATCCAGGTCATGCTGCACGCCAACTTCCGCTCGATGATGGCGTGGATGATCTTCCTGTACTCCACCTACTTCGGCGTGATCCTGGCGGAGAACCTCCTCGCGCTGGTCCCCCGGCTCGTTCCGTGGCGCGAGCGGCGGGGTCTGACCGGGTGGGCGGCCCGCCAGGTCACGCGCATCCCCGAGCCCTTTGCCGAGCGCTGGTTGCACCGCCTCGGCATGATCGGCGTCCCACTGGCCATCGCGTTCCACGGCGGCGTCGGGGCGCTCTTCGCCACGATCGGCGCGAGGATGTACTGGCATCAGCCCCTGTTCCCGATCATCTTCCTGGTCGGCGCCCTGGCCTCGGGGTGCGGCGGGCTGGCCGCGATCTACTACGTGGTGTGGCCCGACCGCGGCCCCCGGTTCCGCGAGACCCTGGTCATGCTCGGGCGGCTGGTGCTGGTGCTGGTGCTGGCGGACAGCCTCCTGGAGTGGGCCGAATTCTCCACGCCCCTGTGGCAGGGCATCAGTCACGAATCCGAGATCTTCCACCACCTGTTGTTCGGTCCGTACTGGTGGAACTTCTGGATCTTCCACATCCTCCTGGGAGTCCTGATTCCGGTCGCTCTGTTGATCTGGCTACCGCGGAAGCCCGGCGCGGTCGCGCTCGCCGGCGGGCTCGTGGCCGTGACCTTCCTGTCCGTGCGGCTGAACCTCGTCGTACCGCCCCTCACCCAGCCCATGATGGAGGGATTGGCCGAGGCGTATCAGTCCCAGCGGGCGGTCTTCGAGTACTTCCCCAGCCTCTTCGAGTGGCTCGTCTCGGGGGGCATCCTGGCGCTGGGCGCAGCCATGTTCTTCCTGGGCATCAAACTGCTGCCGCTGCTGCCGGCTCAGCCCACGTCCAACCCGGCCGACGGGGCCCCGGGAGGGGAGCACGCATGATCACCATCGACCAGGCCCTCGAAGAGGTCCTCGGCGCCTGTCCCGACACCCTCGGCAACGTCGTCGTCCCCATTCACCGCGCCGTCGGACGTGTCCTGACCGAGGCGGTCACCACCTCGTCACCCCATCCGGGTTTCGACAAGGTGATGATGGACGGGTACGCGGTGCGCGCCTCGGAGGTCAGGGCCGGGGTGACCCTGCTGCGGATCGGGGAGTGCCCAGCCGGAGCAGTCCACGCTCCGCCGGTGAAGTCCGGGACCTGCGTCGAGGTCATGACGGGCGGTCCGCTTCCCCCCGGCGCCAACGCCGTGATCCCGGTCGAGCAGACCACTCGCAGTGGCGACGCAATCCACTTCGTCGCACAGGTCAAGGCCGGGCAACACGTGGCCAGGGAGGGCAGCTCGACACGCCAAGGTGAGATGATCCTGCCCGCGGGCTCCATCGTGACCCCGATCGGGATCGCAGCTCTGGCCTCCGAAGGCCGCTCCCTCGTCCGGGTCCGCCGCAATCCATCGCTGGCCATCGTCACGACGGGCGACGAGCTGGTCCCCGTCGACTGCAAGCCTGGCCCCAACCAGATCCGAGACTCCAACGGCGTATCCCTGGCCACGCAAGCCCTCTGCCTGGGGCTCGAGAAGATCACCACCTATCGAGCATCGGACGACCCGGGCCAGCTTCGAGACACCCTCGAGGAGGCCCTGAGCCGCGATCTGGTGGTGGTCGCCGGAGGCGTGTCGCGCGGAAAGTACGATCTCGTCCCGGATACCCTGGAAGGGCTCGGCGTGCAGTGCCGGTTCCACAAGGTGCTGCAGAAGCCTGGCAAGCCCCTGTGGTTCGGCACGCGGGAGCGGACCCTGGTCTTCGGCGCGCCGGGGAATCCCCTGGCGACGGTGATCGCATTCCAGGTGTACGTCACCGCAGCCGTGGCCAAGATGACGGGCCAGGTCCCGACTCCGGCCCGTCACTACGGTGTCCTGAGCTCCGACGCCAGGTACCGCAGCAAGCGGGATCTGTTCGCGCTGGTGACCGCGCGGTGGTGCGACGACCACTACGAGGTCACCGCACGCCCCGGGAGCGGTTCCGCGGACGTCTTCGCGACGGCGGTGGCCAACGCGCTCATGCCGCTGCCCGCAGGTGACCACGCGCTGCGAGCGGGCCAGGAGATCCGGTTCCAGCTCATCCCACCAGGCGCACACCATGGGTGATCTCACCCACGTGGATCCGCAGGGCAAGGCGTGCATGGTGGACGTGTCCTCCAAGGCCCAGACCGTGCGGTTCGCACGGGCTGCGGCGAGGGTCTTCACCACGCGGGAGGTCATCGCTCGCATCCGCGAAGGCGGCGTGGCCAAGGGCCCCGTCCTCGACACGGCGCGCATCGCCGGTATCCAGGCGGCCAAGAAGACCTCCGAGCTGATCCCGATGTGCCATCCCCTGTTGCTGGACCACCTGGACGTCTCGTGCAAGCTCCTGGACAAGGCCGTCAGCATCGAGGCGTCGGCCAGGACGTTCGCCCGCACCGGCGTCGAGATGGAGGCCATCACCGCGGCGACCGTGGCGGCGCTCACCGTGTACGACATGTGCAAGGCCATGGACCGCGCCATGGTCCTGTCCCGGGTCCGGTTGCTGGAGAAGTCCGGTGGCCGTAGCGGCTACTACCAGAACCCGGGCGCGCCGCGGATCGCGTTCGTCGCGCCTTCGGGCACGGGCAAGACGACCTACCTCGAGGGGCTGATCCGCGAGCTGACCGCCCGGGGGTATCGCGTCGGGACGATCAAGCACGACGCCCACGACTTCGACATCGACCACGAAGGCAAGGACTCGTACCGCCTCAGGGCCGCGGGATCCGCGCGAGTCGTGATCGCCGGCAACGGCCGAGTCGGTGCCCACGGTGTCTTGCCAGCGGACTCGACGCTGCCCGACCTGGTCCCGCTCCTGGGGGAGGTCGATATCGTCCTGGTCGAGGGGTACCGGGACGCGGGCATACCCGTCGTCCTGCTCACGCGCGCGGCCGCTCCTTCGCCACCCCACCCGCCGCCCGACACCACGGTCGCCGTCGTCGGTGACGCGGACGTGCCCGGCGACTGGCCGAGGATGCCCCTGGATGATCCCGTCCCCATGATCGAGTTCCTCGAGGAGCAGTGCCGGCTGCGCCCCCCCCAGCGAAGCCGAGAGGCCTAGGAGGCTCTCCCATGCCCAGTATCGGTTTTGCAGAAATCGCCGTGATCTTCGTGCTGCTCCTGGTGGTCGTCGGTCCCGAGAGGCTGCCCCAGGTCGCCCGCACCATGTTCCGCGCCGTGGGTGAAGCGCGGCGTGTCACCGACGATCTCAAGAGCAACCTGATCCTGGAGGGGACCGACCTCTCACCCCGGCGCCCGGCTGCACAGAAACGGCGTTTCGTGACCCAGCCGTCTCGGTCTCGGACCGAGGCGACGCCCGACATCCTGTCCCAGGCCCTGTCCGGCGAGCAGCCCGGAGCGGACGAATGACCACGGCAGCGGCCTCCGATGGCGGTGGATCCGACGGTCTGCTCGACGACGTCGACGGATACCGCATGCCCCTGCTGGAGCACCTCGAGGAGCTCCGCAAGCGGATGATCCACGGGATGATCGCCTATGCCGTGGCCCTGGGTGTGTGCCTGCTGTTCTCCAAGCAGCTCTTCCACTTCCTGATCCTGCCGGCCCTGCCGTACTTCCCCGACGGCTCCACCTTCATCTACACCAAGCTCCCCGAAGCGTTCCTGACCTACCTCAAGGTCTCGCTCCTGGCGTCGGTGTTCGTTGCCTCGCCGATCCTGTTCTACGAGGGATGGCGGTTCGTCGCGCCGGGGCTCTACGCCAAGGAACGCAAGCTGGTGGTGCCGTTCGTGCTGTTCAGCACCGCGCTGTTCGTCGCGGGGGCGGCCTCGTGCTACTTCGCGGTGTTGCCGTGGGCGTGCAAGTTCTTCCTGGGGTACGGAAACGAGACGACCGCGCCGATGTTGACCATCGGAGAGTATCTGTCGTTCAGCACGCGACTGCTGCTGGCGTTCGGGGTCGTGTTCGAGCTGCCGCTGGCGATGATGTTCCTCGGGCGGATCGGGTTCGTCCGGACTCCCCTGCTGCGAAAGGCGCGGCCCTTCGCGCTGATCGGCGTGTTCGTGCTGGCCTCGCTGATCACCCCACCGGACGTGGTGACCCAGATCGCCATGGGGCTGCCGCTGATGGTGCTGTACGAGCTCGGCATCGTGCTGGTGAAGTGGGTCGAACCGACCGAAGACGAGCCGTCCACCGAACAAGAGTGATCTCACCCGTTTCCGCCCATCTCTGACTCCTTCCTCGGACTTCACGCGGTATCTTTCGTACTGTTGGATTCGAGAAGGAGCGCGTCTCCAGTGGAAACGAAGCCTCGAGGTCTGGCCGCCGTGCTCGCGCTGGGTGTCGCCGTGGCCGTTGCAGCGGCCGCAAACGCGACCCAGCCACCCCTCCTCCAGCCCGATCTGATGGACGATTTGGAGCTCGACGGCGCCCCTGGTGAGCCGCCGCCCGCGTGCCGCATCGTGTTCGACGGAAACACCGGCGGGGTGAGCAGCGGTCGCATGGAGCTCGGGTTCGGCGACCTGCTGTTCGAGTACCTGGAGCAGGAGGGGGGCCGCATCGCCGACCTCCGCAGCGGCATGGGCGCCCTGTACCGGGAGGGCCGGTACCTGTGGACCGACGACGGCCTGCTCTCCAGCGCCATCGCCTTTCTGGAGGCGGGGGGCTTCGACGCGATCCAGCAGGTGGATCCGGCGCCGCTTATCCGCACCGATCTGGCGGTCCTCCTCCAGGGGGTACACGACCCGGATCGGGACCTGCTGGATCACCTGGAGCGGGCCATGGGCGAGCGGCGCGGCCACGGCGACGCCATCCGGCTGCAGGGCGTGTTGACGCGGTACCGCAACGCCGCCGGCGCCGAGGCCTGGGTCGCCCAGGGGCCGGGGATGGCGCCCGACGCGCCCCTGGACCAGGACTTCACGTCGTGGGAGGTGCGAAGCCAGGAGACGGTGGTGGTGGAGGAGGCCGATGGCCAGCGCACCCTGCACCAGCTGTCGCGCATGGTCGGCGAGGGCACCCGGCGGACCGCGCTGACCCGCGGCCTGCTGAAGCGCTCCGACGCGCCGGCGATGTACGTCAGCAGCGGTAGCGTGGTGGAGGGCCGGTCCTTCGTGCCGGGCCAGGACGCCAGCCTCCACCGGCCCCTGTCCTGGGACAGCCTCGGGGCGGCCGAGCTGCGCCTGATGTCCCCCGGGCTGCCCGAGCTGATGCTGGGGCTGGACCACCTGACCACCGAGGCCGAGGGGGCCGGGATCACCCTGCTGGCGGCCAACCTCACCGACGCGGCAGGGGACCACCCGTTCGCCGGCGCCGAGATGGTCCAGCTCGGCGACGTCCACGTGGCGGTGATCGGGGCCGTCGACCCCGCCGTGGTCACCCAGCTCGACTCCACGGCTCGCAGCGGCCTCGACGTGGAGCCGCCGGGGCCGGCCATCGGGCGGGCCCTGGACTCCCTGCGCGCCCGCGCCGGCCGCGATCCCGACCTGACCGTCCTCCTGGCGGGCTTCGAGCCGGGCACCCTGGGGGACCTGGTGGCCCAGCTGTCCCACGTGGACGTGGTGATCGGGGACTTCCACGCGGCGGTCCCCCGGGCTCAGGTCCAGACCGTGCGCCCCACCCCGGCGAGGCGCCTCGCCCCGGATCCCCCGCCCCTGCTGGTGGTCCACGCCTCGGGGGTGGAGACCGGCGAGATCGACGTCCACACGGAGGAGGGCCGCGTCGCCGAGCTGACCCTGCGCACCACGCCCATCACCCAGCTCCTGCCCCCGGATCCCGACGCCATGGCCCGGGTGATGGAGATCCGCCAGGCGGTGTACCTCGACGGCGAGCCCGTGCTGATCCCCGACCTGCGCGACCTGGTGGAGGAGGACGTCAACCGCCTGCAGTTCCTCGTCCAGGGCCAGCACTACCAGCGCGTCATCGAGGTCGAGATGGCCACGGGCACCCTGGCGGTGGATCGGCTCCAGCTGCGCATGACCCGCGGGCTGTTCGCCAACCTCTCGGCCAACCTGCTCATGGAGCGCAGCGGCGCCGACGCGGTGGTCCTGCCGCCGCTGCCGTGGCCGGTGGACCTCTCCGGCGCCACCCGGGACATGTACGCCTCGGCCTACCTCGCGGTGCCCGACGAGCTGCAGCTGATCGAGCTCACCGGCGCCCAGCTCAGGGAGCTGGTCCGTCTGACGGGTGACGCCAGGAACGCACCGCGCAGGGCCCCGCGCCGCACCGCCACGCGCGGCGACACCGAGTCCGAGAAGCGCACGGGCGCGCCCTGGGTCGCCGGACTGGATCCCACCCACGGCAAGGTGGGCGGCCGCCCCCTCGTGGCGGGCGACACCTACCGCGTCCTGACCACCTCCACCCTGCGCGACCACGCCTCCGTCGCCCCGGTGATCGGAGGCGCCAAGCCGCGCACCCGCTTCCGCACCACCCGACGCGGCTTCCGGCCCGTCCTCCACGGGCAGCCCTTGACCCTGCGGTCGCAGGTCCTGCGCGGGCTCCACGACGCCCGCGACGCCCACCCGGCCTTCGACGCGGCCTACCGCGCCCAGCTCTCCGACTGGCTGCGCGAGCGCGGCGAGACCGTGGATCCCATGTTCTATGCCCGCGCGGACAGCCTCGGTGTCGTACTCACCCGCTACATGGTCAACGGCGATCAGGAGGCCTACGCCAACGTCCGCGAGAGCCGCGTCACCACGCCGGGCTCGTTCACCTTCGGGCTGCGCGCGGGTGGGGCGCTGGGCATCGACACGCGCAACCTCGTGTTCGAGACCCGCGGAAAGGCGGTGCTCACCCTCAACACCGTCGGCGAGGAGGCCCCCACCGAGCTCGAGGACGACCTGCTCGTGTCCGCCGACCTCGGCCTCAAGGCCCTGAGCATCCGCAAGGCCCCGGTCTACCCGTTCCTCCAGGCCTCCTACGACACCGAGTTCCTCCGCGCCGACGAGCTCGACGACGACGGCGCCATCATCGGCCAGCAGCCCCGCCAGAAGGACCTGCGCGGCACGGCCGGCGCCACCGCATCGAACCTGATCCCCACGGTCAAGTCCATCAAGACCGGCCCCTTCGTCGAGTACGACTTCTCCGCCGAGGAGGGCGCCCTCGAGGCCGGCATCTCCCTCGACGTGGCCCAGGAGGTGGTCAAGGGCCCGTTCAAGTGGGGCAACACCCTGGTACTGTCCGGCTGGTTCCCCAACGCCGGCGACACCGACGAGGACCTGCTGATCTCCTTGAACCTCCGTTCGGAGCTCGGCGTCGTCCTGCTGGGCCACCTCCAGCTCAAGGTCTACGCCGATCTCCTCGCCTACCGCGGCAAGGTGGAGGCCACCGCCGATCCCGGTCTGAGCACCATCGTGGGGGTGGAGCTGGCGTACTCGGGGATGTTCAAGGCGCGGTTGAGGTGAGAGCAGACCAACGCGACTCGAGCGAACACGATCGAGGGGCCCAGGATTCCACCGCCAGCCAGGAGTTGGTACGCTTGGCCCGGGGCTAGCACTGCACGAGACAGTGCCTATACAAGACACATGAAAGAAAAACTGCTGGTCCTTGCGACCGGGCTCGTCATCACCCTGCTCATCCTCGAGGTCGGCCTACGGCTGACCGGTGAGTTCTACTGGCGCGACCAGGGACGTCCCGGAGAGGATACGAGCGATACGCTCGATCCGGCGCTGGCCCAGTGTGATGGATGCAAGAGGGTGCTCTGCATCGGCGACTCGTTCACCTACGGCGTCGGGGCCAGCCCGGGCCAGGACTTCCCCAGCCAGCTCCAGCGGCTGCTGCGAGACGACCCCGGACACACAGACACCGTGGTCATCAACAGTGGCGTCGGCGCGTTCAACTCCCGCCAGGCCATCCACCGCCTCGAAGAGTACACGGAGGTCCTCCATCTGGACCTGGTCATCGCGATGGTCGGGCCCCGCAACAGCGACAACTTCCTGGGCTACGGGACCCATCGCGCTCACGATCCGGGCCCCATGGACCGTATCCGGCTCGTTCGTTTCGCACGGTTCGTCGTCTCGGAAGCGCGGGGACAACGCGTCCGGGCCAACGCCGGCGACCGTCTCTCCCATGTGGACAGCTACCTCCGCTGGCACGAGAACCACGGGACACTGGGCGACGGGACCACGGGCCCCAGCAGTGACCTGTTCCTCCGCGGCGCGGCTCTGACGAAGGCGGCCCGATACGAGGACGCCGCCGCCGCGTTCACGGAGGGTATCGAGACGCAGGGTTCCAGCGGGTGCCACTACTGGGGCATGGGTATGGCCCTGCGAGGCCTGCATCAGCCGGTGGAAGCGAGCAGGTGGCTCGAAGAGGGCATCACGGTGGACCCCACGGATCCGTACCTCTACGTCGCCCTCGCCATGGCCACACTCGACGCGGGAGAAGCGCCGGAGGCGATGCTGCCCTTCTTGACCCGTGGGCTGCAGGCCGAGCCCGACTGCGCCGCGCTCCACTGCATGCTGGCGCCGTTCCTCCCCGGGCAGGAAGGACTCGACCACGCGGTCGAGGGCGTCCGGATCGATCCCGAAGAGGCGGAGTGCTACTACTCGCTGATGATGATCTCGCGGCGAATGGGTGGGACCGATCAGCTGGAACCGTTGCTGGAGGACCTCGCCGGGCACAGCCCCATGGCCCGCAGCCACCTGGACATGCTGAGGCATCTGGATCCCCAGCACGAGGTCGCGCGCTGGTTGGAGTCCGATCTGAACGAGATCGTGGATCGCGCCCAGGACCACGGGGCAGCGGCGCTGTTCCTGCAGTACCCCTGGATGGACTTCGACGTCCATCTGGCCAACTCGGCGCTCGCCAATCAGCTCATGGAGACCGTCTCCGCCGAGCGCGGGGTTTTCTTCGTGCAGACCCAACCCCGCTTCGACGAACAATACCGGCTCCACTCTCCGCCCGCGGGCCTGTTCCGCGAGGATGGCCACCCCAATGACAGGGGGTACGGGCTGATGGCCCAGGCCTTGTACGACGCCATCGTGCGCGATGGTATACTCGCCGACTGAGGGGTGGCCCCTGGCATCATCTCGCTCTCGTGTGGGTGAGCGGAACAGGCGCTGGGGAATCACCCAAACACTGGCACACGTACCGGCGCCGCTCGACGCGCGCTCGCGTTCCAGAGTTGAGTGGGAGGAACCTCATGTCCTTTGCAGTGATTCGCGCATGTGTCCTTTCTGCCGTCCTGGCAGCGTTGCTGCCGACCCTGGCAACTGCGCAGCAGACCATCCTCACCGACGAGGACTTCGAGTCAGGGGCGCTGCCGCTGGGGTGGTCGCAGTTCACGGGGGGCGCCAACCCCGGCTGCGCGGACCTCTACTTCCAGGACGTGGGCATAGACGGCCTCTCCCTGGTCCTGGGCTCCAACGCGATGGGGTGCCTCCAGGCCACGGGCGTGCGAACCGCCGCGATCGACGTGTCGGCGTGCTCCACTTTCTCGGTCCACGCGTCCCTGATGGACGTGGGCGACGAGAACGACTACTGCCCGGCCAACTGGTCCCTTCCCACGGCTCCCGAGGGGGACTGCCTGGCGTTCTCCACGGACGGTACGAACTTCGTCACCGTGCTCGATCTGGTCGACATGGCCGAGGGGCAGGTGGTGACGTACGCCGAGGAGACGGTCAACATCGGCTTCACGACCGTCTATCTGTACTTCGGCGAGTACGACGACGATCCCCCGCTGGACGACGGGCTCGCGCTGGACGACTTCATCATCGTCTGCAACCCCGAGGAGACCAGCTGCGCCGACGGCCTGGACGACGACTACGACGGGCTCACCGACTGCGACGATCCCGACTGCGCGGCCGATCCCGCCTGCGCGGGCGAGGACTGCGCCAACGGCATCGACGACGACCTGGACACCTGGACGGACTGCTGCGACAGCGACTGCCTGGGGGACCCCGCCTGCGCCATCGAGGACTGCACCAATGGCGTGGACGACGACGGCAACGGGCTGGTCGACTGCGGGGACTGCGCCTGCTACTGCGACGTGGCATGCCCCAACGAGTGCGGGCAGTGCTACGACGCCCTGGACAACGACGGCGACGGCTACGAGGACTGCCTGGACGAGGAGTGCTACCTGTTCGACGAGAACTGCGTGGGCACCGAGATCTGCGACAACGCCGCGGACGACGACGGCGACGGGCTGGAGGACTGCGACGATCCCGACTGCGTGTTCGACCCGGCATGCGCCGGCTACTTCGAGATCTGCGACAACGGGGTGGACGACGACGGCAACGGACTCGCGGACTGCGACGACCCCTGGTGCGCCATCGACCCGGCCTGCGGCGGCGAGGACTGCTTCAACGGTGTGGACGACAACGGCGACGGACTCGTCGACTGCGACGATCCCTTCTGCCTCGTGCTGCCGGAATGCAGCGGCGAGGACTGCGTCAACGGCGTGGACGACGACGGAGACGGGGACATCGACTGCGACGACGCCGACTGCGCGGCAGATCCCGCCTGCGCCGGCGCCGTCGAGGACTGCGCCAACGGCGCGGACGACGACGGCGACGGAGACATCGACTGCGACGACGCCGACTGCGCGGCGGATCCCGCCTGCGCGGGGGCCGTCGAGGTCTGCGACAACGGCGCGGACGACGACGGAGACGGAGACATCGACTGCGACGACGCCGACTGCGCGGCAGACCCGGCGTGCGCAGCAGGAGTCGAGGATTGCGGCAACGGGGTGGATGACGACGGAGACACGCTGGTGGACTGCCTCGATCCCGACTGCCTGCTCGACCCGGCCTGCGCCGGCTTCTTCGAGCTCTGCGACAACGGCGTGGACGACAACGGCGACGGACTCGTCGACTGCGACGACCCCATGTGCGCGCCCGATCCGAACTGCGGCGGCGAGGACTGCTTCAACGGCGTGGACGACAACGGCGACGGACTCGTGGACTGCGACGACCCCTTCTGCGAGATGATCCCGGATTGCAGCGACGAGGATTGCGCCAACGGCGCGGACGACGACGGAGACGGAGACATCGACTGCGACGACGCCGACTGCGCGGCCGATCCCGCCTGCGCCGGCGCCGTCGAGGACTGCGCCAACGGCGCGGACGACGACGGAGATGGAGACATCGACTGCGACGACGCCGACTGCGCGGC
>CAYRNR010000034.1:0-64112 GCA_964425605.1 uncultured Rickettsiales bacterium | reverse complement strand
GCGAACTTCCCGGGCAACGCCGAGGTCTGCGACGACGCGGACAACGACTGCGACGGGCAGTGGGGCGACGAGGAGCTCGATGGCGACGGCGACGGCGTGACCGAGTGCGACGGGGACTGCGACGACGCGGACGGCAACAACTTCCCGGGCAACGGCGAGGCGTGCGACGAAGTGGACAACGACTGCGACGGCGACATCGACGACGAGGACGACGACGTGCCCGACGCGGATCAGGACGGCGCGGGCGCGTGCACGGACTGCGACGACAACGATCCCGACCTCGATCCCCTCGACCTGGACCAGGACGGCATCTCGTCGTGCGACGGCGACTGCGACGACGACGATCCGGCCAGCTACCCGGGCGCCGTCGAGATCTGCGACGGCGCGGACAACGACTGCGACGGCGACGTGGACGACGACGTCCTCGGTCAGGGGCTCGACTGCACCGCCGAGGACTGCGCCGAGATCCTCGACGATCAGCCCGGCGCCGTGGACGGCTGGTACGAGCTGGACCTGGGCAGCTATTACTGCGACATGACCAACGACGGCGGCGGCTGGACCCGCGTCGGCGAGGCCCACTACCTCTACGGCACCGGCTACGACACCACCTACTACAACACCGAGGGCTTCACCTGGACCGAGACCCTGTTCTTCTACAACAGCGGCTCGGTGCACGCCCACTGCACTTACCCGGAGTCCTTGACCGGGTGCAACAACCTCGGGTTCCAGTTCGCCGCGGAGAACTGGGGCGTGGCGCTCAACTGGGGCTCCAGCCTCTGCGGGATGGGGTACACCGACTACACGGGCGCGACCACGTACATCAACACCTATGACTTCATCATCGCCCGCTCCGAGTCCACCGACACCATCCGCCTGGGTACGCTCGAGGGGATCGCCCAGTGCACCATCGGGGACAACCCGGGCGCGGCCTACACCGACATCCTCGTCCGTCGCTGATCGCCGACGCGGTGCTATTCTGGGGGGGACAGGAGATCCGATGTCCCCCCGATGGCTCCCCATGCTCCTCGCCACCCTGCTCGCCGGGGGTGCGTGTGGCGTCTGGGACAGCACCGGCGGCGACGACGACGACACGGGTGGGGAAGGGGACGACGACACCGGCGACGACGACCAGGTCTGGGACGACGACGACCAGGTGGACGACGACGACCAGGTGGGTGACGACGACGACCAGGTCGGCGACGACGACGACGCGACCCACACCGACGCGGACGGCGACGGCTACACCCCCGCCGACGGGGACTGTGACGACACCGACGCCGGCGTGAACCCCGGGGCGGTCGAGTACTGCGACGACAAGGACAACGACTGCGACGGCCAGCTCGACGAGGAGCCCCAGGACTGCGCCGTCGCCAACGGCACCGCCGGGTGCGTCGCCGCCGAGTGTGTGGTGGCCGCGTGCGATCCGGGCTGGTTCGACAGCGACGACGCCTACGCCACCGGCTGCGAGGTGGCCGAGGACGCCTGGGAGGCCCACGGCGGCGACACCTGCGCCCAGGCCGTGGACCAGTGGGGCTCGCTCACCGACGCCCCCGTGACCCTCGAGAGCATCCGCGGCAACCTCGCCTACGATCACTTCTCCCCGACGCCCGACGAGGACTGGTTCGCCTTCGAGGCGGTGGACGTCGCCGAGGCGGAGGGCGGCTGCGATCCCTTCGACGTGGACGTCAACTTCTCCTCCAACCCCGGCAACGAGTTCCGGCTCGAGGTCTACGACTCCAGCTGCAACCTCTGGTCCGGTCCCGGCGAGGCCTGCGGCAGCGACCTGACCCTGTTCAGCTGGGACGCCGGCGACGAGTGCCCCTGCTCCTACGCCAACACCGAGGGGCACAACCTGTGCACGGACAACAGCTTCTCGTTCGTCGTGCGGGTGGTTCGCGGAGCGGGGGGACCGGACGGGGCCGAGTACGAGATCTCGGTGGGGAACGGCTGAGCCGGGCTACGGCGTGGCGCTCACCGCAGCGGCGGCCTGATCGAACTCGTCCACGGCGTCCTGCGCAGCCTGCACGCCGCCACCGATCAGCTTGCGCCCCTTGCTCGACATGCTGGCCTCGTAGCGCGTGACCAGCGTCGGTGGCTGGATCACGTCGCCCATCAGGGACAGGCGCAGGCTCCAGGCCGCCGTCAGCCAGGGTGTGGCGAGGCGCGCGGCCTTCTGGGCGAGGGTCAGCGGGAGGACGCCCTCGATCTCGACCGCGAGCTCCTCTGCGCGGCGTCGCTCCAGGCCGTTGGCGGGGAAGCGCGCGATGGCGGGGAGCACGCGGCACCAGTTGCGGACCTGACCCTCGAGCTTGGCCATGCGCGCGTCGAGGATGGCGTCACGGTGCTTCATCGCCGCGAGGCGCTGGTAGCCCCACAGGGAGGTCTGGATGACGCGGAGCAGGGACGACGAGTTGGCCTGGTAGTCCTGCGAGAAAGCGCGGTTGATCCAGGTCTCGGCGGCGTCGCCGGGGAAGTGGGGGTGGCGGTAGGCCAGGTGTTTCTGGCCGTGGTTCTCCTCGAAGGGGAGGTCGTCGCGTAGCAGCCCGCGCTGCTGCTGGGAGCGGTACAGTGCCGTCGTGGGCAGGGGCGTGAGCAGCATGAACTGCACGAAGTCGGACTTCAGACCGACCAGGAAGTCGATGTCGAGGCCGATGTTCTCGGGGGTGTGGTGCTCCTGGCAAAGGATGCCAGACGCCAGGACGATGATGCCCTTGGAGCGGAGCTCGGCGATCAGCTCGGCGGGATCGATGCCGCGGTTCTTGTCGTAGTTGCCCTGCTCGGAGCGGCTCTCGACGCCGATCCACACGAAGGTGACGCCGAGCCGGACCATGTTGTCCACGCCGAACGCGGAGATGGCCTCGGCGGACGAGAAGACCTGGAACACGAACGGCCGGTCGTGCTCCTCCATCAGCGCCAGCAGGTCGAGGGCGCGCTGGCGGTCCTTGAGGAAGTTCTCGTCCATGACGAAGAACTCGTCGGTGCCGCGCTCGTCGGCGAGCCGGCAGCAGGTGTCGAAGATCTCCTGGCCGGTGGAGAGGAACGGCGTGTAGCAGCGGCCGAAGAAGTGGGTCGTGGAGCAGAAGTTGCAGCCGTTGACGCAGCCGACACCAGGCACCAGCAGGTTGGCGGTGGTCCCGGGCACGGGGATACCCATGATCCGGGTGCGCTCGGTGCTGGGCAGGGACGGGTGGACCAGCGGCGCGTCCGGATCCTGACCCAGGAAACGACGCATCCAGCGGATTCCCTCACCCTGGACCACGTGGTCGCAGTCGATGAGCTCGTCGATCCCCTCGATGGCCGCGCCGTGCCCGCCGAGCACGATGGCCGCCCCGGGCGCCTTCTCGCGGGTGATGCGCGCCATCTCCCGGGCCTTGACGAAGTTGGGCGCGATGAACGAGACGCCCACCACGTCGTACCCCTTGGCCACCTCCCGCTCGAACCGGCGCTTCGACGGGAAGTCCAGCACCGTGACGTCGGCGTCGATGTTCTCGGCGATGAAGTACAGCCCGAACGAGCGGTGGTGGTAGCGGAACGATGCCACCCCCTGGGCCTTGGTGACCTGGTTGTGGAACAGCTCCATGATGTTCTCCTTGCGGCCGAACTCGTCGTCCACGCCGAAGGGACCGAACACACCGGAGAGAAGGATACGTTGCCTGTTTCTGGACATGATTGCTCCGCAGGAAGACATCTACGGGAACCAGGCTAGAGGCCCTGTGTCACGGTTCCGTCACGGCCCGAAAAAAAGTGCGGTGGTAGCATCGAAACATGGTCGCGAACCTGCGAGGAGAGCTGGCCGAGGCCGTCATGTCCGGCATCGCCGGGGACCACCCGCACATGCACCTGCACGTGGTCCTCGATCTGCGCCGAGCCTTCGATCGGGAAGCTCTCGGCGACGCTGCCCGGGCCGTCCAGCGCACATTCCCGGTCCTGGGAAGCCGTCACGAACGCCGGTGGTGGCGGGATCGCTGGGTGGCGCTCGGCGAGGACCCGGCTCGACGCGTCCACCACGACGTGATCGCCGAGGACGGGCTCCAGCGGGCCACCGAGGCCTGGGTCGCCCGTGAGCTGGACGTGGAGACGGAGGCGCCGTGGCGCGTCCTGGCGCTGTCGCACGACGCGGGGTGCCGGCTGATCGTGACGGTGCACCACTTCGTCGGGGACGGCGCCGGCGCCCTCGCCGTGGCCAATGTGTTCCTCGCGCGGCTGTTCGAGCGGCCGCCGCGAGCGCCCGCTGGCACGGACCGCAGCCTCGGGCAGATCTTCCGGGGCCTCGGCCTGCGGGATCTCCCCACGGTGCTCGCCGAGCTGTGGCGCGAGGCGTTCAAGCCCGCCGCCCTGGTCGGCACCTCCCCCGTGCGCTTCGCAGGCGGCTCCGACACCCGCGCACCGCGCTGGCGCACCCTGTCCTTCGATGTGGACGAGACCGCGCGCTTCACGGACGCCTGCCGCGCGGCGGACGCCACGGTGAACGACGGCCTGGTGGCGACCCTCGCGCGTGTGAAGCGCAGCGAGGGGCCGAGCGCGCGCGTGGGTGTCGCGTACACCATCGACACGCGCAGGTACCTGCGCGAGCCTTTCAACGTCGTGACCAACTTGCCCGCGGTCGAACTCGTCGCCCTCGACGCGGGCGATCTGGAGGACCCCGCCGCCGCGATCCGCGCTGCGGCCCGCTGCACGGCCTCCCAGAAGCGCCGATTGCCCGGGATCGCCTACAACCTGCTGCCGTTCCTGACCCTGTGGTGGATGCCCCACGGCGCCATCCGCCGGGTGGGGGCCCTGTTCATCGAGCGGCTGCTGGGGCTGGTCGGGCGGGTGCTCGTGATGACGAACCTCGGCGCGATGGACGACTACCTGGCCCCCGCTGGCGAGGACCTCGACCGTGCGCACGTGGTGGGCCCCTTCGTCGGCCGGGTCGATGTCCCGGTGGTGACGGCGACGGGATTCCGCGGCACCCTCACCCTGGCGGTGGGCGCGAACGGCCGCCTCGCCACGTCCGCCCTGGACGCGCACACGAGCGCGGTCCGGTCCGCCATCGAGGAGGCCGCCGTTCCCCGCTGACCCGGCTTGCAGCCGCACCGGCTGTGGGGCACGCTGGTCGGATGGGAACCCTCGTCGGACCTGGACACGTGCACCTCTCGCACAGCCGGACACCCCCGGGGGATCTCGTCGTGGAGCTCGCGCCCATCGACGGGAAGGTCGAGGTCACCATCTCCAGCCGCTGGGAGGCCAACCCCCGCAAGCACTTCCACGCCCGCGGGCTCGTGGACGCCGAGCGCATGGACGCGTTCATCGGCAAGCTCGAGGACCTGCACGCGCAACCGTTCACCGAGCCCACCATGACCGGGTCGGAGACCAGCGTCTCGTACCACTTCCCCCTCGAGGGGGGCTCGCTGACCGGCGCCTCGAGCACCATGCTGGACGGGCCGCCGCCGCACCTGATCATCACCGACGTGCTGACCTTCGTGGAGGAGGCGCTGGACGGCCCCGGGTTCGCCCGCATCCGCCCCTACCGGCCCAACCTGACCGAGGAGGACTGGGATCAGCTCGCCGAGGTCAACCCCACGGCGCTGCAGCGCTGGCTGCCCTGGATCGTCGGTGGGCTCGGCATCGCGGTGGCGGTCACCGCGATCGTGCTGCTCGTGACCCTCAACGGGTGCGCAGGGGCCGGCGACGGCGAGGCCGACCGGGACGGCGACGGGTGGACGATCGCGGACGGCGACTGCGACGACTCGGACGCGTCGGTGCACCCCGACGCCGCCGAGATCTGCGACGGCGTGGACACGGACTGCGACGGCTCCCGCGGCGCCGACGAGCTCGACGTGGACGGCGACGGCTTCTCCACCTGCGGGTGGGAGACGGGGGAGGGGGACTGCGACAACGCCAGCCCTACCGTGTACCCCGGCGCCGAGGAGATCTGCGACGGCGTGGACACGGACTGCGACGGCTCCCTCGGCGACGGCGAGGACCGCGACGACGACGGCGACGGCTTCGCCGCCTGCGACGACTGCGACGACACGGACGCCACCGTGCACGCCGGCGTCCCCGAGATCTGCGACGGCGTGGACGAGAACTGCGACGGCCAGGTGGACGAGGGCTTCGACGCGGACGGCGACGGCTCCACCACCTGCGGCGAGGACGGGAACTTCGGCACCCTGGACGACGACTGCGACGACGCCGATCCTGCGCTCGACGGGCTGGATCTCGACGGCGACGGGTACAGCACCTGCGACGGGGACTGCGATGACGAGGACGCCGCGCGCACCCCCCTGGACGGCGACGGCGACGGCGTGAGCGGCTGCGAGGGTGACTGCGACGACACCGAACCCGCCGTGGCGCCCGGGGCCGCCGAGGTCTGCGACGGGCTCGACAACGACTGCGACGGCCAGATCCCCGCCGGGGAGGCCGATGACGACGGCGACGGCCAGCCCGTGTGCGCCGGCGACTGCGACGACGGCGATCCCACCGTCGGCCTTGGGTTCCCCCACGTGTGCGACGACGGGGTGGACAACGACTGCGACGGCCACGCGGACGCGGACTGCTGGCTGCAGATCGCCGTGGGCTCGTCCCACGCCTGTGGCATCCACACCGACGGGACCGTCGAGTGCTGGGGCGACGACTCCTTTGGCCAGTCCTCGCCGCCGGGCGGTGCCTTCGACTGGATCGACGCGGGGAGCCGCCACACCTGCGCGGTGCAGACCTCGGGAGCGGTCCAGTGCTGGGGCGACGACGCGGCGGGGCAGTCCTCGCCCCCGGGCGGATCGTTCGACGCGGTGGCGGCGGGGGGCACCCACTCGGTGGGGCTGGCCGCGGACGGCTCGTTGGTCTCCTGGGGCTGCGGGCAGGCCGACCACGGCCAGTGCGCGCCGGCGTCCGGGCCCTACTCGACGGTCGCTGCCGGGTACATCCACACCTGCGCGGTCTCCACCTCGGGGACCGTCCAGTGCTGGGGTGGCGACAGCGCCGGTCAGTCCTCGCCCCCTGGCGGCTCCTTCGACCACGTGGCGGCCGGGTACCTCCACAGCTGCGGCGTACGCCAGAGCGGCGACCTCGCCTGCTGGGGCGACGACGGCGACGGCCAGGCCAGCCCGCCGGCGGGGGCCTACAGCCACGTCAGCGCTGGCCAGGACCACTCGTGCGCCGTCCACACCGGGGGCACCATCGAGTGCTGGGGCGGCATCTACACCACCCCGTCGGGCTCGTTCGTGGGCGTGAGCTCGGGCTACGGCGAGTCGTGCGGCGTGCTCGACGACGCGGGCCACGAGTGCTGGAACTGAGGCATCTCCCTCCCGTTGGGGTATGGTGCGCGTGGGAGGTCCCCATGGGACGGTCGACCGCTCGGTTCCTGATCACGGCATCCCTGGCCCTCGGCGTGGTGCTCGGTGGATGTCACGAAGAACCCACCCTGCCGAACCTCGAAGGGTACGTGGAGAGCTTCCCCATCCTCGGCGGCGAGGTGGACGAGGACGACCTCTACCCGCAGGTCGTGGGCCTGTTCTTCTACGTCTCGCGGTACGAGGGCGGGCTGTGCACCGGCACGGTGATCCACGACGAGTGGGTGCTGACCGCCGCGCACTGTCCCATCGACGGCTACTCCCTCGAGCGCAGCGCCGTGTACTTCGGCCACGACATGCTCGACCCCGCCGCGGCCACGGCCAAGTTCGACGAGGTCTGGATCCACCCAGACTACGGCGACATGTGGGGGGTGCCCATCAACGACGTGGCGCTGCTCCACCTCGAGGAGCCGTCGCCCGTGGAGCCCACCCCCATCCACCGGGAGCTGCTGGACGACGGGGTGGTGGGCGAGGAGTTCACCTTCGTGGGGTTCGGCCTCCACGAGGACACGCCCGACGCGGAGATCGACGGCCTCAAGCGGTACGTGGACATCGAGGTGGCCGACGTCTACCCCTTCGAGTTCGACGTCTTCTACTACCAGGACGCCGTGCGCGGTACGGCCAACGGGGACTCCGGCGGACCCGCGCTGTACGACTTCGGCGACGGGTTGCGCGTGACCGGCGTGACGTCGTGGGGGTTCGGGGAGTTCGGCGTGAGCATGGCCGTGGACGCCATGGCCGAGTGGATCGACGGCTACACCGGCGGTGACTCCGAGCCGTGGGGTGACGACGACGACAGCGCGGCCGGGGACGACGACGACTCCGCGGATGCGGACGACGACGACGCCGGCGACGACGACTCGGGCGACGTGGTCATGGCCCAGGGAGACGACTGCTCGTGCTCGTCCGCGGGTCGAGGCATCCCGGCCGGCGCGATGGCCGTGCTCGCGCTGCTCGGCGCGCTGATCCGTCAGAGGGGGTTCTTGTCGAGGAACCGGTAGAGGGTCGCCCGGCCCACACCGAGCCGCTTCGCCGCCTTGACCTTGTTGCCACCGCAGGCCTCCAGCGCCGCGCGGACCGACTCCACGTCGAGCTTGGTGCGCTTGCGGGGCTGGGGCTCGACCGGCGCGTCCCCGGTCGGCTCCTCGGGCTCGAGGATCCGTGTCCCCAGCAGCTCCGGCGGCAGGTGGCGGGCCTGGATGCGGCCGCCCCTGGCCTTGATCAGGGCGTAGTACAGCACGCTCTGCAGCTCGCGCACGTTGCCCGGCCAGGCGTAGTCGAGCATCAGCGCGAGGGCGTCGCCGCCGAGGCCGTGGTTGCGGTGGCCCTCCTGTGCGGCCAGCTCCTGGAAGTGCTGGGCGAGCAGGGGGATGTCGCTCTTGCGGGCGCGCAGGGGCGGGATCCCCAGCGGCACCACCTTCAGCCGGTAGTACAGGTCCTCGCGGAACGCGCCGCGGCTCACCTCGTCGTGCAGGTTGCGGTTGGTGGCGCTGATGATCCGCACGTCCACCGTGAGCGTCTTCTCGTCGCCCACGCGCTCGAACGTGCCCTCCTGCAGCGCCCGCAGCAGCTTGACCTGTAGCGGCCTGGGCAGCTCCCCCACCTCGTCGAGGAACAGGGTCCCGCCGTCGGCCAGCTGGAAGCGGCCCTTCTTGTCGCGGATGGCGCCGGTGAATGCGCCGCGGACGTGGCCGAACAGCTCGCTCTCGAGCAGCCCCTCGGGCAGCGCGCCACAGTTCACGGGCACGAAGGGCTTGTTGGCGCGGGCGCTCTCGCTGTGGATCGCCCGCGCGACCAACTCCTTGCCCGTGCCGCTCTCCCCCTCGATGAGCACCGGGACCTTGAACTGGGCCAGCTCGCCGATGGTGTCGAAGATCTCCAGCATCCGCACGTCGCGGCCGATGATGCCCCGGAACGACTGCGGACCTCGCATCCGTTCGGTCACGTCCTGGACGGTCCCGATGGATCGTTGCGCAGCGCCCCGTTCGTCGTACTCGGTCCTGCAGCGCTCCTGGACGTACTTGACCGACCCGTCGTCGAGCAGCAGGCGGTGGACGATGTCGTAGCCGGTCTGGTTCTCCACCGAGGCGGAGTAGGCGTTGTTGACGAAGTCGCGGTCGTCCGGGTGCACGTACTCCAGGAACGCCTCGTACGTGGCGCCGAACTCCTGGGGCGTGCGCTCGAAGATGCGGTAGATCTCGTCGGACCAGTAGAGGGTCCCAGCGATCAGATCCAGCTCCCAGTGGCCCACCGCTGCGATGTGCTCGGCCTCGCGCAGGCGCGCCTCGCGGCGGGCCAGATCGGCCTGATCGCGGCGCAGCTGGTCGAGCTCGGCCTGGAGCTGGCGGACCTGGGCCTCGAGCTGGGCATATGTGGGTTTCACAGGCATCGATTCAGCAGCCCACCCCTGGACACACGTTCACGTCAGAGCCCCGCTCCGTAATACACGTACACGGCCCCGGCGTCCATCCCGCCGCTGTCCTCCCGCGGCGCCGCGATCAGGAAGTCCCCCAGGCCGTCCGCGTCGCAGTCTCCGGCGGTGGAGACGGCCCAGCCGGCCCAGTCGTTGTCGGCCTCGCCCACGAGCTTGACCGTCGCCCCGGCCAGGCTGGACGTCCCGGACAGGCCTCCGGTGAGGAGGTACACCGCGCCCGAGATGATCCCCTGGCTCGAGTCGCCGCTCGCGCCCACCAGGAAGTCGCCGTCGCCGTCGCCGTCCACGTCGCCCACGCCCGCCACGGCCGATCCGGCGTAGCTGTCGGGCGCCTCTCCGGTGAGCTTGGCGTCGGCCGCGCCCAGGTCCGTGACACCCCACACCGACCCGTGGGTCAAGTAGGCGGCGCCGGCGTTGCCTGCGGCCGTGTCCTCGAACTTGGCGCCCACCAGGACCTCGTCCCGGCCGTCCCCGTCCACGTCGTCCACCAGGGACACGGCGCCGCCGGCGTAGTCGGCCACGATCTCACCGGTGAGCTTCGCGTCGGCCGCGGACAGGCTCTGCACCCCGAAGACCGGGCCGTAGATCAGGTAGGCCGCGCCGTGGGCCGAGCCCGCGTCGGCGCCCATGGCTCCCACCACCACGTCGTCGAACCCGTCGCCGTTGACGTCGCCCGCGCCGGCCACCGCGGCGCCGGCCTGGTCCGTGTCCGACTCGCCGGTGAACTTGGCGTCGGCGTCCGCCAGGGACACCTCCCCGCTGGGTGCGCTGTACACGAGGTAGACCGCGCCCGACCACGTGGCCGCCGAGCTCTCCCGGTAGGCGCCGATGGCCAGGTCCCCCAGCCCGTCTCCGTCCACGTCGCCGGCCCGCGCCACCGCCGAGCCGGCCCAGTCCCCCTCGGCCTCCCCGGCGAGCTTGGCGTCCGCGTCCTCGAGGCTGGCGTCCCCGTTCACGGGCCCGTACAGGACGTACACCGCCCCGGCGGCCTCGCCGCCGCTGTAGTTGCGGTAGGCGCCGATGGCGATGTCGCCGATCCCATCGCCGTCCGCGTCGCCGAGCCCGGCCACGGCCGCGCCCGCCCGGTCGTCCGTCTGCTCCCCCGTGAGCTTGGCGTCGGCCGCCGACAGATCCACGGTCCCGCCGAGGGGGCTGTAGAGCAGATACGCCGCGCCCGCGTACAGCATGGCGCTGCTCTCCTGCTCCGCGCCCACGAGGATGTCGTCGAGGCCGTCCCCGTTGACGTCCCCGGCCGAGTCGATCGCCGAGCCCGCGTGGTCGTCCGCGGCCTCACCCACGATCTTGGCGTGTGCTGCGGCGAGGGGCTCCACCGGCACGCCGGTGGTGTCGTCGTCGTCGCCGGTGGTGTCGTCGTCGTCACCGGTGATGTCGTCGTCGTCGTCGTCTCCGGTGATGTCGTCGTCGTCTCCGGTGATGTCGTCGTCGTCGGACGTCACGTCGTCGTCGTCTCCGGGCGTCGCGTCGTCGTCGTCGTCCACCGGCTGAGCCGAGCTGTCGTCGTCGTCGCTGAACCAGGGGTTGCTGTCCTCGCCGCAGCCCAGCAGCAGGGCGATGGCCAGCAGGTACGCGGTGTGCCGTCTCATGATTCCCTCCGCGTCCAGCATACACCCTGCCGTCGGCGAGCAGGCCAATGGTAGACTTCGCCAGGGGCGCGCCGCCGCGCTCCTCGGGGAGGCTGCACGATGACCCTGCCGCGCTGGATGTCGGGACTCGTCCTCGGGGCCTGCCTCGCCGGCCTCGGGCCGGGCCGGGCCGACGACGCCCCCCGCCCCAACATCATCTTCGTCTTCGTGGACGACCTGGGCTACGGGGAGGTCGGCGCGTACGGTGAAGCCGACATCCTCACGCCGCGGATCGACCGGCTGGCCGAGGAGGGCATCCGCTTCACCGACGGGTACGCCATGGCCCCCATCTGCGCCCCCTCCCGCTGCGGGCTCATGACCGGATTCCACATGGGCCACTGCAACGCGCACCGCAACTACGGCCCCAACCTCCCGCTGCGCATCGAGGACGTCACCGTGGGCGAGGTGCTGCAGGGGGCGGGCTACACCACCGCCGTGCTGGGCAAGTGGGGCCTAGGCGGGATCTTCGAGCCCGACGGCGGCGGCGGCCCGGTCAACCTGCACAGCGTGCCCAACGCCAAGGGCTTCGACCACTCCCTGGTCTACATGGGCCACTCCGAGGCCCACACCTACTACCCGGAGATCCTGTGGCGCGACGGCGTCGAGGAGGTGATCCCCGAGAACGCCGGCGGCGCCGAGGGCCTGTACAGCCACGACCTGTTCACCGACGAGGCGCTGGAGTTCGTGGCCGCGCACGCCGACGATCCGCAGCCGTTCTACCTGCAGCTCAACTACACCATCCCCCACCGCCAGTACGTGGTGCCCGACCAGACCCCGTACGAGTCGGAGCCCTGGCCCGACATCGAGCGGACCTACGCCGCCATGGTCACCCGGATGGACACGGACCTGGGCGAGCTGGTGGACCTGGTGGACTCGCTGGGGATCGGCGAGCAGACGCTGGTGCTGTTCGCCAGCGACAACGGCCCATCCGAGGGGGACACCAACAACCAGACCCACCTCTATGATTACTTTGGCGGCGCCGGCCCCCTCCGCGGCGCCAAGGCCGACCTGTACGAGGGCGGCGTGCGCGTTCCGTTCGTCGCCCGCTGGTCCGGCACCATCGATCCGGCCCAGGTCAGCGATCTCGTCGTGGGCACCTACGACTTCCTGCCCACCGCGGCCGATCTCGCGGGCGGGGGCGTCCCCGTCGGGCTGGACGGGTTGTCCCTGGCGCCGACCTTCACCGGCACCGGCGCCCAGGCGGAGCACGAGTTCATCGTGTTCACCCAGCACGGCTCCCAGAGCGGCCCCGACGAGCCCCCGGCCGACGTAGCCCTGCGCTGGGGCGACTACAAGCTCGTCGTGCTCGAGAACGGACAGGAGCAGCTGTTCGACCTCGCGACCGACCTCGGCGAGACCACCGACATCTCGGCCGACCACCCCGACGTCGTGGCCGACATGCTCGACCTCCTCGCGGCCGAGGACACCGGGCCGCCGCCCGCGGCCTGGCCCCGCGTGGAGCTCCTCGGCGACGTCGAGGTGTACCAGGCCCCGCCCGCCGAGGCCCCCCCCACCGTCACCGCCCTGTACCTTCGCTTCGACGACGCCGCCGACGGGGAGGAGGCCGGGGTCCTGACAGACGAGAGCGCGGACGTGGACAACGCCGGCGCCGCGGTCAACGCCCCCACGTACACGGCGACCACCTTCGGCGCCGAGGTCCCCGGGACCGGCCAGACCAACGACCTTTCCCTTCATCTGGAGGGCTCCGCGAACCAGTACATCGAGATCCCCCATCACCCCGTGCTCAGCTTCGGCCACACGGCCTTCACCATCGAGGGCTGGGTGCGGCTCGACACCCTGGCCGCTGGCCTGACCGGCGGGGACCGCAAGTACCTGGCGCTCAAGAAGACCGAGGGCCAGGGGGACGGATTCACCAGCTACGCATTCCTCGTCCAGTCCGGCGCCACCGCCCTGTCCGACAACCGCTTCGGCAAGCAAGACGGCATGACCGGGCGCGAGCTGGCGCTGGCGTTCGGCAACCCCGAGGCCACCACCGACGTCATGTTCTTCCTGATCAGCCACCTGGAGATCACCGACGACCAGTGGCACTACGTGGCCGTGGCGTTCGACCCGGAAGCCGACGAGGCCCGGTTCCACCTCGACGACCAGGTCGACGTGGTCGAGTACGACGATCCGCGTCCCCTCGCGCCCGCGCACTTCGAGAACCGCGCGCCGCTCACCATCGGCGCCCACCCCGACAACGACGGCGGCGTGGACAACACCCTCGATGGGGACCTGGACGAGCTCCGCGTCAGCCGCGGCGTGGTGCCCGAGGAGCGGCTGCTGAACGGCGACGAGTCGGTCGAGGTCGCCCAGCCGGCGGTCTACGACCTGGACTTCGGCGGCGTGTTCATGGGCGAGGACCCGCGCGAGGCGTGCGTGCAGGTGGCCAACACCGCCACCTCCTACGCCCACATGCTGGTCGGCGAGGTGGACGTCAGCGGCGTGGACGATCCGCGCGTCACCGTCGCAGGCGGTCCCTTCGGGCCGATCCCCGCGGGCGGCGCGACCGACTGCGTCGTGGTCACCTTCGATCCCACGGTCGAGGGCGATCTGGAGGGCCAGGAGATCCGGATCGACGCGCGCGCCTACACCTACGACTTCGCCGCGGTCGGCGGCCCGGTCACGCTGCGGCTCTTCGGGGACGTGTTCGCCGATGGCGACGACGACGACGGCGATGACGACGACGACGACGACGATCCGACCCCCGCCGACGACGACGGCGGCGGCGACGCGGAAGGCTGCGGCTGCTCGGGCGCGCCGGCCCCCTCTGGCGGGTGCCTGGCAGGTGTCCTGATCGGGACATGGATCGTTGGACGTCGACGGCGCCGAGCCGGATCACCGTGACACCCGAAGATCCTGCATCCGCTTCGAAACGGCCGGCGCTCGCCTGGCTCTGGCTCCCGGTCGTCGCGGCCGTCTACGCGCCGAGCCTGCGCGGCGCCTTCCTCAACTGGGACGACCTCGACTGGATCGTCACCAACCCGGTGGTGATCGGCGACGCGCCCTGGACCGACGCCTGGACCGGCTTCGTCCTGCACGCGTACTACCCCATCTACGCCTCGGTCCTGCGCCTGCTGTGGGGCCTCGGGGGCGAACCGTGGCCCTTCCACGCGGCGAGCATCGCGGGCTTCGCCGTGGCCGTGGTCCTGTGGCACCTCTGCCTCGCGCGCCTCGGGATCGGCGCGGCTGGGCGGTGGCTGGGCGTGGCCCTGTTCGCGCTGCACCCGCTGCGGGTGGAGACCGTCGCCTGGGCCGCGGCGCTGCGGGACGTGCTGAGCCTGTTGCTGGTGCTGGTCGCCCTGTGGCTGCACCTGGGCTCGTCCCGGGCGCGGTGGGCTGGTGGCGCCGTCTTCGCCGCGGCGCTGCTGTGCAAGACCACGGTGTTCGCCCTCGCGCCCGTGCCCCTGCTCGTGGACCTGCTCTGGCGACGGCGTCCCTGGCGCGCGAGCCTCGCGGCCGCCGTCCCGTACCTGGCCGTGGGCCTGGCCGGGGCGTGCGTGACCTGGCTGGCCTACCGCCCGGTGGCCGACATCAACGTCCGTCCCGGCGGCGGCCTGCTCGAGTCGTTGCCGATCCTGGGCGCGATCCAGCTGCGGTACCTGCGGCTGCAGCTGTGGCCCGAGGACCTCGCCGCGCTCCCATCGGCGCCGTCCGGTGGGGCGGCGGGCTGGTTCGCCCTCGCCGTGCTGGCCACGGCGGCGGTGGCCGCGGTGGTGGCCCTGGCGCGTGGCCGCCGGGGACCGGCGCTCCTCGTGGCCGCCTACGCGCTGCCGATGATCCCGGTGTGCGGCCTCCTGCCGCTCTCGTTCCCCGTGGCCGACCGCTACGCCCTGCTGCCGTCCCTCGCCCTCACCGCTGCGGTCGCCTGGTCGGCCCATCGTTTCCTCGGCGGGCAGGGGAGGGGAGTCGCCGCCGCCGTCGCCGTCGCGGTCGTGGCGGCGCCGCTGGTGGCGCTGACCCAGCTCCAGATCACCGTCTGGCGGGACAGCCCCACCCTGTGGGCGGACTCCATCGACCACTTCCCCCGCGAGGCGACGGCCCACCAGAACTACGCCGCTGCCATCGGTGGGGCGGGCCGCATGGACGAGGCCGCGCGCCACCTGCTGCTGGCCATCGAACTCGCCGACGGTCGCGAGCCGCAGACGCAGCGCCTGGTGCAGCTGCTGCTGTTCGCCGAGCTCCTGCGCCTGAACGTGCCCATGGAGCGGATCGACCCGTTCCTCCACGAATGCGGCGAATGCGGCGACGACGCCGAGTGCCTCGCCGAGCTGGGGGTGAGCCTGGCCGCGGCGCGCCTGGCGAGCCCCGCCGAGGTCGTCCTGCGGCGGGCCGAGGAGCTGGGTGCGCCCGACCATCTGGTGTGGATCGCGCGGTGCACGTACGAGCTGCGCGATCGCCGTTGGTGGCGCGCGCTGGGGCATGCGGACCGGGGGCTCCGGAGGACCCCGGACGAGCCGACGCTCCAGATGCTCCAGGCGATGGCCCTGTTCGGGATCGGCGGGCGCGATGCGGCTCGACCGGCGGCCGAGCTCATGGCGGGCGCCGCCGGGGTCCCCGTGGAGGAGGTCCTCGACGCGCTGGAGCGCCGTGGCGGGTCCTGACGAACCCTTGACATGACCCCGAGGGGCCTGCGCTACACTGGAGCGACATGGGACGATCTCGATTCAAAGGTGGTGCGCTCGATGTCTTCTTTCTCTCCACTCCTCAGGGCCCTGCCGATCCTGCTCACCCCGTTCCTGCTCATGTGCTCCGAGCCCCAGTCCGGTGACCGGGTGAGCATGGGCGATGGGTGCGGCGGCGGAGCGGCCGACGACGACACCGTCGGCGACGACGACGACGACGACACGGGCCCGTCCGACGACGATGACACCGGCCCGTCCGACGACGACGACACCGGGCCATCCGACGACGACGACACCGTCGGCGACGACGACGACGATGACGACGACACCGTCGGCGACGACGACGACACCTACGACTGCGCGAACATCCCCACCGGTCCGTTCACCTACACGGTGCAAGGCGGCATCAAGGCGGGCGAGGACCTGGCGTTCGACGACCAGGGCAACCTCATCGGCGCCGACGCCGGCAACCTGTTCAAGTCCCAGTACGGCGGCGGGTTCCAGATCTACGTCCCCAACGCCGGCGGCTTCATCGCCGGGCTCCGCGCCCTGCCCAACGGAGACGTCGTGTACTCGGACACCAACACCAACACCCTGTTCCGCGCGGACGCCAAGGGGAACAAGTGGCCCGTCCTCAGCGGGCTCAACTACGGCAACGGCATCGAGATCGGCATCGACGGCTACGTCTACGTGGCCGAGCAGACCGGGGGACGTATCCGGCGCGTGGACCCGGACACGGGGGACTTCACCATCCTCGTCGAGGGCCTGAACAACCCCAACGGCCTCAGCTTCAGCCCCGACTACAGCATGCTGTACATCGGCAGCTTCGGCGGCGGCATGATCTACAAGCTGCCCGTGGACCCGGACGGCAACCCCGGCGCCCTCGACATCCTCGTGCCCAACGTGGGCGGCGGCATGCTCGACGGCATGGGCGTGGACGCCTGCGGCAACATCTACGTGTGCGAGTACGTGGCCGCGAAGGTCTGGCGCATCAGCGCCGACGGTCAGAACATGGCGCCCATCGTCAACTTCTCCAACCACACCAGCTGGATCCCCAACATGCAGTGGGGGTCGGGCGTCGGCGGCTGGGAGGAGAACGTGCTGTACGTGCTCGACATCGCCTCCAACACCTTCTACGAGGTGGAGGTGGAGGTGCCGGCCAAGCCCTACCTCTACCCGTGATTCCCCCCCAGCGGAGAGTTCCATGAGACTGCTCGCGATCCTGTGTCTGCTCCTGGTGTCCTGCAATGGCTCCGTCAGCGACGACGACAGCGGCGTGACCGACGACGACGACGACGATCTCGTCGACGATGACGACGACGACGACGACGACACCGTCCAGCTCACCGAGCCGCGCGGCGCGTGCGACCTCGCCGTCAAGGTGGGCTCGTTCGAGGTCCAGCACGAGACCGACTACTCGATGGTGTACGGGGTGGTCGCCGAGGGAGTGGTCCCGACCACGATCCTCGAGAACGTGGGCGAGGAGGGGAGCTGCCGCCTGCTCCGTCGCAACAATCCTTTCTGTGATCCACCTTGCGAGCCCGGCTTCACCTGCGACCACGACGGCGAGTGCATCCCCTACCCGGGCAACAAGTCCGTGGGGACCGTGGACGTGACCGGGCTGGCCAAGGAGGTGTCCATGGAGCCCTCGGGCACCAACGAGTACTACGACACCGTGATGCCCCACCCGGCGTTCGAGCCGGGCTCGGCGATCCGCCTCGAGGCCAGCGGCGGCGACTACGCCGGCTTCACCCTGTACGGCGAGGGGGTGTCCCCCGTGGATACCCTGGACGACATCTGGATCGTGCGCGACGGCCAGGACCTCGAGGTCACCTGGACCCCGGCCCAGCAGCAGTACGCGGAGATCCACATCAGGCTGAACATCGACCAGCACGGCAACTCCCCCGTGGAGCTGGTCTGCGACCTCCCCGACACCGGCTCGGCCAGCGTCCCCAGTTCGCTCACAGAGGCCCTCATGGCCTTCGGCATCACCGGCTTCCCCGCCGGTCAGATCTACCGCCGCACCGTCGACAAGATCGAGGTCGAGTCCGGCTGCGTCGAGTTCGAGATCTACAGCCACCTCCAGGGCAACCTGCAGGTGGAGGGGCACATCCCCTGTGCCGGCCCGGACGACTGCCCGGACGGCATGGAGTGCGACATCCCGACGGGGACGTGTATCTGAGGACGGGTCAGGCGATCGTGTTGGGCGGTCGGATGGACGCGTCCAGCTCGATCTCGGGCAGCCCCCACCGTCGGCGCGCGTCGTTGACCATGGGGCAGGACGCGACACACTTGGCGCCGCGGATGACCTCGGGGACCTCGCGGGCGTCGACGAAGATGCGGCGCGCCTGTTGCTGCTTCTCCCCGTTCCAGACCGAGTCGAAGTCCTGATCCACCAGGCTGCCGAACTCGAAGTGGTGGCCCATGCCGTCGGAGCAGCAGGCGCGCACGGCGCCGTCGTAGGTCACGTTGACGGCCTTGTAGAACCAGTAGCAGGTGGGTGGGGGATCGCCGGCTAGCTCCTTCTTCCAGGTCTGGGGGCGCACGTCGTTGAGGCTGAGGCGGTCGGCGCCGCTGTCCACGACCATCTCCTTGACCTCGTCGAGCTGGTGCACGTTGTGGTCGAAGATGAGGAACTGCCAGTCCGAGTACGGGTTGCGGCGGCCCAGCCGCTGCTTGATGTCGGCCAGGGCGCGCAGGTTGGTCAGGCACTTCTCCAGGCTGCCGTTGATGCGGTACTTCTCGTAGACCTCCTGGGTCGTGCCGTCGATGGAGCAGATCAGGTAGTCCAGGCCCGCGCGGACGACCCGCTCGAGGGCGAGCTCGTCGCAGTTCTGCAGGTTGGTGGACATGGTCGTGGCCACGCCGTGGGTGTGGCAGTACGAGATCATCTCGGCGATGTCCGGGTTGATGAACGGCTCCCCGGCGCCGTCGAGGCGGACCATGATCAGGTCGTCGCGCAGGTCGTCGAAGATCTTCTTGAACAGCGGGAACGGCATCACGCCGGGCTTCAGCTCGTTGTCGCCGGCGCCCGTGCGGCAGTAGGGGCAGCGCACGGTGCAGATGTTGGTGGGCTCCACGTGGAAGACGTAGGGCCGGCCCGTCGTGCGGATGGCCCGCCGGCGCGTGTCCAGCTCCACGCGGGCGGCGTTCATCATCTTGCGCGGCGTCAGGTAGCGGTGCAGGTTCGGCCCGAGGACGGACAGATACTTGCGACTGGTCTCGCCCTCGGTGTACGCGTACTTCTTCTTGCTGAACGTCCGCATCGCGTCTCCTTCGCGCCCCGGGGGCGTGGAGAACTCCTACATGCGCGTGGGGAGATGGTCAAGGCGCGGCGTCAGCCGACGTAGTGGGTGAGGATGGTCTCGATGTCCTCGGGGGCGCCCGCGACGAACACCGCGGCCTCGTGCTCCTGCACCCCCCAGCGCTCGCAGGCGCGCAACCCGGCGTCTCCGGCGCCCATCCACAGGTCGATGCGGTCGTGGCTGTCGTGCCGCTGGATCGCCCCGCCGCGGTCGTGGACCTTGCCCGCCCCGAACCCGTCCACGTAGAGCATCGTCCCGAATGCGTACACCGGCGGCGCGGCCACCGTCCCCCGGTACGGCGCCGTCCCGTCCGCCGTCCGGACGCCCTGGCCGTTGAGCTTGCGGTCCCCGTCCAGGGAGCCCGTGGCGTACCGGGCCTGTCCCTCCACGGGGCTGTAGTAGGCCGTCGACACCACCTTGGCGCTGCGGCTGCGCACCGTCTCGCTGCATTCCAGCGGCAACACCGTGGTCACCACCTCGCCGTCGAGCTCCTGGTGCTCCCACACGCACAGGCTCTCGAGCTGCTGCTCCAGGACGGCCCGTTCGTGTCTCAGCGCAGACACCTGGGTATGCAGCTCCCAGCTGCGTCGTTGTTCGTCCACGCGCTCGAGCCCCGCCTCCACGGTCCGGTGGACCTGGGCGCGGACCTCGTTGGCAGCGTCAGCGGTGGAGACCTGTGCATCGATCGAAGGGTTCAGCAGGGGGATGAAGGTGGTCGGGATCAGCTTGATGATTCGTGCTAGCGTCAACATTGGCAAAAACTCCCAGCGCTTTAATCATGGTGACTCCTAAATCGCCAACTGCCAAATCTAAAAACGTTGAGCGTAACGACAGAACCGAATGCACCGGGAACGTCGCTTCCGTCCGTCACTACTGCTGATCTGGGTAGGTTCTTCCCATGAGCGTGGGAAGTGCGCGGGTCAGAGGTGGACCTCGACCGTCGAGATCGTCACGTAGCTGATGTTCTCGGTGTTGCACGTGCGCAGGGCCGGCACCGACGACGTGGTGGCGTCGAGGTCCATGTAGGGGAGCATGTCCAGATCGGGATCCACCTCGAACTCGATGGCCATGGACGTCACCGGGATGTCCTCGGCCCACGCGAGGCGCGCGGTGTCCAGGTAGGAGCCGACCGGTGGGACCAGGTAGATCTCGAGCCCCTTCTGGAAGCCCAGGGTGTTGGTCAGGTCGGGATCGTGGACTTCGTTCTGCTGGACCATCCGCATCTCGCGCGGGTAGATGTGCCGCGCCGGGCCGGTGTCCTCCTCCTCCATCTCGTCCTCCACCGCCCCGATCATGGCGTCGAAGCCGAGCTGGATGCCGATCCCGAGGCCCGCGAGGAGGTAGTCCTGGAGCTCTTCGGGGATGGCGCCGAGCATCTCGGCCGAGGGGCACATGGGGTTGCCCTCGAGGAGCTGGGGGTCGCTCTGGGACGTGACCTCGAACGAGCACGACGTCAGGGCGAGGGCGCAGAGCAGGGGTAGGGTGCGTCGGTCCAATGGCCCTCCGGGAGATCCCCTGGATCCTCGGCCGGAGGGGGTGCGTGTGTCAACGCCGGAGATGGCTACAGGTTGTCGCGATAGGTGGTCAGCAGCGTGGAGATCTCCTGGAGATCGGGGTCGCCGGTGTCGAAGTAGGCGGCCTCGGCGGCCTGGATGATCTCGTCGAGGAAGGCCTCCTGCTCGTCGCCGGGCAGGTACCAGACCTCGGCGAGGCCCAGCGCGTAGTCGACCACCACGTCCGCCTTGGTCAGCTGGGGGCCAGCCGCGGCGAGGATGTCGGCCGCGGACACGCTGAGGGTGTCGGTCCTCGGGTCGCGGGTCACGGGATCGATCCACCGCACCGACAGCTCGAACACCTCGCTGCCGTCGTGGGCCTCGGGGGTGCAGTCGGTGAGGATCTGGTGGAACAGCATGGCGTCGCCGGGGGCCAGGTGCTGGGGCTCGACCTCGGACGGGTCCTCGGAGTACTCCTCGCCGTGGAACTCCTCCATGACGTACCCCGCGGGCATGACCATCTCGAGCTGCACCTCGCGCGCGGCGATCTCCATGACGGTGAGGAACCGCTCGTCGTCGCCGAACATGACCGCGGCCTCGTCCTCGCTGTCGATGTAGACGTAGGCGCCCTTGCCCAGATCGCTCACGGCATCCATCAGCCGGTCGTTGTACGACCCTGCGGCGTCGTCCATGCCGACGGCCACCATGTAGATGCCCTCGCCCTCGCCGTCCTCGGCGTGGTTGGCGATGAGGTTCTCGCTGGTCACGCCGGTGTTGGCGCCGCCGTCGCTGAGCAGGATCACCCGGTTGAGGCGCTCGGGATCGAACGCCTGGTCTGCGAGGTCGTAGGCGCGGGAGAGGCCCCCTTCGAGGTCGGTGGAGCCACCGGAGTCGAGGGACGCGATGGCGTTGAGCACGTCGGGATCGTCCGGCCCGGAGACCTCCTCGGTGTGGAGCAGGACCGTCGAGCTGCTGGACCAGCTGAGGATGGACACGATGTCCCCGGCGTGGAGGTTGTGGGCCATCTGGGTCATCGACTCCTTGACCATGTCCATGGCGTGCCCCGACATGGACCCCGAGGAGTCCACCGAGAACGTCAGCGACCGCGGCCTGCGCACCACGTCGGCGGTGGACGGGGCCACCACGCCCAGCAACATCACGAGGTTGCCGTCGTCGTCGATGCGCCCCTGGGCGGAGATGTCCAGGTGGCCGGACTCGGCCGGGGTGAAGTCGAAGTCGTAGTAGTTGAGGTACTCGTAGGGCCGCTGGCGGCTGTGGATGCTGGCCCCCTGGCGGATGATCTGCCGCGCCAGGGCCGGGGCGGCCTGGGAGTTGGAGTCGTCCGCCGAGAGGTACAGGGTCGTGGGATCCTCCGGGATCTCGTCGCACACGTCCGGCTCGGTGGTGTCGTCGTCGTCCCCCGACGTGTCGTCGTCGTCGCCCATGTCGTCGTCGTCGCCCGCCATGTCGTCGTCGTCGCCGTGATAGTCGTCGTCCCCCCAGGCGTCGTCGTCGTCGGAGACGTCGTCGTCGTCGCCGTAGGCCATGTCGTCGTCGTCGCCCCCGCCGCCCTCGCTTGCCGGGCAACCGATCAGGAGCGCGAGAAAGCTGGCCAGGGTGATGGCGTGGGTAGTGTGGATGATCCGTCCCATGATCCCTCCTTCGGGTGTGGTGCACGCGTTTGGTGATCTCCATTGTCGGACAGCGGCGGGGGGGGACCGTGAGGGTTGGTTGCGACACGTGCGCGGGGGTGCACGGGCCCGCGCGTGCCCGGGTCGTCAGGTGCCCGAGAGGCGCTCGAAGCGGCGCTGCTCGCGCTGACGGTGGCTCTCGAACTTGGCGGGCTCGGGGGCCGTGACGTCGATGGGCTCGCCGGTGATGGGGTGTCGCAGGCGGATCTGCACCGCGCACAGGAAGAGCCCGGCCCCGCGCAGCACCGTCCCGGGGATGCCGTAGCGGCCGTCTCCCAGCACGGGGTGGCCCAGGTGAGCCGCGTGCCTCCGCAGCTGGTGGGTCCGTCCGGTGACCGGGAACAGGTCCACGGTGGTGAGCCAGTCCGTTCTCGGGCTGCGCGTGTGATCCACGGCCGCGTAGCGGCTCAGGGCGTCGCGCCCCTCCACGTCCAGATCCACCGAGCCCTCGCCCTCGAGGCGGCCGATGAGCAGGGCCCGGTAGCGCTTGTGGACCTCGCGCGCCTGGAACTGGCGACCCAGCGACGCGGCCGCGATGGTGGTCCGGGCCACGGCGAGCACGCCGCTCGTGCGCGCGTCGAGGCGGTGGACCGGCGCTGGCCTGGGCAGGGCGCCCTCGGCCGGGGACAGCGCGAGGCTCGTGGGCAGCGCGTGCTCCAGCGTGCGGTGGACGTTCCCCGACACCCGCAGCCCCGCGGGCTTGAACACGATCGCCATGTGGTCGTCCTGGAACAGGACCTCGATGGGCCGCTCGTAGATCCGCGGCAGCGGCCGATCCCCGGGGACCCACCGCAGCCGGTCGCCCGGCTGCACGAAGCGGCTGGACTCGCAGACCTCGCCGTTGAGCCACAGCTCACCGCGGCGCGCCGCCTTGTAGGCCGACCTCCTCGTGGGCAGCCCGGGCACGACCGCGGCCGCGAACCGATCGACGCGGATCCGGCCGACGTGGTCGGGCGCGACGTACTCGTCCGGGAGGGGGGCGTCGGCCATGGTGCGATGGTAGGGCAGACAGGGGGCATCGCCAAGGTTGACGATCCCCCTCCCGGCGGGCAGGATGGGCCGGCATCGTTGCCAACCAGGAGAGATTCATGCAGTTCATCGACACCCTGCTGCTCATCGCCCTGCCCGCCTCGGGCAAGTCCGAGGTGCGCCGCTTCATGCTCCACGCACCCCGCGATCGGCGGATCCAGGAGTTCCACGTCGCGGACACGCCGCAGCTGGACGACTTCCCCTACGTGCACTTCTTCCGCTGCATCGACCAGGCCCTGGCCGAGCGCGGCCATCCCCGCCACTTCTACAAGGGCGAGAACGCGGGCTTCGCCGACGGCCGGGACTGGGGCTCGCTGCTGCAGCTGGTCAACGAGGACTACGCGATCTACAAGAACACCAAGGCCCCGTCGCCGCCCGCGGACCCGCTCCACATGTTCGCGCGCATCGACTCGGCGCGGGCCAAGCTGGAGATCCCCCACTTCTTCGCCGACATGGACGCGGACCTCCGCTCCTCGCTGGGTGAGGCCCTCCAGGCCGAGACCGACCGGCTCGTGGAGGAGCTGTTCGGTGATCGTCCGGACGTCATCGACGACAAGACCCTGGTCATCGAGTTCGCCCGCGGCGGCTCCGAGGGGGCGACCATGCCCCTGACCACCCCCCACGGCTACCAGTGGAACCTGTCGCAGCTCACCCCGGAGATCCTGGGCAAGGCCGCCGTGCTGTACATCTGGGTGGAGCCCATGGAGTCGGTGCGCAAGAACATCGCGCGCGACGATCCCGACGATCCCGGCTCGATCCTCCATCACAGCGCCCCGGAGTCGGTGATGCGCGAGGACTACGGGTGCGACGACATCCAGTACCTCATCGACCAGTCCGACGTACCCGACACCATCCGCATCGAGGCCCACGGCAAGTCCTGGTACCTGCCCTTCGCCCGGTTCGACAACCGCGTGGACAAGACCACGTTCGCCCACGACGAGCCCGAGGACTGGACCGACGAGGCTCAGAAGGCGCTGTACGACGGCCTGATCGGGCCGATGCAGAAGCTCTGGGCGGCGTACCAGAAGCTCCACGGGTAGCTCGACCTCTCGCGTCATGACGTGACGCACCCGCGTCGTCCGCGGACGCGCGCCCCTCCTCCTCACGAATGTCCTGGCCCCCTCCGGCGCACCTGCGTTTGTGCTCCATCCGCAATGTGATCGGACTCACGTACAACGTTCCTCGTGCCGCTGCATTTTTTTTTCGTGACCAGGCGCCGACTTGGCCCGGTCATTGCGAATACCCGGGGCATATTCAGCAATCGGCCACTCGATAGGAGTCCCACGATGAAGACCACCACGACGATGATCGCCCTGTTCGCCCTGTTCACCCTCGCCGGGAGCGGCTGCGCCTTCTACACCGGCCAGGAGGGGGAGACCCTGTTCGCTTGCTACGACTCGTGCGACGTGCAGGCGCAGGGGCGGGACTGCTCGGACGAGGTCGCCGAGGAGTGGCCCTGGGACTGTTACGACATCTGCGAGGCCGTCGTGGTGTCGCTCGGCGACGACGACCGTTGCTTGCGCGCCCTCGAGGACGCCTACCGTTGTGACCTCGACATGGAGTGGGAGTGTGGCGCCAACGCGACCGCGCCCAACGCCTTCATGGACCGCTCGTGTGACGCTGAATACGAGGTCGTGGCCGAGGTGTGTGACTACTAGATCACACCTCCACTTCCACCTCCGCCTCCGGGAGACCACAGAGGCGCGGAGGCATGGAGGGGAAGAAGGGTGGGAGGCGGCCCGGCGCCCGAAGGCGTAAAGGTGTGAGCGTCCCTTTTCCGGTTCTCACTCCACCGGCGTACTCTCCGCCGTCAGGACATCGAACCAGGTCAGATAGTCCGCCGCCAGCTCCGCGTTCGTCACCTGGGCGCTCGTGCCGTTGTAGAGCGAGAACGCGCTGTAGGACCAGTTGGCGTCCCCCACCAGCACCGTGTCGTCGCACAGCAGGGCCTTGGCGTGGGTCACCACGTGGGATGGGGTGGTGCGGACGGGCACGCCGGCGTCGGTGAGGATGTCGATGGCGGCGTCGTTGATGGCGTTGTCGACGATCCAGGTGCTGCCGCAGAGGATGACCTCGACGTCGAGGCCGCGCTCGTGGGCGGCGACGACCTCCTCGACGGCGCGGTTGATGTCGGAGTCGGGGTAGTCGTCGTTGTAGACCATGGCGTACAGGACGATGCGGACGCGGGTCGTGGCGTGGGTGAGGCAGTCGATGACGCGATGGGCGATCTCGTCGTTGTGGATGGGCACGACGCCGCCGACGTCGATGGGGTCGAGGCCGGGGTCGTCGGAGGAGTCCTGCCACAGGGACTGGAAGTAGCGCTCGTAGTACTCGGCGACGGTGGCGTCGTCGATCAGGAGGGATGCCTCGTGGTTCTCGGTCATGGCGTTGTCCGAGAAGTTGTGGGAGCCCACCAGGACGCGGTCGTCGGCGAGGATCAGCTTGTTGTGGGTGGTGGTCCCGGCCGAGTCGAGCTTGGCGTCCACGCCGGCAGCCACCAGCGTGTCGATGGCGGCGGCCGTGTTCGCGCTCTCCTCGTCGGCGAGCACCCGCACGTCGACACCACGGGCGTGGGCCTCCTCCATGGCGTCGAGGAGGACGGCGACCACGCCGTCGTCGTAGATGACGTACTCGATGACGTACAGCTTGTCCTCGGCGTCGCCGATGATGCTCAGCGCGGCGGGCTCGTAGTCGCGGTCGAACACCCGGGAGACCTCGGGGATCGGCTCTGCGGTGGTGTCGTCGTCGTCGTCGTCGCCGGGGTCCGAGGAGCACGCCAGCGGGGCGGACAGCAGCGCGGCGAGGGCCCACAGGGCCAGGAGGGAACGGTGCATGGGGCTCCGGATCAGGTCTTTCGGTAGGTCCACTCGGTGACGTTGCGCAGGAAGCTGGCGTCGAGGTACTCGGTCTTGATCACCTCGGCCATCTCCTCCACGTCGCGGAACTCGTTCCACGAGACGCGGATCAGCGGGATCATCTTGGAGATGTCGCGCACGAAGTTCTCGTACTCGTCGTACAGGGCCTTCAGGTAGTCCAGGGAGATGACGCTCTCGATGTCGCGGGCGCGCTGGGTGATCCGCTCGTGGCTGACCTCGGGCTTCACGTCCAGGTAGACGATCACGTTGGGCTTGCACATGAAGTTGGACATGTTGCGGAACAGCTGCAGGTACGTGGCGTAGTCCCGGGGGTCCATCAGGTTCGAGTCCGACAGCATCTTGGCGAAGACCGCGTCCTCGTAGATGGTGCGGTCCTGCACGGCGGGCCGGCCGCGCCAGATGATCTCCTGGTGCTGCTGGAACCGGCGGTTGAGCAGGTAGATCTGCATGGCGAAGCTGTACTTGGCCGTGTCGCGGTAGAAGTCGGCGAGGTACTCGTTGTCCTCCACCGGCTCGTAGTACACGTCGATGTCGAGGTGCTTGGCCAGGGCCGTGGCGAGGGTGCTCTTGCCCGCGCCGATGATGCCGGCGATGCCGATGAAGAGTTGCTCCATTTGTGTCATCGGATGGGCCTCCCGGGTGTCCGCGGCGGATTGTACCAAAAGGGGTCGGCGGCGTCGGGTACAGCTCGCTAGATGGCGCGCAGGGTCAGCTCGAAGGTGGCGCCGGGCCCGTCGAGGAGGCGCAGGTCGCCGCCCATGTCGCGGGCGAGGCGGCGGCTGAGGGAGAGACCGAGGCCGACCCCGGGGGCGGAGCCGGCGGCCTCCTCGGCCGAGCGGGAGAAGGGCTGGAACAGGCGCCGGCGGACCTCGGGCGGGACGCCTGGTCCGCGGTCGGCCACCACCATCGAGATCCAGCCACCGCGGCGGGTGATCGAGAGGCGCACCGTCTTGTCGTCGGCGGTGGCGCCGTACTTGCAGGCGTTGTCGACCAGGTTCAGGAGGATTTGATCCACGCGCGCGGCGTCGGCTCGCACGGACACCGCGTGGTGCTCCTCGTCCCCCTCCACGGCCAGCGTCATCTCGGACTGGCGGGCGCGGTCGGCCAGGCGTGTCACGGCGCGGTCCAGGGTGTCGCCCACGGTCACGTCCCCGATGCTCGACGCGCCCCGGCCCTGCTCGAGCCGGGCGTAGGCGAGCACGTTCTCCACCAGGTGGCCCAGGCGGTCCGCCTCCCGGCGCAGGGTCTCCAGGTACAGGCCCCGGCGCTGTTCGTCCACCATGCCCTCGGCCAGCATCTCCGAGTACATCCGGAAGGTGGTCAGGGGGGTGCGCATCTCGTGGGTGACCGCGGAGACGAAGGCCGCCCGCCGCTCGCTCAGAGACAGGATGCCGCGCAGGAGGCCGGCCACCGCAGCGGCCGCGACGAGGACGCACAGCCACGCGACGATCAGCGTCAGGGCCACCGGGGAGGTGGAGCCCTCGACGGGGACTGCGAGGTCACCGGGGACGAGGACCGCGGGGATCCAGGCCAGCCTGCGGCCTTCGGGGTCCTGGGCGCCGGGCTGCAGCGGGCGCAGCTGCGCGCCGGGGAGCAGGTCGGCCACCGAGTCGAGCAGCCACCCCTGCAGCGCCGGCCAGTCGAGCCAGGCGCCCTGCCACGCGCCGCCGCCGTCGCGCACCAGCAACAGCGCGTCGCCGATCCACACCGGCTGGAAGGTGCCGGTGGTGTGCAGCGCCGGCGGGTTGTAGTAGTTCACCGCCATCTGCTGGGTCTCGACCATGGAGTTGCTCAGCACGGTGCGGGTCGTCAGCTCCTGGACGTTGAGCTTCTGCTGGAGATCCGGCCCCTCCGCGAGGCCGGCCAGCCCGTCGCCGCGGGACAGCTCGGCGTCCGCCATCGCGAGCACCACCTGGGCGGGCTCCACGGCCTCCGAGAGCATCTCCAGCCGCCTGGACCATGCCAGCAGCTGCGTCATGGAGACGACGTCCTCGAGCGCCGCCGTCGTGTCGCGATCCTGCGGCACCTGCGGAGAGGAGAACCCGCCGCCGGGTGAGGTCGTGAAGTCCAGGAGCACGAAACGGGAGGGCGCCGTGAGCAGGGGAGACGGCACGCCGCCGGTGGCCGGTGTGGCCGCGGTGTTGAACACCGGATCGTAGAACGTGTCGTACACGTACACGGGGCGCGCGCTGTGCTCGGCGATGATCGGCGTCAGGGCGCTGTCCATGCGCCACAGGGCCAGCCGCACCGCCTCCTCCATGGCCGCGTCCTCCCGGGCCCGCCGCTCGGCGCGATCCAGCGCCACCAGCTCGGCGCTGAGCCAACCCATGGCCGCCAGCACCACCGCGAGGCAGACGCCAAAAAGGGCCGCAGCGCGCCAGGGATTCCTCACGCCTGGTCGCCCTCCGCGGCCAGCATGTAGCCCTTGCCTCGCACGGTGAGGATGGTCTCCGGGGAGTCGGGCCCGCCGCGCAGCTTGTCGCGCAGGCGCGCCACGTGCATGTCGATGGTACGGGTCTCGGCCACGCCCCGGGGGTTGAGCCGCCAGACGCGGGCCAGCAGCTCGTCGCGGGACACGGCGCGGCCGGCGTGGGCCGCGAGGTAGCGCAGGAGCTCCACCTCTCTGGTGGACAGCTCGCGGCGCGCTCCGTCGGCGTGGAGCACCTCCTGCCGTTTCAGATCCACCTCGGCGTCGCCGAAGGTGAGCCGCTGCACGTCCGTGGGGCGCTCGGCGGATCGCCGCAGCACCGCCTCGACGCGCGCGAGCAGCTCCTTGATGGAGAACGGCTTGACCACGTAGTCGTCGGCCCCCATCCGCAGGCCCTTGACGCGGTCGGCCTCGGCTCCCCGCGCGGTGATGATGATCACCGGCAGCGTCGGCCTCGAGCCGCGCACCTCCGCCAGGATCTCCAGCCCCCCGTGCCCCGGCAGCACCAGGTCCAGCAGCACCAGGTCCACGGGCGCGCCGAGCGCCGCGTCCATGCCGGCGTGGCCGTCCGCGGCCTGCTCCACGTCGTAGCCCTCGAACCGCAGCGCGTCCACCATGCCCTGGCGGATCGCCGCGTCGTCCTCCACCACCAGTACCCTCGGCTTGGCCACGTGTCTTCCCTTCCGCGCGATCCCGTGGACAGTCTACCGCGCGGGCTCGCGCCGGAACGTAACGAGCTCGTAACCGCTCAGAGCTGGCCCACCAGGACGGGGATGCGCTCGGCCGCGTACACGCCGATGGAGTCCTTGTGGCTGGGGCCGCCGAGGAGGGCCTCCCAGACGACATCGCCGCCGGGTGTGACCTCCAGCAGCCGCCCCGGGGTGTCGTAGCTGCTCAACCCCGCGGCGGTGATGAGCGTGTTGCCGTTGTCGAGGCGGTCGGCGTCCCCCCAGGCGAAGGTGTACCAGTCGTCGTCGGCGAGCTCGCCGGGGTACTCCCAGACCATCGAGGCGGTCATGGCGTCCTCGTCGAGCTGGTACTCCACGACGCGGGAGAACGGGCGGAGGTCGGGCGAGCCGTTGTCGTACAGCAGCACGCGGCCGTCCTCGAGCACCTCCGGGGCGTGGGCGTGGAGGAACCACGGGTGCTCGGCGTCGCCAACGAAGTCGAAGTCGCCGTCCTCGCCCAGGGACCAGTCCACGGCGCCGTCGGCGCGGTCGATCTGGTACAGCCGGCTGACGTGGCGGGCGTTGTACCAGGCCACGTCGCGGTCGAGGTCGGCGCCGACCATGTTCCCGTGCAGGTACTGCTGTCCCTCCTCGCCGAGTTCGTCGTAGGGGTGCCAGCTCCACGCGACGTCGTTGTCGGGGGTCAGCTGCTGGATCACGTCCACCAGGGTCGAGTCGCGGAAGTCGTAGAACAACCCGAGGCGATCCCCGCCGGGCAGCGCGATCAGGGCGTGGTGCATGCCGCCGGCGGTGTACAGGCCGTCGGGCTGCCCGGGCCCCTCCCAGACCACCTCCCCGGCCAGGTCCACCTCCACGGGCCGCTCGCCGGGCGGGACCGATCCGCCGATGAGCACGCGCTCGCCGTCCACGAGGGTGACCTCCACGTCCCCGCCGCCGTCGTCCGGGCCCAGGTCGTGGTACCAGACGATCTCGCCGCCCGGGTCGACCATCACGGCGAGGGTGGGGGCGATGGCGTCGCCGTCGACCACGTTGAACAGGGTCCAGCCGGGCTGCGCGAGGTCCTCGTTCAGGACCGAGATCTCGATCCCGGGCGGGTCGAACGGCAGGTCGTCCGGGGTGAATGTCATCGGCGCGGACCGGTGCTCGGTCCCGTCGCCGAACCCGGAGACCGCCTCGAGGGTGTGCTCGATCCCCGCGCGGAGCCCGATCACGAGCCAGTCGTGCTCCGTCGCCTCGGGCCCCAGGCCCACGAACGCATCGAGCCGGCCCCCGGAACCAAACTCCACCCGGGTCACCGCGGGCTCCGCGGTGGACCACTGCACGCGACAGGACAGGACGTTTCCGGGAACGGATTCGACGTCGGGTTCGCTGGCCAGATCCGGACCGCCCGGCTCCTCGCAGGCGGCGAGGGTGACGGCGACGGCGAGCATCCACGCGAAGGGGAGTCGAGCTGCAACGGGCCGCGGCGCCACCGACTACCTCCAGATCCTGCTGCGGATTCTAGCGCACCTTGCGATAGACTCGGCCCATGGTGGAGGCCGGGATGGTCATGGAAAGAACGACGATGAGCTCGAAGGGATGGATCGCGGCGGTCGCGCTGGCCGTGGGTTTCGTGGGCCTGGGCTGCCAGGACCAGGAGATCAACGCGCTGGCGCCGGACATCGCCGTCACGCCGGCGGAGCTGGACTTCGGCACGGTGACGCTGGGTTCCCCCGCCGAACAGATCGTGACCCTGCACAACGCCGGGGGCGGCACCCTGGAGGTGGACTCGGTCACCCTGCTGCACGGCGTGGTCGGATTCGCGGTGGAGGCGTACCAGGGGACGCTGGCCCACGACGAGTACGTGGACCTGGTGGTCACGTTCGATCCGGAGGAGATCGGCCCGGCCGACGACTTCGTGCTCGTCGAGAGCGACGACCCGGACGAGCCCACCGTGGAGGTGCACGTGTTCGCCGCGGACGTGGTGGACGTGCCCGCGCCGGCGATCGCCTGGTCGCCGAGCTCACTGGACTTCGGCCTCGTGCCCTCGGGCGGCGAGGAGACCCTGACGGTGACCCTGAGCAGCGTCGGCTCCCTCGATCTGGAGATCCTGTCGGTGGAGCTGGACTCCGGCACCTCCGAGGACTTCACCCTCGCGGACTTCGGCGCCCCGGCGACCTTGCCCCCGGGGACGTCCGACGTGGTGGACGTGACGTACACACCGTCGGACGACGTGCCGGACAGCGGCACCCTGGTGGTGACGAGCAACGATCCCGCCGCCGAGGTGGTGGAGATCCCCCTGCTGGGTGAGCTGCTGGTCGCCCCCGACATCGAGCTGGTCCCGCCCGAGCTGCTCTTCGGCGAGGTGGCCGTCGGCGCGACGGTGACCCTGCCCGCGGAGATCTGGAACCTCGGCGACGCGGACCTGACGCTGGGGACCCTGGCCCTGACCGGGTCGCCCGAGTTCACCCTGGTGGTCGATCCCTCGGCCGCGGTGGTGGCCCCGGGCGACTGGACGACCGTGGAGGTGGCGTACACCCCGGTGGACGAGACCACGGACACCGGCGAGGTGGAGATCCCGAGCGACGATCCGGACGAGGACCCGGTGTTCCTGCAGCTCGCCGGTCAGTTCGAGCCGCTGCCGGACATCGACGTGGACCCGCTGACGCTGGACTTCGGCGCGGTGGTGCAGGGCACCGTGGTCACCGAGGAGGTGGCCGTGTCCAACGTGGGCAGCGGCGACCTGACCGTGGACCTGCCGGTGCTCACGGGGAGCGTGGAGTTCACCCTCGGCGCGTCCCAGTTCCCCTGCGTGGTGGCGCCGGGGGCCACCGAGCTGATCATGGTGACGTACACGCCGGTGGACCTGGTGGCCGACGCCGGGGAGGTCACGGTGACCAGCGACGACCCGGACGAGCCGACCGTCGTGGTCGAGCTCCTCGCGGACACCACGCCCACGCCGGACATCGACCTCGCCCCCACGGCGCTGCAGTTCGGCCAGGTGCTGGTCGGCGGCAGCCAGGCGCTGCAGGCGACCGTGTCCAACGTGGGCACCGCTGACCTGACCCTGGGCACCCTCGCGGTCGCGGGTACCTCCGAGTACACCCTGGGCGTGGACCCGTCCGGCCTCGTGCTCGCCCCCGGCGACTCCACCACAGTGGAGGTGGTCTACGCCCCCGTGGACGTGGGCGCCGACGTCGCCCAGGTGGAGATCCCCAGCGACGACCCCGACGAGAACCCGGTCTGGCTGGACCTGGAGGGGGAGGACGAGCCCGTCCCGGACATCGACGTGGACCCGCTCAGCCTCGACTTCGGCCAGGTGGACCTGGGCGCGGCCTCCAGCAGCTCCATCGCGGTGTCCAACGTGGGCGGCGCCGACCTACAGGTCAGCTCCATCTCCCTCGGCGGCAGCGCGGACTTCAACTGGACCTCGGCGTCGCTGCCCGGCGTGATCCCGCCCGGGGTCACGGCGTTGATCTACGTGACCTACGGCCCCACGGACGACGGGGCGGACAGCGGCACCCTGTCCATCGCCAGCGACGACGCGGACGAGCCGGTCGTGGACGTGCCGGTGGTGGGGGAGGCCACGCCCTACCCAGACATCTCCGTGGATCCCGTGGCCGTGGACTTCGGCGACGTGGTGGTGGACACCACGGTCACCGCCGAGGTCGTGCTGTCGAGCGTGGGCACGGACGACCTGCAGGTCTACAGCTGCCAGTACAGCGGGGACCCCAACTTCTGGATCTCGGTCAACCCGGGCAACTCCACCCTCGCGCCGGGGGACGACGCGATCCTCGAGATCAGCTTCCATCCCATGGACGTGGTCGGCTACGTCGGCTCGGTGGAGGTGCACAGCAACGATCCGGACTCGTCGATCATCGTGGTCAACGTGATCGGCGGCGGCCGGTCCCCGGACATCTACGTCTGGCCCACCGTGCTGGACTTCGGCGCGGTGCCCGTGGGCAGCTCGTCGAGCCTGGACGCGGTGGTGCTCAACATGGGCGGCGCCGACCTGGAGCTCGGTACCCTGAGCCTGTACGGGTCGAGCGAGTTCGTCATCGACGTCGATCCCTCGGGCGCGATCCTCGCCCCCGGGGACTCGACCCTGATCACGGCGACCTACGCGCCGGTGAACACGTCCGCCGACACCGCCACCATCGACGTCCCGAGCAACGACCCGGACGAGGCGTCGGTATACCTGCAGCTCAGCGGCGACTACGACCCCATCGCCGACATCGACGTCTCCCCGACCCTGGTGACCTTCAGCGGCGTGGACGTGGGCCCGACCTACACGACGTCGGTGAGCGTGACCAACGTGGGCACGGGCGACCTGGACGTGGACGTGCCGGTGCTCAGCGGCAGCTACGAGTTCAGCCTCAACACGTCGAACTTCCCCATCACCCTGGCGTCGGGCATGACGCGCTCCTTCAACGTGCTGTACACGCCCACGGACCTCGCCGACGACGCCGGCCAGGTCACCATCGCCAGCGACGATCCGGACGAGCCCACGGTGGTGGTGGACCTGGAGGGGCTGCCCACGCCTGCGCCGGACATCGACGTGCTGCCCACGAGCCTCACCTACGGCCAGGTGCTGCTGGGCCAGAGCATCCCGCTGACGGCCAACATCACCAACGTCGGCACCCTGGACCTCCACCTGGACACGCTGTCGGTGGACGGGACGGCCGAGTACGCCATCACCGTCGACCCCTCCGGCGCGACCCTGACCCCGGGTAGCTCCGCAGTGGTCGAGGTGACCTACACGCCCACCAACGCCGGCCCGGACCTGGCGGATCTCGAGATCCCCAGCGACGATCCGGACGAGCCCCTGGTCGTGGTGCCGCTGGTGGGCGCGGACGAGCCCGTGCCCGAGATCGAGGTGGACCCGCTCACGGTGGACTTCGGCGCCGTGGACATCGGCCTGACGCGCTCCGAGAACGTGGAGGTCACCAACCTCGGCGGCGCCACCTTGACGGTGTCCGCCGTGTACCTCAGCGGCAGCGGCGACTTCACCTTTGCCTCGGGCTCGCTGCCCGGCACGATCTCGCCAGGGGCCTCGCGGACGATCAGCGTGGTGTACACCCCCAGCGATGCGCTCCCCGACGGCGGCGTGCTCACCGTGGTCAGCGACGACGCGGACGAGCCGGTGGTGGACGTGGATCTCGCCGGACAGCCCGCGGACGAGCCCATCATCGACGTGGACCCCTGGCTCGCGGACTTCGGGGACGTGAAGGTGAACACCATCGCCACGGAGACGGTGCTCATCTACAACCAGGGCGGCGCAGACCTGGAGATCTACAGCTGCACGCGGGCGGGCGATCCCAACTTCTGGATCGAGACGAACCCGGCCGGGAGCACCGTCCCCGCGGGCGGCAGCGTCTCCATGGAGATCGGCTTCAGCCCCACCCTCGAGACGGTCTACAGCGGTACGGTGGACATCGCCAGCAACGATCCCTACGACCCGGTGGTCACCGTCGAACTGCTGGGCGCCGGCGCGTTGCCCGAGATCGACGTCTACCCGCCGTACTGGGACTTCCTCAACGTGCAGGTGGAATGCGAGGAGACCGAGGAGATCCAGATCTTCTCGGTCGGCTCGGCGCCCCTGGCCCTCAACGGCTACGGGTGGTCGTCCACTCCGGCGGGGATGACCCTCGAGGCGGCCGACCTGGACGATTACGTGAACAACGGCTGGGAGCTCCAGCCGGGCGACAGCATCACCGTCACGGTGTCCTTCGTGCCCACGCAGGTGGCGGGGTACGAGGGCGAGCTGTCCATCAACAGTGACGATCCGAACCTGCCCATCGCCACGGTGGAGCTGGACGGGGACGGCGTCCCGGCCGGGTACACCCAGGACAACTTCCTGCAGGAGGGCAGCAACGCCGCCGACGTGCTGTGGGTGGTGGACAACTCGTGCTCCATGGGCGACGAGCAGGGGTATCTGGCCGACGACTTCGGCACCTTCTACACCATCGTCGACAGCGCGGGCGTGGACTACCGGATCGCCACGGTGACCACCGACGACGAGGCCTTCGTGGGCGGCACGCCCGTGATCGATCCGTACACCCCCAACGGCGCGGCCACCTTCTCCACCAACTGCCTGGTGGGCACCAACGGCAGCGGCACCGAGCGGGGCTTGAAGTACGGCTACGACGCGCTGGTGCTCGCGTACAACAACAACGCCCCCAACCAGGGGTTCTGGCGGCAGGACGCGGGCCTGCGGGTGGTGTACGTGTCCGACGAGGAGGACCAGAGCGGCAGCTGGAGCACCTACCTGTCGTACTACCAGGGGCTCAAGGCGGATCCGGATCAGGTGGTGCTGTCGGCCATCTGCGGCACCGACGGCTACAACGCCACGTCCTGCAGCGGCCCTGGCGGCAACGCCGACCCCGGCAACGGGTACGTGGACGTGGCCAACGCCACCGGCGGCGTGCTGGGCAGTATCTGTGACTCCGACTGGTCCACCGTATTGACCAACCTGGCGTGGATCACCGTCAGCCTGGCCGACACGTTCGAGCTGACCGACGACGCCATCGACGGCACCATCACGGTGTACGTCAACGGTGTCCAGCAGATGATCGGGTGGAGTTTCGACCCCAACAGCAACTCGGTGGTATTCGACCCCTCGTATGTGCCCAATGACGGAGACGTGGTGCAGATCAACTACGGATACTACGGCGCATGTTGAGGCCAACCTCCGTGTGATGAATGCGGTGCAGCGCACAAAGTACTGTGGTCCATCTTGACCGATCCAACAGCCCTTGCTAAGGTCCGCTCCGTGTACCCTTGGGTACGAGGTCGCGGGCTGTGCGGTGGTCGGACAGTCGGGACCAAGATCAACTGGAGGAAGTGAAATGAAGACCCTGTTGAGCGTTGGATGCGTCTTGGCTCTCGGCTTCGCGCTGTTCGCGTGTGCCAATCCCTGCCAGGAGTACGTGGATACCGTCTGTGGTTGCGATGGAGTCGAGGACTTCTACGAGGCTATCGGCACCACCTGCACGGACACCTACCAGCCCCTGATCGACGAGGGTGATCCCGAGGCGTGTGACCTCGCGAACGACGCCTTCGAGGCCGCCGGCGGCTGCGACCAGTTCGGTATGCTGGGTGACGACGACGACACTGCCTGACAGTCCGGCCTAGGCCGGTATAGTCGAGCGTCGAAAAACATACGTCTCTCCTGACAGCTTCTCCTCTCCGAACCTCCCCGAAGACCTCCCAGCTTCCATCCGGAAGGGCACTCCTCCGTACGGTCCCCGCGCGGCGGGTGTAGGATGCGCCCATGCGAGTCTGGCCCCCTGCGCGCATTCGTTCGGCCCGGTGGACGGCTGCGGGGGCGGCCGCGGCCGCCGCGGTCGTGACGTGGCTGGCGGTGGGGAATCCCTGGGCCGCCGCCGCAGTCGCGGCCGTGGTCGGCGCGATGGCGGGCTACCTCTCCCTGAAACGCTACATCGCGCGACGCCGCATCGTCTCGACCCCGTTCCCGGAGGCCTGGCGCGACGTGCTGAACCGGCGGGTGACCTTCTACGGGGATCTGGAAGGGGAGGCCCGGGCGCGCTTCGAGGACGACGTGCGCATCTTCGTCGCCGAGCAGCGGATCTACGGCCCGCGTGGAGCGGCGGTGGACGAGCGCATCAAGGTCCTCGTCGGCGCCTCGGCGGCCATCCTGACCCACGGCCTGCCCGACTGGGAGTGGCCCTCCCTGCGGGACATCGTCATCTACCGCACCAGCTTCGACGACGACTACCAGGTGGGCGGCGACAACCCGATCCTCGGCATGGTCCACGCCCAGGGCCCCATCGTGTTCTCGGCGCGGGACCTGCGCCACGGGTTCAGCAAGGCCCGCGACGGGCTCAACGTGGGGCTCCACGAGCTGGCCCACGTGATGGACTTCGCCGACGGGCGCGCGGACGGCCTGCCCGGTGGCCTCTCCTGGGTGGGCACGGCGCCGTGGATCCAGCTGATGGCCGATCGGCTCAGGGAGTTCGAGGACGGCACCGACAGCGGCGCCCTGCGCGACTACGCCGGCCAGAACGAGGCCGAGCTGTTCGCCGTGGCGGTGGAGGTCTTCTTCGAGCGGCCGCGCAGCCTGCGCAAGCGCGATCCCGCCCTGTACGGGCTGCTGTGCGACTTCTTCGGGCAGGACCCCGCCACGCGCAAGGACGCGCGCAAGGACTGAACCCGCGCGCTCGCCCCCGTTCACCATGACGTTCAGCCTCGTCGTGGATCACCCTGTCAAGAATCCATAAACTTCGGACTGGGGAGAGATCCATCTCTCGCCGCCGGGGAGCGTGAACATGGCACGGGGCATCCATCATCTGACCGCAATCGTCCTGCTGACTCTGGTAGCCGCCCTCGGGTGCCAGGAGCACGACCTGGGGAGCCTGGACCCGGACATCGTCGTGGATCCCGAGGCCGTGGAGTTCGGCACGGTGACCATCGGTGTGCCACAGGAGCGGTTCCTGTCCCTGCAGAACGTGGGCGACGGGACGCTGCACGTGGACGCGGTGGTGCTCGTGGACGGCACCGGCCCCTTCGCAGTGGAGGAATTCGACGGTACCGTGGCCCCCGACGGCGTGGTGGAGCTGGTGGTGAGCCTGGATCCCACCCTGCTCGGCGGCGCGCAGGACGTGATCGAGATCTACTCCGACGATCCCGACGAGCCGGTGGTCGAGGTCCCCGTGTCCGTGCTCGACGTGGTGGAGGGGCCCGTCCCTGCCATCGCCTGGTCCCCCAGCCAGCTGGACTTCGGCGCGGTGCCCAGCGGCGGCGCGACCAGCCTGCTGGTGACCGTGACCAGCGTCGGCACCGACGATCTGATGCTCGACGCGGTGGAGCTCGACGGGCTGACCTCGGACGAGTACACGATCACCCTCGATCCCGCCCCCCTGGCCCTGGCCCCCTCCAACAGCACCCAGATCGAGGTCACCTACGCCCCGGTGGACGAGGGCGTGGACGACGGCGTGCTCCTGCTGACCTCGAACGATCCCGACGTGCCCCTGGTGGAGATCCCGCTGCTGGGTGAGCTGCTGCCCGCGCCGGACATCGAGCTGGTGCCCACGGAGCTGCTGTTCGGCGACGTGGAGATGGGCACCGTGGTCACCATGGAGGCCGAGATCTGGAGCCTCGGCGACGCGGACCTGGAGCTCGGGACGCTGGCCCTGGTGGGCCCCGTCGAGTTCGCGCTGCACACCGATCCTTCGGGGGTGGTGCTGGCGCCGGGCGAGTACACCACCGTGACCGTCTCCTACGCGCCGGTGGACATGAACCCCGACCTCGGCGAGGTCGAGATCCCCAGCAACGACCCGGACGAGAACCCCGCCTACCTGACCCTGGCCGGCCAGCACGAGCCCATCCCCGACATCGAGGTCACGCCCGTGGAGATCGACTTCGGGACGGTGGACGTGGGCACGGTGGCCTCCGACGTGGTGATGGTCAGCAACGTGGGCACCGGCGACCTGACCGTGGACCTGCCCCTGCTCACGGGCAGCGTCGACTTCTCGGTCAGCGCGTCCCAGTTCCCCACCACCATCGCTCCGGGCACCTCGGAGATGGTGCTGGTGGACTACGCGCCGTCGGACCTGACGCCCGACACGGGCGAGATCGCCATCGACAGCGACGATCCGGACGAACCCACGGTCACCGTGCAGCTGCTCGGCGACGCCACGCCCGCGCCGGACATCGACCTGCTGCCCACGTCGCTGGCCTTCGGCCAGGTGCTCGTGGGGAGCGACGCGACCCTGGCCGCGACGATCTTCAACGTGGGCACCGCGGATCTGGAGCTGGGGAGCCTGGCGGTGGTGGGGACCTCCGAGTTCACCCTCGCCGTGGACCCGTCCGGTGAGGTGCTGGCCCCCGGCGCCCTGACCACCGTCGAGGTCACCTACACCCCCGTGGACACGGTGGACGACTCGGCCCAGGTGGAGATCCCGAGCAACGATCCGGACGAGAACCCGATCTACCTCGACCTGCTCGGCGAGGACGAGCCGGTGCCGGACATCGACGTGGATCCCCTCCTGCTGGACCTGGGATCGGTGCCCGTGGGCGGCATCAACATCCAGCCGGTCACCGTGACCAACGTGGGCGGCGCCGATCTGGACGTGACCGCGGTGACCCTGAGCGGCAGCGCGGAGTTCGCCGTGGCCATCGGCTCCCTGCCCGGGATCCTCGCGCCCGGCGCGTCGGTCTCGGCCCAGGTCAGCTACCAGCCCGCGGACCAGGGCGGGGACACGGCCACGCTGACGTTCGAGTCCGACGATCCGGACGAGCCGTCGGTGGTGGTGGACCTCCTCGCCGAGTGCACGCCGTATCCGGACATCGACGTGGACCCCACGACGGTGGACTTCGGCGACACGGTGATCCTGACCACCGAGACCTTCGAGGTGACCATCGCCAACGTGGGCGACGCGGACCTCGAGCTGCACGGCTGCAGCTACAGCGGCGACCCCAACTTCTGGATCTCGTCCAACCCGGCTGGCGCGGTGGTGCCCCCCGGTGACGAGACCGTGATGGAGGTGAGCTTCCAGGCCACCGCCGAGCTCGCGTACTTCGGCGAGGTGGACATCGCCAGCAACGATCCCCTCGATCCCGTGGTGACCGTGGAGCTGTACGGCGGCGGCATCGAGCCGGACATCGACCTGGATCCGACCCAGCTGGACTTCGGCGCGGTGGAGGTGGGCGTCACCGTCACCATGGACGCCGAGATCTGGAGCCTGGGCAGCGCGGACCTGGAGCTGGGGGCCCTGAGCCTGGTGGGGGGCAGCGAGTTCCAGATCGTCGTGGATCCGTCCTTGCAGGTGGTCGTGCCCGGCGACGTCACCGTGATCACCGTCAGCTACACGCCCGCGGACATGGGCGGCGACTCCGCCTACGTGGAGATCCCGAGCAACGACCCCGACGAGAACCCCGTCTACCTCGACCTGTTCGGCCAGCACGATCCGATCCAGGACATCGACGTGACGCCGCTGTCCATCTGGTTCAGCGGCATCGACGTGGGCCAGACCGGCTCGGACACCGTGACCGTGGCGAACGTGGGCACGGGCGACCTGTGGGTGGACATGCCCGCGCTCTCGGGCAGCGCCGAGTTCGCCATCAACGCCGCGGCGTTCCCCTCCACCATCCCCGCGGGTGGTTCCTTGACCATCAGCGTGTTCTACACGCCGGTGGACCTCACCACCGACTCCGGCGAGATCACCATCACCAGCGACGATCCGGACGAGCCCACGGTGGTGGTGCCGTTGACCGGCGATCCGACGCCGGTACCGGACATCGAGGTCATCCCGACGTTCCTGCAGTTCGGCCAGGTGCAGGTGGGCCAGTCCACCGCGCTGACCGCGAGCATCGGCAACGTGGGGATCGCCGACCTGGAGCTGGGCACCCTGAGCATCAACGGCACGGCCGAGTTCTCCATCAGCATCGATCCGTCGGGCCAGGTGCTGGCTCCCGGGGCGACCACGGTGGTGGAGCTGACCTACGCGCCGGTGGACCCGGGTGCCGACTCGGCGACGCTGGAGATCCCGAGCAACGACCCGGACGAGAACCCGGTCCACGTCACCCTCAGCGGCGCCGAGGACCCGGTGCCGGACATCGACGTGGATCCGCTGCACGTGGACTTCGGCACCGTGGACATCGGCCAGGGCAGCATGGAGACGGTCACGGTGAGCAACGTCGGCGGCGCCACGCTGACGGTGAGCAGCGTCTCGCTGTCGGGCAGCACCGACTTCGGCTGGTCGTCGGCCAACCTGCCGGGCACCGTGGCCCCGGGCGGCTCGCGCACGATCATCGTCTCGTACACCCCAAGCGACGAGGTGGCGGACACGGGCACCCTGTCCATCGCCAGCGACGACCCGGACGAGCCCACGGTGAGCGTGACCCTCGAGGCCGCGCACACGCCGTACCCCGACATCGACGTGGACCCGCTGCTGCTGGACTTCGGCGACGTGGCGGTGGGGGCCGTGGAGACCGACTGGGTGACGATCACCAACATCGGCGACGCGGACCTCGACATCACGGCCTGCTCCTACGCGGGCGACGCCGAGATCTGGATCTCGTCGAACCCGGCGGGCACCGTGCTGTCCCCCGGCGCCAGCGTGGACCTGGAGATCAGCTTCGAGCCGGCCGACGAGCTCACGTACCAGGGGCTGGTGGGCATCGCCAGCAACGACCCGGACGATCCGATGGTCCAGGTGGACATCCTCGGCGGCGGCGTCGCGCCGGACATCGACCTGCAGCCCAGCTCCCTGAACTTCGGCAGCGTGCCCATCGGCGGCTCGTCGTCGCTGGACGCTGAGATCTGGAACGTGGGCGGCGCTGACCTGTCCCTGGGCAGCCTGACCCTGGTGGGCTCGGCGGAGTTCGTCATCGACGTGGACCCGTCGTTCCAGATGATCGTGCCGGGGGACTACACCCTGATCACGGTCACCTACACGCCCACCGACACCCAGTCCGACCTCGGTGAGGTGGAGATCCCCAGCGACGATCCGGACGAGCCGGTGGTGATCCTGCAGCTCGCCGGCGCCCACGAGCCGGAGCCGGACATCGACGTGACCCCGCTGCTCGTGGACTTCGGATCGGTGGACCTGGGCAACACGTCCACGCAGGTGGTGACCGTGGCCAACGTGGGCAGCGGCGACCTGCAGGTGGGGGTGCCCGTGCTCTCGGGCAGCCCGGAGTTCGGCGTGGTCACGGGTTCGTTCCCTGCGGTCCTCGCCCCCGGGGACACGCGCACCTTCAACGTCAGCTACACGCCCTACGACGAGAACGCCGACGTGGCCACGGTCACCGTGGACAGCGACGATCCGGACGAACCCCAGGTGATCGTCACGCTCCAGGGGCAGGCGACGCCCGAACCGGACATCGCGGTGACCCCGCTGATCCTCCAGTACGGCCAGGTGCTGATCGGCCAGGCCTCGGCGCTCAGCGCCACCATCCAGAACCTCGGCACCGCCGATCTGGAGCTGGGCACCCTGAGCATCAGCGGCACCGCCGAATACACGATCACCGTGGATCCGTCGGGTGCGGTGCTCGGCGCCGGCGCCTCCACCACGGTGGAGGTCTCGTACGCGCCGGTGGACGTGGGCGCGGACAACGCCACGATGTCCATCCCGAGCAACGATCCCGACGAGCCCATCGTGCCGGTGGTCCTCAACGGCGCAGACGAGCCGACCCCGGACATCGACGTGGATCCGCTGCTGATCGACTTCGGCAACGTGGCGGTGGGGCAGGGGTCGATGGAGACGATCTACGTGTCCAACGTGGGCACGGCCACGCTGATGGTCAGCGGCGTCAACTACAGCGGCAGCGGCGACTTCACCTGGATGTCCGCGACCCTGCCGGGCTCCGTGGCGCCGGGGGTCACCCGCACCATCGTCGTGACCTACACCCCGTCGGACCAGGTGTCGGACACCGGCACGATCCGTATCACCAGCGACGATCCGGACGAGGCGCAGGTGGACGTGGAGCTGATGGGCGCCCCGGATCCCGAGCCGGACATCGACGTGGATCCGCCCAACGTGGACTTCGGCGACGTCAAGGTGGGCGACAGCGCCGCCGAGATCGTGACCATCTACAACGACGGGGACGCGGATCTCGACCTGTACAGCTGCACCCGCGGCGGCGATCCCAACTTCTCCATCACCGCCAACCCGGCGGGCACGGTGGTGGCGCCGGGCGGGAGCACGACGATGGAGGTCAGCTTCTACCCGACGGCCGAGGCCACCTACAGCGGCTGGGTGGACATCGCCAGCAACGATCCGGACGAGGCCATCGTCACGGTGGACCTGTTCGGCGCCGGGGCCGAGCCGGAGATCCTCATCACGCCGTCCTACTGGGACTTCGGCAACGTGGTGGCGGAGTGCGCGGACACGGTGGACATCGACATCCAGAGCATCGGCGACGCGCCCCTGGCGCTGTACGGCTACAGCTTCGCGTCCGACCCGGAGATGAGCTTCGCGCCGGGGGACCTGGACGACTACGTCAACAACGGCTGGGAGCTGTCGCCCGGGGACACCATCACCGTCACGGTGGAGTTCGTGCCCACCGACGTGGACACCTACGCCGGCTTGCTGTCGGTGCAGAGCGACGATCCGAGCCAGCCCGTGGCCACGGCGGACCAGGTCGGCGACGGCGTGCCGTCCGGGTACACCCAGGACAACTTCGTGCAGACGGGCAACAACGAGGCCGACGTGCTGTGGGTGGTGGACAACTCGTGCTCCATGGGCGACGAGCAGGGGTACCTCGCCGACGACTTCTCGTACTTCTACAGCGTCATCTCCGGCGCCGGGGTGGACTACCGCATCGCCACGGTGACCACGGACGACGCCGACTTCGAGGGCGGCACCCCGGTGATCGACCCGACCACCCCCAACGGCGCCAACGTGTTCGCCAGCAACTGCACGGTGGGCACCACCGGCAGCGGCACCGAGCGCGGCCTGATGTTCGGCTACAACGCGCTGACGCAGGCGATCAACAACACGCCGCCGAACCAGAACTTCTGGCGCCAGGACGCGGGCCTGCGGGTCGTGTACGTGTCCGACGAGCCCGACCAGAGCGGCAACTGGAGCACCTACCTCTCGAACTACCAGAACCTCAAGGCCGATCCGAGCCACGTCATCCTGTCGGCCATCTGCGGCACCAACGGCTACGTGGCCCAGAGCTGCTCGGGTCCGGGCGGCAACGCCACCGCGGGCACCGGCTACGTGGACGTGGCCAACGCCACAGGGGGTGTCCTGGGCAGCATCTGCGAGTCGGACTGGTCCTCGGTGCTGACCTCCCTGGCGTGGATCACCGTCAACCTCGCCGACACGTTCGAGCTGAGCCTCGACGCCATCGAGAGCACGATCATCGTGTACGTCAACGGCGCCGTGCAGGGATCGGGCTGGTACTACGACGCCAACCTCAACTCGGTGGTCTTCGATCCGGCCTACGTGCCCCAGGACGGGGACGTGGTGCAGATCTACTACGGATATTACGGTCCCTGTTGATTCGCATGGGGAGTGCGGAACTCCCCAAATCCCCTATAATGTCGGCGGAGGCTGGTCCATGGAGGAGCACCGCTCCCGCAACACACTCGACGACGAGTCGGTGACCCGTATCAGCAGCGGCGGGCCGCTACCCTCGGAGCCGGCGCGGATCGTGGGCGCGACCATCTCGGTGCTCGGGGGGAGCGAATCCGGTCGGCTCCACTACATCCCCGAGTCCGGCGGCACCTTCGGACGCGGCGAGGAGGTGGACTTCGTGTTCGCCGACGCCACCATCTCCCGCGAGCACGTCCGGGTGGAGATGCGTGAGGGCCACTTCTACCTGCGCGATCTCGACAGCATGAACGGCACCTTCGTGGACGACCAGCGCGTCTGGGACGAGGTGCGGCTGCCCACCAGCTGCCGCATCCGGCTGGGGCGGCGTACGGTGTTCCAGTTCAGCGCAGTGGACGAACTCGGCGCCGAGGCCTTCACCAAGCTGTGCCAGGCGATGTACGTGGACGCGCTCACCGGCACGGGCAACCGCAGCTACCTCGAGCAGCGGCTGCGCGAGGAGGTCAGCTTCGCCTGGCGGCACCGCGAACCCGTGGGCCTGCTCATGCTCGACCTGGACCACTTCAAGGTGGTCAACGACCGCTACGGCCACGTCCTCGGCGACCAGGTCCTGCGGGACCTGGGCGGGATCATGAGGCGCACGGTGCGCACCGAGGACTCGGTGTACCGATACGGCGGCGAGGAGTTCTGCGTGCTGGTACGCGGCGAGTCGCCCGAGGGCCTCGAGCGCATGGCCGAGCGCCTCCGCACGGCCATCGGCAACTACAAACTCGCGACCGAGCACGGCGACGTGAGCGTGACGGTCAGCGTGGGGGTGGCGACCGTCTCGCGCCCCGACTCCGAGATGGAGACGACCCTGGGCGCCGCCAGCTCGACGGACGGCGAGGCAGAGCAGGACGAGCTCCTCGTGCTGATGGCCGACAGGGCCCTCTACCGCGCCAAGGAGCAGGGCCGCGACTGCGTGGTGTTCTACGAAGAATGACCGCTGACTTCGGCTTCTACGGCATCCTCACCCGCCCCCGCGACGGCTACGAGCGCCTCGCAGCGGTCATGGTGGACCGCGCCATCCCCTACATCCAGCTGCGGATGAAGGGCGTGCCCCGCGCCGAGGTCGCGCGAACGGCCCGCGCCCTGCGCCGCATCGTCGTCGGTCCCTCGAAGCTGATCATCAACGACGACCCCGAGATCGCCCGCGACGAGGGCGCCGACGGGGTCCACCTCGGCCAGGACGACATGCCCATGGCCGAGGCTCGCCGCATCGTCGGCCCCGGCGCCATCATCGGCCTGTCCACCCACAACCCCGGCCAGACCCGCGCCGCGTGCGCCCTCGAGCCCGACTACATCGGCGTCGGCCCCGTCCACGCCACCCCCACCAAGGACATCCCCGATCCCGTCCTCGGCCTCGACGGCATGGCCCGGATGATCCAGCTGGCCACCGTCCCCGCCGTCGCCATCGGCGGCATCGAGCTGGACAACGCCGCCGCCGTGCTGGCCGCCGGCGCCCGCAACCTGTGCGCCGTCCGGGCGATCAACCAGGCGGACGATCCGGGGGCGGCGTTGGACAGGATGTTGGAGTTGATCGGGCACGGGCACGGGCACGGGGGCGCGGATCGCTGATCGCGACCGCGCCTAGAACATATCCGGGCCCACGTCCCACCAGTAGTCGTCCTCGATCTCGAGCGTGTAGACAAACCCGTCAGGCCGGTAGATGTCGGCGAGATCGATGATCGCGTCGAAGGAGAGCTCGTCGATCCAGATCTCCCAGTCGGCCTGGAGCTGGTCGTTGAGCTCGGCGGTCTGCTGTAGCAGCGCGAAGTTGGAGTCGGCGTCGTCGGTGACCTGGGAGGCGAGGCCGGGGCCGACGAGGTTGTGGAACAGGCGCTCGCGTTCGGCGCGGACCCACTCGTCGTCGAGGACGGCCACGTTGAGCTCGCCGTCGTAGAGCATGGCGCGGTTGTTCTTGTTGGCCGAACCCACGGACATGAAGCGGTCGTCGACGATCATGAGCTTGGAGTGGGTGTCGATATCCTGGATGTACAGCTCGCGGGTGTCCCAGAAGGTGCCCTCCTCGGCCACCACGTCGAAGTTCTTGAGCTGGAGCAGCAGGTACTGGTCCGGGACGAGGTCGCGGAACAGCTGGTCGGACAGGTAGGTGTACTTGGCCCCGCCGTCGTAGTCGGCCACCGGCTTGGACACGACGATCAGCTTCACCTGGGGTCGATCGAGCAGTGTGGCGATGAGGTAGTCGTTGAGGGCAGGGGCCCGGAAGTACTGGTCCTCGATGAAGATGTACGACTCGGCCGCCGAGATCGCCTTGATGTGGGACTCGAGGATGGACATCTCGGCCCACGGCTCGGGCATGGTGGCCGTCAGCTGCGCGAGGAGGCCGCCCGGGCTGTCCCCGGAGTAGGGGACGGGGTCGAAGGCGGTGGTGTTCTCGGAGTAGGCGGCGTCGGTGAGGCGCGCCTGCTCCCAGCGGGAGTGGAACAGGCCGTCCACGTCCGTCACCAGGGGGCCGTCGATCCGTATCATGTAATCACGACGGGGGCCGTAGTCGGGCAGCTCCTCCCGGTCCTCCACGGCCTGTCGATCGTCGGTGTCGGCGTCGAACGCCATCCGCCGCGGATCGAACACGAGGTGCTGGTCCGTGTCCCAGTCCACGCTCTTGGTGTTCATGCCGCCCACGTAGGCCACGCGGTCGTCGAAGAGCCAGAACTTCTGGTGCCAGGACGCGGCCGGGACCTCGTAGTCGCGGGCCTCGTGGCAAGGGGGGTCCAGCAGGGGCGCGCCGGCGTAGAGGGGGTTGGCCAGCACCCGGTCGCGGAAGCAGAAGTCCGCTGCCTCGCCCTCGTAGTCCCCCACCAGCGGCACGTCGGTGGTGTTGGGGTGGAGGATCACCTCCAGGTCGTCACCGGGGGTCTCGGCGTGGTCCAGAAGGTCCCAGTCCGTGTACAGGTAGTCGATCCAGTCCCAGCCGTCGTAGAAGCGGTTGACCAGCAGCCGCTTGATCACGTCCTGCTCCTCGAGCAGGGTCAGGGCCGCGTACTGGTTCCGCTGTGCCTCGGTGGAGGTCACGTGGCCGTCCGGTCTCACCATCTCGAAGTCCGAAACCCAGAACCAGACGCTGTGGTGGATGCGCTCCACGGTCGTGATCAGGTCCGAGTGGACCGCGGCCCAGGAGTCCTGGCCGTTGAGCAGCAGCGTCAGGTCGTTATCGGGCCGCGCAGGGTTGGCCGTGGCCGCGAACCAGCGGTGGTCCGCGCCCAGGAACATCGTCGCGGTGGGGCAGGTGTCGTCGCCCTCGAGGACCACCTCGAACGCGTGGGCAGCGCGGGCGCCGGTCACCACGTCGGGCTGGTGCAGCGTCAGGCTGTCAGGGAGGGGCCCACCCGCCCAGGTCAACGTCGCCGCCGTGGGCAGGAACTCGTCCGCCTGGCGGAACTCCACGCGCATGTCGCCCGGGCCGTCCACCGGGATGCTCACCGGGCCGGTCATCTCCTGCAGATACAGCTGCTGTACGCCGTCGTGGAAGACCGCCACCTCGGCCCACGCCAGGTCCTGGCCCCAGATGTCCAGGGGGACGATCTCCAGGTTGAGGATCGCGGAGCACGGACCGAGCGGCGTGGCGTCGTCGTCGTCCCCCGATGCGTCGTCGTCGCCCGTGTCGTCGTCGCCGGGCGGATCGCCCTCCGACGCGTCCGGACAGCCCAGGAGCAGACCGAGCGCCAGGATCGCTGCGAGGCCGGGGAGGGCCCCGTCAAGCCGGTGTGTCAGCCACTGCAATTGATCACGAGGATGTACGGCACGTTGCAGTTGAATCCCGACGGCGCCACCACGCGGAGTTCGTACGTGCCCGAGTCGTCCACGAACCCCGTGCCCCCGAACTCGATGAACTCCGAGTCCCCCTCGCCGGCCTCGTCCGCCTCGGCCACCAGCCCCACGTTCGTCCCCTCCGAGTCCTCGATGAGCAGCAGCTCCAGCGCCATGTCCACCCCCGGCGGCACGGTCACCAGCTCCGCCTCGATGCCGAAGTAGTCCCACAGCCCGTCATAGATGTAGAACTCGAACCGATCCTCGTCCCCCGGCGCGTGGATGAACGAGTTGAACGTCTCGCTCAGCCCCGTCATCTCCCCCAGGTCGAACCCCACCGCATCGTTGTGCGGCTCGTAGCTGTCGAACGCGTCCGAGTCCTCGTTCACCTCGGTGTCGCAGTCGTTGTCCTCGTCGTCGCAGATGTCGTCCGCGCCCGGGTGTATCGACGGGTCCTGGTCGTTGCAGTCCCCATCCTCCGTCGAGTACCCATCCCCGTCGTGGTCGTCCCCCGTCCCCGTCGTGTCGTCGTCGTCGTCGTCCCCCACCGTGTCGTCGTCGTCCGGCCACGCGTGGTCGTCGTCGTCCGTCCACCACGTGTCGTCATCGTCGTCGTCATCCCAGGACACCGCGTCGTCGTCGTCGTCGTCTGGCGAGTCCGGCGGGCAGCCCATCAACAGGAACATCGAAAGCGCGAGCAGGAAGGGGATTCGGCTCATCGGTGAACTCCTCATGCGCGATCGTACAACAAAGCCGGGCGCGAGGGACCGGGCAAAGTGTGTACGCGTGGTAGGCTACCTGCGACCCCATGGCACGCCCCTTCGACAAGCCGGACCCCGGGCAGGACGTGGTCGCCATCCTCGGGCCCACCAACACCGGAAAGACGCACCGCGCCATCGAGGAGATGCTGCGGCACCCGACGGGCATGATCGGGCTGCCGCTGCGGCTGCTGGCGAGGGAGGTGTACGACCGGGTGAGCGCGCAGGTGGGGGAGGGGGCGGTGGCGCTGGTGACGGGGGAGGAGAAGCGGGTGCCGGAGGACCCGCGGTTCCACGTGTGCACGGTGGAGGCGATGCCGGTGCAGCGGGAGGTCTCGTTCCTGGGGGTGGACGAGATCCAGCTGGCGGGGCACCGGGACCGGGGGCACGTGTTCACGGATCGGCTGCTGCGGGCGCGCGGGACGAGGACGACCGCGTTCATGGGATCGGACACGGCGGGGCCGCTGATCCAGCGGCTGGTGCCCGAGGCGCGGGTGGAACACCACGACCGCTTCTCCCGGCTGTCGTACACCGGCCCCCGACGACTGCTGGCCCTGCCGCCGCGGTGCGCGGTGATCGCGTTCACGGCGTCGGATGTGTACGAGATCGCGGATCGGCTGCGGGATCGCCACGGTGGCGCCGCGGTAGTCCTGGGAGCCCTGTCGCCGCGGGCGCGCAACGCCCAGGTGGCCATGTACCAGGCGGGGGAGGTCCAGTACCTGGTGGCCACCGACGCCATCGGGATGGGCCTCAACCTCGACCTGGACCAGGTGGCGTTCTCGGCCCTGGGCAAGTGGGACGGCCACGACCACCGGCCGCTCACCCACGCCGAGGTGGGACAGATCGCCGGCCGCGCCGGCCGCTTCCGCCGGGACGGCCGGTTCGGGCCCCTGTCCTCGGTGGGGGCGTTCCCCGCCGACATGGTCGACGAGGTGCAGCGCCACCAGTTCGCCCCGCTGAGGCGGCTGCGCTGGCGCAACCCGGACCTGGACTTCACCTCCATCGACGACCTGCTGGCCAGCCTCGCGGTCCCGCCGCCGCGGCAGTGCCTGCGCTCCTCGCCGCGCGGCAGCGACCACCGCGCCCTGGCCGCCCTGGCCCGGGAGGAGCCCGTCGTCGCGCTGCTGACCACCCGCCGCCGCCTCCGGTTGCTGTGGGACGTCTGCGGCATCCCCGACTACCCCCGCGAGCCCGGGGACGGCCACGCCGGCCTGCTCGGCGCTGTGTTCCGCCAGCTCGTGGAGGGCAAGCTCGCGGACGACTGGCTCCGCACCCGCGTGGAGCGGCTGGACCGGACCGACGGCGACATGGAACACCTGATGGGCCGCATCGCCCACATCCGCAGCTTCAGCTACGTGGCCCAGCGCGCTGCCTGGGTGGACGATCCCCTGGCGTGGCGCGCCCGCACCCGCGCCGTCGAGGACCGGCTCTCCGACGCGCTGCACGAGCGGCTCTCCCAGCGGTTCGTCGACCGCCGCGCCGTGGTGGTCCTCGGCCCCGGCGCGGTGACGCCCGAGGTCTCCGCCGAGGGGGTGGTCACCGCGGCGGGGCAACCCATGGGGCACCTGCACGGCTTCGACTTCCTCCCGGCCGCGGGGCTGAGCCAGGCTGGCCAGGTGCGGCGCGCGCTGCTGACGATGCTCGACGACGAGCTGCAGGACAGGGTCCAGCGGTGCGTGGAGGCCGACCACGCCGAGTTCGAGCTCGACGACCAGGGGCGCGTCCTGTGGGACGGCGCGGATCTGGCCCGCCTCGCGGCCGGCCCCAGTCCCCTGGAGCCCCGGATACGGATGGTGCGCCTCGACCTACTGGGCGCGGGCGCCCGCCAGCGCCTCGAACGGCGCCTGCGCGCGTGGCAACAGGATCTGTTCGCCCGCCTGTTCGCGCCGTTGCGCCCCGCGACGCCTCCGCGGCCCGGCCCCAGGGGGCTGCTGTACCAGCTCGAGCTGGGCCTCGGCACCGTCGATCGCGCCAGCGCACAGGATCAGCTGCGCACCCTGGGTCGCGGCGACAAGCGCGCCCTCGCCCGCATGGGCGTCCGCATCGGGTCACGCTTCGTGTTCAGCGCGCAGATGCTGCAGCCGCAGTCCATCGCCGAGCGCGCTGTCCTCGCTGGCCTGGTCCATGTCCGCGGGACACTCCCCGGTCCACCGCCCCCGGGGGCCACGACCGTGGTCTCCGACCGCAAGGTCCCCCGCGCCTGGTACACCGCCATCGGATTCCCGGTGATCGGCGGGATCGGCCTGCGCGTCGATCTGCTCGAGCGGCTCGTCTCGCGGGTGCACGCCCTGGGCCGCTCGCGCGCGCCGTTCGACCTCCCCGAGGACGTCCTGGAGTGGATCGGATGCCGTCGCTCCGTCCTCGGTCAGCTCATCGAAGGGCTCGGTTTCGTCCGTACCGACGGCGATCGTTTCACCCGCCCCCCTCGCCGTCGACGCAGCGCCCGCCGCCGCCGCCGGTGAGATCCCGCTGTGTCGGTGTTATCTTGTCCGCCGAGGTGATCGATTGGTCCGCAGCGCCGCCGCCCTCGTCCTCGCCCTGGCCGCCCTCGCATCCGGCTGCGGTGAGCACCGCGACGTCCTCGGCGCCGGCGCGGACAACACCCGTCCGGGCGCGGCCACCGTGGCGATCTTCCCCGACGACCCTGTGGCGGGTGAGCCCCTGCAGGCCATCCTCGTCGCCCAGGCGTGGGACGCCGACGGAGACGAGCTGAGCTACGAGCTCGCCTGGGCCCGCAACGGAATCCCGGCCGGCGACGGCCAGGTCGTCGGCGAGGGCGCGACGGACGACGGCCAGCAGTGGACCGTGACCGTCCGCGCCTTCGACGGCATCGACCGCGGCCCGCCCACCCACGACTCCGTCTGGATCGGGGGCAGCCCCGTCGCGGACGACGACGACGACGACTCCACCCCGCCGGTGGACGACGACGGCGACGGGTACTCCCCCGACGACGGCGACTGCGACGACGGCGATCCGGGCGTCCACCCCGGCGCCCACGAGGACTGCGACGGGCTCGACAACGACTGCGACGGCGACGCGGACGAGGGCTGCGACGGCGTCTGCGGCGACGACCTCGCCGCCGGCTCGTGCGAGGAGTGCGACGGCACCGACGACGCCGCCTGCCCCGGCGCCTGCACCGCCCACTGCGCCTGCCCCACCTACGCGCCCGGCCCCCTCGAGATCCACCTCATCGACGTCTGGCAGGGCGACGCCATCCTCGTGGTCTCCCCCGACGGCCTCGCCATGCTCGTGGACTCCGGCAAGGACAGCGAGCTGTCCTCCCTGACCTCCTACCTAGACCACCTCGGCGTCACCGACCTCGACTACACCCTCGCCTCCCACATGCACGAGGACCACATCGGAGGCCTCGACGACATCCTCACCTCCCACCCCGAGGTCGTCGCCGCGTTCGACCACGGCGGCTACTACGACACCTGGGCCTACGACAGCTACGTCCAGGCCGCTGGCTCCTGCCGCAACTCGCTGCACGAAGGTGACACCCTCGACCTCGGCCCCTCCCTCGCCATCGACGTCCTCCACGCCTACACCGGCGCCGACAACGAGAACCTCAACTCCGTCGTCATCCGCATCACCCATGGCGACGTCTCCATCCTCCTCGGCGGCGACTGCGAGTCCTTCGGCTGCGAGTACTCCTTCGATCCCGGCCCCATCGACATCTACAAGGTCCACCACCACGGCTCCTCCGACTCCTCCTCCCACCAGCTCCTCACCGCCATGAGCCCCCGCCTCGCCCTCATCCCCGTCGGCGACGGCAACTCCTACGGCCACCCCCACCACGAGGTCACCGGCGCCCTGTACGACCACGACACCACCATCAAGCGCACCGATCAGGACGGCGACGTGGTGGTGACGACGGATGGGGAGACGATCTGGGTGGGTGGGGTGGAGCTGGAGTAGGGGGGCGGAGAGAGCACGCCGGGTCGACGAACAGGCTGCCGCCGGATAGAGTCCTCCGCTGCGTACTTTTCGAAGGAGGCCGCGAGTGGCTGGCGCACCCCGGACTGGCAGCCATCGCCTGCATCGGCCTCCCGTCGCTCTGGTCAATCCCCCGTACTTCCGCCGGATCGTTCGGGACAACTACTGTGCGTTCGTCCCGAAAAGTCGCTACGGGTGGCCCCCCGTGGATTTGCTCGTCCTGGGGGGGTGGCTCGACGAGTCCTTCGAAGTGACGATCATGGACGCCGTGGCAGAAGGACTCTCCGAAGACGAGTGCCTGGCTCGCCTGATCCCCCTTCGCTCCGAATGCGTCTTCCTCATGTCCAGCGTCTCCACCTGGATCGAGGACGCGCGATTCGTCGCCCGGATCAGGCGCGCGTCGCCCGGGACGCGCGTCGTCGTGGGGTACCCTCGGGCCGGCTCCGGCAACCGGCCGGTCCTCGATCTGTTCCCTGCGGCCGACGCTGTGCTGCACGATTTCTCGTCGTCGGCGTTGCGCGATTATCTATGCGACGACGTCGTCCTCGGCAGGGCCCTGGTGGTTCGGGACCGCGACTTGCCCCGAGTGTCGCGATCCAGGAGCGCATCTCTGGACTACCCGTTGCCCCTGCACGACCGGATCGTTCCGGGTTTGTACGCCCTTCCGCTCGGCTGGTCCGGCGGCCTCACTTCGGTGCTGACCAGTTTCGGGTGTGCCCACAGTTGCACTTTCTGCCAGGGCAGGGCGTTGTCCTACCGGAAGCGCCCTCTTCGGTCCGTGCTCGAGGAGCTCGAACGCATTCGAGATCTGGCGATTCCCAACGTGTTCTTTGCGGACTACACCTTCACCACGGACAGGACCTACGTCCTCGATCTCTGCCGAGCGATGAGAGAACGGGACATGCGATTCCGGTGGACGTGTTTGGCGCGGCCGGACCAGCTGGACGAGGAACTGGCCGGTGCCATGAAGTCTCAGGGGTGCGATCTCGTCCAGATGGGCGTGGAGAGCGGCAACGACGAGACGCTCCGTCGATACGACAAGGGATTCACGACTGCCGAGGTCCGCGCAGCTTTTGCAGCCTGCCGCCGAGCCGGTGTCGAGACGCTGGCGTTCTTCATCATCGGCCTGCCGGGGGAGGATCGAGCCGCGGTACACAAGACCATCGATCTCGCCGTTGAACTGGATCCCCTCCTGGCGGCTTTCGCCATGCCGACCCCCGATCCGGGGACGGTCCTGGCCGCGGCGGCCGGGGACGACGGCGCACCCGTGATCAGCACGGTATGGCCGATCGTCGAGACGGAGACGCTCTCGGCCCAGGAGATCCGCCGTTTGTGGATGTACGCGCAGGCCCGCTTCTATGGTCGGCCCGCGTATCTGGCGAGGCAGCTTCGGTCGGTTCGATCGGCGGGGGAGCTGATGGAGAAGGCCCTGTCGGGCACGAATCTGGCGGGTTTCGCGCTCAAGGCGGCCCTGCGGACCAGGATACGGAACAACCGAGGGAACCGGTCAGTAGGGGCAGAGTTCCTCGACTGAAGACCCACTGGCCCCGTCCCATCGCGTCCAGGTCGTTCCCTGCAACGCGTGCACGTACACGCGCTCGGCTCGATACCCCGCGGCGAGTTGGTCTCGCGCCACCTGGGGACTCGGCCCGTCGTACCATCGATCCAGCAGGAGCCCTGGATCGGCCCACTCCTCCTCCGGCAGCGTCTCCCTGGCGAGTTCGATTCCCATTCCCAGGGCCATGGTCTCGATCGTGCACCCTTTGCGGAGCATCAGGGGGACGGGGGGTATCGTCGGCGCCGTTCGACCGGGCGGATGATGATACCAGTGCCTCTCGTACATCCCGATGGCACCGGACCCGGCGCACATGGCCCATACGGTGTCCTCTTCGAGCTCGACGGTGATCCGATTCCAGACTACGGGATCGTTCGGATGCGTGGCCTCCGACCAGAACTCCCGACCCATCCCGAAGGCCAGCGCCAGGCGCGAGGCGCGCCGCTCGACGTGGCTGTCGATGGTCTCGACGAGCCGGCCCGTCGGGCTTCCCTGCTCCCCAGGGGCGCGGTCTCGGGCTCGTTCCAGTTCGACCAGGGTCGACCCCACTCCCTGCCAGTATGCGGGCCGGGACAGTCGAGGGAGCCTGTCGCCGTGACGCTGTACGGCGGCCCAGAAAGCGCGTTCTTGCCCCTCCTCGGCGTGGGCAAGTGCGACACCTACTCCGAGGTGTTCGCACCATTCGAAGCGATCGGTGTCGCCCAGGACGACCCGCTCCAGCAGAACGGCCGGCGAGGTGGATTCCAGTCGCTCGCGTACCTGCTGCGAGGGCCTGTATCCCTTGAACATGCAGTCGATGCACGGGAAAGGCTCCCTCTGCGGCGGGTGCAACAGCGCCCAGCAGGGCGGAATCAGGGGAAAGGCGAGGGCGAACAGGACGGCGGCCGGTCCGAGCTGCTCCTTGCCCCAGGCCCTGAGCCGGCTGGAGCCCAGTGAGGTGGTGGCCAGGAGAAATCCATAGGGCCACACCGGCGCCAGGTCCCAGTGTTCATACGGCAATCCCAGCAACAGGACGGCCAGGACGAATCCCACGAGGAACAGGATGCAGCAGACCGCCACCACCTCACCGGCGGTGTCGCTGCCTCGAGAGCGCAGCGGTCTGCTTCCAGCGGGCCGGGCCAGGACCTGCAGGAACCTCCGCAGCCCAGGCAGGCACAGCAGAGCCAGGCCACAGACGTATGCGAGTCCAGCTCCGTACCCCCCATGCGAGACGTCGAACCCCGGCAACGCCAGCGGCTCGACGAGGGCGAGCTTCACTGCCCGGGCCAGCCAGTATCCCGATTCCGATTTCGGTTCCCCCGGGCCGGCCATGGCCGCGCCCAGGATGTCCGCGGACCCGGCGCCCATGTCGACCAGACGGGTCGCGAAAACGGGGCACATGCCACAGAACAATCCCAATGCCAGGAAAGCGAAGAGCGGAGCACGGTATCGCCAGGGGCACAGCGCGACGGTGGCGGCCATGGCCAGCGGCATGGGGGCCGAGGTGTAGTGGAACGACACGGCGAGACCGGCGAACAGCCCTGCGAGGGTCACCCAGAACAGGGAACTCCTTGCGCGGCCCAGCGTCGCGGCCCGCGACAGGCAGAGCAGTCCGAGCCCGCTGATCAGACAGGCTTCGAGGTGGTTGGGTAGCCCGAACCACTGCAACTCGACCAGGCCTGGAGGCGCTAGCACCCACAGCGCTCCGAACAGCGAGGCACCCCGCCAGCCCGCGACGCGACCGGCCAGCAGCGCGAAGACACACAACGCCAGCGTGTTCCAGAGGACGGAACTCAGCCTGAGGCTGTACATGGAGGGTCCCAGGAGGCGGAACACGGGGGCGACGAAGAAGCCCCAGGGGATGCTGCAGAGCTCCCTGGGGTGGGTGATGTGCCCCTCTAGTGGCTCCTCCAACCCGTTGTTGAGATCGACCGCGAGCAGGCCGAACTCGTTGATCTCGGCGGTTCGGGCTCCGAGGGTGGGTAGAGTTCCCACCCTGAGGCCGAGGAACAGCACGGCCGAGACCGTGATCGCGAGCACCAGCGGTCCGCGGGAGGACGTCCAGCGCGACGGTGGGGCGAGCCTGCCTGCCGAACCAGAGCCTTCCTCGCGGATTTCGTGGCCCGGATCCCCAGGCTGCGGGTGCCGAACCTGGGTCATCCGCTGGCATCTCTCCGGGTGAGGAAACGCAGAAACGCCACCGAGTAGGATGCCGTGTACATCAGCATCGTCCGGGCCCGGAGTGCTCGGGGACCCACGCGGTTGGGCAGCGAGAACGACGGTGTCGAGGGATTGAGGACGAACGGCATGACCAGGGCGTGGTCGAACAGGGGGATGGCAGCCAGGGATCTCAACAGGTCACGGTTCGACTCCCCGGGAAATCCAACGATCAGGTGGGTCCGGATGAACAGAGAGGGGTTCGCAGCACGTATTCTCCGGATACGGTCCTTTGTCGCACCGATGCGGTACTTGCGCCTCATGTCGCTCAGAACGTGATTGGAACCGGACTGGATCGGCAGACCGACCTCGACGATGTTGTACCGCTCGAAAGCACGGAACCACTGAGCCTCGTGCTCGGCGAGCCAGCGCGGGTGGAGCGAGGTGATCTCGATGGCCAGATCGCGGTCCAGCTGGTGGATGGCCTCCAGAAGCTCGAACACGTCCGTGCCGATTTCCCGCCCGTACGAGCCACAATCACTGGCCACGAGGCTCAGGATCGCGCTGCGATCCTCCATGGACTCGATGGTCCGCAGGATGTTCTCCAGGGGCACGGACTCCAGGGGGCCTCTCCCCACGCGGATCGCGCAGAAGCTGCAATGTTCCGTACACCCGCGGCTGATCTCGACGAGGTTGCGGTTGACGACGAGCGCCGAGTCCAGCAAACCCGCGAAGCGCTGGCTGTACTTGCGAATGGGGTCCCTGTAGGGCGCCAAGAGACCGACGAAATGAAAATCTGCGGGAGGAGATCGCACGTTCTCATGGAGATAGTCGTTGGCCGCAGCGGCCGGAATCTCCATGTACGGAGCGGTTCTGAGGAAGAGCGTGTCCAGTGCGTCCGGCGACTCCAGCGCGATGACGTCCGGGTACGCCCTGAGTGTGTCGACATGTCCGCGGACGTAACACCCGACCATCACGATCCGTGTGGACTCTCCCTTGGACGAGATGAGCCGGTCGAGTTCGGTACGTGTCTCGCGTTCGACATCTCGGGTGTATGTGCAAGTGTTGAAGACGACATAGTCGGCGGTTGCGGGAGATCGGGCCGTTTCATGACCGTTGCTGGCCAGGTACCGCTCGATACGACTGTCCAGAACGGTCATCGGGCGGCAGTTGAGGCCGCCCATCCGGTGCAGGACCACCGAGTGGATCGAACCACGCTCCGAGGAGTCTCTGTGCCGCTGCGGCTGAGCCAACGTCCTACCCTTCATCCTCGCAGGCAACTCCAGGGGTGGGCACCGTCAGGGCTTCCCTTGCTGGTGGACTATACTCGGCGATGCATAGCGAGACCAGTTTGGCCCCGGGCCCGTCGTCCTGCAGGTACTCGAGCAGGCTCTGTCCTCGCGCTGCCGCGGATGGGATCACGATGCGCCCCCGAGGCCGGAGAGAGGAGAGACCGACATGCAACTCCGTGGACCTATCGTGGGATTCATGGCCCTTGCGCTCGTCGCGTGTTCGTCCGACACGGACGACCTGAACGTCGGCGACGACGACGACGACGACAATGACTCCGCCCCAGTCGACGATGACGACGACCTGGACGACGACGACGACTCCGCGACACCGACGGAGATCACACTGACGGTTCAGGAGAATCCGTATAACCCACACAGCGCTGTGGTCGAGGTGGTGGTAGACCGCGATGTGTCCGTGCTCGTCGAGTACGGCGAGGGCGAAGCGTTCGACCTCTCCACACCGGAAGAGACGCTGCAAAGCGGCGTCCCCTTCGAGATACTGGTGCTCGGCCTCAGGGCCGACCGAGAGTACCGCATGCGAGTGGTGGCCAGGGATGGTCAGGACACGTGGTCGTCCGAGGCGACATCGTTCGAGACACAACCCCTGGCCGCGGGTTGGCCGGCATGCACCGTCCAGTTCGGCGTCGACGAGAGCGAGTTCGATCCGAGCGAAGCCCTGTGTACCCGGGGAACGCTGGATGGCGGAGACCACGTGTACTACTGCGTCGACCGATGGGGCGAGCCGGTCCTGCGCTTCCAGCATCCGGACAACTCCACCCTCCCGATGATGAGGGTGATGTCCAACGGCGAGTGGGCCGCGCTCTCGGATACCGACTCGGAGCTGATGCTGTTCGATGCTCGCGGTGAGTTGATCTCCCAGTGGCCGCTCCTGTTCTTCCAGGATCTCACGCGTTTCCAGTACTCGTGGATCAGCATGCACGACGTCATCGAGCTGACCGAAGGGCCATGGGCGGGACACCTCGCGGTGGTCGCGCGATGCCAGGACACGGTGCAGGGGCAGTTCTACGACGGCGGCGGCGTCATCGTGTTCGACTGGGTGAACGAGCAGGTCGTCTGGGACTGGTGTGCACACGGGGAAGTCGGCGACGAGCAGCCCATCGATCCGCTCCTGTCCTACGACAGGCCTCTTCTCGATGACGTTCCAGGGGTCTGGCTCCACCTCAACGCGCTGCTCCACGGCCTGGATGAGGATGGCGGGCAGTTCTTCTGGTTCAGCTCACGTGCCCAGGACTGGATCTTCAAGGTCGACGTGGAGACCGACGCGGTGGTCTGGCGTCTCGGATACGGTGGAGACTTCACCCTCGTGGAGGATCTCGACGATCCGGAGTCCCCGGAGTTGCCAGCCCACGAGTGGTTCTACCACCAGCACGCACCCGAGCTGGTCGAACGGGGCGGATCTCGCACGCGATTCCTGGTGTTCGACAACGGCAACGTGCGGGCCGATCCCGGAGGCGGTGTCCTCGACGCGGACACCTACAGCCGGGTCGCGGAATTCCACATCGACGAGCAGTCCATGTGTGCGTCGCTCACCTGGGAGTACGGTGCGCGCGACCCCGAGGACCCCGGTCACCTGTACGCAGAGGGGGATGGCGACGCGGATCTGAACCCCGACGGCACGGGCGTGGTGTTCATCGCCTCCGATCCTCCCACGATCATGGGTGAGGCGGCCTATCCGGGAGCAGGAGAGCGGTGGCGGCTGACTTGCGAGGTCGGAGCGGGGGAGCCGAGCATGTACAGGGCCAACTACTTCCCCACGCTGTACGATCGGACCTGGTGGTACGACCACCCGCGATAACGACTCGTGTCCCTGGACTCGGGATCGGGCCCGGGGACTGTCGCCGGGGACCTCATCCCGCTAGCGGCTTCCGGGGAATCCGTCCCCAGGTGCGACGTCCGGGGGCCCGAGTTCCATCCCACCCGCGGGCGCCTGAACAGCATCGAGCGCGCGGAGCAACTCGATCGCGAGCTGGTCTCCCAGAAGCTCGGTCGCTTCCTTCTCGAGCCGCGCCGTCTCCTGCGTGAGGGTGGTCAGGCGCTCCTCGATCGTGATCTCGCCACTCGATTCCCTGGCAGGAAGCTCACCCAGGAGACGCTCGCTGTCCTCTATCAGCGTGAGCAGCTTCTCGGTGGTGGCTTCATCCACGTTCTGCTCGGCGCAGAAGTCGCTGACGGCCTTCAGGGTGTCCGCGGGACTCAGCTCTGATGCACCGCTCGGGGTCGCCGGCCCGATGGTGCCTGCGCCTCCGCCGAGCATCACGCCGGGAGGAGCGCCGCCGGGAGAATGGCCCGCTCCCTCGAGCTTGTCGAGGCGCGATCCCCAGCTGACGAGCGTGAGACCTTGCACCGTGACCAGCACCGCCAGAACCGCCACGATCGCCCACAACAACTTGCGACCGTTGATCTCCACCTCGATCTCGTCGCCGTCGTCTGCACTCTGTCCGAGCAGGCCGTTTTCTTCCTCGGTCATCTCGAATCCTCCGACCGCGCATTATGGCTCCTCGTCTCCGCGGGAACCACACCAATCGCGACGGTCGCCAGGTCTGCAGACCTCCGCCGTCCGCTTCGTTTCCCGTTCGTTCCCCTCTTGATAGACTGACTCCCTGGCGAGAGCGACTTGACCAAGATCACCATCCACAGACGGGACCTCTGGAAGGTTCGCATGGCGATGGCCGTGGCTGCCACATGCGTTGCCCTGGCCGTGGCCGAGTGGGTCTGCCAGCTCCTCCCCACCACGGCAGCGAAGAGCCCCTCGGACCTCACGGGGTTCACGGTGGCGACGTCCGCGGATCTGAAGGAGGGGGAGTACACCGTACTGCTCCCGTCGGGCGCGACGACCTACGAGGTCAACCGTTTCGGATACCGCGGCGACGACTACGAGATACACAAGACGACCGACTTTCGCATCGTGTGTCTGGGAGACTCGACCACCTTCGCCAGCGAATGCCCGCGCGGAACGACCTACCCGGCACGCCTCCAGCTCTCCCTCGACGAGCAGTACGGCGCCGAGACCTTCGAGGTGCTGAACCAGGGGTTGCCCGGCAACAAGATGGAAGATCTGGCACGGCAGTTCGAGGACGAGGTCGTGGACCTCCAAGCCGATCTGGTGACGGTGTGCGCTGGATTCAACGACCTGTTCCCGTCTCCTCGCCTCGACCTCCGGCCAGGCCAGGGAAGCTGGCTCGCGAGGCGCCTCTACGGCCGCTCCGCCCTCTACACGATCCTGCACAACCAGTTTTCCACCGCCGTGGCTGCGCGGGCGTCGACGCTCTCGGCGGTGGAGGAGGGATACGTGAACTCCCTGCGCGAGCTGCGACGGGCGGCGGAGGACGCGGACGTGCGCGTTCTGCTGTTGCCTCAGCCCATGCTCCCCAGCCACCTGATCGATCCAGATTGGGAGGGGGATCTCGAGTGGACATCGAACAAGGCGGACTGCGGCTCGCCGGTGGACTGCGCGGCACACATCACGTCGCAGCACGCCGCGTTGATGCTGGCGCTGGAGGAGTTCGCCCGGGAACACGACGTTCCCTACGTGGATCCTCGACGACCTCTCTTCTCGAGCCCCGACCCCGCGGCCTTCTTCTCGGTCGCCATGCACCTCGATCCGGGTGGGAGCGAGCTGTTCGCCGGTGAGATCGTGCGGCTGGTGGACGAGCGGTATGGTGGCTTCGCGGAACTGATCACGGCGCCGCCTGGCTGAGCTCGGGAGGGGGCCAGGTCCCACCGCGACGATGCTGGTTCCCTCGAGGGGCTCGATCGCCGTCACGGACAGCGTCCGCGAAGGCGGCGCTACTCCAACCTCTCCCCCGCCGGAATCCCATAACTCCCCAGGATCCTCTCGCTGGCCTCCTCGAACGTCCCCGCATCCAGCACGATCTCGTGCCGCGTGCCATTGGGCATCATCTCGATGACGTGGTAGCCGTCCAGCGGCTCGTCGAACGCGGCAGCGACATCGTCGATGGAGTCCACCGGCCGACCGTTGACCGACGCGACAGCGACGTTGTTCACGTCGTGGTAGCCGATGTTGTACGGATCGGGCAGGACGTAGGTGAGCAGCACGATGCGCCGCTGGTCCGGCGTCTGGGCGTGGCGCTGGAGGTCCCAGTAGGTGACGAGGCGGCGGGGGGCCTTCTTGGTCCAGTCCTTCCAGGCCTGGAGGTAGTCCAGGTCGAGGGTGCGGAAGACGAGGCCGCCGGCGACGAGGTACGGCGGCGGCGTGTCCGGAGCGCGCCAGGGGACGAGGGGGGCGTCGGCGGGGTAGGGGACGAGGGTGAGGTGGAGGTCGAGGACCTGGCCGTCGCGCAGGACGGTCACGGGGAGGGTGTCCCCGGCGAGGTGGCCGTCGATGAGGATGTGGGGGTACTTGAGGCGGCCGTAGCGGGGGTGATCGTAGTAGCCGTCGGCGTCGATGGGGTGGCCGTCGAGGGCGAGGAGGACGTCGAGGGGCATCAGGGTGCCGTGGGCGGAGCCGCCCTGGTGGACCTGGCGGATGATGACGCCGCGAGGGTCGCCGGAGAGGCCGAGGTGGGCGGCGAGGCCGGGATCGCGGTTCTCTTGCCAGAACAGGCCGAGGTGGCCGAAGCCGGGGTAGCCGTCGTCGTCGAGGGCAGCGTCGAGGTAGGTCTGGATCATCCCGGCAGGGATGACGTGGGCGCGGTCCTCCTTGGCCCACTCGGTGATCCCGACGAGATCGCGGCGGTGGAAGACGGGCTCGACGGCGCCGCCGGCGTCGAGGTCGGTGTTGACCACGAGCAGGGCGACCTGGGCGCCATAGGTGCGCAGGTTGAAGACCTCCATGCGCGAGAAGCGGCTCCCGGCCTCCTCGAGTTGCCCCTCCTTCCAGCGCACGATGCGGTATTCGCGGTTCTGGGGGACGGCGTCGGCGAGGGGCGCGGGCTCCAGATCGTCGAAGAAGCCGGGGTCGTCCACGGTGAGCAGGGCGAGGTTGACGTGCCGGTCGAGGTGGAGGACGCGTGCGGGCACCTTGCGCGGCTCGCCGTGTTTCTCCACCTGGATCAGGGTGGCGTTCTCCACCATCTCGGCCTCGGTGACCAGGACGCCGTCCCGCACGAGCACGGCGTGGGCCTTGCGCTGCCGGGGTTTGGTCTTGGCCCAGGGCTGGTACTCGTCGTGGAGCTGGTACGTGACGTGGAGCTGTACGACGTGCCGGGTGTAGTCGGGGCCGGCGAGGGCGGGGGTCGCCCACAGCAGCCCGAGGAGCGCGAAGAGGGGGAGGGATGTCCTCATAGCCGGCGGTCCTCTGCGATGGCGTACTGCTCGAGGATCTCGGGGTGGGCCTGCGAGGCGGCCTCGCGGTCGAGGACGCCGAGGCAGCCGAAGTGCTCGAACTCGAAGACCTGGTGGGGGCCGTCGTGGCCCTGGACCTGCTCCACCAGGTCCTCCAGGCGGTGGATCGGCTCGCCGTTGACGCTCGACACGATCCGGTTGCGGTACCACGCCATCTGGGCGTTGACCGGGTGGTCGAGGCGGCGCAGCAGCAGCACGCAGCGCGTGTCCGGGGGGGCCGGGTCCTCCACGGGCCGGTAGACGAACTCGTACAGCAGCCTCCGGTCCGCCTTGCTGAACCAGTCGGCGCCGAAGGTCTCCATCACCTCCCGGTCCAGCTCGACGAAGACGAGGCCCGCGTACACCACGTAGCGGGGGAGCTCGTCGTACACGTTGGCCCGGCTGCGCTGGTAGACGTGGTCGCCCAGGGGGATGGCGACCTCGGCGGGTTCGCCGTCGCGCAGGCGGGTCAGGGTCAGCACGTCGCCCTTGAGCTTGCGGTCCACGAGAACGCCGAAGGTGAGGCGCAGGTCGTCCACGGCCACGGTGCCGTCGCCGGCCACGTCGTGGCCCTCCACGTCGAGGATCACGTCGCCCGGGATCAGGTGCCCCTCGGCGCTCGCGCCCGGGTAGACGAACTCGACCCGCACGCCGGTGAGGCCGGTGCCCATGCCCGCGCGAGCGCGCGCAGCGGGGTTCTCCAGGGTGGCGGTGATGACCCCGAGATCGGGGTAGCCGTCGTACTGGCCGTCGGCCACGTCGTCGAGGAAGTGGT
>CAYRNR010000033.1:0-64379 GCA_964425605.1 uncultured Rickettsiales bacterium | reverse complement strand
ACCGTAGAAGTCCCACCCCACGTACACCGAGCTGGCGTCCTGGTCGAACGAGTCCGGAGGACAGTGGGCCGCCGTCAGGACCCACTCGGGGTGGATGATGGTGCCCGAGCAGATGGTGGCCTCGGTGGCCGAGAGCTTGAACACGATGGCGACCACCGCCTCGTGCCCCATGGTCACGTCGCCGCCGATGATGGCCGCGTCCACGTCCTCGAGTGTCGGGTCCAGGGGAGCGCAACCCACCATCGTCACCAGGAGCAGCAGGCCCGGTCGCAACCCTCGTCGTCCCATGGGAGCCTCCCGAAGTTCAGTAGTTGAAGGGCATGGTGCCACCGGCGGCCACCACCAGACCGTCGGTGGTGATCTCGCCGGCCAGGGGATACCCGGCGGGCACGGTGCCGTCTTCGACCAGGTCGCCGTCCTTCGTGTGGGTACGGGAGACCATCTTCTGCAGCTGAAGGAACACGTCGAGGCTGATGGGCCCCTCGATCACACCGAAGGGGTCGCCCACGCGCACGCCGGTGCCGAAGGACACCAGGTGATGGTCCGAGTCCATGAAGTTCGTCATGCGGGTCTGTTCGGGTATCCAGGTGGGGTCGTAGGCATACCCCCCGCGGAACACGACGCCGATCTCCTCGAACTTGCCGCCGATGTGCTTGGGTTTGGGGGTGATCTCGAAGCCGGCGCGGAACACCCAGGTGTCCCTCCACTCGAGGGGATCGATCTCCCGCGCGTTGATCACCCGCGGGTCCATGTCCACCAGCCCGATCTTGACCTCTGTGGCGGACTCGTCGATGCGACCCACCGAGGGCGCGGCCTTGGACCACTGGTTCCACGTCAGGTCCACGTACGCCGTGAAGAACTCCTTGCGCAGCGCGGTCCCCAGCGCGAGCTGCCGCGGCGTGAAGTAGTCGAGGATGGAGAAATAGATCTGCGCCTGGAGCGGGACGATGATCGACTCCAGCGAGCCCAGATCCTCCGCCCGCCCGTAGAGGTCCAGGCCCAGGATGGTGGGTTCGATGAGCAGGTCGATGGGGTGGCGGTAGGTCACGCCCCAGGTCCAGCCGGCCAGGGACTCGTGCACCAGCTTCATGTCCAGCCGGAAGCCGAGGATGGGCGCGAACGCGGGGCGCACGTCGAGCTCGATGTATTGTGGGTTGACGATCAGGTCCAGGTTCAGGGACTCCTCGGGATCGTCCTGGAGCTGCGAGTCGTCCACCGTGGCGTCGATCTGGAAGTCCAGCACCAGCTTGCAGCGCGCCAGGATGGCGACGCTCACGCCGAAGGCCAGCCCGTCCACGGGCTGGATGGAGGCGCCGGCGTACAGGCTCAGCCGCTGGGGGCGGTTCTTCCAGCGGACGTAGTAGGGGAGGTACGGATCCTCCTGCTGTACGGCGATGATCCGCTTCCACGGCAGGGTCAGGCACAGGCCCATGCGCAACCACTTGGTGTAGCTCTTGACCAGCCCGGCGTGGAAGCCGCTGGGATCGTCGTAGTCGTAGTCCTCGACGACCCAGCGGTCGTAGGGGTTCTCGGGGTTGATGACGCCGTCGTTGTTGGCGTCCCAGGCGATGGGCGGGAAGCCCTGGAGCCGCATATGACCGCCGTGGGCGCCAAAGGCGAAGGCACCGCGCTCGAGCTGGGCCATACCCGCTGGGTTGTAGTAGAGCGCGAAGACATCGTCGGCGATGGCCACCCCGCCGCCCCCGCGGCCCATGGCGGCCGCGCCGATCCCCATGATGTCGCCCTGATTGGCGTGCGCGGTCGGGGTGGCTGCGGTCATCAGCAGCGCCACCAGCGCGGCGGCTAGACGTCGTCCCATGGACACCCTCCTTCCGTCTCCGGGCCCAGTCTCTGGAGTATCCCCGTGAGATCCAGCTGGGGCTCGCGCGTGAGCAGCGCCGCGACCAGGCCGGTCAGGTGACCGGCGGCCAGGCTGCTGCCGCCGAGGTTCCCGCGCCGAGCGGCCCCGCCGGGGGGGATGGCGTCGGAGTGGGCCCGATACCGGAGCAAAGCGCATTCGGGCGCGGCGGGCAAGCCTCGGTCGGGATCCACCGGGTATGCCCGGTCCGGCGGGCACGCGGGATCCGCCACCGCGCCGAGGACGCCGGGTAGGTCTGCTGGCCAGCCACACCCGACCGGAGGCACGGCGGCGACCACGATGGCACCACCCGCTTGGGCGAACCGGACGGCCTCGGCCAGTCGCGGTCGTGCCGCTTCGTCGGAGGTGCCCATCGACACGTTGATCAGGCGGGCGCCCCGCCTCGCGGCCAGAGAGATGGCGTCCGCGAGGAGTTGATGGTGACCCGCCAGCCTGGCGTCGAGGACGCGGATGCCGAGGAGGCGCCCGCGCTGGACGCGCCGGAACACCGCCGCGGTCACGGCGGTTCCGTGACCGTGGACGTCGCAGGGGGGAGCCGCCTCGTCCAGATCGCCGGAGTCGTCCGGTGCGGCGAATCCCTCGAGGGTCACGTGGGTCAGGTGCGGATGGCGAGGGTTCACACCCGAGTCCAGCACGGCGACGAGGGGGAGGTCAGCCGACATCCACCTGCCGTCGCAGCAGATCCCGGTAGAGTCCCGGCGCCGCCTTGAGCGCGGCGTGGTCGCCACGCTGCACGACCTGACCCTCCTGGAGCACCACCACCTCGTCGGCGATGGCGGACAGGGAGAGGCGGTGGGTGACCAGGATGCGCGTCACGCGGCCGTCCAGCGACGCCAGCAGGTCGCCGACCAGCCGATCCGCCTCCCAGTCGAGGCCGGCGGTGACCTCGTCCAGCACCAGCACGGCGGGCCTCCGCAGCAGCGCGCGCGCCAGGCCGAGGCGCTGGCGTTGCCCCTCGCTGAGGCGTGCCCCCCGCTGACCCACGTGGGCGTCGAGGCCCTGGCGTTCGACGAACGACAGCAGGCCCACCTGCTGCAGCGCCTCCCACACTTCGCGGTCGTCGCGTGGCTCGATGCCGTAGAGCAGGTTCGCGCGCCAGGTGTCCGACCAGACCGCGGGGCGCTGGCTCACCAGGGCCATGCGAGGGAGGAACGACCCCGGATCCAGGGTCTCGAGGGGGTGTCCGTCGATCTTCACCGTTCCCGCCGTCGGTTGGCGCAGGCCCAGCAGGAGGTCTACCAGCGTGCTCTTGCCCACCCCCGAAGGCCCCACCACGGCGAGGGAGCGCCCGGGCGGGACGATGAACGAGACGCCCTCGAGCACGGGGTGCCCCGGATCGTAGGCGAAGCCCACATGCTGAAGCTCCACGCGCCCCTCGAGAGCGTCCAGCGCCTTGCCGCCGCCGGAAGGGGCCGCGGGGAGGTCCTCGTCCAGGACCTCGAATACGCGCCTCACCGAGGCGCGCGCGCGGTGGAGGCCGAGGGCCATGGCGGTCAGGCCCCGCACCGGACCGAACAGTCGGGCCTGATACAGCGCGAACGCCACGAGATCGCCCACGGTGAGCATCTCCTGGCGCACCAGCGCGGCTCCCACGAGCAAGATGGCCAGCCCGTTGATCGCCACGAGCACCTGCCCTGTGCCTCCATACGCCAGGGAGAGCTTCTGGAAGCCGAGCACGCTCGTCGCCAGGGCGCGGTTGAGGGCCGCGAACCGCGACACCTCGAGATCGGCGGTGCCGCTGGCGCGCACGAACCGCGCCTCCTGGAGGCTCTCCACCATCTGACTGCCCAGGTCGGCGTTGCGCTCGCGAACCTGAAGCGCCCGCGCCTCGACGCGGGGGCGGAACAGGCGCACCAGGGCCCACGCCGCGGGCGCGAAGAGCAGCGCCACGCCGAGCAGGGTGGGGGAGATCCAGGCCAGCAGGACCACCGAACCCGTCAGGTTCAGCAGCGCGCCCGCCAGCGGGATGACGGTGGACGTCGCGACCGTCTGCACCTCGTTGAGGTCCCCGCCGAGGCGGCTGAGCAGGTCCCCCAGCCGGGCCCGCTGGACGTAGTCCAGGCTCAACCGCTGGAGCCGGTCGAACAGGGCGGTCCGCAGCTCGAGGAGCACGGTCACGGCGAGGCGCGCCTGATGCCACGAGGCGAGGGCGCTCAACGCGGCGCCGGCCACGGCGGACGCTGCGATGCCCGCCGCGAGCCAGGGCAGCAGCTCGTAGCGGTCGCGGGCGAAGACCTGGTCGAACACCAGCTTGAGCAGCCAGGGGTAGGCCAGGGAGAGCCCAGTGCCCAGCGCCATGAGCCCCAGCAGCCCCACCTGGACCCGCCAGTGGGGCCGCAGCCAGCTCAGAACGCGGAGCAGCTCGTGCCAGCGGGAGGGGGACGACTCACTCATCGAAGCGGCGAGCCTCCGGGTACAGACACGAGAGGCCCGAGCGGCAGCCGCCCGCGTCGTCTCGCAGCGCCAGGGCGCGCGAGGAGGCCTCTTCGGGGCCGCCCGCGTCGAGGCCGTCTAGCACGTGACGCACCATCTGGACCGACCGGACCTTCCTGTACGGGTGCGCCTCCCGGCCGACGACCTTGACGCCGTCGATCCCCATGTCCGCCAGCGCGGGCAGCGCGCACAGGCCACACGGCCCGCGGGGGAGGCCCGCCGCGGAGAAGCCGCGGGCCCCCAGGGCGTCGGTCCACGCCCGGTGACGCGCCCAGGCGTCGGACTCCTCGAGCACCCGACGATCACCCAGGCAGTACGTTCCGCCCCAGCCCGGCAGCGCGTGAGCGGTGAAGCAGCTGCCCTCCTCGAAGACGCACGCGTCGTTGAGCACGAACGCCTCCAGCTCCAGCCCGGGCGTCCTGTCGCGGATGGTGCGCATCTCCGCCAGGGCCAGCTGTCGGCTGAGCACGATACGATGAGCGCCCAGGTCGGCCAGCAACAGCGCGGCCTCGGCGTTGCGCACCGTACACAGGGTGCTGGCCGTGACCAGGGCGCCGGTGTCGGCGAGGGGACGCAACAGGCCCGGGTTGGCGACGATCAGCCCGTGGACCCCCAGCTCCTCCACGGCCGTCCGGGCGAGGGCGAGCACGGCGGCCTCCTGCTCGTCGCCCAGCAGCGGCGAGTTGAGCACCAGGTGGAGCCGGACTCCCGCTGCGGCCGCCTCCTGACCTGTTCGTTCCAGCTCCTCCAGATCGCCCAGATTCGCCGGCCCGGGCCCGCGACGGTTGGGCCAGCTCCCCAGCCCCCAGCGCCGCGCCCAGCCCCGGTCGAACAGGCCACAGTACAGGTCCGTGGCGCCGGCCCGGACCAGGGGCTCGACCTCCTCGGCAGCGGAGAGGGGCGCGAGCAGATCCACGTCAGTCCCCCTCGCCGGCGACGATCACGCGTGTGCCCCGCGGCGGTGTGACCAGCCACGTCCGGGCCCGCTCCAGCTCCTCGGGCGGCTGGCGAACCAGCTCGGCGCGTCCCTCCCGCAGCAGCTCCACGGATCCCGCCGCGGAGCTCGACTCCACGACCCCGCGAGGCCTCCCGGTGCAGGCCTGGCCGCAGGGCTCGTCACCGCCGTACCCGTCCGCCGGTCCCGCGGGACCGTGGTCGAGGCACGTCCTGCCCAGCCCCACCAGCGTGAAGGGGAGGTGGATCGAGGCGTCCAGCCCCGTCGGCGGGGTCGGCCCGGGACCGGGACGGGCCCAGTCCATCTCGAAGCGGGTCATGCCGCAGGCCGAGGCGAACTCCCGCCACGCAGGGGAGGACGAAGACCCCCAGCGCCAGGCCTCCGGCCAGTCGTCGTGGCCCAGATCCCGGGGCTCCAGGGTCACCAGGCGGGGATCGCGCATCTGTCGGTGGAGGAGTCGCCCGGCGACGATGCGCAGGGAGCGACCCCGGCGGATCAGGACCCGCAGGACTCCCCAATCGTTGACGGCGACCTCGGCGTCGGGTGCCTCCTCGGCCAGCTGCAGCAGCAGCCGTGTGAGCGCCTCCAGGGCGACGTCACCCACGACTGGTGTCGCCACCTCCAGGCCCAGCCCCGCGTCGCGTGACCGACCGATCGCACGCTCCAGGGCCGCGGCGTCGGGCATCCGGCGGTGGCACAGGGACGAGCCGATCCGCAGGTGGGAGCGCCGCGCGGAGCGGAGCCAGTCGGGGAGGTGGGCGCGCTGGGCCAGGGGGCGATCACCGCGGGCGGAGACGGTGAAGCCTGCCGTCGCGGTCACGGCTGGACGGCGAGGGTGTAGGGGGAGATGTCCACCAGCTCGATCACCCGCAGGGTCCGGCCCTCGGCGTCGGCCACCAGCACACCGCCCGTGCCGCGCTGCTCGTCGAAGATCGGCGTGGCCATCACGACGTACGCCCCGCTGGGGGAGGTCTCCACCGCGGCGAAGCGGTGCCCGACGTGCTGCCAGGTGGCCGCCGGGGCGCTCGTCGACAGGCGCGCGACGTGGCCCATGGCCGTGGCGTACACGTGCTCGGAATCCATCGCGAACGCGGCGCCGCGGACGCGGTGCTCGGCCCCGACGTCCACCACGGACACCCTGGAGTCGGCCACGGCGTCGGCGGGCCACACCATCACGACGGCCGAACCCGCCGACGAACTGCGCGCCACGGCGAGGGTGCCTTCGCCGGACAGGCTCAGATCGGCGCACAGGAACGCCTGCCCGTCTTCTGCGTCCGGAGCCAGATCCACCTCTCCCATCCGCGACGCGGCCCGGTCGAACACCGTCAGGACCGCCTCGTTGGAGTCGAGCACGAAGAGGCGATCTGCGGTGGCGCGGACCCGCAGCGGTCGGCCGTGCACCTCGGCCTGCGCCAGCGTTGCGCCGGTGGCCGCGTCGTACAGGGCCAGGGTCACCGTGGACGGGATCCCCTGATCCCGCTCGGCGAGCCCGTCGCCCGCGGGCTTCAGGTGGAGCGCTGCGAGGGTGCCATCGCGGAAGTCCACCGAGCAGGTGGGCCGGTCGCTGATCCGCTCCAGCACGCCCAGGGACGCCGTGTCCACGACGAACAGACCGCCCATGGACGCCACGAAGGCGCGCGCGCCGCTGTCGTCGAAGGCGATCTCGCGGATCACCTGATCGGCCGCGACGGTGGTGCTCCCCACCAGCGCGCCGGAGTCCAGGTCGATGATCCGGATGGACGTGGACGCCACCCAGGCGTTCTCCGCGTGGGCCGGAGTGACCGCCACCAGGGCGAGGAGGAGCAGGAGGCAGCGCATGGTCAGTTGTCCGGGATGGTGCACAGGTTGCGCCAGTCGAGGTTGATGTTCGCGCAGGCGCCGAGCCAGTCGGGGTACATGTACATGTCGGGTACCTGGCCGGTCCAGTAGCAGGTGGCCCAGCACAGCTCCAGGTCGAACTTCCAGGGACAGGGGTCCGGATCCCCGAACTCGCCCACCTCCCAGCCGGGCGCGAACGTGGAGGAGCATTCGCTGAATGCGCACCCCTGGACGTCGCCTCGCCGCATGAGCAGGTGGGCCTTGAGGTTGATCGGTCGGATTCCCTTGGCCATCGCTCGCCTCCGCGCCGCTACTCTACCGCGCACGGCGGTGCAGGATCGACGAATTCCGCCAGGAACGGCGTCCCTCTCACCACCAGCTCCGCGTACACCTGCAGGCCCTTGAGCATCCATCGCCGCAGCCAGGCACACACCTGCAACTGTTCCACGTCGCGCCCCGCGACGAGTCGGGCGTGGTGGCAGCCGCCGCCGCACAGGTGCCGCGCCCAGCAGCTGTGGCAGCCGGTGCGCGCGCGGAGGCTCAGGTCGCGCAGCCGGTCGCGGCGGTTCAGGCCCCCGTCGAGGGTCCCCACGGCGTACGCGGCGCGCCCTGCCAGACGATGGCACGCGTAGAGCGTCCCGTCCGTGTCGCAGCACGCGAGCCGTAGCCCTGCGCCGCACGGGTAGTCCCGGTTCATCCCGCGGTGCAGCGTGCGCAGCAAGCCGTCGAGGTTGGCGAATCCCAGGTGACGGCCGGCCAGCGCCTGGTCCAGGTAGCGATCGGCCAGGGTCTCCATCCCAGCTTCGATCAACTCCAGCGCCGCGTCGGCCGGAGCCAGCGATGGATCCGCCACGTCCGCGACGGACACCCCCACGGACTCGAAGCCCAGGCCGAGCAGGTGGTCCACCACGGGTACTGGATCGGGCGAGTCGGCCGTGAGTGTCGCCCGGGCGCTGGGGCGGAGTCCCCGCTCGAGGAGCCTCACGCCGGCCTTCACTGCGTCGTACGAGCCCGTGCCGTCGGCGAAGACGCGGTAGTGGTCGTGGAGCTCGCGGTCGCCGTCGATGCTGACGGTGACCCGCGCGCCGATCTCCGCCAGAAGATCCGCCGCCTCCTCGGTCACGGTGGTGCCGTTGGTGGTCAGGGAGAAGGTGACCTCCCGGTCGAGCTCCGCGGCTCGCTGTAGCGCGTGGGTGGCCGTGGCGCGCAGCAGGGGGAGCTCCAGCAACGGTTCTCCCCCGAAGAAGGTGATGCCGGCGGGCCCCCGAGGGGGCAGGTGGGCGAACAAGAGGTCCACCGCCGCGCGGGCCGTCTCCGCGGACATACGGTCTGGCGCTCCGTCGCCCGGTTCGGGATCGCAGTAGCAGTAGGCGCACCTGAGGTTACACGACCTCCGCAGCTGCAGCACCAGGGTGGCCAGCGTGCCGTCGTCCGGCGCGGGGTCCCGCGTCCTTCGTGTCGCTCCGACCGAGGCCAGCTGAGTCCAGACGGCGTCGTCGAGCTCCCCGTCCACCTCGAACAGGGCCGACGACGCCACCACGAACACGAACCTCCGCCCGGCGGCCTCGAATGTGATGTGTTCCCCGACTCCGCTCATGTGCGGATTGTACCCAACACACCACCTCGTGCGCCTGTCGCGCTCGCCCGTGCTACAGTGACAGCCATCCAATCACAGCGAGGGTACGGTGGAAGCGCGGCCGTTCATCGAGCAGTTGAGGCAGTTCGGCGACCGCACCGCCGGAGGGCGTGGCGAGCGGGCGAGCCAGGAGGCGCTGGCTGGGCTCCTCAACCGCCTGGGCTACCAGGCGCGGGTCGAGGGGTGTGTCTGCCATCTCAACCCTGGGCTCGTGTGGGCCATCCACAGCTTCTGTCTGGTGCTGGGGGGGCTGTGGGGCGTGACCAACCCCAAGGCGGGGCTGGTGCTGACCCTGTTGACGATCCTGTCGCTGCACGGGGAGGCCGCGTACCGCCGGCGGATGTTCCGGTGGTTGCTACCCAAGGGTATCTCCAGCAACCTCATCGCCCGCAGGATGGCGGGCAAGGACGAGGACATCCCCCGCATCCTCTTCGTCGCCCACGGCGACGTGGCGCGCCGGGGATTGATCCACAACCGCTGGCTGGGGCGGTTCTTCCAGGGCGCGGACAGCACGACCAAGGTGCACCCGATGCGGCTGGCCCTGGAGGTAGGGTGGATCCAGGTCGCGCTGATCGCCCTTCGATTTCCGGGCATCCACCTCGAGGTCCTCGACGTACTGCTGATGATCCCGGTGGTCCTGTTCGCGGTGGTGACCCTGCTGTCGATGGACTGGAGCCTTCCGCGACCCGCCCGGGGCGCCAACGACAACGGATCGGGCCTGGCCGTGCTGGCGGCGCTTGCCGAGTACTTCGCCAGCCACCCCCTCCAGCACGCGGAGCCGTGTTTCCTCGTGACGGGTAGCCGTGAGGCGGACTGCGGCGGTGTCGAGGCGTTCCTCAAGACCTTCGGTCGGACGCTGCCGCCCGAGAACACCTTCGTGGTGAACATCGACGACGTCGGCGCAGGGCGGATCTGCTTCGCCGTGGGCGAGAAGACCCCTTCGCGTGAGACCTACCACCCGCTCCTGCCCGGGCTCGCGGCGGCGCTGGCTCGGGAGGAGGACTACAAGCAGGTACGGCCGATGTTGTTGCTCGGTCTGAGCGACGCGGGCGTGGCGTCTCGGCACCGCTACCCGGCCATCACCCTCAAGGGGCTGCGGTCGGGGCGCCCGGCGACCCCGGTGCACACCGGCCGCGATCGCATCAAGTTGCTCAGCCGCGGCAGCATCACGCTCGCCTACCGCTTCGCCATCGCCCTGGCCGAGCGGGTGGACGAGCAGCTGGACCGGGAGCAGGGGACCGCGGACAAGGCGCCCGCCCCGTGAGATCCAGCCCAGCCTCCACTGCCTGGCTCGTCGTCGCGTGGTTTGTCCTCGCGTCGCCAGGGTGCGCGGACGAGGAGGTCATCGAGGGAGCGACGTGGCCCGGGAACCGACAGGTGGACCCGGGCGGCGCGAGCCACGTGGAGGGCCGTGTGGTCTCGTACCCCGACGGCGAGTCCATCGCTGGCATGTCCGTGGTGGTGTTCGACGTCCAGGCCCACTACGAGATCTTCACCACCGACGCGGACGGCGCCTACCACGCCATGGGCCTGCCCGCGGACTTCCACCGGCTCAAGGCATGGCCCCTGGACGGGCAGGACTTCATCGGCGCGTACTACGCCGACATGTACTTCTACTGCAGCGGGACCTTGCTGGACCTGCGCGACGATCGGTACGCGGACGGCATCGACTTCAACCTGCCGCGCGGCGGGACCATCAGCGGGATCGTCACCGACGGCTCGACCGGAGACCCCGTCGAGGGGGCCCGCATCGACGTGCGCGGCCTCGACTACTACAACTCCAACATCGACCCCACCGTCTACACGGCCGTGGATGGCCGATACACCGTGGTGGGCCTGGACTCGGCCATCGTCAGCAGCGACGACCCCACGCCGGTGCCGGGCAACTACGAGCTCAAGGTGACCGTGTCGGGTCGCCCGGTGGTCTACTACCCGGCCGGGTACACGGCCGACGAGGCCGAGCCGGTGACGGCGTTGCGTGGCCAGGTGCTCGATGGCTGGGACATGGTGATCCCCGCAGGCGCCACCATCGAGGGGACGGCGACGGACCTCGAGGGTGCGCCGTTGACCGTCGGCGGCGTCTACGCTCGCCACGATCAGCAGTCGTGGATCCAGGCCACGGCGACGCTGGGGTTCGACGGGACCTACACCCTGTCGGGGCTTTCGCCGGGGTCGTACACCCTCGAGGTCTCCAGTGAGGGGCTGGCCACGGCGGTGACCGACGCCGTGGCGGTGGACGAGGACGGCGTCACGACGGGCGTGGACGTGGCCCTCGGAACCCAGGGGGTCGTCGCAGGGAGCGTGACGGGCCTCGGCGACCCGCTGTACGACGTCTCCGTGCGCGCCTACCCGGAGGGCGAGGGCGCCGACGCGAGCGCGGACACGGACGTCGACGGCTCCTTCTCCGTCGGGACCCTGGCCAGCGGTTCCTACCGGATCCACGTGGACCCGAACGAGGATACCGTGCTCGCTGGATACCTCTGCGGCGATGGTGTCTGCTCGTCGAGCAACGACGCCGACCTGTTCGACGTGGTCCAGGGCGAGATCCTGGACCTGGGCGCGCGGGCGCTGCCCACGGCCGCGGTGATCGAGGGGCACGTGTGGGAACGGGAGTCGGGGCGCCCGCTGGACCGGATCTACGTCACGGCGCTGCCCGACGATCCAGAGCTGCCCTCCAGGCTCGCCACCAGCGAGGAGGACGGGTCATACCGACTGGCTCCGCTGGTGCCGGGGTCCTATACACTCCAGGCGGAGCCCTACCGCTACTGTTTCGACGATCCTGGATGGGTCACCTGGTACAGCGGCGGCGAGCGACGGCTGGCGGACGCACAGGTGATTCACGTCGCCGAGGGCGCCGCCTTCGAGCTCGATATCCGGCTCCCGCGTGACGTGGACGGGGACGAGATGGCCGATCTCTGGGAGTGGACACACTTCCTGGACACGGCCGTCGACGACTCCCTGGACGATCCCGACCTTGACGGCGTGGCGAATATCGACGAGTACCTGGAGAGTACGGACCCGCGCGAGGACATGCTCGGCGGCCGTGGATGTCGCGCGGCCCCCGCGCAGGGCGCCTCGGTCGCTCCGGTCCTGCTGCTTGTTTGGAGCTTGCGGCGCCGGCGCAGCGGTTCGGACAGAGGGGAGCAGACACGGTGACCGGGGCCGAGGGCAAGAAGGGTGGCGGCTGGTTCAGGTGGGTGAAGCTGGTGTTCAGCTTCGGCCTCGGGATCGGGCTGCTCGTGCTCATCTTCCACGACGTGGACATGGACCGCTTCCTCGGCGCCATCCGCGATGTCGACAAGTTGTGGTGGCTGGTCTGCTTCGTGTCGTTCCTCGCTCTGCACGCCAGCCGGGCCTGGCGGTGGGGCCGCATCGTGAACAAGGTCCACCCCGTCTCGTTCCGCCAGGTGTTCAGCATCAACTCGGTGGGCTTCCTCGCCATCCAGGCGCTGCCGTTCAGGCTCGGCGAGTTCGCGCGGCCGTATCTCCTGCACGAGCGCGCAGACGCCCCGTTCGGCGCGTCCATGTACTCGGTGGTGGTCGAGCGCACCATCGACATCCTCTTCCTGGCCCTGATGTTCTACGTGGCGGTGATCTTCGCCGACCTGCCCGAGGCCATCGTCATCGGTGGGATCGAGATGAACTTCGTGGCCGACGGCCAGAAGGCCATCGGGTTCACGACCATACCCTTCGTGGGGTGCCTGCTCGCGTTCCTGGTGCTCCAGGACCGTGCGGTGCGCTGGACGGATTCCGTGGTGGGGATCGTGCACAAGGGGCTGGCGCACAAGGTCGCGGGGATGATGCAGTCTTTCCTCGACGGCGTCCGCACCATGAAGGACGCGCGCTTCGCCCTGTCCATGGTCACCCACAGCGTCTTCATCTGGTTCCTCAACGTGCTGTGCATGTGGTCCCTGTGCAAGGCGTTCCACTTCGACCACATCGGCCTGCTGGGGGGGCTGGTGCTGCTGGTGGTCCTGGTGGTGGGCGTGATGCTGCCTGCGCCGCCGCTGTTCGCCGGTGTGTTCGAGGCGTTCATCATCGGCGGCCTGGCGCTGCTGAACGTGGACAAGGACTCGGGCGCGGCCTACGCGGTGGTCTGCCACGTCACCCAGACGTCCATCATCTTCGCCTTCGGGCTGTTCTTCCTGTGGGTCGACCAGATCTCGTTCTCCAAGATCGTCGACCACGCCCGCAGCGTCACCAGCGGAGCCTCCGACGGGAGCGCGGGCGAGGGCTGATGGAGACGCTCGGTCGCTACTGCCTCACCGAGGAGATCGGTCGCGGTGGCATGGCCGTGGTCTACGGCGGCTTCGCGCGGGGTGAACACGGCTTCCGCAAACCCGTGGTGATCAAGCGCATCCACCCCCACCTCACCCGGCGAGCCCCCTTCGTGCAGATGCTGGTCCGCGAGGCCATGCTCACCGTGCGCCTCGACCACCCCAACGTCGTGCAGGTGCTGGAGCTCGGGCGCGTCGAGGACGACTACTTCCTGGTCATGGAGCGCGTGGATGGCTGCGATCTGGCCCAGCTGCTGGCAGCGGCCGCGAGTGCGGGTGTCCATGTCCCGCCCCGGCTAGCCGCCCACGTGGCTCGAGAGGTCCTCGCCGCGCTACATCACGCCCACCGGGCCCGCGGCGAAGACGGCGACGCTCTCGGCGTCGTCCACCGGGACGTCAGCCCCTCAAACGTGATGATCGGCCACGACGGCCGCGTCCGCCTCACGGACTTCGGTGTCGCGCGCACCTCGCTGCACGAGTCCCGGGGCGGGCTCAAGGGCAAGCTCGCGTACATGAGCCCCGAGCAGGCCCGCGGGGAGGCCGTCGGTCCCCGGTGCGATCTGTACGCCACGGCGCTGGTCCTCGTGGAGCTCCTCACCGGTCGGCGGCCCCTCGAGGCCGGCGGTGAGATCGAGACCCTCGAGGCGGCACGGACCGGCGCGCTCGGTCGGCTCGATCCCGGAGAGGTCCCCGATGGCCTCTGGCCCGTGCTGGAGCGCGCGCTCGCCCCGGACGCCGGCGGACGGTTTACCGACGCGGAAGAGATGCGTAAGGCTCTCGCGCCGCTGGCCCTGGACCTGGAGCAGGGGCAGGCGCGCCTCGCCGAGCTCGTCGGGCTGCTGGCTCCGATCCGCGAGCAGTCGCTGGGATCGGACGACCTCGAGACAGCGACCCCGCCGGAGACCACGCGCAAGATGGAGACGGTGGTGACGCGAGCGGACGCGGCGCCTCCCGTGACCCCGGCGAGTACGCGGTCGCGGGGGTGGATGTGGGTGGGTGGACTGGCGATGGTGGTGCTGGTGGGGATGGGCGCGGTGTGGGGGAGCGGGTGGTTTGGTGGAGGGCCGGTGTGTCGACCCGAGGTAACTGGGGGGGGTGATCCGAGATAAATCCCTCAGCGCGCCGGGAGGTTTGGTGTGAAACGCATCGACTTCACATGCACGAGACGCAGAAAACCTCACACAGTGAGGATTATCTGAACTGCTCTGAGGGTGGGCGGGATGCGTACTTTGGGTACAGGGGGATGGCTAGGAAACGGCGAGTTGGGTGCTAGTCGCAGCGAGTCAGCTTGTCCGGTTGTAGCAGGTGTCCTCGAGCGGGTCGTCCTGGCCGGCCCGGCCGGCGAGTTTCTGAATGCCGGACATCACCACCCTGGGATCATGCCCCTCCTGGTAGAGCCGGTCCCGCAACCCATACCACTCCACCTCGTTGGCGTACTTGACGATCTCGACGACAGCTTTGGCTTCCGCCTCTGTGAGGAACAACTCTCGTTGGAGCTCCATGTACTCACGCATCTTCTGTCACCTCCAGGGCCTCGATCACCTGGCGGTGCGTGTCCGCGTCGAGCCGCTGGAGCCCCTGACGGCCGCGCCACGGCACTGGTCGCTTCAGTGGCCTGGGGTTACCGCGAACCCACCCATACGGACCTCCGAACCAGGGAGACGTCGTCCCGGTGTAGGCGACTCGGTCTAGTTCCTCGTCCGTCGAAAGCACGATGTCGGCCTGCCCCCACAGGTTCTGCCTCAGGAGCCCAATCAGACGAACCACCCCGGTGATGACGCCAGGCGTGCAGTCCGAGGGCTTGTAGACGACCCCTGTCAGCTGCTCGATGAGGACAGCCCCTTCGACGTCCCACTTCTGCCCAGCGTGGATGGCGATGTCCTCGCCGAGCAGCTTCTCGGGGAACGCGATTCGGCGGTTCTCGACGTCTTTGCTGAGGTGAATGAGGGCCTGGTCCCACGGACGAATCAAGGTGAGTACTCTCATGCGGAAGCCTCCTTGCCCGACCACCCCGCGAACCGTCTGGTCACGACGCCGGATAGCACCTGGTCGTCCTGGGTGACGATGGACTTGAGCGCGAGGCCGGCCAGCTTGGACGAGCTGAACCTCGCCGGCCTGTTGTTGATCGAGACCAGGTCGAGCCGGCGGCCGACGCGGCCGAGTAGGTGGTAGCCCCACTTGGTAGGCTCGTTGGGGACGTAGCAGATCTCGTAGGCGATGGAGGTGTCGATCATCGCAGCGCCCTCCTTACGTGGACGTGCCCGCCGCACCCGTTGTCATGCTCGCAGGCGGCGTAGACAGCAGCCATGACGCGCCTCTCGGCGCTCCTCCACCTAGTGGTCGAGTGAAGAGAGCCGAGGGCGACCTTGGCGCCGGAGCCGATGGCGTTGTAGCCGTGCGCAACCGGAAGGACGGAGCCGTCCGATTGGACGTACAGGATCTCGGCGGGTGAGACGATGAGAGCGAAGCCGGGTACGATGAGGACGCCTTCTTCGTCCGGTGTGCCGTGTCCCTCTGACCGAGCGTGGCGGCGCCAGTCCTCAACGCCGTCCTCGACGAAATCACGCCACCGGGCGCCCTCAGGTTGAACCTCGGTCACCCTGATGGCTTCGGCGAACTCCCGCCGGATCCACTGCTCGAACACGTAGGCCCCAGAGAAGCCGGCGACGGTGTTGTTGGGTAGCACCACCAGCTTCTCACCGTGCTCGACGACGAGGCCGTTGTCGCTGGTGCCGACCGAGTCGCTGGCGATGTAGGCACCCGTGGAGTCAAGAGCCGCCGCGATGACGGTCATGGCCTATCCCCAGCCCCAGTCCAACCCATCGCTTCCGCGATCGTGTCCGCGAGCATTGCTTCGACCCCTCTGGGGCCGTAGCCGTCCGCACAACGCGCGAGTTCGGAGTTGTCGCGGTAGATGGTCAGCCGTGACAGCAGCGTCTTGAACTCCTCGTCGGTGAACATCACATCGATCTCGTACTGGTCGCCCTTCGCTGTGACCTCGACGATGGCCGGATGGCCATCCAGCAAGCCGACCGTTGCGTTCCAGAGCCACCAGACACCAGGTCGAAGGTCTTGAACGTCCTCTTCGCCGTCGTCGATGTAGTCGTCAACGTCGTCCGCGTCCTCACCATCCTCGGGATCGCGCCAGGCGTCGCAGTGCTTGCACACCTCCCAGATCACCAGGCCGGCCTGGGCGGCTGGGTGATCTGGGTTCTCGTCGGCTTCCTCCAGGTACTGGGCCCAGTGGTGATCTTCGCCTTCGCATTCGAGGCAGCCGGGACACACGTCTGAGCGGGTATTCATCGCGGGTCTCCTTGCAGTGGTTGGTTGCAGTGCTCCTGGAGCTGTTCCCACAGAGCGTCGGCCCTCCGCCTGCAGTCCTTGATCTCGGCATCCCACGTGGTCTCGACGACGGGAGCACCAAGTCCAAACTTTGGGCAGCCGTCACATGACTCGGGCGGGTAGATGTAGCGATACAGGCGGTGGTGGCGCTCGATGAGACGCTCGATCTCGTCGCGCACGCTGATGAAGTCGAAGGTCACGGGTCCTCCGTTGGGGTTTGAGTTCAGAGTTCGGGCAGCGGAACCGGCCAGGGCGCGGGCGTCTTCTCGGGAGGCTCGGCGATCTGGCCGGAGAGTCGCGCGGCGGCAGCCGCACAGAAGGTCTTGTCGACCTCGAGGCCGTCGGCTCGGCGGCCGAGGAGCCTGGCGGCGACGAGGGTGGTGCCGGAGCCGGCGAAGGGGTCGAGGATGACGTCGCCGGGCTGGGTGAGCTTGTCGATGAGGTAGGCCAGGAGCCGCAGGGGCTTCTGGGTGGGGTGGTAGCGGTAGTTGTGCGAGGTCGTCCAGCAGGTGATGACGCCGCTGTGCCGTTTGCCGTTGAGGGGGCCGTTGGCGCCGACCTGGATTAGCTCCCAGGTCTGTTTCCAGCAGCGCCTCATGTCGCCGCCACAGCCCACGGCCGGCCCCTTGTCCCAGGCGAGCAGGGAACGCCACGGCCCTGCCCAGGGCGCCTTCGGGCTGGCGAAGGCCGCCACCGGGCGATTGAGGCGATCCCGGACGTGGTTGATGACCGCCTGGCCGAGCTCGGTGTCCTCGTCGCCCTCGAGCATCTGCCCCGGCCGGCCCCAGCGCTTGAACATGCCGTTCTTGGAGCCGGCCAGAGCGATCCCGTAGGGCGGGTCGGTGACCATCACGTCGAAGGTGTCGGCCGTGAGGTGCGGGAGCACCTGCAGGCAGTCGGTGTTGTACAGCTCGACCAGGTCGTCGCGGTACGCCGGGGACGGCAGCATCGCGGCTGCCGCATCGTCGAGTCCCCCCATGTCGCCATCCGTCGCGGGGCGGGTCGTTGGGCGTGTTCATGGAACGGCTCAGGGGGGAGAAGGTCACAGCGGGCCTACGCTTGGACTGCGATGAACGCCGCCGCCATCTCGCGGGCCTTCGCGGCGAATTGCCGAAGCTCATCCCAGTCAGCGCATGGCTTCGTGAGCTTGAGGACGGTCTGCTCGTTCGGAACGACAGATCGGTCCTCGCTGTCCTTGTGGGGACACACGAGGACTACCTTGATCTCGACCTCGAGGTGATGCACCGCGTCCGAGCACACGAAGCCACCGGGCCCCTCGCCAGGGCGCGGGCCGAGCCGTCTTGGTTCCAGCTTCACGACGCTGCCCACCGACCACATGAACGGCCCGGGGGATAGGTGTTCCTTGACCGCCTTGCGCACCGCGCGCTTGACGCTCTTGGTCAGGTACTGGCGGATGGCCGCTAGGCCTCCAGCGTCCAGCTGGCGGTACTTGACGCGAAGATTCGAGAGCCGGTTGCTCGATTTCCAGTACGCATTCTCGGTCTCGAGCAGCTCGCCCCGAGGGAGCGTCATGCGGTCGATATGGTCCTTGATACTCATCGGTCAGTCCTTTCGTGTTCGGGATTTCAGCGGTGCTCGAGCTCGTCGAAGACAGCGGCGGCGGCCAGGGGCAGTTCGCGCCCCTCGCGTTCGCACTCCTCGCGGGCGACCTCGGCGGCGCTGACCATCACGTGGGCGGGTGAGGGCGGCTTGCCCCGCTTGGAGCGCCACCATTGGTTCAGGGCCAGCTCGGCGTACTCCTCGACCCGCTGCTGTTCTCGGTGCTGGACCGCGGCAACCGGCCAGGTGATGAAGTCCCACAGCCAACCGAGCAGCTTCATCGCGTCGGCTCCGGATGCTCGACGATGGGCTGGTCGAGATCGTCGATCTTCACGACGGGCTCAGCGGCCCTGAGTTCGGTGACGGCGGTCAGCGCGGTCGGGAAGTGGTTGTGGGTGTGCTTGACCTTCTTGTCTACGTAGGCCTGAGAGCTGAAGTAGATGCCGAGGAGGCCGGAGATCGCGCCGATGCAGGTCTGTCCCAGCGTCGAGGCGAGCGAGTACTGGTGGCTGATGACCAGGGCAAGGAACAGCACCAGCGTGAGGCCGCCGAGCAGCCACAACGCCGAGTAGGCCATCGTGAACTTGCGGCCCCCTTGGCTGAGCTTGTCGTTAACCGGCATCGGCATCACCCCCTTCCTCCTGAGCCCGCCTGGTCCAGGAGTCGCCGTTCTCTTCGGTGGCTCCCCCAGGGTCATCGCCGGCCTTGAGCTGGATGAGCATGGCCAGCCGGTGGCAGACGTTGTTCCAGTAGGCGTAGATCTCGCGCAGGTGCACGAGAGTGGGGCTGTTCCCACCGGTGAACTCGGTCTTGTCCGGGCCGAGGAACTCGGCCTCGAGCAGCCAGCCGTTGCCCACGCGGTCGAGCTTGAACGACTGCAGGCCGGGTTTCGGGATCTTCGGGTCGGTCATGGGATCTCCTGGGAGTTGAGGTTGTGCAGAGCCGTGACGACTTCGTGCAGGGATTTGAGGCGTTGGGCGGCCGACTCGCACATGCGGCCGGCGAGTTCGTCGGCGACCAGGCCGGCGTCGGCGGCGTGGACGAGCAGCTCCTTCAGCTCGATCCCGACCTGGTCGAGGTGGATCTGGAGCGCGGAGATCTCCTCGGCGAGGACGTCGGCGGGTGGTCTCACACCGCACCTCGCTCGAGCTCGAGCTCGAGCTTGAGGCGGGCCTGCCTGGCTTCCGTGCTCAGCAGGGCGCTACGTGCCCCGAGGATGGCCTCCGAGCGGAGGAACTCCGCCAGATCCTTCGCCCAGTCCGTGTCGGTGCTGGCGAGAGGCCAGACGCGGGTGGCATGCGAGATCTCGCGGAACTCCTCAAGCTCGCCGGACCGGCCGGCGCGGTTCAGGAACGTCTGCGGCGACTCCTCCAGCCACAGAGCCTCGGCCAGGAGCCCTGCCCAGCACAGCATCGAGGGGCTCATGCCCCACTGGCTGCAGCAGCCCCTGGAGTGCTGAAGGACCAGGTGTCCCGCGCGATATCCAGCGAGCACGTGCACCAGACTCTGAACACGGAGCGGGTGGTTGGACGCGTCGGAGCTGGTGAGGCTGTCGCAGCCGATGAGACCGAAGTCGTGCAGGAAGATGGCCACGCCCTCGCTGAGGCGCGGCCAACGGCCGTACAGCCAGCGCCACGCGCGGACGCAGAAGTAGAAGTGCCACCACCAGTGGTGGATCCCGAAAAGGACGCTCTTGGTGCCGACCTTCATCGGAGCGCCACGGCCGTGCTGTCGCTGTTGCAGTGGGGGCAGCGGCCGGTGCCGTTGCAGGTGGAGCAGTTCGAGACCGCCAGGTCGTTGCACTCCGGACAGTCGCCGGTGCTGTGACACTCCTTGCAGCGGAAATCAGACATGGGCACCTCAACGTCATCGAGACTGTCGTCAATGAAGTCGTCGCCGCTGATCAACGGTGGCTTCCACCACGGTCGCTTGCTCATCGCCCACCTCCCAGCACGGCCCTGAAGAGCCCCCGAATCAGCTCGGGCAAGACGGCCTTGCCCACTTCGTGGAACAGCTCCTTGGCCTCCTCGGCCGCGGGGCCGGGGATGCGGCGGTAGCCGTTTTCGCGTTGAAGCCGCGTGACCTCGCGGTGAGCGCGGGCGATGCGCGGGGCGAGCATCTCGTAGGCGAGGCACCCGGGGCGCAGGAAGTAGAAGCCGGGCCCCGCCCAGTCCACGTCGCAGGCGGTCTGGCTGGGGTTGTCGAGCCGCATCACGCGGCAGGTAGACCAGGAGCCGCCGATCCTCTCGAGGCGCTTCTGGAGCCGGAAGGCGCGGCGCATGTGCATCTTGCTGGGCGGATCCACGCCGCTGGGTGTCGCTGTGCAGGCACCCATCAGCGCAGGTCCCGAGCGAGCGCAGTGCGAAGCTCGCGATCGGTGTCCTCGTCCCACTCCGACAGCATGGGATTCAGGAAGCTCTGGAACGCCTCGAGAGCGGCCTCCGACTTCGATCCCCAGATGCCGTCGATGGCGCCCTTGTAGTGACGGAGCAACCACAGCGCCTGCTGGCGATCCTCAATGCGTTCGAGCGGCGGGCCCTCGGGGTTGCGGTAGCCTCTCAGCATCAAGGACAGCTTCTGGCCAGGGCACACGGTCGCGGTGAGCGCACGGTGCCCGAGGATGGAGACCGCGGGGTTCCAGTCCCAGATGTTGAGGCACACCTCGACGAGCTTGCGCAGCGTGAACATCTGCGACGGGTGCGGGTGGATGCCTGTCTGGTTCTCGCGATCCCAGAAGTCGCCGAAGAAGACGACCGACATGAACATCGCGTTCTCGTCGCCGGGCAGCCTCGTCGAACCGTGGCTCCAGGGCGCGACGACCAGGTCGTGGAGGATGAACAGCTGGCCCTCATCGTCCACGGCGAGTGTGTACTGGATGCCGGGGGCGCCGCGGTTGATCTGGTCGAGGGCGATCTTGCGGGCGTACCCGAGGGAGGGCTCGGTCTGTCGGCTGGCGGTGTGATGGACGACCAGGCCGCGGATGTCCGCCGGGGCGCGAGTGCCGTATTCGCTCACCTGCGGCAGGTCCCCGCTGATGTTGATGACGTTGACGCCTCGGTTGGTCAGGGCCATGGCCAGGCGTGTGGTGGACTTGTTCATGTAGGCTCCTCCCCCCACGCCCGTTCGATGAACAGCTCGACGGCGGCGCGCGGGATGCGTTGTTGGTTTCTGACCTCGATGGTCTCGAGGTCCTGGGCGGTGATGAGTCGGTAGACGGTCTTGCGGGAGATCCGCAGCCAGCGGGCGACCTCCGCCACCCGGAACGATCCCCTGGCGGGCAGGAACGGCGCGTCCATGCCCACGGACTCGCCAGAGATGCGCCACAGCGAGCGGATGCGGATCGCGCGGACCTGACCCTCCTCGCACCACTGCTGGACACGGCGGTCGGACGTGCCGGCGGCCTTGGCCACGTCGGCCGGGGTGAGCCAGGGGCTAGCGTTCATCGTTGGTCTCCACCCGCTTGCGGTAGATCTCGGCGAGCTTGGCGATCTGGCTGAAGTGCAGCTCTCCCGCGCGCGCGCGTTCCTCGACATTCGCGAGGAAGCCGCGCTCCCAGTCGGTGAGCTGGGGGCGGTAGGTAGTCAGGAGCCGGAACACGTCGGACTGGCGCTGAGCCGGCCACTCGCGCTTGAGCATGGCCTCCATGCCCTCGTGGACGGACACGGCCTGGCGGCGAGATTGCGGCCAGGCGAAACCGACCTGACGCTTGCAGAAGCCCCGGTACCGCTTGAGGTCCCAGCCCAGGCCGGCGCGCAAGAGGTCCAGCGCATTGCGCTGCTCCTCGGTGATGGTGATGTGCGCGGTGGGCCTGGGCTTGGCGCCTGCGGCGTAGTCGTCGTCGGCCATCCGGGGATCGACCTTGCGCGGCTTCGAGGCCTTCTTCGGCTTCGCTTTGCCCTTGGGCGCCTGGGGCAGACCGTCAGCTTGGCGCGACAACCACATGGCCAGCTCACCGAGCTGGGCGGGTGTGAGCTCCTTGAGGCTCGCCTTGCCGTACACGCTGCGAACGTGGGTGCGGACCAGGTCCTCCTTGTCCACCCCAGACGACTTCTGGATCCGGCCGGCCAGACCCCAGATGCGGCGGGTGACGCTCACCCACTGCTTCTTCGGCAGGGGGGCGTTCATCGGAGCGCCTCCCGGACCTGGACGACGCGATCCAGCCCGGCCTGGACCTGGGCCTTGAGGCCGCGCAGATGCTCCTCGAGCAGCTCGAGGTCCTGGACGGCTCGGGCCCGGGCGTTCTCGCGCCGGGTTTCGTTGGCCAGGCGTGCTGCGCAGGAGCGGCACCGCCCAGTGGACAGGGCTGGCTGGCCGCACGCGCACTGATCGCCGCGCACCCGCTGCATCAGACCGCCCTCGGCGTCATCACGTGCTCGACGATGATGTTGATGGTGGTGCCCTGCTTGCGGGTGATCCCCACCGACATGAGGAACGTGTCGTCCTCGCCGGCCATGGCGTCGAGGTCGGGCTCCTCGTACATGCGGATGAGGTCGGTGCGCCCGGCCGCACGCAGCAGACGGAGGGTGCCCTGCTCGTCCGCGACCTCGAGCTTGGGCGGATTGCGGCGTACGGCCACGGTCCCGTGCGCGGTCTTGTGGTGGGAGGTGCCGGCCTCGTAGGCCTTCTTGGCCCGGCCCTTCAGCTGGCGCTTCAGCCGGCCGATGGTCTTGCGGTCCTCGGCCGTCTGGTCCTTGAGCTGCTGCTTGATCTCCTGGACCTTGCGGTCGGCCTCAGCCCTGGCGCGGAGCACCTCGGCCTCGGCGATGGCCAGCTTGCTCATCAGGTCGTCGATGGTGATGGTCTTGGACACGGGTTCCTCCTCAGGCGCGGTTGATGTGGTCGGTGGTGACGAGCTCGTCGCCCATGTCCTGGGCGAGTCGCATGGCGCGGACGGCGATGGCGTTGATCCACAGGGGGTACATCGGGACGCCGGAGCTGAAGCCCTTGAAGGCGTCCTCGGCGAAGACCTTGGCGGCGTCACCGCCGGTCACCTTGAAGCGGTGGGCGACGTAGTTGTAGGCGTCCGCCGGCTCGAGCTCCGGCAGGCGGAACATGTGGCACCGCCCGGCGAACTCCTGCAGGGCGAGGTTGTGGCGCAGGCGCTTCTCGATGGACTCCTGGCCCACCAGGACGATGCTGAGCAGTCGGTAGATGGTGTAGCTGTCCCAGATGCGCTTGAGGGCGACGAGGGCCTGGTCGCTGAGGTCGTGGGCCTCGTCGATCACCAGCACCGGCAGCACGCCGTTGGCGTTGAGCTTCTCGAGCTGCTCGCGCAGGACCTGGGAGCGCTTCTCGGCGGCCATTGAGTACCCCGGGTCGTCGGTGCCCAAGTCGCGCAGGAGAGCGCTGACGAGGTGGGAGTCGGTGAGCCGCTTGCGGTTCACCGCCGCCGGAGCGCACACGGCGACCTGGCGGTCCCCGAGGCTCAGCAGCAGCTGGCGCAGCATGGTGGACTTGCCGGAGCCGACGCCACCGTAGACGGCCAGAATGTCCTTGGCCTGCACCGCGCGCTGGATGCTCGCTCGCAGGTACTGGCGGATCTGGTCATCCCAGGACTGGACGATCGGGATGTCGTCGAACGGGTCGGCCTCGAGGCCGAAGTGCTTGAGCGTCTGCAGGGACAGCTGTTCGCGGGTGGGGATTCGCACGGGTTTCTCCTGGGCGTCGTCGTCGGGATTGGTGTTGGCGATGGCGTGGCAGCGCTGCGCGCTCTGGGGCTGCGAGGGGGCGACCTGGTCGTCGAGATCCCACATCCCCTCGATGGGGATGTCGTAGCGTGTGAAGATGTTCTCGATGCGGGTGCGCGTGGCGTCGCTGACCGACGCGTAGCGGGCGTTGAGGACGTCGCGGACGTGGTGGGGACCGCGGTAGCCGAGCAGCCTGGCCAGCTTCGCTACGCTGTGGCCGGTCTCCAGCCAAAGACGCTTGGCCTTGCGGGGTTGTTTCCGGGCGGACAAGGGTTCCTCCTCACGCCGTCTGCACCTTTTCTGCAGACAGCTTCTCGATGAGGGCCTCCATCTCCTCGGCGGTGATGGGGCCTGGGGTGTGTTCGTTGATCAGCCGGCTCTCTTCGCGGGTTAGAGACCGGTTGAGCTTCTGGATGGCTTGCGCCTTGACGTCGATACGCATGTAGGTGACGGCGGTCTGTGCGGCCTGCTCGCGCAGCGCCGGCCGGCCACCTCGAGGTGCGCCCAGGAACGCGAGGTTCTCGACGTCCTCAGCGGGCTTGCGGAAAACGGCCGCTGCCGGAAGCTCCAGGGGCTCTTCCTTGGCGGCACGCCGGATACGCTCGGCGTCCTGCATCCTGTGGCGGTCGTACTCCTCGCCGGCAAAGCCGCCGGACCGTCCGCCCTCGAGGAACTTGTGCTCGCCCTTCTCAAGGCGGATGACCTCGAGCTCCACGTCCTGGGAGTTCCACACGCGGACCTGGCGCTGGACGTAGGGGTGGATGCGGACCTCGACGGTCTCGCCGGGGACCACGGGGCCGCGGAGCTCGAACCACGTCTTGCCCACGTTGGGCATGGCCACCGAGATCCGGCCGTAGTTGTTCACCTTCCGCGTCTCGGCGTCGCGCACGGCCAGGTGGAAGAAGACGTCCTGGTCCGGGCAGAAACGGATGTGCTCGTCGGTAGCCCAGGCCGACCAGGCCGCGGAGCGCGACATCTTGTGCCGGCTCATGGGCTTGGTGGCGTTGATCTTCGCGGCCTCCTGGAAGGCGCGCTCGTTGAGTTCGTCCAGGTCGGACGGCGGGCACAGCAGCAGCTTGGACTCGAACCACTGCTCCCAGTGGTAGTGCGCGCCCTCGACCGAGCCGCTGGCCCGGGCGTTGCCGGCCATGTGCAGGTCCGGGGTGACGTCGAGGGTCTTGAGCAGGTTTCGGTTGGTCTGGGCCTTCAGGCCAGGACCCTGGTCACCAGCGAGGATGATGGGGACGCCGTGCAGCGGGTAGTAGCCGCAGTCCTTGGGGGTCCACGCCCGCCACAGGAAGTCGAGTAGGTCCTCGGCGGTCTCACCGGTGGAGTAGTAGTAGTGGACATAGAACGCGTGCGTGCAGTGGTCGGTGAGGACGTAGCGGTACAGCTTGCGCTTGGACTTGAGGAAGTTCTCGGGCTTGTTCTTGTAGAAGACCCGCTCCTCGTCGGGCACCTGCACCACGCGGCCGTCCTTGCGCAGGTACCAGGTCAGGCAGATGGACGCGTCCACGACGTGGACGTGGTTGGGATGGTTGGACACACGCTGGATGGCGGCCGAGGGCGCCTTGAGGAACCACGGCGAGATGCGGTCCTCGCGCAGGTAGCGCGCCAGCGTGCTGGGGGAGCAGTCCTGGGCGGCGATGCCCACCTCCTGGAGTGTGCCCAGGGCCTCGTCGATGCGCGTGACGAGCTTGCCGCGCTTGGTCTGCGTGCGGACCATCAGCTCCGCGGCCAGGCGGACCGCGTCTCTCTGCAGGGACCGCTTGCCCTTGTCCGAGCGGGTGGCCCGGCCGGACGGCCGGACGCGCTGGAGGTGGCGGTACAGGGTGCCCTGGGACACGCCCCACAGCTTCGCTGTCTCTTGCACTACAGGCCCGCGACCACCGTGGGGGGTGGCGTCGAGCTTGGCCGCGAGGCCCACGATCAGCTCGTCAGTGATCGGCATCGGACCGCTACGACCGCCGGCCCGGGGGGCAGATCTTGTCCCACTCGTCCGGATCGATTTGGTAGCGGAGCTCGCCGTGCTCGTCGAACTCCTCCACCAGTCGCCCGACTTTCAGGAGGCGCTCCACCGCGGTCTCGACCTGCTCCTCCGTCAGCGGGATCAGGGCGCGCTTGGCGGCCAGCTCCTGGATGGTCTGCAGCTCGTTGTTCGCGTTGAAGACGCGGCTGATGACCTCGTCCATCTCCGGCGGCATCTCGTCGGTGCTGTCCTCGTGGATGGAAGCGGCCTGGGAGTCCACCGCCTTGATGGTGGCGAAGGCCGCCTCCTGGAACGCAAGCTGCTCGGACTGCGCAACGGAGATCTGCGCGGTGCTGAACTGGCGGATCTTGGTGACCAGGTCAGGGGGCAGGACGCTGAGGTCCAGGTTGCTCATGAGCCCGCGCCAGTACGCCCACGCCATCGACATCTTGGCCTCGGCCTTGGCGATCTCATCGAGGAGCTTCTTGGTGTCCTGGTACCGTGAGTACTCGGCTTCGGTGACGCGGGCCTTGAGCCGTTCGATCTCCTTGTCCTGGCGGCTCAGCTCATCGCCGAGGGCCTCGCTGCCGGCCTTCTCGTCGCGCACGAGCTGCTTGAGCTGGCGCACACTCATCCGGTCGAGGTCGTCCAGGTCGCGGCCGAGGAGAGTGCCGTCCTCCTCGAGTTCGGCCAGGTCCGGCTCGGACAACCGCGCGAGCTCGGCGACCTTGACGATAGACGTCTCTGCGAGAGGTCGGAGACGTGGGTTTGCTGCGACGCAGTAGGCGGCTCGCATCCAGAGCTGGGCCGTTCGCAGGCTGAAGGGGAAGTTCTCCTCCAGCCAGCCCGCCCACTCGCCGTGGTCCATGCACTCCTTGGCCCAGACCAGGCGCTTGCCGGCCTCGAACAGATGGACGGTGCCGTGGAGCACGTGCTGCTGAAGTTCGACGGTGACCAGCTCCTTGTCGAAGTCCCGACCTCCGCTGAAGAAGGCCAGCTTCTCGCGTTCTTCTTTCCGAGCCAGCTCCAGCGCGTTCAGGCCGTCGTGGATCTCCTGGTTCTTCCTGACGTGCTCGCCGTTGGCGTCAAGCAGCTCGCCTTCGTCGTGTTCGATCAGATCGCGTACGCTCATTGAGTCACCTCTCCGTTGTTCATCGACAGCAACATCTCCCGGATCTCGTCGAGGCGGCGGGTCTGCGCACGCTGGTATCGGAAAGCCAGCGCCGGAATGCGCGGGCCGACCATCCATCTTTCGATCCGGTTGTTCGTGGGATTTCGGATGCCCTGGACCACGTCCAGGTCGTGCATGGTGTGGAGCGCGACACGGACCTTCGCCAGCGAGAGGCTCAGGCTCGACGCGATCTGCTGCGCGGACCACTCCTGGTGAGTCTCGCCGCACAGCATCTCGAGGATGCGGAACGCGTCCTGGATGGAGGAGTTCAAATCAGGCATGGCACTCCCCTTTGCCCGAAGCCTTCGGGCACCTGCAGGTAGACCGCGGTACGCGGCCGTTTACGACCAGGTCGTCGCAGAGCAGCCGCATGATGTGGACCCACCTGTCCACGGCCACCACGTGGTCGCAGCCGTAGTGGATGGTCACCGTGAAGTGGAGCTGGGAGTTCTCCCGTCCGACGTGGGACAGCTCCGTTGCGTACAGCGCGCCATCGCCGGAGTACACGAGCCGGCCGATGCGGTCGGCCTCGACGGTCAGCTGCTGACCCGTGGTCGCCACCAGCAGGTCGCGGAGGAGGGACGTCATACCCGCCGGGTACACGCCCTCGACCTGGATCTTGTGGCTACACATAGATCCGCCTCGTGTGCGCATTGATGCGACTGATCAGATGCAATGGGCTGTTGATTGGTATTCGATCGACGATCTCGATCGCGTGTGGCTGGTCCGTCTTCTGAGCTTCGACGATGCGGTCGTAAATGTCCCTGTCATCTCGTGGAGGCCAGCACCAATTGGCGAGCACCAGACCGCTCGAATCGAGTTCCCACAGTTTCAAATCCGTGCGGATGATCGTGGTCTCGACAGGTGTGTCGTAGAACAACGGGAAGTCTGGATGGTCCACAAGGCGTGCTGGGATCGTAGGCACACACCGATCACTTGGCATTTCGGAGTTTCTCCTCGTTCGTGCTAGTCTCTGGGCGGGTTGCTTCTGCGGTGGTGCGGTTGGGATCGGACTCCCCCCACACCTGCCGATAGGTAAGGCCAGCGGCTTTAGCGACTGCCCGGCGAACTCGGTGATTAACGTGCCTCTGGTGCACGACCTCACTTACGAGCTGTCGGCTGACGCCGAGGTCTCTGGCCACGCCAGCAATCGTGACGCCTCTGAGGACGAGATTTGCGCGAAGTTCTCGAGGAGGCATTGCGATTTGCATGGCGTTGTCCAATGACAATGACAGATGCTTCATAGTCGGTCAAGGTGTAGCGCATGGATTCGCACGATGAGAATGAGGGGCAGCGGATTCGAACTATCCGCGAACAAAGAGGAATGAACGGTAAGGAGTTTGCTGGCCTCCTTGGCGTCTCAGGTTCGTTTCTCTCGCAAGTTGAGCGCGGACAACGCACCGCCTCGCACTCCATGCTGGTGGCTCTTGCCGAGCGTGGCGAGGACGTCACCTGGGTGCTCACAGGCTCTCGCCACAAGCCCTGGCCGGCGATGCTGGCCCGTTGGCAGAAGCTCAAGATGTCCGGCAGCGACAAGGACCGCGACTTCGCCGGGACGATCGGAGCGCCGTATGGCGAAGTGTGGAAGAAGAAGAAGTTGAAGGCGCTGAAGGACGGCCACGAGATCGTCACCAAGCTGCTGGACCTCGACGCCAAGCTCAAGCTCGATGACTACTCCCTCGACGACGACGCACACATCTTGGTGATTGCCTCAGCCTCCTTGGACTTCCTCGCTCGAAAGGACGAGTCCTCCGTCTGGGCCATCGAGCGGCTCATCGACCTGATCTTGCGGGCCAACGAGAAGCGGCCCGACGACGTGCCCATCGAGTACCAGGAGGAGGTCGACAGGGAACTGGAGGAGTACAAGAAGGAAGTTCGCGCGCGTCGCGAGAAGGAGGCCGCCGAGGCGGAGAAGCCCTGACGGTCAAATGCGAAAACGTTTCGTTTTTGATTAGGCAAGGCTAACGAAAAACGCAACGTTTTCGTATTTGGCGAGAGGGCCGACTGAACCCAAAACCACTCGTACGAACTGGGGGACTCAGCTACCATGACCGACAAGAAGCAACAGCGCCGCGACAGGGGCGACAGCCGTGACCGTGAGATCATCCATGAGGACCGTCGAGAGTCGCCTCGGCGCGACGACAGCATCCTCGGGGAGCTGCCGACTGGCCTCAGCAAGGGCAAGAAGAAGGTCGAGAAGCGGCTGTCTTCAGTCAAGCCACCCAAGGCGCAGCAGTAGCGCCCAAGGACGCGCAGGATGAAACAGCTGGTCCATGAAGCCCCCGAGGGGGTAGGGCACTCGTTCGCCGATGCCAACGAGATGCACGGTGACGCCTCGGCCGAGCTGAGCAAGACGGTCCGGACCCTTGCGCTCGGTGCGCTGGCGACGAGCTGGGGCCTGTTGGTCCTCAAGCCCGAGCTGAGCTTTCCTCTGTCGGACGAGTCGCGTGCGCTCGTTGTCGCCGGCATGGCCACCGCAATTGCGGCGTTGCTCTTGGACGCGGGACAGCGGACCGCCAACTACTACGTCGCGTGGCGGCTGGTGAACGTGATGGAGCTGCAGGAGTATGCGGGTGCCCAGCTCGAGACCGAAGCGCCCTCGTACCGCATCGTGACCACCTGTCACGTGGCCAAGGTCGTCGTCGCGGCGATCTCCGCACTCTGTCTCATCGTCGGGATCGCCCTCTCCTTCCCCTTCTGATCCCCGCCGTCCTGGCGGTTTCGCTGTCGATTCTGTGTCTACAGCGAAATAGTGTGTCTACAGCGAAGGCATCCCCCACGAATCCGTGGTTGGCTGAGTCCTGACAGCACGAACCGCGGAAGCAACCCAATCCTCTTCGGTCTCGTGCAGTTTCTGGGCGGGGAGTCCAGGTTCGCGCGGGACCTGGACTCCTATCCCGCCCCGCTGATGCAGTAGGCGCTTCGGCGCCGGTGGAAGCTGGCATGGGAACTCCTTTCTTGTTGACACGCATCGTTCGGTACCGGCGGGGCCCGCGACCCGCCCACCGGCCTACCTTCACTGCCCATTGTTCCGGGGGGAACCGCTCCTGATGCCGTACTTGCAGGAGATCGCCATCACCGCGCTTTCCCTGGCGCTCGCCGTCGCCGTTGCTCCACGTGTCATCCCCTCCCTGTTCCGCAGCAAGACCAAGACCCTGACCACGACCACGAAGGTCGAGTCCTCCAAGGCTCCGGCCGAGGTCGAGAGGTACGAGGACTGGAACGCGGCGAAGAGCGTCGAGCTCCAGGTTGCGAGGCTCGACGAGCGCCAAGACGCCATGGAGAAGCGCCTGGATCGAATTGAAGACCAGGTCGACGACATCAACGTCAAGGTCGGCGGCATCGACGCCAACGTCAACACGATCCTCAAGATGATGGAGATGGGCCGATGACACGAGTCCGCCGTAGCTCCTCCCAAGACGAGCCCAAGACCGTGGACACGCTGTCCGAGGAGGCTCAGCTCGTCCGGGTCGTCATCCTCCAGCTTCTGTACGAGCAGGCTGACTGGCTGGCCGAACGAGTCATCCGCAAGCCCATCGAGCTGGTGACCGATCTGTCGGGCGGCGCCCTCGGCCGGCACCTCGGATACCTCGAGCGCAAGGGGCTCATCGAGAGCCAGCGGCGCCAGGTCGCAAAAGCCCGGTTCACCTTCTACCGCATCACCCCGGACGGCATCGACGTGTACGAGGGTACGACCACCGTTCCGGGTGTTGGACGGCGACCGGAATGAGCCGCCGCAAGTACTCCCTGGAGCAGTACCAGCAGGCCCACGACCTGGTGGTGCTCGAGGGATGTACGTACGCGGAGGCCGCCGAGAAGAGCGGCATCACGGTCACCGCGCTACAGCGCAAGGGCCGCAAGCAGGACTGGATGGATGAGCGCAAGGCGCACAACGCCAGCTCCACGGAGTACCGCTCGGCCATCTTCGAGCTGAAGCTCAACGCGGTTCGGTCCGCCCTGAAGGACAAGGACGGCGACCCCCAGAAGATTCACGCCCTGGCCTCGCTGGAGCGGATGTTCCCCGAGCGCTTCTACCGCAAGGACAGTGAGGACATCTCGGACCGGGACAAGCGCGAGATCGTGGTCGAGACCATCGAGGCCATCGTGGCGTACCTCGAGGAGTTCGCGCCCTCGGTGCTGTACTCGTTCAAGGAGCACCTCCGAGAGATGGCCGGCTTCGTGTTCAAGAAGCTCGAGGTGGCTGAGTGACCACCGAGCGCCAGGCGTGGAAGCGGCTCGACAAGCTGGAGCGCCAGGCGTGGCTCGGCGCGTCTCCGTTCGAGGACGACTCGCCGGCCAAGCAAGCGGTGCGCTGGGTTCGCGGCTGGGTGGATATCGGGTGGTGGTTCAGGACGTACCTGGGGCACTACTTCACGCAGGAGTCCCCGGACTTCCACCTCGAGCTGATCGATATCTGCGACAACGAGCGGTTCGCGGCCGTCGCCGCTCCGCGTGGTCACGCCAAGTCCACGGTGATCACGTTCGCGCACAGCCTCTGGGAGCTGGCGTTCCGCAAGTTCTGGTACCTGCAGATCATCTCGACGACCAAGGACTCGGCCGCGGAGTTCGTCGGCGGCATCAAGGATGAGCTCGAGGACAACGATCACTTCCGCCGGGACTTCGGCGACCTGACCGACCGCGGCAACACCTGGAACGACGCGCAGTTCATCACCTCGGGCGAGCAGGTGACGGTGCCAGTGTTCGCCGACGAGGAGATCGCCGAGGCGCTGACCTACGACGACCGCGTCGCGCTCGCTGCCCTTTTCGATTGCGACCTCAATCAGGTCGTCGAGCACGTCCAGCGCGTCCTGCGCGACGAGTTCGGCCCAGCGCTCGCGCGTCGCGGCACCAGCCAGGTGGCCGCGTTTGGTCGAGGGCAGAAGAAGATCCGTGGACGACGGCACGGACCGCACCGGCCGGACCGAATTAAGTGCGACGATATCGAGGACGACGAGCAAGCCGCGAACAACGACACGACCGACAAGGTCATTTCGTGGTTCAAGGGTGCGGTGATGGGCGGACTCGCGCCTCTCACCGATCCCAGCCCAGGGCGGCTGTTCCTGGTGGGAACCGTCCTTGCCACGTACACGCTGCTCACTGAGCTGCTCGACAAGGGGAAGTTCAAGCGGTTCGCCAAGAAGAAGTTCAGCGCCATCAACACCGACCCCGACACGGGCAATGAGACCGCCCTGTGGGAAGCGCGCTGGACGCTCGCAGAGCTGTACGAGATGCGCGAGGACATGGGCGAGGCCGAGTTCGGCAAGGAGTACCTGTCGGAGGCGCCGGACGAGACAGGCAAGCCCTTCCCCACCAGCCTCAAGGACTACACCTACTTCGACGACCCGGACCTCGAGGGGCGGACGCTGACCAAGCCCACGGTCTGGTGCGACCCGGCGCTGGGCCGAAACAGCAAGTCCGACAGCCCAGCCCTGCTCGTCGAGCAGTGGGACGAACTCAACGGCGTCCTGTTCATCCACCACGCCGACGAGACCATTCGCCGGCCGGAGGAGACCTGCAAGGAGATCATCCGGCTGATGATCGAGTTCGACCTCATCGGCGAGGCCGCTCGCTTCGAGGACGTGGGCTTCCAGGAGCTGATGCAGCCGCTGCTGGAGAAGATCGCCAAGGAGGAGGGCGTACACGGCATCTTCGGCACCGGCTTCCCCGTGCCGGACGGCGACAAAGACACCCGCATCATGTCCATCAGCCACCCGGTTCGCCGGGGGAAAATCCGGTTCAAGAGCACGCCGGAGATGAAACCGTCTGTGCGCCAGTTCGTTCGACAGCCCAAGGGGCGGAAGGACGTACCCGACTTAACGGCCACCGCCTACCTAAATCACGCAAGGACAGGGACGCAGCGGTTCGCCTACCGAGGTGGGGGCCGTGAGATGTCCTTTGGGGCGGGGGCCTACTGATGGGCGTCTGGGCCGACGTTTGGGCCAGTCTGCGGCGCATTCCGCTTCGCCCCGGCAGGAACCGCCAGGGCGATCCCAGCCGGTACGGCAGCCGCACCATCGACTCGATGCACCCCAGCAAGGGGCTCAATCCGGCACGACTGATCGCCATCCTCGACGCCGCTGCTGGCGGTGACGCCTACGAACAGATGGAGCTGTTCGAGGACATGGTCGAGAAGGACACCGAGCTCCTCGGCCGGTACCTCGACCGCATACGACCCGTGGCCAACGCGCCGTTCAGCTGCAGCCCCGGCGACGAGAGCAACGCCCGCTCGGTGCAGGCCGCCGAGGAAGCCGAGGCCATGCTCAAGGGGCTCGACGGGAAGTTCCGCAAGGCCCTCGAGTGGCTGCTGGACGGTGTGGGCAAGGGCTACGCCGCGGTCGAGGTGGACTGGCACACGTCCGCCAACGGCGTCATGCCGATCGGCTTCGCCTGGCGGCACCAGAAGTGGTTCACGGTGGACGAGGAGACGCACAGCGAGCTGCGCCTGCTCACCGAGACCGCTCCCCTCGACGGCGCTCCCCTCCAGCCGGGGAAGTTCATCGTCCACACCCACAATCCGCTCTCCGGCGACATCAACCGGGGCGGGCTGTTCCGGCCCCTGGCGTGGATCTACCTGTTCCGAAACTTCGGGCTGAAGAGCTGGGTGCAGCTGCTGGAGATTCTCGGGATCCCGATGCGGGTGGCCAAGTACCGCCCGGGTACCAACCCGAAGGTGATCAACGTCATCGAGGCGGCCGTCAAGAGCATGGGCCGCGACACGTACGCGGTCATCCCCGATGACGCGACCATCGAGGTCATCAAGACCCTGGAGAAACAGGGCGGCGGCAACCACAAGGACCTGATGGACTGGGGCGCCGAGTCCTACGCGCTGCTGCTGCTGGGCCAGAATCTGACGTCGAGGTCGGGTGACAAGGGTGCGCGGTCGCTGGGCGAGGTCCACTGGGCGGTCAAGCAGGAGATCAAGGAGGAGGATGCGACCTCCCTGCAAGGGACCATCACCGACCAGCTGCTGGCGCCGTGGTGTATGTGGAACTTCGGCGCGGAGGTCCCGCCCCCTCGGTTCGTGATCAACGTCGAGGAGGAGGAGGACCTGGCCGCGCTGGTCAGCCGGGACAAGGACCTCCAGGAGATGGGCTACCCGCTGACGCGGCAGTACATCCAGGAGCGCTACCAGCTGCCCGAACCTCACGACGACGACGATGTCCTGGTGCGGGCGAGCCAGCCCCTGCAGCTTCCGCCACCAGCCGGGGACCCAGAGGTCAAGGCCGAGCTCGGCGGAGGCGGTGTGACGGCGGGGCGGCGCGGGCTACCTGCGGCGCCTGAGCCGGACGAGGCCCCGCTGCTCGCGGCTCTCTTGGAGCGCACCGACTCGGCCTGGGGCACCATCCGAGACGCCATCAAGCAGGCGGTGGGAGAGGCGAAGGATCACGAGCGGGCCCGAGACCTGTTGAAGCCGGTCCTCAGCTCCAATCGGGCGGAGCTGGAGGACACCCTTTTCAGGGGGATGCTGGCGGCGTACTTGCGGACGTACGAGGCGTCCCGCCGTCGCGGGGAGGACATCGCCGCCGAGGTGGCGATGGACGACGTCCCCAACCTGCCGAACCTCGGCGAGCTGCAGGCGATGGCCCTGCGACAGGGGATGACGCCCAAGGCGTACTACGCGCTCGAGGCCGAGCACCGTGGCAAGGCGTTCACGCTGGCCGGCGTCGAGAGTCTGCGCGCCGTTGAGAAGGTCCAGGACTCGCTGTTCCGGGCGGAGTACGACGGCACCGGGTTCGCCGAGTGGCTCGACCAGGTGGACGAGATCTTCGAGGCCCACGGCATCACGCCGATGTCCGAGCACCGGGCCGAGCTTGTCTACGGGAACGCCATCCGCCAGTCGCAGATGGCCGCACGGTACGCCGAGGAGATGTCCCCCGAGGGCATGGAGCGGGCGCCGTACTGGCTGTACGACGCGGTCCTCGACGACGACACGTCGGCATTCTGCAGGGACATGGACGGCAAGGTCTTCCGGAAGGACGACCCGATCTGGAACTACGCCACGCCGCCCAACCACCACGGATGTCGCTCCACGCCGATCGAGCTGTCCGAGGCCATGGTCAAGTCCATGGGCTTGCAGGTGGCCAGCGGCGAGGACATCGCCCTGATGCCGGACTGGCCCAGCGCGCCTGCGGCGGGCATGGGCCGCGTGCTGCGGCAGTTCCCCTCCGAGGACAAGGCTCGGGCGTTCGGGTCCATCCCCGGCCTGGGCAGCCCCGACGAGGCGGCGAGGCTGTTCAAGAGCCTCGACGGCCCGCTGCTGACGTCCGAGGCCGTGTCCCCGGACCAGCTCCGGCGCGGCCTGGTGCGACTGACCGAGTCGGGCGTGAGCGGTGTCATGGCCACCATCCGCAAGGGCGGGCTGCGGGCCATGCCCACGGTGCTCGAGGCCGAGCGCCTCCAGGCGGCCTTGGACCTCAATCCCAGTATGGACCGGGACGAGGCCCACAAGCAGGCACTGGAACACGTCTTCGGCGCCATGGGGCGCCGCTTGGACGACCTGGTGGCCGGGGCCTCGGCCGCGTCGCCCTCGACCCTGGCGCATGCGTTGTACCCCGACGATGCCGACGAGGTGCTGCGCACCCTGGGCGTGACCTCGGCACCTGATCTCGACCTGGTGGAGCAGCTCCTCCGGGCGATTGCTGGAGGCGTGTGATGAAGCGAGAGGAACTCGAGACGATTCTGGCGACGCTCGGCGGTAGCGACGACATCGTCATGTGCGAGGTGGTCTCCATCCCCCGCAGTGAGGAGCCCCCAACCGAACTGCGTGTCGCACCGGCCGGCCGTTTCGAGGGCCACCCCGCCGGGCCGTTCACCATCGACGCCGAGTTCGCCGCCACCGTGGAGCGCAACCGCAAGGAGATGTCCTTTCGGCCCCCCATCGACGAGCGGCACCGCACTGGCATCCCGTTCCTGTCCGCGCCGAGGCTTGGCACGGTGGGGCGCTACGAGTTCCGCGACGACGGGCTATACGCCTGCGAGATGGACTGGAACGAGCGGGGCACCAACTCCTACAAGGCTGACGAGTACGGCTACGTGTCCATCGGGTTCAAGCCCAACGTCAACCATCCCAAGACCAAGAAACCGATGGGTCCATTCATGACCCATCTCGCCTGTACCAACGTGCCCTTCTTCGGGGGGGCATCCACCGCTCTTGCTGAGCTGGCTGGAGGGAGTAGCAGCATGAAGATCGAGGACATCATCGCCGAGCTCAAGGGTGATTCCACCAAGGCCGCAGCTGTCGAGGCGGCAATGAGGGCGGAGAAGCCGGGCCTCAACATCACCGCCGAGGCCAGCGTCCCCGTGGACGCGGAACTCCGCGAGGTGATCTGCGCCGAGTACGGCCTGGGCGAGGACGCGGACGTCACCGCCATCAAGGAGGCCGTGGCCACCCGCAAGGAGACGCGCGCCCAGTCCATCGTGGCCAGCGCCGTCGCCGCCGGCAAGGTGCCCAAGGACAAGGAGTCCGAGCTCCACAAGAGCACCCTGGCCATGGCCAAGGCCAACCCCGAGCAGACCGAGCAGTTCCTGGCCAGCATGCCGGCGAGCGTGCCCGGCCCCGCGGCCAAGCCCCCGGCCGAGCGCAAGGAGGCCGCGACGGGTGACGACGGCGAGCCGGTCGAGCTGGACGACGAGCAGAAGTCCGTCAACGCCGAGTTCGGCCTCAGCGACGAGGACTTCGAGAAGTACAGCGCGGCCGGCGAGTAGCCGAGCCGTCGAACCACACGCGGAAGCGGAACCACGGAGCGGGCCAGACCCGCCCAGCTGAGGAGACAGAGCAATGACGGTGACCACCGAAGATCAGGTGATCAGCAGGCGGGATGGTATCGAGCGGGGCGGTCCGGTCGGCGACGGCGAGACGCTGTACACGGCCCAGCTCCTGGCCTGGGACGGCGACGGTTACATCGTGAACGGTGTGGACGGCCTGGGCTTCAAGTTCGCGGGCATCAGCAACGAGCACGTGGACAACTCCGCCGGCTCGGACGGCGACCTGTCCATCGAGCGGTACGTGGCGGGGGACTTCCTCCTCGAGACGGTGTCCACGCTGACCGTGGCTGACATCGGCAAGCGCGTCTACATGTACGACAACATGACCGTGGGCCTCGCGGCCGAGGTCAACAACGAGCTCTTCGTCGGCGTGATCGTCGAGGTCAACTCCGAGGGAGTCTGGGTGGCCATCCACCCGGACATGGACGTCATCGAGGGCCTGGCCGACGCCCACCTGGACGGCGGGACCAGCAAGCACGACGCCACCGAGATCGACGTCGAGGGCGCGCTGACCCACTTCCCGGCCGGTGGCCTGCAGGCCGCCCTGGCCGCCGCCGACGCCAAGGTCCCCACCGCCGACGAGAAGGCGGGACTCGCAGCCCCCACGCCCGCGGCGGCCAACCCCGTGGTGGTGAAGAACAGCTTCTTCGCCTCCACCGAGCAGACCGGAGACGGCAGCGAGCAGAGCATCGCCCACGGCCTGGCCGGGACTCCCACCCAGGTCATCGTCGTCCCCACGGACTACGCCACCGGGACGAGCTTCGACATCGACGAGGGCACCCACGACGCCACCAACGTCAAGGTCACCGTCACCAACACGGTCAAGTACAAGGTCCTGGCCATCTACGGCGGCTGATAGGCGCCGACGAGAGCTGAAGTAGAGAGCAACACGCGGGTACTTCGGGCCCGCAAGCGGAGGAAGAAATCATGGGCGCAAAGGTCGCTGGTGCCGCATCGTTCGCCACCTACGGGCGAGCCATCAACACGCGGTTCAACAAGCAGTTCGACCTCTCCGGAAGCCACCCCGGTTTCCAGTTGATGGTCGTGATCAACGACAAGGGGGACGTGGTCGACTACCCGATCCCCGAAGCGATGGCGATGCCGGTGGAGCGCAAGGGCGATCGAAAGGTCGTCGGCTTCAAGCTGGGCAAGCAGACCATCACCAACATCGACTACGACGTCGCGCTGGCCATTCCGGGCAAGCACATGCGACTCGGCCGTGCGGCGCTGTACGGACCCCAGATCGACAACCTGGCCCGCCGCGCCCGGACGCACCCCCTGTACCTCATGGGCGGCCTGCTCAACAACGCGTTCAGCGGCACCAAGGCCCACGACGGCAAGGCCCTGTGCGCCACCAACCACACCGTGGGCCGTCCCTCGGTAACCATCAACAACAAGGGCACCGCCGCTCTCGCGGGCACCTCTTTCGCGGCGGCCCGAGCCGCCCTGTACTCGTTCGAGGACGAGAAGAACGGCTATCGCTGGGGAGGCATGGAGAGCCTGGCGTTGATCGTTCCCCCCGACCTCGAGGACGCCGCGCGCGCCATCGTCGTCGCGAACACCGGCTCCTCCGGTGAGACCAACGTCCGCAAGGGCCAGGCCGAGGTCGTCGTGGTGCCCATGCTCCACTCCAACCCCGCCTACTGGTTCCTCGCCGTCAAGGAGATGCCGCCCTTCGTGCATCAGATCCAGGAGGCGTTGAAGTTCGCCGCTCGGTTCAACGAGGACAGCGACAACGTCTGGAACCGCGACGAGTACCAGTACGGCGTCCGCGGCTCCTACGCCGTCGGCGTGGGCGACTACCGCTCCATCTGGGGCAGCGACGGCACCGCGTAGCGCGGACTGAGGTGACACCCGATGGGGGACTACATCACCCAGGCGGACATCGAGGCGCGGCACACCGCGTCCGACGTCATCGCGTTGGTCGACGACGAGGGCGACGGCTCCATCACGGCAGCCGGCATCACTCGTATCGCCGCCGCGATCTCGGACGCGGAGGGAGAGGTCAACACCGTGCTATCGCACGGCGGCCTCTCCGTGCCCCTCTCCTCGGTTCCCGCCCGGGTGATGACCCTCACCGTGGTCGTCGCCTGGCACTACCTGTGTCGGCGTCGAAGCGTGATCCCGAAGCGAGTCCAGGAGGGCTACGAGAAGGCTCTGGAGGATCTCAAGGAGATCGCCAAGACCGGCGCCGTGGGCAGCGACGGGGACGACCCGTCCATGGTCGCTGGCCGCCTGCCTCGCCGGGACGCTCCGGAGCGCAGGTTCACCGACGACACGATGGACGGGTTCTAGCCGATGACCGTCATCGCCCACGTGGATGACCGGCAGCTCCAGGAGCGGCTGGCCGACCTGGAGAAGCGGGGTCGCAACCTCGACCCCGTGCTCCAGGCCGTGGGCCACCACATGGTCAGGACCTCGATTCCGCTGAACTTCCGTGAGGGAGGCCGGCCGGAGAAGTGGGAGAAGACCAACCGGGGCGGCCGAGTGCTGTACCAGCGAGGTCGCCTCGCCGGTAGCATCACCTTCGCCGTGCGCGGCGGGCGACTGCTCAAGATCGGCACGTCGCACCGCGGAGCTCGGCTGCACCAGCTGGGCGGCACGGTCAAGCCCGTCAAGGCGAAGTACCTGACCGTCCCCCTGCCTGGTGTGAGGGCCTCCGCCAGGCGCTACAAGAACACCTTCTTGATCACCAAGAATGCATCCGGTGACTACGCAGGCGTCATCGCCAAGCGGGTGGGCAAAAAGGACATCAAGCCGCTGTTCGCGCTGTACAAGAGCGTGGACATCCCCGCCCGTCGGTACCTGCTGTTCCAACCCGATGACGTCACCTTCGCCGAGCGCAAGGCCGTCGAGCATCTGGGGGAGTCGTCATGAGCGACGCCACCATCTTGAGCGTGCTCGACGATGTGGTCGATCGCCTGTACGCCACGCTCCACCGGACCAACTCGGGCCCATGCGTGGCAGTGAAGGTCCTCGGAGGCGAGCTCGCCAAGTTGGTCGAGGGGGAGGTCGTGCCGGGTTTCCCGGCGCTGTGGCTATTCCCTCGTAGCAGCAACGAAGAGGTCATCGGCGTCAGCGTCGAAGGAACCCTCCTCAAGGTGGACCTGGGCTTTTCCATCTATGTGGCGGTGTCCTCGCTGTACGGCGAGGAAGCACGCCTGGTGGGCAAGGGCAACGACATCGGCGCGGCCGAGCTCGTCGACCGCGTGCGGACGCGGCTGCTGGGCTGGGCGCCAACCGGCGGCCGGAACCTGAAGCCCAACGGCTTCGACCTGGTGCTCGAAGCCCTGACCGAGGAGATCCCCGTCAGCGTGTACGAGTACCGCTGGCGCACTGCGTTCGAGACCCGGTCCGTCCTGGACGAGACAGGCCTGTCCGAGATCGAGGACGTCAACTACGGAATCTACTTGCCCGACGAAGAGGAGCCCATCCTCGAGGGCGTGACCGAGCTGGAGGAAGACACCTGATGCCGAACCCCAAGACCAACTCCATCTTCGTCCTGGCCAAGCCGGGCCTGGTGGTGCCCCGGCTCGGCCGCAAGCGGGAACGCATCCCCTGTGGCGACCCCGCAAAGGACGCCCACAAGGCCTGCCGCGTCGAGCCCAACCGAACCTACCGCCGCATGATCAGCGACGGCGAGCTCGCGGAGATCCCCACCGCCAAGGTCCTCAAGGCCAAGGCAGCCGCCCGCAAGAAGCGCGTCGAGGCCCGCAAGGCCGGAGGTGAAGCATGACGGTCATCTACAGCGGTATCCCCTCGGGTCGACGCACTCCGGAACGTGGCGTCGAACTCAACACCGCCGCCTCGGCGGCTGGCCTCATCCAGGTGGGCGCCCCTTCGGTATTGGCGATCGGTCAGCGCACGTCGTCGGGAACCATCGCTGAGGCCGCGCTCAAGGACATCTGGTCGGATGTCGAGGGCGTGACCTACTTCGGGCAGGGCTCGGTCCTGGCCAACCTGATCAAGGCCCAGTTCCGCCAGCACCCGGGCATCACCCTCGACGCGATCGCGCTCGATGACGCTGACGCGGGTGTCGCAGCGACGGGCGAGATCCAGTTCACCGGTACGGCCACCAAGGCCGGTGTGTGTCGCGTCTGGGTGGGCAATCGCTACGTCGACGTCGTGGTCGAGGTCGACGACACCGCCGCGGACATCGTGGACGCCCTCGTCGCCACCGGCGCCGCCGCCTACGGGGACATGCCCGTCACCTGGGCGGACAACCTCGACGACCTCACCGTCACCGCCAAAAACAAGGGCCCTTGCGGCAACGACATCTACCTGGGCTACGAGCTGTTCAACGTCACGGGCATCACTGTGGTGGTGGTCGATATGGCGAGCGGCCTCACCCACCCCGATCTGGACACCGCCCTGGCGGTCGTCGAGCCGCAGCACTACGACATCATCGTTGTCGGTGGGTTCGAGGATGCCACCGAGCTGGCCAAGCTCAGCACGCATCTGGATACGCTGGGTGGCCCGCTGGAGATGCGTGGTGGATTTGCGGTCTACGCCACCACCGGCACCATCGCGGCGGCGACGACGCTCGCGGACAACCTCTCCACCAGCTTCCGCTTCGCCCCGACCGTGTGCCGGGGGCTCAAGACCGAGCCGTGGGAGCTCGCTGGCTTGTACGCCGGAGCCCTCGCCGCCGAGACCGACCTGGCGATGCCCCTGAACAACACCGAGCTGAAGGGGCTGGACATCCCCGAGGCCGCCGACCGCTACACCAAGCTCGAGGTCGAATCGATGCTGTGGAACGGCGTCGGCCCGATCCAGCTGGGCGCGGGCAACCGCATGCGGATCACCCGCACGATCAGCACGCAGACCGAAAACGATGCCGGCGCCCCTGTGGACGACGTGCTCGACATCCAGACGCTGCGCGTCCTGGAGTGGCTGCGCAAGCAGATCGACGCCATGTTCGCGGCCAAGTTCCCCCGGGCGAAGTTCACGGACGAGAAGCTCGAGGTGGCTCAGCTTGAGCTCGTCGCGCTACTGCGTGGCGCCGCCACCATCGAGTACCTCCACCAGGTCGAGGAAAACGTCGGCGGCGTGGTGGTCGAGCGCAACGAGTTCGACGAGACGCAGATGGACACCCGCGTCCCGGCGCCGGTGGTACCCGGTCTGCACAAGATGTACTCGAGGGTGGACCGGCTGAAGTCTCAGCCGAACGCCGCGTAGCCGGAAGCTGAGGCCGGCGACGACCGGCCAGGAGGATACACATGGCCGTCACCGATCTGACCGATCAGTGCTTTTTCCAGGTCAACGGGCAGCCCGTGGACACGTCGCGGATCTCGTTGTCGCGGAAGTACAACCTCAAGGCCGCGCCGTTCGTGGGTCTCGACAACAACTCCTCGGGCTTGTTCCGGGGGGTCAAGGCCCAGGACCTCGAGGTGGAGATCCCCAACTCGCCGGAGTACCCGGACTGGGGAGATATTCCGCCTGAGACCCTCGTGGTCACGCTGCTGCCTCGCCGCCTCGGGTGCCCCAAGTACGCGTTCCAGAACTGCGGCGTGAACAGCGACGACATCACCGTCAACAACGAGAGCGGCGAGACCGTCCGGCGCATCAGCTGGACGATGCTCCGCGGCGGCCGAGTCGGCTGAGGAGACAAGTAGATGGGCCGACTCGCTGAGATGCTTGCGGGCAAGGGGGGCGTTCACACCGTTCACCTGAAACGGGCCGACATGGATGTCGGCATCATTCCGGTGATGGGTGACGGGCTGCTGGACTCCCAGGAGGCCGCCCTCGAGGTGTGCCGAAAGCGCAAGGTGGACGTGACCACGCAAGTGGGCGCTGGCATCTACCAGACCGAGCTTTCCTACCAGATGATCTGCCGCTTCCTGGTGGACCCGGAAAACCCTTCAGAGCTGCTGTGCGCGAACGTCAAGGAAGCCCGGCAGTTCCTGAATCCATGGGAGGCTGACTGGCTGGCGGACCAGTTCGCGGCCTCACAGGCGCAGGCCAATCCCCCCCTCGGCTCACTGTCCAAGGAAGAGATCGACGAGCTGGGGGAAGTACCACCCTCCGACAGCTCCTCGCGTGGCGATACGCCGACGGGCTCCAAGCCTTCTTCGGCGTTCCAGCGAATGAGCTGACGGAGGGGCAGATTGCCGCCTGGCTGGCTATCGGACGGGAGGTGATGAGGTCGGAGAAGAAGAAGCCGGGGAGTCCGTGACCGAGTGCCACAGGACCCCGGCGAGGAACAGAAGGGACAGCCCGAACGCCCAACCTGGGAGCCAGGCCCGAAGCAACGCCACGGCCAGTACTCCCCAGAAAACAGCGTTCAGGACGTTCAGCAACCTCATGGAGAGATCGTAGCACGTGGCGGAGAGAAGCCGAGTCGAGATACTCCTGGGGTTCAAGGACCGGTTCAGCCCCGGCCTGAAGCGCACTCGCCGCACCGTCTCCGGCTTCGCCAACCACGTCAACGCCTCGATGCGCGGCGCGGGCCGTGGGGTGACCTTCCTCTCCGAACGCATCAACGGACTGGGCACCATCGCCGGCCTCATCGGCGGCGGCGCAGTCGGCCGCAGTATGTTGGACTTCGACAGCCGGCTGCGCACCATCGCCAACACCGCGCAGATCACCGACGGGGAGATGGAGGCTCTCAAGGGGCAGATTCTGGCGATTTCGGGGCTCGATACGGGCCAGCTCGGCGGTGAGCTGCTCGGTGGCGTCTCGGAGCTGGTCGAAGCCGGGATGGACCTCCCCACCATCATGAGCATGCTGGAGATGCTCGGCCAGACGGCCACAGCGACCGACTCAGATCTCAACGACCTGGCCCGCACGGCGTACTTCTTCAACACCACGGCCGGTGTACTCCCCGAGGACATGGAGAAGACCATCAGCGGCGTGGCCATGATCGCCAACGCGGGGTCCTTCTCGCTGAAGATGATGGGCGAGTACCTCCCGGAGGCCGTCGCCGGGATGAAGGCGCTGGGCATGGAGGGCGACCAGGCCGCCATCCAGGCCGCCGCCGCCCTTCAGATGGGGTACCAAGCTCGTGGTGGCGCCGCCAAGGGTGCGACCTCGACCATCGCGTTCATGTCCTCGCTGGTGCAAAACGCGGACAAGCTCAAGAAGAAGCTGGGCGTGGACATCTTCGACGGCGTGGACGAGGCCGGCGTGAAGAAGTTCCGCGACTTCGCCGACATCGTACGCGACATCTCCACTGCCTCCGGCGGCGACGTCACCAAGCTCCAGCCCGTGTTCAACGAGAAGGAAGCCCGGGACTGGATCCAGATGGTCAGCGGCGACCTGGACCAGTTCAACGGCTACCTGGAGAAGGGGGCCGAGGCCGGCACCCTGCTCAGCGACAACTTCGAGCGGAACATGGACGGGCCCCGCCAGCAGCTACGAGCGACCCGTGCCGAGCTCGAGAAGTTCCTCTTGATGGGGACCGGCGGCCAGCTCAAGGGCTTCACCAAGCTGCTGCGCGTCCTCAACGAGCATCCTGCGGCCATCCGCGCCATCGTGGCCTCGATGACCGCCCTGGCTGGTGTGACCGCGAGCCGCAAGGCGATCACGTTCGGTACCGAGCTGTTCAGAGCGATGCGCGGGACGGCGGCCGGGGCCGGCGGCAAGGGTGGCGTTGGTGGTCTCGGTGGTGTTGGTGGGGCCAAGGGCGATCCTGTGTACGTGACCAACTGGCCCGGCGCGCTGGGTGGTGGGGCCGTACCAGGCGCGGCCGGGGCGCCGGGTGTCGGTGGCGGCGGCCGTGGCCGTCCGGCACGCCCCGGGCTCCGACAGGCCGGCCTGCAGACGAGCCTGATGGCCGGCTACGCGGGCTGGGAGGTTGGCACGGGAGCTGGAGACGCGCTTCTCAACAACGTGCTGGCGCCCACCGGCGGCGGCGCTGTCATCCAGAAACAGATGGCTCGGTGGATGTCGCTGTTCACCGGCGCCGATAGCGGCCACTCCCGTGTTGCTGGATTCGATGGAGAGAGCGGGTTGAAGGGCTGGGCGAAGCGGGCCGGCAGTACCGCGTGGAACCAACTCACGCTCGTACCCGATCTGCTGGCGCCCAAGAAGCTCGGAGGCATCTCACAAGAGGAGATCGAGGATTCCAAGGGAGCGCTCAACGCAGCCCGCATCAACATGTCCTTGAGCATGGTCGTGCGCGACGACCGCCTCGACGTTGAGGTCGATGGCGTGGACGGCGCCAGTCTCGACGACCTCGCCGTCCAGCATTCGAGGTCGTAGTGCAAGCGCTCTTCGACGACCTCTACGTCTCGGTCAGCGACATCAGCGACAGCCACGAGTGGGATCTCGTCGAGAAGCGGTTCTACGGCGTCGATGGTGCGGAGCAGGAACCGACGGGTCGTGCTCCCTATCGTGGCACCCTCCAGGTTGGATTCGTCGGGGATTTCTGGAGGACCGCCTACGACGCCCTCCATGCGCTGTTCGCGAAGGGCGAGGCAGTCTCCTTCACGCACCCGGTGACTTCCGAGGTGTACCGAGTCTGGATCCGGCAGTGGCGGCCTTCGCACTCCACCAACATCCTCAACGGCGCAGTGGCCACGGTCACTCTGGTCGAGGACAACCTCAAGGTCTCCGGCCTGGTCGTCACCGATGCCGGCGTGGCCGGCGCCGCCGCCGAGGCTGAGGCCGCGTGTTCGACGGCGTCGTCGTCGGTTGGTGCGCTGCCATGACCGCCAAGACCGACGCCCAGGCCGCCAACGCGTCCACGCTGGCCTACATCCAGATCCTCAAGGACCCGGATGCAGACCTGCTGTTCAACGATGTCGAGCGAGAAGTGGCTGACATTCGTGGCGACCTCGACGACGCCATCAACGCGCTGCGCGACGAGTACGGCGTGGACGCTGCAACAGCCGTCACCGACCTGGTCTACGCCGGGGACAGGCTGCAGTCCCTGGCCGAGAAGGTCGCCGCCAACCTGCGCCAGATCATCACCTACCAACCGGACTTCGAGACCAGCGCAGGCCTCATCGCCTTCGAGCTGTACCAGGACATCACCCGTGGCCTCGAAATCGTGCGCCTCAATCCCGAGGAGATCTCCAACCCCAACGCGATCCCACAGGGGACCGAGCTGCAGGTCTACAACCGATGACGACCGAGCTCGCCCTCGTGGTAGATGGACAGCGGTTCACCAACTGGTTGAGCTACGAGGCCGACGCCGAACTCGGCGTGCCGGCGGCAGCCTGGGTGGTGACCGTCCGCATGGCCGACGCCGGCCTGCTCGCGACGGTGTCCGAGGGGGCCTGGGTTGAGGGGTTCCTCGGTAGTGAGTCCATCTTCTCGGGCCACGTCGACGACGTCATCACCAACCACACGCGCACCCAGAGCCTGCTGACGCTCCGCGGCCGTGACCAAACGGCCCTGCTACTTGGTGAATCGGCCCCCCTGGGTTGGACGTTCACCGAGATCACTCTGCAGGCGCTGCTGACCACGGTGGCCCAGCACGTGGGGATGACCAAGCCGCCCACGACCACCGACACGGGCAACATTTCGGCGAAGGCGGAGCCCGGTGAGAGCTGTTGGGAGTTCATCGAACGGATAGCGAGGCGACGCGGCCTGCGGCTCTGGCTCGATCCCGATGGCACGCTCAACGCCGGCCAGTACTCGACCACCGGCACATCCATTGGACAGCTGCAGCGCAAGCTCACCAAGCCCGCTGCGGACACCAACAACATCCTCAGCGGCTCGGTGACACGGTCGATCAAGGAAGGCGCCTCGAAAATCACCGTGGTGGGGTCGTGGGACGACGATCGCGACGCCTACTCGGTGTCCGGCTCCCACAGCGACGACAACTATCCGTACACGCGCGAGATCATCGTGATCGACTCCGACGTCGAGAGCGTGGATGAGGCGACCAAGCGGGCGACTGAGGAGATGACCCGCCGCAAGGCCCGCGCGCTCATCGCGCGCTACCGGGTCGCCACCCACAGCGACGCCAACGGCAGCGCGATCAACCCCAACCAGCTCATCGACGTCGTGGACGAGTGCAACGGCCTCAACGAGACGATGTTCATCACGGGCCGGCGGTTCGTGAAGAGTCGCAAAGACGGCACCTACACCTCCCTGAAGCTCCAACGAGGGGAGTACTTCGATGGATAGGGAGGCCATCCGCATCATCGAACAGCGCATCGCACGCACGCTGAGCCGCCTGCACCTGGGGTCGCGGCGCGGGCGCATCTCGCTGGTGGAGACCTTCCTGGACGGCACGCGTCTCAAGGCAGCGCTGACCGTGTTCAGTGCCGGCGACGACGTCGAACAGTCTCGGCCGGCGCGGGTGATGCAGCACTACGGCTTCGGCTCGTACCCCCTCGTGGACGCCGAGGCCGTGGTGATCCCCGTGGGTTCGAGCGGCGCCCAGGGGATCATCATCGCCACCGAGCATGCCGAATACCGCCTGGTGCTCAGCGAGGGCGAGGTCGCGCTCTACGACCACCTCGGCCAATACGTCCACCTGAAGAGCGACGGCAAGATTCACGTCAAGGCCAACAACGACATCGTGCTCAATGACGGCACCGTTTCGGTGGCCGGGACCGGCGACAGCTGCGACGTCGAGCACAGCCTCACGGCACCCAACGGCGGTGGCACCGTCACTGGCTCTATCACCGTCACCATCGGTGAGACGTCCCGGACGGTGAAGGTATGAGGAACCTCCGCCTCGATCCCGAGACACGCGACTACGTGCTCACGGCCGGCCGCTTCGAGGTCGACGAGGACCTGAGCACGCCGGTGTTCCTGTGCCTGGAGACCCGGCGAGGAACGCGTATCGGCGATGCGAACTTCGGGTCGCTGCTCCACACGCTACGCAAGGACCCCATCCGCTCGGCCGCACGTGCGCCAGCGATGGTCAGGGAGGCTCTACAGCCGCTGTTCGACGACGGCTCCATCACCGGGGTCGTCACGAAAGCCGAGGCACAGTCCGACGGCATTGTCCTCAACATCACGATCACCGGACCCAGCGAGACGGCTGTGTTCCGGGTCTTCAGGGAGGTGGGGCCGTGACCGATCTGACCCCCAAGACCTTCGCCGTCTGGTGTGAGGAGCTGCTGACGAAGCTGCGCTCCAACATCTCCGGCCTCAGCACCGGGAAAGCATCGGACGCTCGACTCCGCGCCGAGGCATTCGCGTCCATCCTCGAAGGGCAGTCCAAGTACATCGACTGGTCGATCAACCAACGGTTCCCGAACACGGCCAACACCGCCCACCTGGTGCGCTGGGCCTTGGTCTACGGCATCACCCGCAAGGTGCCGACGATCAGCGACGGCCAGGTATGGGTGACCGGCACCCCCTTTGCGGCCGTGCCCATCAACACGCCGTTCGTGGACGCCGAGGGCCAACAGGGGAAGACCAGCGAGGCCGAGACCATCTCGGGCCTCGGGTTCGTCGGCGTGGACGCCGTGTCCGTCGACACCGGCGTCTCGGTCAACTGGGCGCAGGGTGAGCTGTTCACCTTCTCTGCCCCGCCCGTGGGCGTGGATGAAGACCTGTACGCGCTGGTGGACTTCACCGGCGGAACCGACCAGGAGACTCCGGCGGCGCTGCTGGCTCGGCTCCTGGACCGTATCCAGAATCCCCCTGCAGGAGGGACGGAGTCGGACTGGCGACAGTGGGCCGAGTCGGTCGATGGTGTCGTCGCCGCCTTCACCCATCCCGAGCGCCGCGGTACCGGGACGATCGATGTGGCGATCGTTACCGAAGGCGTGGACGGCCACCTGGCCCTGCCCGGCGCTTCCCTGATCACGTCGGTGGAGGACAAGCTCGATGAGGAGCGGCCGGTCACGACCCTCGACCACGAGGTCGTCACACCGGACGCGAAGATACAGGCCGTCACTATCAACGACCTGGTCGCCGACGAAGGCATCGACGTCGCCACGCTGGACGATCCCATCGAACTCGCCATCCTGAACTACTACGACACACTTGAGACAGGTGTATCGCTCATCTGGGCCGACCTGCACACGGCCATCAACAGCGTCGATGGTGTCGGAAACTTCACTCTGGCCGTGCCGGCCGGGGACGTGACGGCAACGCTCGACTCGTCCACCGCTGAGCTGATCATGCCCGGCGTCATCACTGTGAATGCGTCCACCTGATGGCGCTATTCGACCTATTCCAGAAACTGTTCGTCTGGGGTCCCTACTCCAGGGACGAGGACGCGTATCACCTCGAGGAGGCCAAGGCATGGACTGAGGCCCTCGACCAGGCGGACGATCAGGTCGCGCTCTCGGTGGATGCGTGTTTCCCGGACGACAGCACTCTTCTGGACCGTTGGGAGACCATCTACGATCTCCACCCTGCCTCGGGTGACTCCGAGTCGGATCGCCAGGCGGCCGTACTAGAGGCGTTCACTCGGCAGCCGACGATGAAGCCCGCCTACATTGCCGCGCAGCTCAAGTCCCTCACCGGGCTGATCGTGACGATCGCGGAGTTCCGGGCCTTCCATTGCGACGACCCCGGCAGCCTCGTCGACCAGCACTGCCTCGAGATGCAGTGGACCTTCTACGTTGTGTGGGACCGGGACGACGCGGCATCGGTCGGCCTGGACTCGGACCTCATCGACGAACAGCTGCTCATCGATCGCTTGAAGCCGGGGCACACGACCGGCATCGGGTGCTTCGGCACGTTCAAGTGCGACGACCCCTACAGCTTGTGTGATCGGGACCTCCTGGGAGCATAGACATGGCCAAGGCATACGAATCACGAACCCACGACTACAGCTCTGGTGACCAGGTCGCCTCGGCTGACCTCGACGCCATTCAGGACGGCATCATCGCCGTCAGCGACGCCGTGGGCGACCTGGCCTCGATGTCCGAGGACAACGTCATCGACGAGCTGCTCACGCGATCCGGCACGCTGCGCATCCAGCCCGGCTCGGCGGGCGAACCGCTGGCGCCGAATGGCACCACCCGCCTGATCGACCGGTACACCATACCCGTGCACGTCCGCGCAGCCGCGCTTTCATCAACGCTCCTCACCTACGAGCTGGACCGTCACTTCAGCTTCATGAAGTCGGTGAAGATCACCAACATCGGCGCCTGGTACAAGCGCACCAGCGGCAGCGCCGTCATGACCATCGAACTCGTCCGGGAGGCGCTGGACGCCACCCCGACGCGTACCGTCCTGCAGAGCCTCACCGTGACGGACAGCTCCTCGACCTGGACGGACGAGTACGACACGCCGTTCGAGGAGACGCTGGACTTCGACAACTACAACTACACGCTCGAGGTCACGCTGGACTGCGACGCGGCTACGTCCGAGCTGCAGCTCCGCACCCTCGAGGTGAGCTGGGAAGCCGCCCTGATCGGCTGAGGAGAGACCCATGGAACAGACCTGGCACGACTCGCTCTTGTTCACCGGTGTGGCGGCGACCTTCGACGCTGCCTCGGCCACCGACGCGGCATCAACCCGCGGTCGTCTCGGCCGCATCAGCGCTCGACGCATCGGCGCCGGGGACGGCACTGTCACCCTGCAGGTCTACGCCGATTCCGGCCTCCAGGACCTGGTCCTCGAGGCAGAGTTCGAGCTGAGCGGCAACGGAGACGTGGACGTCGTCGGCGGCGCCTACGAACCGGCGTACCGCGCGCCAGATGGCCTCTACGGACGTTGCCTCGACTCGGCCGACAACGGCGACAACATCGCCTTCGTCTTCAACGGTTCCGTCGCGGCGGGGGCCTGATCGATGGGACGCATCACCAAGCCGGCGCTTCTCTACAAGCAGGACCTCGAGCCTGACGACTACGACGGCAACCCCAACGAAAACCTCACGCCGGAGCGCATCGGACAAGAGGTCCGAGACAGCAGCGAGGACGGCGACGGCCAGCTCTACAAGGCGCTGACGTTGGCCAACAACACCTGGATGCCGTTCGGCATCGGGCAGTAGGAGCTCACATGCGTAGATTCATCTTCATCCTGGCGTTCATCGCCGCGCTGATTCCCTCAACGGCCTCGGCCGCATGGCAGACGTGGCCCACGTTCATCGGGGACTTCGCTGACGATTCCGCGGCCGACACGCGCCTCGAGGCCAAGGGCTGGGACGACGGCGGCAGCTGCCAAGAGCCCATGTCCTACTACAACACCACCTCGGACACCCTGAGATGGTGCGACTCGGGCACCTGGTCCGGAACGCTGGCGGCCGGCGTGGACGTGGACGCGACCGGGTTCAGCGGGAACCTCAGCGTCACCGACGACGACGTGCAGACCTTGGCTGAGACCGTCGACGCGCTCAGCCTCGGTGGGGGCGGCGGCTTCTCCAACGCCTATCGCGTCCCGATGGGTGGCGCTGACGTCACATACGACTGGCGCGAAGGCGGCACCGACCCGACGTCAGGCCTCGAGGCGGCCGGCGATTACGCCGCCTTCGACACGATGGAACTCGTGGGCAACGCCGACCCCGCGTTGAGCTACATTCATGTCGCGCTCGACAACGACTCGGGGTCCGAGAAGACCGCCCAGTTGATGCTGCGATGGGAGCTCGACCAAGCTGCCCCCATGGCGTCTGTAGACGCGCACGGTTTCTCCATTCGGCACAAGATCGACGTGCTCACCGACGTGATGAACAACCGATTCGAGGGGGCATACCGGGCCTCCACGGCCACGCAGGCACATACCCGCGCTTACATCGACTCAAGCGGGTCAGCCAGGTACGTGCGCAACCACCTCAGTTGGCAGGGCGGTGGTGTGGGCGATTTTATCGCCATCGAGGCGGATTCGGACGAGCGGTACCTCACCTGTCGCCGGACTATGCAGTACATGTCCGTGATGGCATTCGAAGCCCAGTCTCCATGGACTCGCACGCATCCGGGAGACCTGAAAATCGACCGGCCCTGGAGCACCCAGGACTCGGAGTATGTGATTTGGTGGGAGCTGCTCTTCAACGTCCCCCACCTCGCCGCGATCGACGTGACTATCTACGATGCCGTCCTGACTGGCATTCCGCTGTACTAGGAGGACGAGCTGCGAAGAATTCTACTGCCGCTGGAATAGCGGTCTGCGAGCCCAGCAACCCACATGGAGGACCTGTACATGCTGAATCGAAACCTGCTGCTGATGACCCTGATGACTGGCTGTTTGCTGTTCATGGTGGTGGGGGCGCTGAGCGGTTGCCCCACCCACACGCCGCCGGATACCCCGGGAGACGATCCCCTGCCGTTCCAGATCGACCCCGACGCCGTCGTGGACCTGGTGGCGGACGCCTGCGAGGAGATCGCGGTCTCCTTCCTGGCCTCCCCCGAGGACTTCGACGAGTGCATCGCTGGCGTGATCCTGCAGGGAACCGCCGACTACACCCGCAACGTCGCCATCCCCATCAAGCAGGCCGTCGAGGCGGGTGACTGCAGCGGATACACGGACTCAGTGGTCATCGACCCCAGCCCCTGCGTGGGACTCCCTGGAACTCCGGAGGACGTGGAAGGCGTGGAGGCAGCCAAGGCCGAGGTCGCGGACGCGTTGAGCATCGCACTCCCGCTGGCTTCGAGCGTCGCTTCCTTCGGTGCCGCAACCGCAAGGGGGCAGGGGGACACGCCGGCATGTACCGCGCTCCAGCTCATCTCCGACCTGCTGGAGCCGGCCGGAGAGCTGGCAACTGGCGTCTTGGTACTGGTGGAGGAACCGGGCTCGCCATTCGTCTTCCCCGGGGCGTCGTGGGACTGCTCGAGCTGTCTCTGACGCCCTGAACCACCCTCTTCCCTCGTAGCTCCCCATCCACATCGGAATCACTCCTCACCTCGGCCGAGGCGCGCAGAGATGGGCTCGGACCGCTCGAAAAATGAATGGCACTGCAGGAAATACCTCACATAGTGAGGATTATCTGAACAGGAATTCGAGTGGACTTATCTCGGGTCGACACCTTCAATTATCTCGCGCCGCAACACCGTGGCACTGTGCAGCAGACTGGGCCTGAAGTTGCGCTCAGCACAAGAACCACCCAACTCTACCGCCCAGACCGGCCTGGAACTTGCGCTCAGCGCAAGAAACGCTCAGGTCTACCCTCTTCCCTTCCCTTCCCTTCCCTTCTCTTCTCCTCGTATGTACTCGTCGTCGTCGCTGTGGACATGCCATGTCCACAGCGATTCCCCCCCAAACCCGCACATCTCACCCATCACCGGGGCGAGGGCAGTATCTCCCGCACGATCTCGTGGAAATTCGAGCTCGCGCGCAAGTCGGTGAGGATGGCGTAGAGTCCAAACCAGAGCCGGTTGAGGAACAGGAACTCGCGGGGCAGGCTGAACTTGCGCATCTCGGGGTTCTTGAGCAGCAGGGCCAAGCACCCACGGATGAACCAGGCCCCGAAGGTCCACTCCTAGTCGCCGAGCCAGAGCCGCTGCACGTACTGCTCGACCTTCAGCCACTCGCCGGCGGACATGGGCGAGCCGGGAGGGGCGTAGCCGAGGTCCTGGACGGCCTGCATCAACCGCTGGGCATCCCCGTCGATCGTCGACGCGACGAACTCGCAGAAGACGGCGCGCATCGGTTGATCCACACGTTTCACACAACCGAAATCGAGAAACGCCACGGTGCCGTCGTCGCGGAAGAGATAGTTGCCGGGGTGTGGATCTCCGTTGAACAGGCCGTGTCCGACGAACGAGGTCAGCATGAACTCGAGCATCGCGCGGCCCGCGCGGTCCTTGTCGGACTGGGGCGCGCGAGAGACAAAATCGGCAAAGCGTCGGCCGGCGACGTACTCGGTGGTGATGACGCGTTCGGAGCAGAACGCGTCGTGGACCCGAGGGACGGTGACGACGGGGTGATCCTTCCAGATCTCCCCGAACTCGCGCTGGTTGGCGGCCTCCATCCGGTAGTCACACTCCTCGAGCATGACCTGCATCATCTCGGCCCGGAGGTCCGAACGTTTCACGTTGGGGAACGCCAGCTGCCCGAAGGCGAACAGGACGGCCCCGTTGCGAATGTCGGCGCGCATGGCGTCGGCGATGCCGGGGAACTGGACCTTGACCACCACGTCCCGCCCGTCCGGGAGCTTGGCCCGGTGGACCTGGCCGATGCTGGCAGCCGCCAGCGGCTCGTCCTCGAACGAGGAGAACAGCGCGTCCGGTGACTGGCCCAGCTCCTGCTCGATCACCTCGCGAACGACCGCGCTGTCCATGGTGGGCGCGTCGGCCTGGAGCCTGGCGAGCAGCTTGCGGTAGGGCGCCGGCAGATCGTTGTCCGCGTAGGAGATCATCTGCCCGAGCTTGAGCGCGAGACCTCTCATCTGGCCCAGGGCCTCGAGCATCGCCTCGGCCGACTTGTGGTGACTGGCGTCGGCGTTCGCCCCGCCGCGGATCAGCGCCTGGCGGGTGCCGATCCGCGCGGCCAGACGGCCCAGCTCGAGTCCCCGTGTGAGTCGTGAGGTGGAGACGACCTTTCGGATTGCTCTCTTCGCACGGCTGGCCATCAACCGAGGGTATCGCCCCGCGGGGTGGCTTGTCTCGACAACCGGAGGTGTAGGATGGGATAGACGACGTACTTCGAACGATGGGGCTCCGTCGCACCAAGGGGAGAGACACCATGACGAGCTTGGTCTTCCCCAGCGCGGAGGCGCAGTCCGCACAGGACCGCGTCGTGTGGAGCAACGTCAACACCGCCGAGGTGCTCCCGGACGTGGTGACGCCGCTGAGCTGGTCGGTGCTGCAGCCGGTGATCCAGTCGCTGTTCAGCGGGTTCATGACGAACCTGGGGATGAACGTCGAGGGTCATACGTTCTTCGATCGGGTCGGGGGGCGGGCCTACGCGAACCTCAACACCGTCCTGGGGGCGATGCGTCGCATCCCCGGGATGCGAGGCCGGGGCCTGACCGAGGTCTTTGGCGGCCAGCAGGGGGCGGCTGGAGATCTCGACGCGATCGAGATCGACGACGCAGACCTCCCGGATCTCGACTTCAGCGTCTCGCGGATGTTGCGCCGGATGCCCCGATTCGTCCTGCGTCTACTGACCTACCGCCCCGTGGAGGGTGACAGAATCGTTCAGCGTCTGCACGAGCGGTCCAGCGCGCTGCTGGGCGTGGATCTGAATGCCCTGTCCGATGCACAGCTCGCCGAACGAGCCGCTGGCGCCGTCTCGACGATGGTCGAGGACGCCGAGATCTACGAGGCCACGGGCGTCGGTGTGATGTGGGAGCAGGTCCTGTTCGACAACGGCAAGAAGTGGCTGGGCGAGGGGGCAAACCCGTTGATCGGGGCGTGCCTGGCGGGGTTGGGCAACAACGCCAACGCCAACGCCGGGCTGGCGCTGTGGCGGCTCGCGGTGGTCGCGGGAGAGGAACCTGCGGTGGCGGCGGCGGTCGAAGGCGCAGAGGGATTCGTCGATCTGTGCGAGCGTCTCGACGGCGAGCCAGGCGGCGATCGTTTCCTCCAGGGGTGGGAGGGCTTCATGGCCGAGCACGGGCACCACGCCCGTGGCGAGCTCGAGCTGATGAACCCGCGCTGGTCCGAGGCCCCGGACGACATCCTCGGCCAGGTCCGGAGCTACCTGGGCGCCATGGACACACACGACTTCCAGGAACAGTTCGAGGGGCTCGTCCCGGGGAGGGGAGCCGCCGAACAGGAGGTCCGATCCAGACTGCGCAACCCGCTGAAGCGGTGGCTGTTCGGGTACCTGCTGCACAAGGCCCGTACCTGCTCGCCGATCCGCGAGAACGTCAAGAATCAGCTGGTCCGCCAGCTCGCCGGTGTGCGCCGGTTGCTGCTGGAGCTGGGCCGCCGAGCACTCGCGGGCGGAGCCGCGGACCACGTCGACGACGTGTTCTTCCTGGCCATCGACGAGCTGGCCACGCTCGCCGGGGGCGGCGAGGCCCTGTCGCGCATCCGGGAGCGCCGAGCGCGATACGACCGCGACCTCACGTTGCGGCCGGCTCCGATCGTGGTGGGGCGGTTCGATCCGTCCCGCCACTGTGTCGAGGAGGCCGTCGATCCCGATCTTCGAACGCTGAAGGGCTTCGGGGTGAACCCCGGCACAGCGACAGGTCCGGCGCGGGTCATCCTCCGGGCTGGCACGGAGCAGGTGCGGCCGGGAGAGATCCTGGTGGCGCCGTTCACGGACCCGGGCTGGACGCCGTACTTCCTCAACGCCGCGGCCATCGTCATGGACCAGGGCGGCCTGCTCAGCCACGGCAGCATCGTGGCCAGGGAGTTCGGAATCCCTGCGGTGGTCAACGTCGGTCCGGCCACGAAGGTCATCGAGACGGGACAGCGCATACGTGTCGACGGCGCGAACGGTACGGTGACGATCCTCGACCGGGTCGCGGAACCTGGAACGGGCTCGTCCGATGGGTGAATCCACGCTGCGCTCCAAGCTGTTGAAGCGGTTCGGGGCTTTCTGCCGCACCGATCTGGCGCCGCTGGGGTTCCGGCGGAAGGGTTTCAGTGCCCATCGGGACCTCGTGGATCTGCGCCAAGGGGTGAACCTGCAACTCGACCACAGGCTCGGGGCCGAGCGGTACACCGTCAACCTCTCCTGGCACCTGCTGGTCACACCCCATCGCGAGGCGTCTGATTGGGGGTCGATGGACGGTCACTGGCGAATCGGATCGCTCGCCGATGGACGGGATCGCTGGTTCACGACGTTCCAGCAGGCGACGTTCGAGTCGCAGTTTGCCGAGGCGGCGCAGCTGGTGGTGGACTTCGGCCTGCCCCTGTTGAGGCGGTATGAGTCGGTGCGTGCCATCGTGGACGCCGTGGACGCCGGCGAACTGACGCGGATCCAGGCATTCGGCCCCGACAAGGGGTGGCAGCGCAGCAAGCTGGCGTACTGCGCGGCGTATCTGGGCGATCACGATCGCGCGCAGCGTGAGCTCACCGAGCTGTTCGAGCAGCCCACGGCCGAGGCGCGGTACCACGGCAAGGACCTCCTCGAACAGCTGCAGCGCGGGGAGCGCCCTCGGATCCAACCGGCGATCCCGCCCAGGCCGAAACGCAAGCCGCGTGCTTCACGACCGGCGACCTCGCCGCGCCGCGCCATCGTGCGCAAGCGGTCCCGCTCGTAGGGGTGTATCGTCTGCATCTTGCTCTGCACGGGGAGATCCATGCCCTCGGTTCGTTGGTTGCTGGCGTCGGTAGGTTTGGTGTCCACCCTGGCGGTTGGAGCAGCCGCCGAGACACCGACATCGGTGGATCCGGACATGTCCTGGTGGTCGCGGCAGCACAAGGGCGCGAACTGCCAGAACGAGTCGGTGGAGCCGGAGTACTGGAAGGCGGCGGCCGCAGCGGGGATCGAGTTCATCCGCCTCGCACCCGATGCCTGGCCCTCGGCTCATCGCGACTTCCTCATCGGCGACGCGGACGCGTTCGAGACGCTCGTGCCCGAGGACCTTCAGACCTTGCGGCGGTCCCTGGACGATGCCCACGACGCCGGAGTGGGGGTCGTGTTGACCTGCTTCTCCCTGCCAGGCGCGCGTTGGCGACAGCTCAACGGAGACGAGGACGACTACCGGCTGTGGAACGAGCCGACGTCTCGTGACCAGGCGCTGGCGTTCTGGACTCAGCTGGCCACCGCGCTGCACGGACATCCGGCGGTCGTCGCGTACAACCCCCTCAACGAGCCGCACCCCGAACGGCAGCACGCGATCGGCGAGGCCGAATTCCACCGCTGGTCCGCGGAGATCGAGGGCACGCTGGCGGACGTGAACCGGTTCAACCGCGAAATGGTGGCGGCCATCCGCCAGGGGGACGCGACCACCCCGATCCTCCTCGACGGCGGCTTCTACGCCTCGCCCTTCGGCCTCTCGAACCTCTCCCCCGTGGATGATCCGGCCGTCCTGTACGCGTTTCACTTCTACGACCCCTGGGAGTACGTGACCTATCGGGTCAACAACGGGCGTTTTGAGTACCCCGAAGCGATGCCGGGAGGCTGGTCCGAAGGATCGCGTCGCGAGGCGCTGGCCTCGGTGGCCGCATGGACCGGCCGGCACCACATCGATTCGAGGCACATCGTCCTGTCCGAGTTCGGGTGCGACCGCCGGGTGGCTGGCGCCGCAGCCTACCTCGACGACCTGTTGACCGTTGTGGCGCGCTGGAACTGGCACTGGGCCTTCTACGCCTTCCGCGGTGACGGCTCCTGGGGTGGCCTCGACTACGAGCTTGGGGTCGAGCCGTTCGGGGGGGCCTACTGGGCAGCCGTGGAGCGGGGGGAGGGCGCCGAGACGTTGAAAGACCGCGGCCCCAATCCCTTGTGGGACGTGCTGTCGAGGCGGTTGCTGGACCCCTGCGCTGGCCACGACCTGACCCTGGGGTCGATTCGCGAACAGGATCGCTGTCGGATCGCCGTGAGCGCTGTGGGCGCTTTCCCGGCGGCCGACGACCTCACCGCGGAGATCGTGCCACTTTCAGTCCGCAGCGGCGGCGAGGTTCGCTTCCCCTTGGTGTACCGGAACACGACGGACGGAGCCCTTCGAGTAGATCTGTTCCTGCTCGAGGGAGCCCCGGCGTCGTCACCGAGTCGTGTGTTGAAGGATGGCAAGTCCGTGGACCCGCCGCCGTCCTGTGTGCTCAGCGAGCTAGCGCTGGCCGAGGGGCGGCGGGTGACCCTGCTGCCCGGGGGGACCCTGACGCTCGAGGCGGTTTTTGTCGCCCGCCCGGGCGGCGACGCCGTGTGGCCCGGCCTGGCCGATTCGTGCGACGTGAAGTTGCCCCCGGGCGATTACACGCTGGAGGTACGGGCGCCGTCGCGAGACCCCGGCCTGGTCGATGTCGTTCAGCTGACCGTGACTCGCTGAGGACACGCGGGGCGGGTCGCGATCCTGGGACTCCGACGGGAGTTGTGCCAAGCTCCCTTCAGTAGTGCTAGGAGAGATCCCCATGCGTCAGGTTCCTTCGTGGGTCTTGTGGGTTCTATGCGCCCTGTTCATCGCGTGTCAGGACAGCGATGACGACGACACCTCCGGTGACGACGACACCTCCGGCGACGACGACACCTCCGGCGACGACGACGCCACGGGCGACGACGACGATTCGGCCATGGCCGGCGATCCCCTTGGGAACGTCCAGTGGCAAGTCCACGACACGATCGGCTCGTTGATCGTGGTGAGCTGGGACCAGCTCACCACCGCTGCGGTGCACCTGGAGTTCATGGTGGACGACGAGTGGCTCGTATCGCCGACCCGCGAGCTGGAACTGGGGCCCCAGGAGGAGCTGCTGCTGGGGGTGCCCTACGACCACGACGTGAGCTTCCGGGCCGTGGCCGATGGCGGCGATGCGGCGTGGACCGGCGAGGAGTACGTAGCGCACACGGACGAGGCTCCCGAGGGTGTGTACGTCGCCTCGTTGCTCGAGTCGTATCCGGCTCAGTGGGAGCCGACGATGGAGTACATCCTCGGCTCGGTCTCCTGGAATCGCGGCTGGACGGTGATCATCGACCGGCAGGCCCGGCTCGTCTGGGCGACCGTGACCTCGCAGGGGTTCACGTCCCTGTACTCGCGGCCGTCGTACGACGGCACCGATATCCTCGTGGATCTCAACTCCTACTGGGCCCAGTACGACAACGGCGACGCGTCCCAGATCGAACGGGTGAAGATCGACGGCTCGGTGGTCGAGACCTACGACACGCCGGGGTTGCACCACCCCTTCGTCGAGCTGGCCGACGGTTCGCTGGTGTGGGGCGCTGCCCAGGGATACATGGAGACTGTGGAGAAGCTCACGCCCGGTAGCGATCAGGAGTCCCTATGGTCCTGCCAGGATTTCCACGACGAGATCGGTGTGCTGAACTACTGTCAGTCCAATACCTTGTTCTACAACGAGATCGACGACACGTTCCTGATCTCGCTGTACTCGGACGAGACCATCGTCGAGTTCGACCACACCACGGGTGAGACGGTGCGCCACTTCGGCCACATGCCCGGGGCCTGGACCTTCGATCCACCCGACTCGGCCTTCCACTGGCAACACGGAGGCCACTACACCGAGGCCGGGACGCTGCTCACCTCCTCCCACGCCACGGGCAACAGCGAGGAGTGTGTGGTCCGGGAGTACTCCCTCGACGAGCCGAACGAGATCCTGCATGAGGTGTGGAACTACGGCATCGGGCTCGGTGCGGACGCCGGGGAGATGGGGGAGGTCCACCGCCTCCCCGACGGGAACACCTTGCACAACTACGGATCCGGCGGACGCCTCAAGGAGGTGCTCCCCGATGGGACCGTGGTGTGGGAGGTGCTGTGGGATGGCACCCTCGAGCTGGGCCGGACCACGCCGCTGCAGAGCCTGTACGACCTCGCGCCCTGAGGCCTGACCGGGCATCGACCCGGCGCTTCGCACAGTTCCCCACCCCATCACGCTTCCACGTTTGCTTCCTTGTCCGTCTTTTCACTTGGATGTTGCCAGATCGGTGTCAATGTGTACATACGAGCGGGAAGTGTTCCACGACGGGGGGGCGATATGATTCAACGACGGTATCTCGGCCTCATCGGATTGCTCGCCGCCGCGGTGTTGCTGTGGCAGTTCGGGGTTCACGAGGGCTGGAATCCCAACCCGCTGGACGACCCGGCTGACACACAGAGCGCGGCGACCCTCACCGTGGCCGAAGACGCCCGGCTGAGGGCGGCTCAAACCGCTCGCTGGTCGCGGAGTTCGGCGTTGATCTCGTCGTGCGCGACCGACGAACCGTCCTACTCGAGCGAGCAGGTGATGCTCCGGACCGTGGACGGCGCGGCGGCGGAGCAGGTGGCGGCCGAGTACGGTGGGTCGGTGGTGAGACCCGCCGGGGCGTCGGGATTCGCGACGCTGAGCGTACCCTCGCAGACCACCCGCGACGACCTGCTGTGGCAGCTGCGCGGCGACCCCCGCGTGGACGTGGCCATGCCCGTCGGCCTGGTCTACGGAGCGGACGACGACGACCACCCATCCTGCCCACGGGACTACCAGTGGCACCTCGAATCCGTGGGCCACCCGGTCTACGAGGACGACGACGAGACGCTGCCCGACTTCGGCACCCTCGTCGTGGCGGTGCTCGACACGGGCGTCGCCTACGAGGACCACAGCGACGCCCTCGGTGACTACGTCCAGGCGCCCTCCCTGGCCGACACCCTGATCGTGGCCCCCTACGACTTCGTCAACGGCGACGAACACGCCAACGACGACCACCAGCACGGCACCCACATCGCCACGCTGATCGCCGGCCAGGACACGGTCGAGGGGATCGCTCCGGGTGTGGCGGTGATGCCCATCAAGGTGCTCGACGCGAACAACAGCGGCACCGAGGTGGCGCTGGTGGACGCCATCTGGCATGCCATCGACCACGGCGCGGACGTGATCAACATGAGCTTGTCGTTCCAGGCCGGCTATCTGCTGTCGCCTGCCCTGGACGAGGCCCTTCAGAGCGCCTGGGATTCGGGAATCGTCGTCCTCGCCGCGGCCGGGAACGACGGCGCCGACTACCTGACCTACCCCGCGGCGCACACCGCGGTCGTGGCCATCGGCGCGACGCGGATGAAGGACGACGACGGCAAGGTCGAGGAGGTGGACTACACCAACCGCCATCCCTCGGTGGACCTCGTCGCTCCCGGTGGCGACGTCGGCGCGGACGAGGACGAGAATGGCGTCCCAGACGGCATGCTGTCGGAGACGATCGCCCTGAACGACCCCTCCACGATCGCGTACATGCTCTACGCCGGCACCAGCCAGGCGACGGCAGTCTCCAGCGGTGCGGCGTGCTGGCTCCTCGCCGCGGGCGCCAGCGCGGACGAGACCGTCTCCGCGTTGCAGCTCGGCGCCGACAATCTCGGTTCGGAGTGGGTGGACGGCAACGGACAGGGCCGGCTGCGTATCCGCGAGGCCGACAAGAAGTTCGACGAGGGCAAGGCCCGCGACTTGCCCGTGTACTACGTCGCGATCATGCCGTACCTCAAAGACAGCGGCGACGAGATCGAGCCCAAGGCGGAGATCACGGTGCTCGACGAGACCGGGGAGCTGGTCGGCGGCGTGGACGTCTACGTGGTGTTCAGCGGGGCCAGCGAGAAGATCGTCAAGTGCGGCACCAGCGGTGACGGTCGGTGCGAGGTCAAGGCGCCCAAGGTCGATCGCTACGACGACTCCGGGCAGGAGATGGCGCACGCCTGGTCCATCACGGCGGCCACCTGCAAGAAGGACAACATCGGCACGCACCCGCGCACCGCGTTCTTTGCGCCGGACGCCCTGGAGATCCTGCTGGCCGCGGCCGGGGCGACGGACGGGCTGGCCGAAGACGCGGCCCTGGCGTTCCACTGGCCGGAGCTGAAGGACCCGGACTTCGGCGAGATGGTCGAGTCCTACTTCCTCGTGGACACCGGAAGTGGCCTCGGCTCCTGTCCGCTGGGTGTGATTTTCACGCGCCCCGTGCTCGGGAACGGTGATGACGAGGCCGAGTTCGCCGTGGATCTGGATGGTACGGGCCTCGGCTCGTGTCCGCTGGGGACGGTCCTGGCGAGGAGATTCACCCTGGACGGGACAGGGCTCGGCTCGTGCCCCCTCGGCAACGTCCGACTGCCCATCTTCGCCTTCGACGGCTCCGGCCTCGGCTCGTGTCCGCTGGGCTTCCGTCCGCCTCAGGTCTTCACCGGCCTCGGCCAGTCCTACGACTCGTCGCTGGTCTCGCTGGAAGCGGCGCCCGTGCTCCTGGGCAGCGGCGACGCGTGGTCCACGGCCGACCTGGCTGGCTCCTCTGTAGGCATGTGCCTCGACACGGGTGACCTGTTCACCGCCGAGGGGTATGCCAGCGCCACCGCGTTCATCGGTTCGGGGAACGTGGCCGGTACGGCGGGCTCCGGAGCGAGTGTGACTGGAATGGGTGCCGGTACGGTCCCCTTCGTACCCTAGTCCGAGACTCCCCTACTGAAGCACAGGCTGGTCGTTCGTGACGCAGTGGATGCCCCCACCGCCGGCCCACAGGGTGCCCGCGTCGAGCATGTACACGGTGCGTCCGGGGTAGAGGGACTCCAGCACCGCCTGCGCGTCCGCGTCGGCGCTCGCGTTGCCAAAGGCCATGGCCGCGACGAACCCGTTGCCCACCAGCCAGTTCATGTAGTCCGTCGAACCGGGGCAGGGGATACGGACCACCTCCAGGCCTGCGGCCTCGCACGCGACCACCAGGGGATCCTCGATATCCTGGCCCCAGCTGGATTCGCTGATGGCGATGGTGTCGGTGTCGATGAACCGGGCGTTCCCGTCGATGTGGCCGGTGGTCAGGTCCGACGGATCGTGGCCGTAGGCCCAGACGACCTGCGTCAGGCCGAATGCGCTGCTCAAGATCGCCTCGTGCTCGGCCTCGGACATGCCGGGGTTGCGGTCGTCCTGGCAGTCCCAGTTCAGCACCAGCGTGCCCGCGCCGTTGAACTCCAGGTTGCCCCGCTCCAGCACGTAGCCCGTGTGGTCCTCGTTGCGGATACCCAGGTAGTCGGCGACCTGGCCGGGGACGTCGTCGTCGAACTGCCACGGGATGTGGCCCCCGAAGTTGCCACCCCAGGCGTCGAAGCGGAAGTCCGCGATCCAGGTCTCGGCGCCGTCGGTGACGTAGACGGGGCCGTTGTCCCGCATCCAGGCGTTGTCGATGAGGATCTGGTGCCACGTGATGTTCGTGTCAGGCACGCCGCGCTGGGTGAGGAACTGGCGCGCCTGGTTCTCGTCCGACTGCGAGGGGGTCAGCAGGTGGACCGGCTCGTGGTCCTGGATCACGTCGATGATGTCGGCGAACGCCGGCCGCATACTCTGCTCCCACGGCCCGGGCCACTGCAACCAGGTCGCGGCGTGGGGCTCCCACTCGCCGGGCACGCGGATCGCCGGGGTCGCGTCGTCGTCGTCCCCCGCGCCGGAGTCGTCATCGTCCGCAGTGACATCATCGTCGTCCCCAGGTGTGGCGTCGTCGTCTCCCGTGGTGGTGTCATCGTCTCCCGCCGTGGTGTCGTCGTCGTCCGCAACGTCATCGTCGTCGTCGGTGACGTCCGTGCAGCCGGGGCCGAGCAGGAATAGCGCGAGCAGGGCCAGCCAGATCATCCGTGTGGTCATGCGTCAGGTCTCCAGGCGATGGGTAGCGGGACACGGGAGCCCGTGCATGATAGCCGCCGATCGGACTCGCCGCTCAGATACGCTCCAGCCGCACGGGCACGCCGTCGAGGACCGAGGTCCCGCTCACCGCGTCGAAGAGGCGCTCGTCGGTGACGTCGTTGATGCTCGCTGCGGCGTGCTCGGCGGCGATGCTCAGGCGTGCCCCTTCTCTGTGGTGGCCCCACCCGAACGGCAGGCCCACGACGCCCGGCATCAGCGTGTCGGTGATCTCCAGGGGGACCTCGATCTCGCCGGTGCGTGACACGAGCCGGACCTGCGGCTCGTCTGTCACGCCTGCGCGTTCCGCATCGTCGGGATGGACCTTGAGCGTGCAGCGCGGCTTGCCTCGGACCAGGGAGGGTGTGTTGTGCAGCCAGGAGTTCATGCTGCGCACGGTGCGTTGGCTCACGAGCAGCAGGGGGTGATCGTCGTCCGGGGCGACGCTCCCACGGAGTCGCTCCAGGTCCGCGGCGAACAGCTCCGGGAAGAGGTGCACGCGGTGGTCGCGGTTTCCCAGGACCGAGGGGCCGCGTCGTTGCAGGGGCCCGAGATCCACGCCGTGGACGGCCGCCTTGACCTCATCGAGGGTGAGGTCCTGGGGTCCCAGCCTCAGCAGCATCGCCAGCAACCTTTCGGAGTCCGCGTAGCGTCGAAATCCGGCGACAGCGGCGGCCGAGAGGTTGTGCACCCCGCCGCGTCGCTTCAGGACCCGGTGGAGCACCTCCGTGAGGATCTGGAAATCGTCGGGGCGGCCAGGCCTGGGCGGGACCACGGCTGGCGCGTAGCGGGCGACGTTGCGGACCCCCATGGAGAGCTCGAGGACGGGGTAGTGGGCGCTCTCGAGGGGGCCCACGGGGGGAATGATCACGTCGGCCAGCCGGGTCGTCTCGTTGAGGTAGAAGTCCACGCACGCGA
>CAYRNR010000032.1:0-64565 GCA_964425605.1 uncultured Rickettsiales bacterium | reverse complement strand
CCGAGCCGTTCATCGTGGTCGCGACCCAGAACCCCGTGGAGCAGGAGGGGACCTATCCGCTGCCCCAGGCCCAGCTCGATCGGTTCATGTTCAAGCTGATCACCGGCTACCCGTCCGAGGACGAGGAGGTGCGCATCCTCGCCGAGCACCACGCGGGCACGGGCGCGGCCGAGCTGGACCGCTTCGGCCTGCAGGAGGTGGCCGACATCGCCCGCATCCGCGAGTGCAAGCAGGCCATCCGCGCCATCCACGTGGAGGAGCCCGTGCTGCGCTACGTGGCGGCCCTGGCGCGCGCCACGCGCACCGACATGAAGGTGTCGCTGGGGGTCAGCCCCCGCGCGGCGCTCCAGCTGCTCATGGGCGCCAAGGCGGAGGCCGCGATCCACGGCCGCGACTTCCTCATCCCCGACGACGTCAAGCGCGTCGTGCTGCCCACGTTCCGTCATCGCATCGAGCTGTACCCGGGTGTGGAGCTCGAGGGCGTGGGGCCGGACGAGGTCCTGCAAGGTGTGCTCGCCAACGTGGAGGCCCCCCGGGAGTGACGCGTACGGTGCCCGCCGCCGGGGCCGCGGTCCTGGCCGCCGCCGGTCTGTTGCCGGCCGTGCTGACCCTGGTCGCGCCTGTGATGGCGTGGGCGTGGTTCGGCGCGGTGCTGGTCGCGCTGGTGGTGCTGGCGTGGACCCGCGGCCTGCTCGCCGTGGCCGGGGACCTGGAGGTCCGCCGCGAGGTGGACGACCGCCTGCACATCGGGGTCGACGCCGAGGTGACCGTGGCCGTGCGCAACCGGAGCCGCTCGGCGCTGCGGCTCCAGCTGCGGGACACGCCGCCGCAGGCCCTGGGGGACGGTGACCTGGGCGATCCGGTGCTCCTCCCCGCGGGCGCCGAGCACCGCTTCAGCTACTGCGTCCGCCCCTGCGATCGGGGCGCGTATCACTTCCCCGACGTCTGGGTTCGCTGCTGGTCGCCCCTGCGGCTGTGGCTGAGGCAGTTCCGCCTCGGCGTGGACTCCACGGTGTCGGTGTACCCCGACATCCGCGCGCTGACCGACGTCAGCCCGCTGATGATCCGCAAGCTGTACTCGGAGCTCGGCGTCAAGGAGCAGCGGCGCCGCGGCAGCGGCATGGAGTTCGACCACATCAAGGAGCACACCCCCGACGACGGCACCCACGGCATGGACTGGAAGGCCACGGCGCGGCGCTGCAAGCCCATGGTCCGCACCTACCGCATCGAGCAGAACCACGACGTGGTCGTCTGCCTGGACACCGGCCGGCTGATGGGTTCGCGGGTCGGTGGGATCACCAAGCTCGACCACGCCATCAACGCCGCGCTGCTGCTGGGCCGGGTCTGCCTGGTCAACGGCGACCGCCCCGGGGTGCTGGCGTTCAACGACATGGTGCAGACCTTCCTCAAGCCCGCCGGCGATCGGGGCCAGATGGAGCGCATGCTGCACTCCCTGCACGATCTGGACTCGGACTTCTCCGAGACCAGCTTCCGCCGCGCCCTGGTGACCCTGGACACGGTGCAGCGCAAGCGGTCCCTGGTCGTGCTGCTCACCGACTTCGTCCACGGCCAGGCCGACGAACACCTGATCCGCAGCGTGCTGGGGATGTCGCGGCGTCACCTGGTGCTCTTCGTGGCCCTGCGGGACCCGTTCCTCGACGAGCTGGCCGACGCCGTGCCGGACGATGTGCCCGCCGTCTACACCAAGGTCGTGGCCCAGGGACTGGACCTGGACCGCTCCAAGGTGATGCAGTTGTTGCGCAGCCGCGGCGTGCACACCCTGGACCTGCAACCGGCGCAGGTGACCCAGCGCGTGCTCAACCGTTACCTGCAGCTGAGGCAGGGGATCTGATGACGTATCGCCTGATCGTGGCCGAGAAGCCGTCGGTGGCGCGGGACATCGCCCGCGTGCTGGGGGTCCGCGGGCGTGGGCAGGGGGTGATCGGCTCCGGGGACACGCGCGTCACCTGGTGCCTGGGACACCTGGTGGAGCTGGCCGAGCCGGCCACCTACGACAAGGCGTGGAAGTCGTGGCGGATGGAGACCCTGCCCATGGTGCCGGACCGCTTCCGGCTGCGGGCGCGCAAGGGGACGCGGGACCAGTACTCGCTGGTGCGGGGCCTGCTGCGTGACGCCGGCGAGGTGGTCAACGCCTGCGACGCGGGGCGCGAGGGCGAGCTGATCTTCGACAACGTCTACACCCTGTCCGGCTCGAAGGCGCCGGTGGTGCGGCTGTGGATCTCCTCGATGACGGATCGCGCCATCCGCGGTGGGTTCGACAACCTCCGCCCGGGCCCGGAGATGGTGCCGCTGCGCGACGCGGCCCGCTGTCGATCCGAGGCGGACTGGCTGGTGGGGCTCAACGCCACGCGGGCCATGACCCTGCGCGCGCGGGACGGGGGAGGGGACTCGCCGCTGCTCTCCCTGGGGCGGGTGCAAACGCCGACCCTGGCGATGCTGGTGGACCGCGAGGCGGCCATCGAGGCGTTCGTCCCCGAGCCGTTCTGGCAGGTCAAGGTCCAGCTGGGGGTGCCCGAGGGCTCGTGGGAGGCCCTGTGGACCGAGGAGGCGCCCGGCGGCAAGCGCAACAACCGGCTGAAGGACCGCGCCACGGCCGAGGCCGTGCTGGGGCGCATCCAGGGCCTGTCGGGCCTGGTCACGCGGGTCACCCGCAAGAAGAGCCGCGAGAAGCCGCCGCTGCTGTACGACCTGACCACGCTGCAGAAGGAGGCCAACCGCCGCTTCCGGTTCTCGGCCAAGCGCACCCTGGAGCTGGCCCAGTCCCTGTACGAGGAGCACAAGGTGCTGTCGTACCCGCGCACCGACGCCCGGCACATCGGGGCCGACCAGGTCGACGGCCTGCCCGAGCTGCTCCGATCGCTGCAGTTCGGCCCGTACGAGGCCACGGCCGGCGACGTGCTGCAGCGCTGGCCGGTGACGCTGGGCAAGCGCGTGGTGGACGACGCCGAGGTCTCCGACCACCACGCCATCGTGCCCACCGGCGTGGATCCGCGGGGCTGCAACCTCGACCGCGACCGCAAGCGCATCTTCGACCTGGTGGCGCGGCGGTTCCTCGCGGTGTTCCTCCCCGACGCCGTGTTCGCGGTGATGAACGTGGACACGACGCTGGGTACGGACCTGTTCGCCGCGCGCGGCCGCAGCTGCCTCGATCCCGGGTGGCGGGCCATCGATCCGCCCAAGAGCGACAAGAAGAAGGACAAGGAGATCATCCTGCCGCCCGTGGACGAGGGCGCCACCCCGGACCAGCTCTCCGCCGAGCTCCACGAGGGCACCACCAAGCCGCCCAAGCGGTTCACCGAGGCGAGCCTGCTCGGGGCGATGGAGCGCGCCGGGGAGGCGCTGCAGGACGCGGAGCTCAAGCGGGCGATGAAGCGCAACGGCCTGGGCACGCCGGCCACGCGCGCGGCCATCATCGAGACGCTGCTCTCGCGGGACTATGCCGAGCGGAACAAGCGGCAGATCCGCCCCACGGCCCAGGGCAGGGCGCTGATCGACGCGCTGCCCGTGGCCGAGCTCCGCTCGCCCAAACTCACCGGAGAGTGGGAGGCGCGCCTGGTGGCCATCGCCGAGGGGAGCCTGCCGCGGCCCGAGTTCATGGAGGCGATCCGGAGCTTCACCGCGTCCATGGTCGAGGCGCTGCGCGCCGCCGTCGTCGAGGGGACGTCCCTGCAGGGCACCGCCCCCGTGGCCGACGGCAAGGTCCTCGGCGCGTGCCCCCTGTGCGCGCAGGAGGTTCGCGCCGCCCGCTTCGGCTGGAGCTGCGTGGGCTGCAGCTTCCGCCTCTCGGACAAGGTGGCCAGCCGCAAGGTCAGCGAGACCATGGCCCGCAAGCTGCTCACCGCCGGCCGCACAGGCGTGGTCAAGGGCTTCAAGTCGCGCAAGGGCAAGGACTTCTCCGCGGCGCTGGCCCTGGACGACGACGGCAAGACCGTCTTCGACTTTCCCAAGCCGGAGACCCTCGGCGAGTGCCCCGCCTGCGGCAAGCCCGTGGCGTCCCGGGGCAAGGTCTACACCTGCGAGACCGGCCGCGACTGCCCCTTCGTGATCTTCGCCGAGATGAGCGGCCTCGCCATCCCCGAGGACGCCGTGCGGACGCTGCTGAAGGACGGCCGATCGGAGCTGTTGCACGGGTTCGAGACCAAGGCGGGCCGCTCCTTCGACGGCGTGCTCGAGTGGAACGGCACCCGGGTCAAGGTCAAGCGGGTGGACACGGGGCCTCCCCCGGCGTTCGGGCACCGCGTCGACTGCCCCGTCTGCGTCCATCGCGGCAACCCCGATCCGGGCTGCGTCATCGCCGGCAAGGCCGCCTGGGGGTGCTCGCGCTGGCGCGACGGCTGCCCCCTGCGCATCCCCTTCGAGATCGACGGCGAGGCCCTCCCCGAGGACGAGGCTCGCCGGCTGCTGTCCAGCCAGCGCGCCACCCGGTTCATGTCCCGTTCCCTCGGCCCCTCCGGCGAGGTCTACAAGGCCCGGGTCGTGTTCGATCCGGCCAAGGACCCCTGCTGGTCCCTCGAGCGCGGGAGGCGTCGGTGATACGCCCATCCCAGCCCTCGTTCCCCTCCTCGTTCCCATGCTCCAGCGTGGGAACGGATAGACCAGGACGCTCCGCGTCCTTCAACTTTGCCTTCATCTTCCTCTTCCCCCTCCTCCTCGGCTGCGGCGACGGCGACTTCATGGTGTCCCTCGACCTCCAGCTCAGCGAAATCATCCCCACCGTCGCCCACGCCAGCTGGGACGTGGATCACGACGACCTGGAGCAGACCTGGCTACGCGCCGAAGCCGGCTCCTCGGAGCTCATCGTCCCCGTGGAAGTAGACACCGACGGCCGCGCCACGGCCGTCGTCCGCGGCCTCAAGGCGAGCGAGGACTACACCCTGCGGGTCGTCGAGCTCGTCGACGGCGTCGAGCTGCGCAGCCAGTCCGAGTCCCTCGAGACCGGCTCGCCGCCCAGCTACCTGCCCAACCTGGACCGCGAGGGCGGAGACACCGACGGCTTCCTGTACACCTCCATCGCCACGGATCCGTCCTCGGCGATCATCCTCGACGAGGACGGCGACTACGTCTGGTGGCACCAGCCGTCCGAGGAGTGGAAGAACATCTTCATCCCCCGCGCGTCCCCCGCCCTGGACGGCAGCGGCGTGATCTACCACGCCTCCACGGCCTGGCTAGACGACGACGAGAGCGCGGAGAACATCCGCGAGCTGCTCCACGTGGCCTGGGACGGCACCGAGCTGCGCCGCCTCGCCATCGTGCGCGCCCACCACGACTTCGTCGAGCTCCCCGACGGCACCATCGCCCTCATCCGCTACCACACCCTCAACGTGGACGGAGAGCAGGTGGAAGGGGACCGCATCGTCGAGGTCCACCCCGACGGCACGGAGGAGGACGTCTGGTCGGTGTGGGACCACGAGGAGTACGACCCCGACGTGGAGTACGGCCCCGAGGACATGGGCTGGTCCCACATCAACGCCATCAACTACGACCCCGGCGAGGACGCCTACTACCTGTCCTCGCGCCACCTGCACACCATCTACAAGATCGACCGCGCCACCGGCGACGTGCTGTGGCGCCTCGGCGGCGACCGCAGCGACTTCGCCACCTCGGCGGATCCCCCCTTCGCCTGCCAGCACCAGTTCGACCTCGTCGGCGACCACGTCCTGGTCTTCGACAACAGCTGCCCCGAGGTCATGGTGTCGCGCGTGTCCGAGCTCGCCCTGGACGAGGACGCCGGCACCGCCGACGAGGTGTGGTCCTTCGAACCCGATCCCCCCCTGTGGTCCTACGGCTTCGGCGACGTGGATCGCCTGAGCTCCGGCAACACCCTGATCACCTGGAGCGCCGCCGGCCGCATCGACGAGGTCACCCCCGACGGCGACGTGGTGTGGAGCCTGTTCGAGGAGCTGGGGGGTGGGTTCGGGTACACGACGTGGAGGCGGACGCTGTACGAGTAGGGGTTGCTGAAGGTCGCGTCGTCCGCAGCGACAACCCGCCGGCTAGACTCTACCCACCTGATGTAACACCGACCACGATTGCGGGCTGTCTGCAGGTAGCCGGTCTCGACGATGAGCGTGTGGAAAAAACGCAGGGACCAGAGCGCTTTTTCGAAGCAGTTTGATGAGCAATCAAGAATACAAGAGCGCGATACGCCTAGATGACAAGAACATGAACAAGCAAGAACACAAGAGAGCAAGCTGTGTAGACCGAAAGAAAAAATATATATAAAACAAGTAGTTAAGAGAGTTTCCTACTTCCATTTAGGATCTTACATCGAGAAGTAGCTTTCTAGCCATCGCGTAGTGGTTGTAACGTTATCCCATCATCAAGACGCCGGGCAAGGAGCTCCAGCCCCGACAGCAACGCGGCGGATGACACGAGTGTCACCGCCAGACGCCAGGACTCGACGGTTCAGGCCGTCGTGCGCCAGACGGAGGAGTGCGCGACCCATGATCGACAAGAGCGACACGCATGCTTGGATCATCTCGCTGCCGGTCTTGCACCTGGCACGGATGATCAGCATCGGCTGGCTGTACAGCAGTCAGGTCGCGGTTCAGTTCCATCGGGAGGCGGCACCCACCGTCCGCGAACTGGCTGGCCTGATGCTGCTGCAGCCCTGGACCAACGACCCTGACGAGGCCGCGCTCGTCCCTCTCGACGACGGCACGACCGCTTTCCGCGTCCCCGACGGAAACGTCATGTGTGTGCCCGCCCGCGGCCGCCTCGACATCCCCGTCGGCGGATCGGTGGTCCGGCTCGAGTGTATCTGGCGACCCGTGTGGCGGACCTGGGCCCTGACGGTCGATGTCCGTTTCGCCTGCTCGTTCCTGATGGTCCTCTGGCTGGCGACGACCCTCCTTGCGCCGGCGCTTCTGCTCCCCTCCTGCGGGCATGGCCGTGGCAAGCCGGCGCCGGAGGAGAACGGTGGCACGGAAGAGGACGGTGACGCGGAAGACAACCGGGCCAGCGGAGGTGCTGCGCAGCTTGTTGTTCCCCCTCGGCACGCGGATCAGTCCCACCTCGCGGACGCCTGCGTTCATCCCTCGCTCTGCTACCTGGCGCCTGAGTACTGCTGCCAGCCCCCTGTAGCGAAGTCGGAGGAGCCCAAGGTGCACGTCGTCGCCGAGAGCGCTTCGACCAGTTCGACCAGCCACGTCGAGACCCTGCAGGCGAAGAACTCCCGCCCGAACTCTGCGCTGGCGGACCAACCTGGGCACGAACGTGAGGAGCGTCAGTCCAACCGCAGCACGTCGGCGGTCGGCCAGATCGGTGGCGATGGTCTGCCGACGGGTGCGAATCTCGCCCCAAAGGGACGCTCTGGGGGGCGCGAGAGCGAGGGCGCCAGCCCGCAGGCCACGGGACTCCCCTCCCATGCCCACAAGGAGCTGAGCATCACCGCCACGTACACGTTCCCCGAGCTCCGCAAGTACAACTCGGACCTGTACCGCCGGCTGTGGGGCACGTGCGACCGCCACTTCCCCACGGGCGAGCACAACGTGGGGCTCAGCGTGGGCTCCAGGATCGTCGTGGTCCACATCACCGACGGATTCCCCGTCTTCCCGGCCGGCTCGCCGGCCTTGACCGAGACCCAGTGGGTCGAACTCACCAACCGCCTCCGGCAGCACGCCGGGGCATGAAGTGGAGAAAACCGATGCCCCGTAGCTACTTCACCATCATCGCTACCACCTTGACCTTCACCTTGACCATCGTGCTGCCCGTGGTCACCGCCAGCGGCAACGCGCGCGGGATCTGGGCAACGCCGGACGTCGAGGAGGCATTCGAGCTGGTCAACCAGGTGATCGACGCCGAGATCGGCGCCACGGACCTCGATCCGAACACCGCCGACGTGTTCTTCGAGTGCGCCGAGCTGGACGCCAACTCCCACTGCATCATCTACCGCTTCGCGGCGAAGACGGTCACCGGGAACGAGATCCCGGACGCTCACGAGATCCAGAAGGTACTGGACGCTGTGTACCTCTACGAGGCCGGCGTTGCCGAGGGCAAGTCCGGGGAGATGTGGGCTCTCCGTCAGGTGATGACCTGGGCGCTGAGCTGGTCGGTGACCTTCCAGGACCTGTCCGATTCGGCCAAGCACGTGCGCATGGCGGCGTTCCACACCTGCATCTCCACGCCGTCGCGGGCGGTGGACTGGCCTGGGCGCGCCCCCCGCGGCGCTGTGTACGACATGATCGAAGGCGCGGATCCCTTCCTCGCCACCGCCAGGAGCACGCGGGCGACGGCTGACCTCGTCAGCCCCGAGGCGCAGAGCGCTTCGTTCCTGGCCACACACTACACCTACCTGTACGCGACCTGGGACGGGGATCGTCAGGGCGTGGCCGATCGAGCGTTCGAGATCGCCAACGACGCCCTGGACGCCGGCGACCACGAGCTGACGGGGCAGCGCGGCAACTACGACCGCGGGTTGCTGGGCGTCCTGCGCGCCGAGCTGTACGACTGGACCGAGGATCCCGCGGGCGCCGCCTGGGGCACGGAGCGCTTCCAGCGCGTCACGGAGTTCCATGACGCGGCGCACTACATGGCGCTCGAGGCGCTGGCGCACCTCAACCGGCCGGACGTGCAGGACGAGGCTTCTGAGCTCCGTCAGCGGGCGGTGGATGTCGCGCTGCGCGCCGGCGCGCTCACCGTGAAGCTGGCCAAGCAGGTCCCCGACTACCCGATGGCGATCGACGTGGCCAAGAACGCCCAGTACCTTCGGGATAATAGCCTGCTGCTGGCGTACATCCCCGCCTTCGTGGAGGGGGGCAAGTACGAGCTGCTCTTCTCGGAGACCCAGGAGTTGCTGGCGGTTGAGCAGTCCCTCCTCGACGCCGAGAGGAACACGCCGGGTCTCGCCGAGGACGAGAAAGAAGAGATCGATGATGCGCTGAAGAGCCATCGTATCGGGTTGGACGGCTGCGAGATTCCGTCGGATCTCGGCGAGCTGCTTTACAACTACATGCGCGTGGCCGAGGACATCAAGGACGCCACGCAGGCCGTCACTTTCTACGGCGATCCGCAGACGAAGACCGAGCTCGACAAGAAGAAGGAGGCGGACGGGAAGGTGAAGGCTGAGATCACCGCGGCTGGACGGGGCTCGTTCGACGAGATGTACGACACGTTGCACCCCGCGGATGGTGAGTGGGACATCGCCGCGTGGGACGTCAGCGAGTACATCGACACGATGGAATACATCGTGGAGACCTTCGAGGAGGACTTCCCCACGTCGCCGGAGAAGGAGGGTCTTCGCGAGAAGCTGGACTCGACGAAGCAGGAGCAGTCCACGATCACGGAAGAGGTCACGACGTACTGGGAGACGCGCGGAGCTCAGAGCTGGGACACGCCGATGGTCCAGTTCGGCCACCTCTCGCGCAACTTCGCGTCCGAGTCCACGGACTTCGTGACCTACTTCCTGACCAGCGACGTGCCGCCTCCCGGCGACGTCCTCGGTATGGTCGCGACGCGCGCGAACGTGCTGTCGGAGGCGCTCGACTACGGCAGCGCCAATCCCAGCCTGGAAACCGACCTGCTGACCGTGGGGTTCGGGGCGATGGCGCTGGCGTCCCTGGTGGAGCTGAACAACGACATCGGCTGGACCCGCGCTCCGGGTCAGACCGAGTCCGACCTCACGATGTCCCTGATGTCGCACAATCTGGCTGAGATGGGCCTCTCCATGGCCGAGTTCGGTGGGACGGGCATGCAGACGTTGGAGCCCTTCTACCGCCGCCTCCCCGGGAATCTCGGCGATGTCGGCCGCGATTCGCTGATCAAGCGGGCCATGTCCAGTCCTGCGGCCAGTCGGACGGCCGAGCGGATGATCGACCAGGCGAATCGCGGCTACGAGACTGCCGAGAACAGCGTTCGCTCCCTGTGCAAGGTGGAGACCAAGGTCGAGAACACGTACGGTCGGGCGTCGGAGGGGCATGGCAATCGGCGCTTCGACATCGAGTCGTCGGTGGACGATCCGGTATCGCAGATCTGGACGGAGTTCGCGGTGTTCGTCCTGGATGAGCACCGCCTCGACCCGCCGACCCGGGACCCTGAGCGGCCCAACAACATCCTCCTGCTCGAGCACCGGCCGGAGCAGAACACGACCGTGCTGGGGCTCCCCTTTCCGCCGGGGACCTATCGACTGTATTCCGCGGCGGGTCAGATCACCACGGTCCTAAACGTGCCGTCCCGTGATCCCGCGTCGGGTGGCTTCGCCGACGAGCTGTTCATGACCGTCGATCGGGACAACGGCCGCGTCCTGGACCTGAAGGGCGAGTGTGACGCGTTGTCGGGTGATGTGGCCGACGGGAACGAGTTGAGTGACCACTACTTCCTGTGGCACGCCGACGAGGAGCTGTACGAGGGGGTGAGCGGACCCTCGAGTCATGAGGACGGCGTGGGGGCCTACCGTGATGCGGCGGGCGTGGAGGCCAGGTACGGGAGCACCCGCGTGGCCTTCTTCGTCAACTCCACCGACGAGGGCGGCGCGTACGCGGGGACGGTGGCGGAGCTGGTCGTCGAAAACGGTGGAGGCTCACACCCGAACCTGTCCGACGCCCTAGATGACGCGCTGGGCTTCTTCGAGGAGGAGCCGGCGAGGGCCGACAAGGCGTCGATGCTGTTCATCTTCACCGATGGCCTCGAGGTCGCCTTCGACTCGAAGCAGGAGCGTCGCATCCAGGCGACGATGGCGCGGCTCGATGATCTCGGCGTGACGACCGCGATCGTGAGCACGCGGCCGGCTCCCAGCGCTCCCCAGGAGATGAGCCGCCGCGCCGTGAAGGCGCTGAAGGAGTACAGCCAGTTGATCGAGCCGGCCGATCAGGTGGGCTACCTGTACTACCTCCTGGGCGGCGAGGGTACGGTCTGGTTCCGGGTCGAGCCGGACCAGCCCGTGGAGCAGTCCGTTGCGGCTATCAAGAGGATGGCCGAGCCCCAGATCCTGGCTCACCGCAGCAAGGTCGATGGTGGCCTGGGCGCTGGCAACGCGGGTGATCCGAAGGAACCGGCGCTCCCCTACCCGCGCACCTCGCCGACCGGTTCCGGCGGCACGTCCGATCCGGCCCCGGTCTCCGAGCGGCCGACCGCCAGCGACGGCCTCGATGACGTCGTCCAGCGCGCCATCGAGGGGGAAGAGGTCCGGGACGTGGAGGTCGGTGGCCACGACTTCCACATCAAGCCGATCTCCGTGGTCCTGCGGCCGCGAAAGTCCCTGGCTACAGGCCAGATCAGCCACATCCGTCCCTGGATCCCCGATGACCAGGTCTACTACCGGATCACCATCCCGGCGGGTGGGGTGGAGCCCGAGATCGAGATCAAGACGAAGAAGGGTGGGCTTCGTCCCTTCATCCGATGGACCAAGGTGCTCGGCGACGTCGAGGGCCTGCCCCAGAAGATCGACGAGGCGCTGGACTCCGATGACTGGGCTCCGGCGCTCAACTCGATCCTGTGGGCCATCGCCACTCAGATCGAGCCCCCGATCGCCCCCTGACCGAACGAGTCCCCCCAACCTGTTCAAGAGGAGAGAACCACATGCGTAACCCTAACCTCATCTGCATCGTGATCCTGACCTGCGCGCTGGCGTGTCTGGGCAAAGCACCGCGACCCCAGTATCTCTACGACGTCTACGCCGGGCCGTTCAACGTCTTCGGCCCCGAGGAGATCGTCTACTCGGTGTTCGGCGAGAACACGGGGTGCAGCCTCTCCGTGGTGGATGGCAACACGGGAGGCGTGATCCGGCTCCAGGTGAAGGCCGACCGTGGCGAGTGGATGGAGTACACCGAGGGCGACCGGATCTCGGCTCAGGTCGTCCGGGTTCGAGCAGCCTCGGTGGGAACCGGCGGCTGGGTGAGGATCAGAGTCAACTGGTAGTCTAGAGCCGTAGCGTGGTCCGCCAACAACCCCCCTGAGCCGAACCCTGCCTCGATCTCCTAGACTGCCGCCGCCTCGAACGCGTTCCTCTCTGTCCGCGGCTACTTGCAAAGTTGTATTTTCATCTTTACATTTTCGTTGCCTGATCAACCGAGGTGGACATGGCTAGGAAGACCGAAGAAGACCGGAAGTACGTCGAAGCACACGAGTCGTTCGAGGACTACTACCTGGACGAGACCGCTCTGGACACGACTGATGCAGAGGACCTCGCGAGACTGTTGCTCTGGGCGATCAAGACCAAGCAGGAGGGCTTCCGACTGGCAGACACCGTGAGCGTCAGCGCGATGGCTCGCGCGTTCAATACCTCCAGAGTGAAGATTTCCGATGCCGTTCAACGTGTGGTGGACCAGGGAATGCTTCGCCAGCGCGAAAAAGCGCCCTACGAGATCGTATCCGACCACGCGGTGTTCCCCGAGACCGACGAGCGCATGGGCCGAAGAATCTCGATAACCCAGCAGATGGGTCGGCACCCGGGCGGTGACATCGTTGCTGACTTCGGTTGCTTGGAATTGGATCGAGTCAAGAAGTACTTCCCCGAGCACGCCGAAGAGCATTTGAACGCGATCGGCGAACGATCGAGGGTAATCAACGGTGCCGATACGTCTCCATACCTCTTCTGCCGATACCGGTACATCACCGACGGGGAGAGCTCATTGGCGCGTGTTTGGTGGTCCGAGGCAACGTTAGTAGTCCTTCCTGAGCCATCGATCAAGCGGCTACAACGCCACATCCGACGGCGAAGAAAAAACGAAGAGCGCGATAGAGACACCACGAGTCGATTCTCCTTCTATGCAACGCTTGCGAAGCTCTCGGTGAATAACTTCCTCGCAGAACGGAATCGGGTGACCATCGGAACAACGCCAGCAGTGTTGAAACAAAAAATCGAAAAGATGTGCGAGGAAGGAAGCCTTGGTCGGGACGGCTGCGAGTTGACCGCAGATCCCGTTGTTTGCCTTTCCCTAGGACACTATACCAATGACCTGCAGCCGCCGGGGCTCTTCGCGCTCACGGTTTGTTATGTAGATCCCTCGCTGGTCGAATTCTACATTCATGACTTCCAGATATCTCCTCCGGGTATACAAACATGATTGAGTTCCGTTGACATCATCGTGTTCATCGGTCATTTCGTTCCGACGGTTGGCTTCTGATTTCGGATCGAAACCAGGCTCTGTTTCCCCTGTATTGAGTGAGTATTTCGAGTGAAGCAGTGAAAAACACTGCACTGCGTGTCGGTGATATTGTCTGCAATAATGGGGTACGTTTGTTGATCTGATACAGTTGCGAATCGTATTGCCCCAGTGATACGCTGGAGTGGGTCATTGCGGAATAGATGGGGAGCGGCGATGAAGAACAGCGATGAGGGATCACCCCTCGACCACGTCAGTAGGCCGGAGAAGGCGGATGATCTGGACGGTGTCGCTCGAGGCGAGATGCTTCGGAGGCATCTGGAAAGCGAGGGCGCCTTCGTGGATTACGGCGACTTCAAGAGTCGCCTCGACTTGACGGGTGCGGTCCTCGATGAAGCTCAGCTCGCGAAAAGCCGAATCGTAAACAGTAGCTTGCGAGAGTCGTCTTTTTGTAATGCGATGTTGTATCGAAGCGACATGAGAAACGGGATATTCACGAACTCGGTGTTCGTTGGGGCCAATCTCTGCTACTGCAATCTCGAGGATTCTTTCTTTGTCGAGGCGAATCTTCGAGACGCGGAATTCGACGGCGCGAATTGCAGAAGAGTGAATTTCAAGGGTGCCATGCTCGCGAATGCCAGCCTCGCCGAGGCTGACTTGACGGGTGCCGACCTATCAGGCACGTGTCTCATCGGAGCCGACTTCGATGGTGCAGATATTAGCGACGTGAAACTCGAGGGAGCCGATCTGCAGGGGGTGAAGAATCTTTCACAGGCCACAGGAATTCGCAAAGCACAGAATGCCCATCGAGCCTTGAACGTGCCTGCAGGTGTGGAGCACCTGGGATTGGAGTATCGTCCGTACCAGCCCTTCCCCAAAACCGAAATCGAAGAACTCGAAGAGGTAGTCAAGCGTTTCCACGAAAAAAGTGAGGAAGACGCTAATAACCGCGACGAGCGGCGACAAATCGAAACCAAAACCAGGGCACTACTGAGAAAGTACAGGTCCCCCAGAGAGGGCGATCTGATTCTTGATGTGGAAATCGAGGAACTGATCGGGGAAGGAGCCTATGGTCAAGTTTGGAGAGGAACGGATCCGAAATCCAAGCAGACCCTTGCGGTAAAGACAATCAAACCACAGTTGCTTTTGCAGGAGAGAGCGTTCATCTACTTCAAGCGAGGGGCTGAAGCGATGTTGAAGTTGTCAGCACAAGTCGATGTCCCCTCCAGTATCGTTCGCATCGTGAAACCGGAAGATTGTCTGCTGGCCTATGCAATGCCCTATTATTCGAAGGGGCACATGGATCTAGAGAATTTCGACTGGCCCACGGAGACTCGATTGGGCCATTTCCGCACTATCTGTGAGGCCGTGCAATTCGCTCACTCTCACAAAATAATCCACCGTGACATCAAGCCGACGAATATCCTGATTGGCGCCAACGGAGTTCCAGCCCTCACTGACTTCGATATTGCTGATTTGCAGTACCTCCAGGGGCAGACGATGACCGGGATCGGAGTTCCTATATATACCGCTCCCGAGTTGTACGATTTGAGAAAAGGTTCACCGGCGTCCGATATCTACAGTCTTGGGGGGATTCTGTACTTGCTTCTGACCAGTGACGAACCGGTGCCGTTTACGCAGCAGCCCCCTTCTCTAAGGGAGTTGCCCGCGCATGCGAAAGTGTTCTGGAGTGTTTTGAGTCGTTGTCTCGATCCTTCACCTGAGAAAAGATATCAGACAGTACCCAAACTTGTTGCCGATTTCAAAAAAACCGTGTCGCGTGGAGGGTGGGTGTTACCTCCAACGAACACAAAAAGAGAAGCGATCTTCGTAGTCGATGTACTGAGAGATGAAGTTCGCTATCAGGGAGAGCCGCTCGACGTCAAGGGGACGCCTATGAGGATACTGGCGGAGCTCGCTCTGAATGCGCCCAACGTCACTGATTGGAACGTTCTGGAGAAGAAGGTGCGGGTGCACAATGAGAAGAAAGACGAGTTCGTTGAGCAGTCGAGTCGAAGAAAGACCGTGTCAGGACACATCCGTAAATTGAACAGGGCGCTCAAGCGACTCCTCGAACAGGATAAGAATACAATAAGATCTGTTCACGGAGATGGCTATGCATTGTGCATGCCCGGAGACGAAGTAGAGGTGATTGGCTATGAGCGATATGCGAAGAGCAACGAAGGTTGATACTTTTCTTATGGCGGAACTACTCAAGTAGATGCCGACGAGTGTTCTCTTGATGCCGTGAGCGACGATTCGAATGATCACGTGATCTCTGGTGTGCGACTCCATCGATGTCCCTTGCCGGTGAATACCTGTGGTAGAAGGGAAACGCCTAGAACCATCGGTTGAGAATCGGTTGGCTCAATACGTCGTTTTGAAGGGATGGGCCCTTCGGCGCCTCCCACTCATGGTCTTGAACGGTCGCGGTCTGTGAGCCAGCGCTGGGATTCTCGCCTAGACGCTCACTTGCATAAACGAAAACGCGATGCTACCTATCTCATAGGAGGAATTAGGAGGAGAACCGATGCCAAGAGAGGCGGCCACGGATACCGAGAAATACGCGCTCGCTAGAGTGGAGTACCAGCGAAGCATTCCTAGAGATCACTCGAGGACAAACACCGAGTACTTAGCCGATTTGCTTTCGTGGGCGATTGAAAAAGGCTTTCCGGGGTTCGAAGTGGGGAAGGACATTGGAATTGCGTTTGCTGCCCCCGGATTTGGCACGTCTCGGACATCCGTGGCCAAGGCGGTCCAGAAACTGGTGAACACGGGCCAGTTGGTCGTGCGGAAGCCCAAGTCTCCATACCGTATCGTCAGCAAGAGGCCCGTTATCTCGGAAGAGGCCCTCCCTGGAAAGTCCTATAGTCCGCAGATCGCAGCGCAGGAAGACGTAGGAGACTTGGTCGCGCCCCTCGAAAGACTAGGCAGGGGAGCGGATGCACCTGATGAGCTTCTACAGTATTTCCGAGATACGCGGTCTGAGATCGAGTCTCGTTTTGGCAGCGTTCCTGAGCTGGAAGGCGAAACCCGTCCAACAACTCACTTGGTGCGGGCCCGCTTTCACTGGGACGGGGGCGAGAGTTCAGAGCCGATAATCTGGTGGCTTGAATCGACACTCATAAGTTTGCCAACCGATCACACCGAAGCGCTCGAAAAAGCAATCGCGGAGTGCAGGGTGAACAAGAGGAGGTTCTTCTCGCTCTATACCTATCTGTACAATCTAGAGGTCGATCCGAAGAGACAGATTCAGCAAGGTAGTATCTTCACGGACGATGACCTGGTGCATTCATCGAAGATTCCCCGGTTCCTGAGCACCCGCGCAAAGGCGCTCATCGACAGTCCATACTTGCAGATGCCTGCTGCTCGTGTGCCGGACGAGACGATGATTCGACTTTCCTTTCGGCTTCAGGCTCCGCCTCCGGCAGCGATCTTTGGAATATCCACCGTCTTCCTGCACATTCCGCCGAGGTTTCCCATTCCATTTGTCATCGAGCGCTTCCGCTTTCGCAACGAGAGACCGCCGGAGTAGGTGGGGAGCGGAGATCGTAGCCAATGCCAGCGCTTCTCGATGATCGGACAATCGCCGGTCTCCCAAAGGTGGAATTGCACGTCCACCTCGAGGCAACTCTTCAGCCCGAGACGATCCAGCGCATCGCTGCACGAAACCAACTTCCCGCTGGGGGCTGGAGTCTGGAACGCATCCGGCGACATCTGGAAGTCCAAGACCTGACGGATTTCGGACGTGTCTTCGACTTCCTCAGAAGCGTGCTCAGAACCGCGCAGGACTACCACGATGCCACAACGGCCCTCCTCACCATATTGGCGAAGCAGAACGTTCGTTACGCCGAGATCCGGCTCGGGGTGGGTGATTGCGCGCGAGCTGGTTTGGAGGCAGACGACTGCCTTGACTCGGTGTGCAATGCAATTACGGATGCCGAGACATCCATGGGGATTCACGGCCGGGTGATCGTCGGATTCAGTCGATCGCGAGCTGCATCAGATGCTGCAATCTCCGTAGATGCTGCTCGTACATTCCGCGATCGCGGTGTTGTCGGACTGGACGTTTACGGCCATGAGCTCCTCAACGCGCCCGATGTGTACCGCAATCTCGCCGCGTTGCTCGCCAGGGAACCTGTGCCGCTTACTGTCCACGTGGGAGAACGCCGCGGACCCGATAGCGTATGGGAGGCGCTGACGTTTCTCAGCCCACCTAGATTGGGCCATGCGACACGGGCAATCGAGGATCCGAAGCTTGTCGAAGAGATGGCACGACGACGGCTGCACGTCGAAGCAAGTGTGTCTAGCAACGTCGCGATGGGCGTGGTCCCTTCCCCCGAAGCCCATCCCATACGACGTTTCGGGGCTTCGGGCATCCAGGTCTCCCTGTCGACCGACGATCCGGCGATCTTCGGCAGTTCCATGAACTCGGAATACCGACTCGTGCGCGACACATTCGGCTTCGACGAATCGGATTTCCGGAACATCTACATGGATGCGGTTGACGCTGCGTTCTGCGACGCGACACTGAAAAAGACGTTGCGATCGTATTGGAAGAGCAACCCCAGGATTCCGGGCGACGGCCTCGAACCAGACGTGAAGGATGGCTAACACGTGCGGGTTTTCGACTCCATTGCCCATCGATTGCTTCTCCGTGACCTATCGCGAGAGGATCGAGAGGCGTGCTTGGCGCAACCGTCGGTACGCTCAGCGCTGGCTTTCCGGTTCTTCTACGCCCTCGCCTTCCAATCTGCGGTCCTTTCGCCACTTCTGATCAGCCTGATCGGGAATGGAAGTCTTGAGACAGCGCTTGCGGCCCTTACTGCAGCCCGGATTACCATCGCGATCGTCGAGATCCCTGCGGGAGCTTTTGCCGATGTGGTCGGCGCCCGCGTCGTCCTGCGACTAGGTCTCCTTCTCACCGCGATCGTGATGCTCGGCTTTGTAGGTTTGGCGTTCCTGCCTCTGACCGGCTGGGCTTGGCTCGGTGACTGTGAGGCGCTGGGACTGATCGGGGTGATGACTCTACAGATCGCCTTTGGAGTGGCTTTTTCGCTGGTTGATGCGGCCGACACCATAGTTTTTCTCGATACGGTGAGAGAGCAATCGTCGCTGTCGGACAGCCAGAAGGAGGCCTTCGAGGGGGTTGGTACCTCTATTCGCTACATCTCAACGATGTTGGCCGTGGCGGTCGGAGCGACATGGTTCCATTGTGTTACCCTGTTCGGGCTTTCCGAAAACGCTGAGACGGCGTTGCAGAATCTCGTGTTCCTGGGCACATTCGTCGGCGTACTGGTTGCAGCTTCGGTGATCGGTAAGTTGGCGGGACCGAGAGCGGGTGGGACGCACGCGAGCGCGGCCCGTGGGACCCACCGTCAACGTGGAACGGTCCGTGACTTCATGGATCAGGCACAGAGGCGGACATCGGTCGTCGCGAGGAGTTGCGGACGGCTTGCTAGTGATGGTGCGCTTTTTGCGGGTGTCGGTTCCCTCACACTGGTGCTGGCCGTAGCACCGTTCGTGGGGTATGCCCTCCAAGTTCCCATGAGCGACACCACCAAAGTCCTCGTGGCTACCTCTCCAGTATGGATACTGGCCTACACGGGACAGGCCATGCTTGGCTATTGGGCCTCAGCACACGGCGGACGACGCCTTTTCAGAACAATCGCGCAACGCCAGAATAGGCGCACTTCACTCCGGTCGTTCTGGAGCCCGTTCGCCCTCGTCGCAGGACCCACTCTGCTCCTCATTGGCGTTCTGGCGGTTCCATCGCTTTCCGGCTCTGACCTATCTGCACCTTCGAGGAGCTGGTCGCTTTTTCTGCTGGCTGCCGTGGCCTCTGTTGTTTGTTTTTTTGCTCGGGGCGTGGCCGATCCCTACCTCAGGACGGTGCTCGAAAAACACGCGTCCAAGGAATCTGCGGAGGTGCGCAGTTCGATGATGTCGATCGCTCTTGCTGGGGTAGCGGTGTGTTTCTTAGTGCAAACAAAGATCTTCGATGCTGCGAAGTCGCTGCTGCCGTCACCCGACATGACAGAGACCGCGATGCGGATGGCCGCGACTGGCATTGCCGCGGGAGCGGTACTGCTTTGCGGACTAGTGTCGATAGGGGCTGCTTTGATTGTGAGGAAGAGGCCTCCGCTGGGTCCAGCGGGGCGCATGAGCGAGGGGCGTGAAACGGTCGAAACGGCAGGCAAGGGTGTGCAAGCGAGGATGTGCAAGCCGGAACTCTCCATCGTCGTGATAGGTTCGTATCGGCGAGATTTCGTCGCTCTTATGCAGCTTTGCCGTCGCCTCGAGGAAAGAGGACACGTCGTGGTCCATCCGCCTTCGTCCGCCCGCATCACCGGTGACACGAACGGCTTCGTGAGGTTGAGTACCGATCCGTCCGACCGCGTTGCCGACGTCCAAGAGCAAGTCTTTCGGTTGATCGACCAGGCGGACCTAGTCGTTCTGTGTTGTCCTGACGGTCGTGTGGGCAGTAGCGCGGCACTCGAGGTCGGCTATGCCTTGAGTTCAGACGTGGCCGTCGTTCCCACCGAACAGCCATTGGACGAGACGCTGCGCGCCCTACTCGAAGGTGTACCCGCGCGTACCCGGATGCTTCTCGGACTATCGCCCCTTTCCGGCTCACGTCCGGAGACTCGAAGAAATGACGATTGAGACAAGCGCTTGGACCCGCGGCGAGGTGACCATCGGTGGTCGCCCGATCGCAGTCACTGAGGTCCGCGAGACACATACGGCTCACCTATTCCTCACGAGCGACCGAGTGTACAAAGTCAGGAAGCCTGTGGACCTGGGATTCCTCGACTACCGCACGGTCGACAAGAGGTTGAAGGCTTCCATGGAAGAGATGCGCCTTGGCCAAGCGGCATCAGCCGGTGTGCACCTATCGGTACTCGGCCTGACGCAGGCCAACCGGCAGCTCGTGTCCGTTCCAGCATCGGGGGAGCCGGTACTGGAGATGAGGCGTCTCGATGACGGCCTGTGCGCATCCGTGGTGATGGCTGAGAGCACCGTGCCCCCCTCGCGCCTCGACCATGCCATTCGAGACTGTGTTGCATTCCACGAACGGTGCACTCGCGATACGGAATCGTGCGCGGATTGGACGGTAGGTGCTCTGGCCCGCTTGCGGGAGGCGTGGGAAGTCAATTTCCATCAGATTCCAGAGGACGCACACGACGCTCCGTTCACGAAAGGTGAGCGCCGCCGACTCATCGAGGAAACGGGAAGGTGGCTCGACAAGGCGACAAGAACATTCCAGCATCGTCTTGGAGAGGGACGCGTTCGCGAGTGCCACGGTGACCTTCGTCTCGAGCATGTCTACCTCACGACGCCATGGTCCGTCATCGACCCGCTAGAGTTCTCTGCGGATCTCCGCATCATCGACCTGGCCTCCGAGATCGCGTTCCTGGCCATGGAGCTCGACGCGCTGGGGCGGGACGACGCCAGTTCGTATCTCGTCACGGCATACGCGGCTGAGACCCGCGACGACTCGCTCCATGAAGTGATTCCCTTTTTCAAGAGATATCGGGCGACGGTCCGGGCCAAGATCTCTTGGATACGCTCGCGCCAGGTCGGAGGGACCGAGAAGGCTGACCATGAGCGTGAAGCTCGTCGCTTGGCGTTGCTCGCGTTGAGCTACGAACTGCCTGTTTGGAGATAGTTCATCACCATCCCTGAGCTGCCGATCTACGCCGTCTAGGGCGTATTGAAAACGCCTAAGGCGAAAACGCTTGACGGCAAGTAGGCGTCGTGGTGTATTCGTGCCGATGGCAGGCGCACCATCATCCGAAGTCCTAGCAAGCTTGCCGGTCGGTCCGGGCCGGAAGACGCGCGCGTACCTCGGTTCAACCCATGTGGAGGAAACAGTCATGACGTCCCTTCGCCACCTCTTCCTGGTCACTCTCAACATTCCGGTGTGTGTGTTGCTCGCCTTCGCGGTCGGCTGCAGCGACTTCACCTCTCGCGACTATGACACCGACGGTGACAACGTCGACTACCGGGACGACTGCGACGACAGCGATCCGACTATCCGGCACGAGATGACCCATGTTCGGGACGAGGACGGCGACTCGTTCCCGGGCGACGAGGGCACGTGGGTCTTCGCGTGTCCCGGCGCCCACCAGACGACCTCCGGTCTCGTGCCGGCTTGCGAGGAGTGCGACCCGCTCTGCGGGGATTGCTCGCTGCCCACGGACATCGGCTGCGAGGATTGCCCCTCGACATGCGGGGACTGCCTCCCCACGGAGCCGGCCGACTGCAACGACGATGAAGACTCCATCTACCCGGGCGCTCCGGAGCAGTGCAACGGCCTCGACGACAACTGCAACGGCATCGCCGACGACGGTATCGGCTACCTGGACTGGTACCCCGACAAGGACGGGGACGGGTACGGCGCGGACGAGCCCCTCGTCAACGACTGTGTGGCTCCGGACGGCCACGTCGGCTGGGGTGGCGACTGCGACGACACTAACCCGGACATCTACCCCGGGGCTCCCGAGATCGCCGATGGCATGGACAACGACTGCGATCCGAGCAACGATTCCCTCGGGCCGTCCGTGGACTTCACCGACGCCTACCTGATCCTCGAGGGCGAGACCGCCTCCTCCGGCCTGCACAAGGTCTGCTCGGCCACCCTGGATTTGGGCCCCAGCATCGTGGCGCTGGGAGACGACGCGCTGGCCGTGTTCCCCGGCGACACGAATGGGACCTACAACATCGACGCGGCCGACGAGCACTATTCGCTGCCCGCGACGCCGAGCGGGGAGCTGTTCCTGAGCTGTTCGTCCGGCGACTTCAACGGCGCTGGTTACACCGACTTCCTCGTGGGTGATCCTTCGGCCGACACCGCCTACTTGCTCTTCTCCGAGTGCCCCGACACGTCGTTCGCGGTCATCCTCGAAGGCGACGTCGGCACCGGGTTCGGCCGCGGCCTGGGCGACATCTTCGACTGGCCGGTGATCGGCGCCTACGAGGAGCACGGCGAGGTCGTGCTGATCCTCAACGAGCTGCTCTACGGCGACACGATCCAGGGACCCAGCATCTACAACCTCGTGGTCCCTGGTTCCAACGAGGAGTTCGGCCTGGGCATCAGCCTCGATACCGACGCGGATCTCAACGGCGATGGTGTCGTCGACCTGGTCATCGGAGGCTCCGGGGTGGTGATCGCGGTGGACGGCGAAGACCTCCGCCAGGGGATCTGGAACGAGTTCTTCCGCCTGACAGGTCCTTCCTCGTTCGGGCACGCGCTGGTGACGACCGCCGACATGACCGGCGACAACGGTCCCGATCTGCTCATCGGGGCACCTGAAAGTGACACGGTGTACCTGGTCCCGGGCCTGACCTTCGGCTCCTACGACATCGAGAGCGTGTCCTGGACGACGTTCACTGGCGAAGCGGGTTCCGGCGCGGGTACCTCTTTGGCGGCTCTCCACTCGGTCGGCGGTGGCGGACCGGCGATAGCGATCGGGATGCCCGGCCGCGCCGAGGTCGCCTTCTACCGCCCCGATCCGCTGGAGTCCGGGATCACGCTCGAGATCGGCCCCAACACGGCCTCGACGCTGTTCTTCGGCGACGCGGGCACCGGCTTCGGCGAGTTCGTGGGCTCGGGGGACCTCGACGGCGACCACGTGGAGGAGCTGTTCGTGGGGGCGCCGTCTGGGCGTGGCTGGGCGTATTTTTTCAAAACCATCCGCTGATCTCCACGCGGATTTCACTGGGGAGATTGAAGAAGATGGCGAACATCAGCCGGTGTAGTCGACTCCGCACCATCTCGCTCGTTCTGGTGCTGCTGGCCGCCGCGATCCCCTGGATCGCGGCGGCCAATCTGTGCGACCGGGTCACGTGGACCACAGACTCGGCCATCGACGATCCGCTCGGTGGCACCATGGACATCTACTACCTGGCCTACAGTCCCGATGCGTGGGACTCTCCGGGCACGTACTACGAGACTCCGACCTACGAAGGGCAGATCTCCGACCACGAAAACGGCATCGTCGTGGACTGGCTGCGGGTATGGGACGACTCCGAGGACGCCTGCCAGTGGTACGACTTTGGCCTCTGCAACGGTCCTTTCGCGAGCTTTCACGTTGACCTCGTGCCGGTCGACGTCGGCGGCAACGCCTACGCCGCGAGAGAGCTGTTGCTACCCGGGCCCTACGATTCCGGATCCATGTGCGAGTACTACGACGTGGGGGAGGTGGGAGACCAGTTCGTGGTCTTCGAGGGATTCCTCCTGTGGGATCGAGACTGGACCGTCGGAGGGAACCCGGCCGAGTCCCTGGAAGTGGTCGTCTACGAGTCGGACGAGGGGTGGTGGGACGACATCTTGGCGACGTTCACCATCGATCTGACGACAAGCGAGTCCTTCGACGTGTACGCCGACAATGACTACATCTGGCTCTTAGTAGGTGATGACGACGACGGCAACGGGATCGCCGACGTACACGAGATCCTGACCGTCCTGACGGGTACGCGCCAGCCCTACACTGACAACGACGGCGACGGTCTCGCCGAGGCACCCTATTCCTTGAGCGGTAGCGTCTTGACTCTCCAGGAGGGGGACTGCGACGACTTCGACCCGGCTACCTTCCCTGGTGCTCCGGAGGTCCCCTACGACGGCGTCGATCAGGACTGCGACGACCGTGACCTCACCGACGTAGATGGCGACGGTTACGACGCCGAGGTCGTCGGCGGGATCGACTGCCACGACAGTGACGACGACATCCACCCCGGCGCCCAGGAGATCCCCTACGACGGCATCGACCAGGATTGCGACACCTTCGACCTCACCGACGTGGACGACGACGGATTCGACGCCGAGATAGCAGGCGGCATCGACTGCGACGACATGGACAGCGGCATTCACCCCGCGGCGGTCGAGATCCCCTACGACGGCATCGATCAGGACTGCGACGACTTCGACCTCACCGACGTGGACGAGGATGGGTACGAAGCCGAGGTGGTCGGCGGACTCGACTGCGACGATGAGAATGCAGACGTCTATACGGGCGCCCCGGAAGTCCCATACGACGGTATCGATCAGGACTGCGACGGCTTCGACCTCACCGACGTGGACGGAGACGGGCACGACAGCGACGAGGTGGATGGCTCCGACTGCAACGACCAGGATGCCAACGTGCATCCCGCGGCTATGGAAATCCCCTACAACGGGGTCGACGACGACTGCCGCTGGGGCGACCTCACAGACGTCGACAGGGATGGCTTCGACGCCCGGGTGGTCGGGGGGGATGACTGCAACGACGAGCGTGCGGACATCCACCCAGGCGCCCCGGAAGTCCCCTACGACGGCGTGGACCAGGACTGCGACGACCGGGACGTCACCGACATCGATGGGGATGGGTTCGACAGCATCCTTGCGTCGGGCACGGACTGCGAAGACGAGGATGCAGCCATCCACCCGGGCGCGCCGGAGATCCCATACGATTTCGTGGATTCGGACTGCGACGGACTCGATCCTTCCGACGTTGACGGCGACGGTCACGACGCCGCCCAAGTCGGGGGCGACGACTGCGACGACACCGATCCGCTCGTGGTGGACTGCACGTACGATGGCGAGGACGACTGGCAGGCGGACGACGCTCCCGCTGACGGTCCTGTCCTCGGGTGCGCGTGCTGGACCGAGTCCCACAGCCACCGCCGTACAGGTCGCGCCAGTCTCCTGTTCCTCGTGACCGCTTGCGGTTTCCTGCTGTCCTACCGCCGCAACGCTCGCCGGTAGCCCACCGAGCATCACGGCCTCCTTCTGAGCTCCGGCAACACCCTGATCACCTGGAGCGCCGCCGGCCGCATCGACGAGGTCACCCCCGACGGCGACGTGGTGTGGAGCCTGTTCGAGGAGCTGGGGGGTGGGTTCGGGTACACGACGTGGAGGCGGACGCTGTACGAGTGAGCCCTCGATGGGGCTGTCACCCGTCGAACGCCACCGAAACCGCCACGTGGTCACCGGCCACGACCGGCACCGAGACCACCTCGGAGGCGTAGGCCTCCTCGAGGTTGGACACGGTCGTGGTGACCTGGACATCCGCGCTCCCCGAGAGGTTGACCGGGACGGCCAGCAGGTGCCAGGTCGTCGACGTGTCTGCCAGCTCGAACTCGAAGGTCCCCTCGGACTCGACCGAGTCGGTGGCGTGGATCGCCTCGAAGGACTCGCCGTCCTCGTAGAGGGCCAGGTTGTCCGCGTCGATCACGAACACCTTCACGGCTGGATCGGCTGGTTCCCGGGAGACCACACCCGTGGCGTAGTTGGCGCCGCCGTTGAACCCGGCGATCTGCCAGTCGAACCGCACCGCCAGGTCGCTCGAGTCCTCGTGGTCGATGAAGTCCGCCTCTACACGGGGGAGCTCGCCGTCCACCTGGACGTCCCACTGGACCTGCTCGTAGGACACGGGTGAGCTCACGATGGTCGTCACCATGTTCTCCGACGTTGGCGAGCTGCCGATGGCGGAGTCCGCCCGTCCGTAGAACTTCTTGTCGCCGCCGAGGTAGTTGCCGCCCAGGGTCATGTCCAGCAGGCCGCTGGCGTCGGTGATCCCCCAGGTGGCGGCCCAGATGTCGCTGCTGTCGAGCCTCTCCCCGGCGATGAGGATGGTCGCGCCGTCCACCGGGTCGCCGTTGGCGTCGGTGACCGCGACCTGCAGGTCGAACTCCGGACCGTAGTTCTCCGACACGGTCGTGACCAGCCCGTCGCCGCGGTTGGCCGAGATGGCCAGGGCCCGGTACTCCTCCACCTCGGGGGCGCCGGGGTAGGTGCGGGACTGGCTGTCGTCGCAGTCGCCGTCGGCGATGGTCACGCCGTCGCCGTCGCGGTCGGCCACGTCGGCCCCGTCGTCGGCCAGGGTGTTGCAGTCGTCGTCGCGGCCGTTGGCGATGTCCACGGCGCCGGGGTGGGTGCTGTCCTCGGTGTCGTCGCAGTCCCCCATGGCGATGGAGTAGCCGTCCTCGTCCGCGTCGCTGTCGTCGAGGCCGAGATCCGCGATCCCGTCGCAGTCGTTGTCGAGGCCGTCGGTGGTGTCCTCGGTGTTGCCCGGGGCGACCGTGTCGTTCCAGTCGTCGCAGTCGCCCTCGGCGATGGTCACCCCGTCGCCGTCGGCGTCCGCCACGTCCGCGCCGTCGTCCGCGATCCCGTTACAGTCGTTGTCCTCGGCGTCGGCGGTCTCGGCAGCGCCCGGATAGATGGTGTTGTCGTGGTCCCTGCAGTCGCCGTCCGCGGTCGTGTAGCCGTCCCCGTCGTCGTCGGCGTCCGGGGCCCAGGCCCACGTCTCCTCGTCCACCTCGCCGTCGCAGTCGTTGTCCTCGGCGACGCCCTTGTTGTAGTAGTTGCCGTACTTGCCGATGCTCGCGCTCTGCGGTTCGGTCTGGATCCACTCGCCTTCCCAGAACTCGTTCCACACGTGGTCGTTGCCCCACGACGACACGTTGCGCATCGGAATCATGGCGATGCGCCCCGCCGCCGAGGTGAGATCCTGGTGCTCGCCGCAGCGTCCCAGGTGGACCGCGTAGATTCGTACGGGCTGGATCGGGCGCTCGTCCTCCGAACCCCAGGTGGCCGCGTCCTGGACCCACTCGATCATCCCGCCCAGGGCGCCGTTGTCGGTGGTCTTGTCCTCGTACCAGCCGAGCTTGCGCTCCCACAGGACGTCGTAACCTTCGACGTAGTCGGCCAGCGGCAGGTACCCCTCGTCCGCTTCGAAGTACAGATAATCCCGCCAGAAGCGCCCGGTCGGAGGATCGGCCGGATCGCCCGAGTCCGGGTCCACGTAGGTGGGCGCCTCATCCTCGAGGACCGGATGCACGACGTACCAGTAGTAGTAGTACCGGTCCATGTCCAGGGTCGACACGACCTCGTCCTCGGCGACCGCGTACCGGATCGTCGAGTAGTAGTCACCACCGTCTTCGGGATCGCCCACATCGATGATCTCCGCGTAGTCCAGCAGCTCGTCGATGTCGAACATCGTGACGATGTTGTCCACCAGCAGCTCGGGGTAGAAATCATCCCGCTGCAGGTGCGTCGGAGACACGTGGGCCAGGCAGAACGCCAGCTCGTCGAGCCAGCGAGGCTCGGTGGCCTCGAGCATCAGCTCGGCCAGCGCGTCCTGGAGGTCGTCGTCCAGCGCCACGAGGTTGACGCGCATGTCCGGCTGCAGCCAGTCCGGGGCCAGCGCGATGGCCTCCAGCGCCGCCTCGGTCAGGGCGTGCTCACCCGTGACGAGGCCGAAGTCGACCGCAGGCGGCGGATCGGGAACTTCCTCGACGGGCGGATCGGGCTCCTGGTCCGGCTCCTCGGTGCAGCCGACCATCGCGCAGGTCATCGCGCCGACCAACATCACCAGCGCCGTTCTGGGCATCCATCGCCTCCTCGGTGGCTCGATCGTGAAGCAAGACAGCGTGTGTGCGCCAGTCAGGCGCGTCTTCAAGATAGCGCCGTCCCCTCCGGAGCCGGCTTACCCGTCCATTACGCGCGGGCCGTGACTCGATCCCTTCATCCGATATACGCCCGAGATCGCTCCCCTGCGCGTATCACCATTGACGATGCATGAATTCTGCACTCGACACTCGGAGAGCATTCCCATGTCGGCAATCCACGTCTTCTTCTCGTTCCTCCTCGTCCTCCTCCTCGCCCTGGTCCCGCTCGCGTGCGCCCCGGAGAGTCCAGACGGTGATCCGGCGGATCCTGGGCCCCCTGATCCCTACGACTTCGACTGCGCGTCGTTGCCCGACACCCTGGCGGCGGAGACCACCATCGAGGGTGCGCGGGCCTACAAGGGCCTCGCATTCGACCACGAGGGCAACATCGTGGGCAGCGATGAGTCCTCGCTGATCAAGTCCTCCTACAGGGGGGACTGGCGGGTGTTCGTGCCGGGCGTGGGTGCCGTCGAGGGGATGGTGTACCTCCCCGACGGCGACCTGATCGTCACCACGTCGTGGGACGACGGCCACATGCGCCGTATCGCACCCAGCGGCGGCACCACCGTGCTGGTCCACGGCCTGAACGCCTACTCCGTGGTGCTCGGACCCGACGGTCTGCTCTACGCCGCGGGCTGGGACGGCGCCTACCGGGTGGACCCGGACACGGGCGACGTGGACACGTTGATGGAGACGGGATACAGCGCGCCCTGGTCGGCGCGCACCCTGGCCTTCAGCGCGCAACTGGATCGCCTCTACATCGGCACGGTCGACGACGACGGGAGGATCTTCTACTGGGACCTCGACGAGGATCTCGAGCCCGTCGGTGAGGCCCAGCTGTTCGTGTCGGGTGTGGGCAATGGCTGGCACGACGGCCTCGGGATGGACATCTGCGGCAACCTGTGGGCCGTGGACTTCGAGAGTGCGTCGCTGTACCGGATCTCTCCTCAGGGCGATATCCGCACGATGGTGGACTGGTCCGAGAACGCCAGACAGTTCGGCCATGGCCTCGCCTGGGGCTCCGGGGTGGGCGGTTGGCGCTCCGACGCGCTGTACCTGCCAGTGCCCGAGGCCGGCAATACGGTCAAGGAGGTCGTCGTGGGTGTTCCGGCCGCGGTGTACCCCCAGCCCGGCGGCCGGTCGGGACGATGAGAGCCGCACTGTTTGGTCTCTCGGTACTGTGGCTCGTGGGCTGCGGCCCGTCCGGACCGGACTCCGATCCAGCACCTCCGAAACCGGATGACGGAGAGCTGCCCGCGCCGGACGACGTGGATCTGGAGGGCACGTGCAGCGCTGTCGAGCGGTACGGGGGTTTTGTGATCCAGGATCACGTCGAGTACACCGTCGTGCAGGGGCAGGTCGCGGACGCGGTCGTTCCTTCTACCGTGCTCGATCCCATCCACAGCGACGGGGACTGCCTGCTGCTGCGCAGGTCCAACCCTTTTTGTGATCCGGCCTGTGAACCGGACGAGGTGTGTGGCCTGGACGGCGAGTGCCTGGCCTTTCCCGAGCCCCAGGACCTGGGGACCGTGGCCGTGGACGGGCTCGTCGAGCCGTTGAGCCTCGAGCCGGCGATGCCCGGCTACAACTACTTCTCCACCAGTCTGCGTCACCCTGCGATGACCGCCGCCGAGACCGTCCGCATCCGGACTGGCGGCGGCGCGTGGACCCCCTTCGAGCTGTGGGGTGTGGGCGTCGAGTCCCTGGCCCTGAGCCAGGACGAGCCGTGGGCGATCGCCCGCGGCGAGCCGCTGGAGCTGGTATGGCAACCCCCATCCCAGGAGTCGCGGGCCGACGTGTACCTGCAGCTGACCATCGACCAGCACGGCACCTCCCCGGTGGTCCTGGAGTGCACCTTCGTGGACACGGGCGCGGCCACGATCCCGTCAACCGTGGTCGACCAGCTGCTCGACGCGGGTGTCAGCGGCTGGCCCAGCGCCAGGCTGGCCCGGCGGACCGCGGACAGCGCCTCGGTGGGCGAAGGCTGCGTCGACCTGGTCGTCGCGTCGCCAAGGGAAGCCGCCGTGACGCTCGTCGACTACATCCCCTGCGACGACGCCCACCCTTGCCCCGACGGCCTCGAGTGTGACCTCGGCCTGGGTCTGTGCCTGTAGCCTGACTCTCGACGGCTGCTCACGAACACCCATGTGAGCGGGTGGAGCCCCTCCCTCCCAGATCCCATAATGGAGGTTCAACCTCGACCGCCTCGGATGCCCCATGTCGCTCGATAGTCCCCCCTCCCGGTGTGACCTGTGTCGGGACCCTCTCGGCTCGTCCAGCGCCCTGCGTTGCGCCGAGCTGGATCTGTGCCCGTCGTGCTTCGACGGCTCGAACATCGACCAGTCCCTGCGAGCGTCCCGGGGGTTCTTGCTGGAACACGAGCGCGGAGAGCAGCTCACGGACCGGGGCCTCGACGAGTACTACAAGGCGGTGGGCACTCTGCCCATGGGCACCGGGGTGACCGTGGCCTTTGGCCGCGAGGACCTGGCGCACAAGGTGACCAAGCTGTTCCGTCGCGAGCTCCAGGTGGGGGACCCCCTGTTCGACGACCACGTGTTCGTCGATGCCATGGTCACGCCGCGACTCGAGAGCCTGATGGCGACCGCCGGATTCCAGAGCGCGGTCATGGATCTGCTCTCGGAGGTGCGCGCATTCCGCATCGAGGACCGAGTGGTCCGCGTCGAGGTGTACAGCCGGGTCGGGCTCTCCCCGATCGGGACTCTGGGGCGCAGCGTCGTGGTGCTGATGCACCATCTGGACACGTTCGCGCGCAGCTCGCGCCCCGGCGAAGACGCGGGCACCTGACGGGCTGGATCAGCCCAGATCGACGATGCGGTTGAGCATGATCCCGCTGACCTCGGGCTGGTTCCCGAGTTCGTCGAAGATCGGTCGGAGGTCCTCGACCGTGCGAGCCTCTGTGAAGCGTACCGTCCAGGCATTGTTGGTGTGCGTCCAGGCCACCTTCTCGTGGGGCCAAGGCGCCAGCAGCTCGTCGAGCCGAGTCTCCGTGACCCGTGGAGTCAACTCGATGTACAGCTCCCCGGCCACGTAGTCGCTACCCTGCGTGGCTTCGACCAGGTCGTGGCGATCGCGTGGGGCGAGCGCACCGGGCTGGAACACGTCCAACAGCAGGAACTCGACGGTGCCCGACGCCCCGCGCGCCAGGCTCACGCGGACCGTCCCCACCCGAGCTCCCACGGGCACGGCCGTGTCGATCCGGGTGTCACTCCTCCGATCGACCGGGGCGAGGGCTCGGCCGATCCACACGGTCACGGCTTCTGGGTCTTCGCCGAAGTTGCCACCGTGTAGCACGAGGTCATCTCCCGGGTGGGCCCAGGCGGGCTCGACCCGTTCGAGAATCGGCGCGTCGGGGCGATGCCTCTGGTGGGCTGGAACCACGGGTGGTGGGGGAGGGCCGGCCGCAGTGTACTCATCCCACCGGTTCTCCCGCGTGCGCTCGACGCCCTGGCCGGCTTCGGCCGACGTGGGAGCCGAGCGCTCGTCTCCATCGTCCGGTGAGGTGCTGCCGCATCCCATGGCCATACTGGTCACGGTCCACAGGAGCCCGATCCGCAGCCAGTGTGACCGTCTTCCGGCGCCGCAGCCCCTGGCCATCCTCGATCCTCCTGTCACCCAAGGGTAGCAGCGGTCGCCCACAACGTGCAGTCGGGTTCCCCTCGGACGAGCGTGGCCGAAACACACGCGATCCGAGGTTGGAAGCCCGAGGAAGCGAGTTCGCTTGCAGGGCTCGACGGCTTCGATACACTCGGCCTAACTGGGCGAAAATGCCGCTGATTGCCGAGGCCATGCAGAGCTGCCAGGAACACCAAGAGCCTAGACAACCCACGGTGGAGGGGAACGAAGGAAGGCTTCGATGAAATCGGTGACAGTACTGGGATTCACGCTCTTGGTTCTGGGAATGGTCGGATCGGCCTTCGCACAGGTGCAGTACGGCAATGGCGACATGGTCGAGGTGCAGTACACCGGTGTGAACACACACGGAACCGTGCACATCTACCGTGACGGCGGGTACTTCGGTCACTACTACGCCGCGGAGCTGGGACTCTCCGTGGACGGCGTGGCCACGTTCGGCTACTGCGTCGATCTGGATCACACCATCCATGCGGGGCAGTCGTGGGACGCGGAGCTGTGGCTGACGCCCAAGGAATCCCCATGGTGCGAGGCCAGCTACATCCTCTCGAACTACGAAGCGGTGGACAACGCCACGGGAAGCGCGATCCAGGTGGCCATGTGGAAGCTGGTCTATGGCGAGGGCAACCTGTACGTGAGCGAGGCGAGCGTGGAGGCTGCGGCTGATGCGTTGTTGGCCGAGGCCGCGGGGCAGTGCTACCTCGGCTGCGACGGCACCGTGGCGTTCGAGTACACGGCGCTGGCCGGCGTCGAGGGCGGTCTGGTGGAGACCACCTTGACCGCGACGCAGGACGGCACGCTCATCGCGGGGCAGCCCGTGACCGTGACGGTCTCGGTCGGCGCCCTGGTGGAGCCGGCGGGCGGCGTGGGCATCACCGACGCCAGCGGCGAGCTCGTGGTGCAGGTGGACATGACGGGCGAGAGCCTCCCGCTGACCGTGACCGCCGAGACCGACGGCCAGGACTTCTTCGTGCTCGACCCGGTGCAGGGCGTCCAGCAGGCCCTTTCCACCTTCTGGGGCCAGGGTTGCTCCTACGACGACGCGGGTACCTTCGACGACGAGCCGCTGGGCGACGTGCGCACCATCGGCTTCTGGAAGCACCAGCTCAAGGTGTGGGACACGGGCCGCGGCAACGCCCACGTGGAGGCCGGCGAGCTCGAGGCCTTCCTGCCCATCGACGTGTTCGGGACCACCTACGACAGCCTCCAGGCGCTGTACGACGGTCTGTGGATCGACAACAAGAACGCGACCATGGGCGACCGCGCCCAGCAGCAGTGCCTGGCCACTCGACTGAACCTGGCCAACGGCGCGCTGGGGTGGTTCACGCCCATCGACGGCGACTACTTCTGGGTCCAGTGGTCCGACGCGGGTGGCGCGTACGACGGGGGTGACTTCGAGTACGCCAAGGATATCTGCGACGGGATCAACAACCTCTGAGCCGGGGGAAGCAACGCGCCGGATCCCGGATCTGCGCGCGGATCGTCCGGACGTCTCCCCTGAGAGTCTACTTGAACCTCCGGAACACCCCCGACGGCTGCCGCCGCGCGGACATCGTGTCCGTCGAGGTGGCCGCCGGGCTCGGGCGATCCGCGGACGGCTCCTCCACCACCGGAACCTCCTCGGTGGGCTCGCCTTCGGGGGCGCGGAACTGGCGCAGGTTCATGGGATTGGAGATCCGGCGCGAGACGTCCTCGTAGGAGACCAGGCCGGTCTCGTACAGCTCCTTGAGCCGCTGGTCCATGGTGAGCATGCCCTCCTTGCCGCTGGCCTCCATGATGGAGCGCGTCTGGTGGGTCTTGCCCTCGCGGATGTGGTTGGCGACCGCGGCGGTCTTGGGCAGCAGCTCGGTGGCGAGGACGCGGCCCACGCCGTCCTTGCGGGGGATCAGCTGCTGGGCGCACACGCCGACGAGCGCGAAGGCCAGCTGGACGCGGATCTGGTCGTGGTGGTGCGGCGGAAACACGTCGACGATGCGGTCGATGCTCTGCACGGCGTCGTTGGTGTGCAGCGTGGCGATGACCAGGTGGCCGGTCTCGGCGGCGGTCAAGGTGGCGGAGATGGTCTCGGGATCGCGCATCTCGCCCACGAGGATCACGTCGGGATCCTGGCGCAGCACGTACTTCAGGGCGTTGGCGAACGACAGGGTGTCGGCGAAGACCTCGCGCTGATCCACCACGGCCTTTTTGTTGGGGTGGATGAACTCGATGGGGTCCTCCACCGTGACGATGTGGCATCGGCGCGTCTCGTTGATCAGGTCGATCATCGAGGCCATCGACGTGGTCTTGCCGCAGCCGGTGGGGCCGGTGACCAGGATCAGCCCGTGGGTGCGCAGGGTCCACTCCCGGACCAGGTCGGGGATGCCCAGCTCCTCCATGCCCGGCACGGTGCGGGGGATCAGCCTGAAGGCGCCCGCCACGGCCCCCTTCTGGTAGTAGACGTTGGCGCGGAAGCGCATGTCGCCGGTCACGGCCAGGGAGAAGTCCAGCTCCCGCTTGCGCTCGAAGGCCTCCTGCTGGGTCTCGTTGAGCAGGCTCCAGATCAGGCGCCGGGTGTGCTCCGGGCCCAGGTCGATGTCGAGGATCGGGTGCAGCTCGCCGTCGACGCGCACGATGGGCGGCGCCCCGGCGGTGACGAGCAGATCGCTGGCGTTGGCGTTGGCGGCGAACTCGAACAGCGACTTCATGTTCAGGCGCTGATCGGCGCCCATGCGGAGCTTGGGAATCGTCATGGCAGGTCGAACCCTTCGCCCTTCTTGCCCAACTCGGTGCGCAGATCGATGGAGTCGATGCCGGTGTACATGCCGTCCATGTTGAGCTGGAACTCGTCGGGGTTGGGTGCGTATCGGGACGCCGTCTTCTCGTCCACGTGGCCGGCCTGGCACAGCTCCACCAGCGCCTGGTTGAGGGTCCGCATGCCCGACTCCTGGCTGCGCTTCATCAGGTCGTACAGCTCGGTGAACTCACCCTCCTCGATCAACCGGCGCACGGTGGGCGTGCCCAGCAGCACCTCGGCGGCGGGGATACGGCCCCGGCCGTCGGCCCTGGGGAGGAGGCGCATCGCCACGACCCCCACCAGCGTGTGGGCCAGGTCCACCTGGGCCTGGCCGCGGGCCTCGGGCGGGAAGTAGTTGAGCATGCGGTCCACCGACTGCACGGCGTTGGTGGTGTGCATGGTGGACAGGATCAAGTGTCCGGTCAGGGCCGCGGACAGGGCCGTCTGCATGGTGTCCGGGTCGCGCATCTCGCCGATGAGGATCACGTCGGGGCTCTGGCGGACCACGTGCCGCAGGGCCGTGGCGAACGAGTGGGTGTCGTAGCCGACCTGGCGCTGATGGATAAGCGCCTCGAGCTCGTCGTGGACGAACTCGATGGGGTCCTCGATGGTGACGATGTGGTCGCGGCGCGTGGCGTTGATGTGGTTGACCAGCGCCGCCAGGGTGGTGGACTTGCCACACCCGGTGGGACCCACCACGAGCACGAGCCCGGCGCGGGCCTCGGCCAGATCGCGCACCGCCTTGGGCAGGTTCAGCTCGTCGAAATCCACGTTGCCCATGGGGATGGACCGCGCCACCAGCGCCAGCCGCCCCTGCTGGGCGAAGAGGCTGATGCGGAAGCGGCCCACGCTCTCGATGGAGTAGGCCACGTCCACGTCCGGGGACTTGGCGAACCGCTCCACGGCCAGGGGCGACAGGATGTCGCTCATGTACTTCTTCATGTGGCGGTCGGCGGGCGCGGGCAGGGCGGAGCGGATGATCTCGCCGCTGACACGGAACGTGGGCGGCGATCCCTCCCGCAGGAACAGATCGGACGCGTTCAGCTCCAGCATCTTGGTCAGGTAGACGTTGACGGAGTTGGGCGCGGTGGACGGGCTGGCGGCAAAGGGCACGGGCGGTCTCCTTTTGCGGGGACGTCCCGAGTATACCCGAGGCAGGGGGACCGCCGCCGCTTCCGGACCCCTTCCGCATCGGAATATCGTGGGGTATCGTGCCCCATCCTCTCTGCCCGCCGGGCGGAGATCTGGAGACGCCATGAGACACAACGCCGGACTGGACGACGCGACCCTGGAGGCGGTGCTCGACACCATCCGCGCGGTCGCAGCGAAGCGCCTGCCGAGGGAACGTCGCCTGGAGCTGGACGCCAACGACGAGTTCCCCCACGACGTGATCGGCGAGATGCTCGGCCCCGAGGTGGGCCTGCACCTGGTCTTCTTGCCCGTGGAGGCCGGCGGCCTCGGCGGCGGCGCACGGGACCAGTGGCGCGCGTCGGAGGAGATGGCGCGCATCGACCTGGGCCTGGCCACGGCATTCCTGGCCATCGCCCTGGGCGTGGACCCCATCTTCATGGGCGCCACCGACGAGCAGATGGTGCACTGGCTGGGCAGGGTGGCCGAGGAGGGGCTGATCGTCGCCTACGGCGTCACCGAGCCCGCCGCCGGCTCCAACGTGGCGGCGCTGCGCACCACGGCGAAACCCATCCTGGGGGACGACGGCGAGATCACCGCCTACCGCCTCGACGGCACCAAGCAGTTCATCACCAACGGCGGCGTGGCCCAGCTGTACACCATCCTGGCCAAGGCGCCGGGCGGCCCCACCTTCTTCGTGGTGGAGCGCGACGCGCCCGGGCTGTCCACGGGCGCGCCCGAGGAGAAGCTCGGCATCCGCGCCTCCAACACCACCCAGGTCATCCTCGAGGACGTGGTGGTGCCCGCCGACCAGCTGCTGGGCGGGGTCGAGGGCAAGGGCCTGGAGCAGGCCAACGAGGTGTTCGGCTTCACCCGGCTGATGGTCGCCGCATTCGGCCTGGGCTGCGGCGAGGAGGCCCTGTCGCGGGCCGTGACGTACTCCAGGGAGCGCGAGCAGTTCGGCGAGCTGCTGTGCCACAAGCAGGGCTTCACCCACAAGCTGATCGTGCCCCACGCCGTGCGCCTGGAGGCCTCCCGCGCGTACTGCGAGGTCATCGCCGCGCGCATGGACGGCGGCGAGCCCGGCCTGCAGGTGGAGGGCTCCATAGCCAAGTACTTCTCCACCGTGGCTGGCCTGGCCGCGGCCGACGACGCCATCCAGGCCCACGGGGGGTACGGCTACACCCGCGAGTACGAGGTGGAGAAGATCTGGCGGGACTGCCGCATCACCACCATCTACGAGGGTACGTCGGAGATCCAGCAGAACATCATCGGCATGTTCCGCTGGCGGTCGGTGGTCCGCTCCAAGGGCGGGTTCTACCGCGACATGGCCACCGAGCTGCGGGAGCTGGGGGAGGCCGGTGAGGCGGCCGGCGCGGTCCACGCCGCCCTGGCCGCGGACGCCCTGGCCGAGACCGTGCTCGCCGCCCACCGCAAGAAGCTGCCTCGCCAGCAGATCGTCATGTTCGAGCTCGCCCGGCTCATGGCCGAGGTGGAGACCGCCGTGGCCCTGTGCCGCAAGGCCGCCGCGGCCGAGGGGGCGGCCGCCGAGCTGCTCTGTCCCGCGGCGCGCCTGCACGCCGCCACCGCCGCCGAGGAGGTCGCCGTCACCGGGTGGCGGCTCCTGTCCGGCGGGGGCAAGCACGACGCCGACGAGCTCGCCGCCTGGCGCGGCGCCGTGGGGTTCGACGCGCTGCTGGCCGGCCACGGCGATCGCCTCGCCGACATGGACCGCGTCGCCGCCGCCGTCATCGGCGAGGTGTGAGCGGCGTGGACCCGAAGGCCGCGCGCGCCATCCGCGATCTCGCCCTGGAGATGGCGCCGCGGCCCAGGCTCGTGGTCCTCACCGGCGCCGGGATCTCCGCCGAGAGCGGCCTGCGCACCTACCGCGGCCCGGACGGCCTGTATTCGGCCCGCGACGTCCAGCGCCTGGTCACCGCCGAGGCGTTGCGCCGCGATCCCGACGCCGTCATCGAGCACTTCCAGGGGTGGCGTGAGCAGGCCCTCGGCGTCGAGCCCAACCCTGCCCACCTGGCCCTTGCCGCCCTCGAGCGGTCGCTGGGCAAGGCCATGACCCTGGTCACCCAGAACGTGGACACGCTGCACGACCGCGCGGGCAGCCGCGACGTCCTGGCCATGCACGGCGACCTCGCCACCATGGCCTGCTACGGCCGCCGCGGACACGTCCAGCCCTGGGAGGGCACCCTGACCCCCGACCGGCGGTGCGAGGTCCGCTCCTGGTCCGGCAAGGTCTGCAACGATCCCCTGCGGCCCCACGTCGTGCTGTTCGGCGAGCCCGTGCTCCACAAGGCCGCCGTCGAGCGGGCCGTGTCCCGATGCACCGCCTTCTGGGCCATCGGGACCTCGGGCACGGTCATGCCCGCAGCCGGCCTCGTGCTCCAGGCGCGCCTCCGCGGCGCCACCACCGCGCTGTTCAATCTCACACCTCCGGGCGCGGAATCCGACGCGCCGGCTGCCATGAGCGCCGCCCAGGCGTATGATCACGTCATCCTGGGGCGGGCGACGGAGACCGTTCCGGTGGCTGTCGAGATGCTTCTGAAGGAGATTGGAGGCGGTCGGTGAGCAAGTGGAGCACCAGTGGCGAGCGCCGGCGCTCGGTGCGGCTCGCCATCGCGGTCGAGGCCCAGATCACCTGGCGCGGTGGTCAGTTCGTGGCCATGACCACGGACCTGTCCCCGGCCGGGATACTCGTCGAGACCTCCGAGGTGCTGCCCAAGGGAGCCCCTGTCCGCGTCCGGTTCCAGCTCGCCTTCGGCGGCCGCACCGGCCGGGTCGCGGCCGACGGCCGCATCGCACGTGTGGTCAAGTCCCGGCGCGAGGCCGGCGTCATCCGGGGTCTCGGCATCCGCTTCAACAACGTCTCCACGGGCGAGACCCTCCTGCGCGAGTACGTCGAGGGCCGGCTGACGCGCACCGACACCCTCATCATGCGCTTCAAGGAGCGTCGCACCGAGTCCCGCATCTCCGTGGGCATCCCCGTGCGCTGGGGCACCAGCCCCACCCCCGACCAGGACGGCCTGCTGTCCAACCTCTCCTCGACCGGCTCGTTCTTCATCACCGGCGCCGCCGGCGTCGAGGACGGCACCCGCATCTACCTGACTTTCGACATCACCGTGGACAAGAAGGTGGAGCACGTTCGAGCGGTCGGCCGGGTCGTGCGATCCACCGAGGGCGCCTCGGGCAAGACCGGCCTGGCCGTCCACTTCGACGTGGCGTCGATGGACATCGAGGCGATCACATGGTTCGTGCGGCAGCGGACGGAAGGCGCCAAGAAGACGTAGCCCGATCACTTCATCTCGTCGAACCTGAACCAGCACAGCCGCCCATCCGACGCCCGGACCATGGCGATGGACTGGCGCTCCTTGTCGATGCGGAACATGGCCGAGTGCAGCTCCTTGCCGGTGAAGGCGACCGCGTCCTTCTCCGCGCCGGCGGCGTCGATGCGCACGAGGCGCTTGCGGTCGGTGGCGACGGCGAGCAGGTCGTCGTTGTCGTCGGGGTGGGGGCCGATGACGCGGGAGACGGGGAGGTTGCGGTCGGGCAGCGGCGCCAGGGTGGTGCCGTCCACGGCGTGGCCGCCGACGTAGATCAGGGGCTCCTCCTGGAGCATGCTCGCGAAGTCCACGGAGTTGCCTGCGGCGAGCTCGTCGGCGACGGCCTCGTCGAGCCAGACCGTGTCCAGGGTGTCCAGCAAGGGGTCGAGGCGCTGCACGCGGGCGTCGTTGGACCGGCTGATGAACAGCACGCCGGTGGCGGCGTGGATGCGCATCATCAGGTGGCCGATCTCGTCGGGATCGGAGATGGCCGGGCCCTGCAGGTCCCACGTGGCGAGCACGTCGCCGGTGTCCGGGTCGATCTCGGCGACCAGGTCGGCCTCGGCGTGGGCCAGGAACAGGGTCTTGCGCAGGGGGTGCAGCACCATCGAGCTGAAGGTGAGCAGCACGCTGCGGCCGAGCCCCGGGTCGATCTCGACGCGGAGATCGAGGTCAGCGCGGTCGTAGCCGTGGATCACGCTGTCGGCCTGGGACAGGACCCACAGGGTGTCGCGCTCGGGATCCACCGCGGGCGAGAACGGCCAGAACGTGGCGTCGGTCTGGGCCACGATCCCATCCTCGGTGACCAGCGCCACGGTGTTGGACAGGCGCCCCGTGACGTAGAACTCCCGGCGTTCGCGGTCCAGGGCCAGCCCGTCGAGGAACGCGCCGGTGACGACGGTGCCCACCCGCGCGCCGTCGTCCGGGGAGACGCCCCACAGCTCGGTGGTGCCCTCGCTGTTGATCCACAGGGTCCCGGTCTGCGTGTCCAGGGCGCCGTAGCCGGTGTTCTTGGCCGTGGAGAACTCGGCGCCCTCGATGGGACCGTCGGCGTCCACGGCGCGCGCCACGCCCCAGTTGGCGTCCTCGACGCCGATGCGGTCGAGCACGATGGCGCGGTCTCCCACCGAGATCACCTCGTGGTTCTCGATCCCGACGGACCACGACTGCGCGTCGTCACCGCCGCACCCCACGGTGCCCACCGCGGTCTCCCTGGCCACGACGAGCGTCCCGTCGTCCAGCTCGGCGCCGTGCTCCGCGCCGAAGGGCAGGGCGCACGTGCCCGCAGGCTCCAGGGTGGGCAGATCGTGGATGCGGAATCCCTCGTCCCCGCCGGACCTCGAGAACACGGCGATCTGGCCCGACGACAGGGACATGGCTCCCGCGGCCTGCTCGTCCAGGTGGTGCAGCACCCCCAGCTCTCCGGCGACGGTGAAGAAGGCCAGCACCTGCTCCTGCTCCTTGGTGAACCCCAGCACGACCACGCCGCCGCCGGGCGCCGGGAGCAACGTCCCGGCGTGGCCCAGCGGCTCGAAGATCTGGGTGCGGTGGTTGGTGTAGGGGTCGAAGCGGATCACGGTGGGGTCGGAACGGGTGATCACCCAGATGTTGCCCAGCTCGTCCACCTCCACGTCGGGGTAGCGCAGCGGCTGATCGGCGTAGGGTTTCACCGACAGCAGCTCGTGCGTGTCCAGGTCGAAGGTGGCCACCCCGCGGCTGGCCAGACCTGTGCTGTAGCCGAGGCGCCGGTCCGCGTCCACGGCGACCTCGAAGGGTTGCGTGTGGTTGGGGATGGTCTCGTCGGGGCCGAGGTAGACGCAGCGGGGCTCGCTGGAGCAGCCTGCGAGCGTGAGCACGGCCAGGAGCCACGCCAGGGCGAGGGACAGCCGCAGCGGGATCAGGCCCCCCACCGCCTGGGTCGTGTCGGTCGCCGACTTCAGGTTCACGGTTCGTGCTCCCCGTCTTCCGAGGATAGCAGCGGCGGAGGTCATGGGGGTTCCCCGTGGGATCCTCCCGAACTCACTACGGCGGACTCGATTCTCCGTAGGTGTTCGAGCCCCAGCATTCGAACGTGCCGTCGGCCTTGACTCCGCAGGCGTGGTACCCGCCGGCATCGATCTGGACGAAGGGGCCGGGCGGGGGGGAGCCCTGGCCCATGTTGTCGCTGCCCCAGCACTCGACATTCCCGTTGGTCCTCAGACCGCAGCTGTACAAATCGCCGTTGCTCACCTGGATGAAAGGGCCCGCGGGCGGATTGGCCTGGCCCGAGCTGTTCAGCCCCCAGCATTGCACCGTGTCGTCGGTCTTGATCCCGCAGGTGTGGAAGCTCGACGCTTCGACCTGGACGAAGGTCTCGGCGGGCACGTCACACTGCCCCTCCCAGTTGTCCCCCCAACACGAGACGGATCCGTCGAGATCGAGGGCACAGGTATGCAGGGGACCGGCTGTGATCTGGGAGAAAGACCCGGCCGGAACCGTGCTCTGGCCCATGTTGTCGGCGCCCCAGCAGATCGCCGTATCGTCGGCCTTGACCCCGCAGGCGTGTCCGGTCCCCCCCGAGCTGATCTGGACGAAAGAGTCGGGCGGCGGATTCCCCTGGCCGTCGAGGTTTTGTCCCCAGCAGGCCACGGTATGGTCCATCTTGAGCCCGCAGGCCCACGACCCGCCGTTGCTGACCTGCCGCCAGGTGCCTGGGGGAGGATTCCCCTGCCCGGAGGCGTTGTTGCCCCAGCAGGCCATGGTCCCGTCGGCGTAGATCCCGCAGCTGTTGTTCCATCCCGCGCTGACCATGGGGAGATCGGGGGCGGAGGTGTCGTCGTCGCCCGTGTCGTCGTCAGCTGCGTCGTCGTCGGCCACATCGTCGTCACCGGTGTCGTCGTCGCCGGTGGTGTCGTCGTCGCCGGTGGTGTCGTCGTCGCCGGTGGTGTCGTCGTCGTCCTCAGCGTCGTCATCGGCGGTGTCGTCGTCCTCTGTCGGGCATCCGAGCAATAGGACGAACACACCCAGGCAGGCGAACCACCGTTCGTATTGCATCGCACGCCCTCCATTCCTGCTCCGAGGATACCTCAGCAGCGGGACGGGTGACCTCAGCCTTGTTGGGGAACCTTGTTGGGTGTGACTCGGGTGGAACCTCAGAGGAACCTCAGAGACCGAACAACAGACATGCCAAGTTTCTTGTGAACATGCGCCCTCCCATTGGCCGAGCTGTGAAGGGAAGTACCCGACGGGGGCTCCGGTCCAGACAAGGGATTTCGGGCTCGGCCCTCGGCGTCGAGAGCTGCCGATGAACGTCGGTCCGCCCGAAGGACGCAGGGGAGGCGTGTTCGTCGACCCGACCGCGTCCAGCTACTGCAACCGCGACCAGTTCCCACGCGGCACGTCCTTGTTCCTGGGCGGGTTGTCCGCCGCGATGATGTACAGCGCGCGGCGGTTCGCGAGCTCGTCGACACCATCCCCGGTGGGCACGGCCAGGACGGTCTCACCGAAGCCCTGGTAGTGGATGGAGAACTCGAAGCCCGCGGCCTGGAAGTACTTGGCGATGGAGCGGGCGCGGTTGTTGGACAGGGTCTGGTTGGAGCCGTGGTCGCCGACGGTGTCGGTGTAGCCGGCGATGTACAGCGAGCACTGGACGAACTCGCCGTACTTCTCGATGGCCTTGCGGATCTCCTTGTAGGCGTGGTCGAGCTTCGGGGCCTCCTCGTCGGTGATCTCGAAGCTGTTGGTGGCGAAGGTGACCTCCTCGTGGGGGATGGACAGCGACCACGGGATGATCTCGTTGTCGACCCAGAAGTTCCACTTGTCGTAGGCGCGGACCCAGATGCGGAAGATGGGCACGTCGGACTCGGAGGGGGACCAGGGGATGGTGCTGACCTTGCCCTGCTGGTCCGCGGGGACGTGGACGGTCTCCTTGACCACGGTGGAGAGGTCTTCGTCCAGGATCTCGATCTGGACACTCTGGATGGGGCGGTTGGACTTCAGCTGGAAGGTGCGGGCCTCGAGATCCACCGCCTCGGCGGGGATGCTGGCCTCCAGCGGCCCGGCGACGACCACGTGGTAGCTGTCGTCGACGCTGGTGCGCGAGCCGCTGGGGTAGACCAGCAGGGCGACGGCGTCGTAGTCGAACTCGCCCGCCTCCTGCTTCCACTGGAAGGTCAGGCGGGTGCCCGCGGGGGTCTGGCCGGCGGTGAAGTTCTGGGTGCGGCCGTCGCTGCGGGTGACCGACAGCTCCATGCGCCACAGGTCATCGTCGGGCACGAAGACGAGCGTGACCTTCTGGCCGGGCTCGAGCACGTCCTGCTCGATGGACATCCACGCGCCCTCTGCGCGGGCGGCGCCGGCGTGGAGCAGGAGGCTCAGGGCGAACGAAGCACAGAGTAGAAGAGCGGTTCTCATGGTGACCCCACCGGTTGGCGAGCCGGGCAACCCCTCGGCCCGGCCGTTCACCTGTCAGATATCGGAGAAGGGGAGGAACGACAAGGAGTTTCCGGGATCGTGGGGCGCTGCGTGGACCGAGGCTCCGGTTGGAAGAGATCACGCCAAGCCGTCTTGGCCGGACGCTAGCTCAGACCCTGGCCACACTCGCCGCAGAACTTGGCGCCGGCCGCGTAGGGGGCGGAGCACTTGGGGCACTCGAGGGCCTGCTTGGAGCCGCACTCGGGGCAGAACTTGGAGCCCTTGGGGAGGTCGGCCTTGCACTTGACGCAGCTGTCCATGGCCGGGCCGAGCTTGCCGCCGCAGTGGGGGCAGAACTTGCCGCCGGCCGGGGCGGGCTGGTTGCAGCTGGGGCAGGGCTCGGTGGCCGGTGCGGCTGCGGCCGGAGCCACGGCCGCCGCGGTGGGCTGGGCCGCGCCGAACGCGCCCGCCATGGTCTGGCCGAGGCCCATGCCGGCGCCGAGGCCGATGCCCATGCCGGCCATGCCGCCGCCGCCCTCAGAGCTGGCCGCGGCCTCCATGGCCTCGGCGGCCTGGAACTGCTGGTAGCGGCCCATGTCGCCGATGGCGCCCATGGCGGCCCGCTTGTCCATGTACTTGGTGACCTCGTCGGGGAGGTTGATGTTCTCGATGAGGAAGACCGGCATCTCCAGGCCGTAGCCGGCGAAGCCGTCCTCGATCTTCTCGCGGATGGTCTCGCCGAGCTCCATGTAGTTGGCGGCCAGGTCCAGCGCCGGGATCTTGGCCTCGCCCAGGGCGTCGGAGAAGCCGTTGACCACGTGACGGCGCAGCTGGCCGTCGATCTCCTCGGTGGTGAAGTGGCCGTCGGTGCCCACGATTTCCTGGATGAAGGTCTTGGGGTCGACCACGCGGTAGTTGTACGAGCCGAAGGCCCGCAGCCGCACCACGCCGAAGTCCGCGTCCCGCATCATGATCGGGTTCTGGGTGCCCCACTTGCGGTCGGTGAACTGGCGAGAGGAGACGAAGTAGATCTCCGCCTTGAACGGGCTGTTGAACCCGTGGTGCCAGTTCATGACCTTGGTGAGGATGGGCATGTTCTGGGTGTTGAGCTTGTAGCGCCCGGGCGTGAACACGTCGGCGCAGCGGCCCTCGTTGATGAAGACCGCCATCTGGCCCTCGCGCACGATCAGCGCGGCGCCCATCTTGATCTCGTTGCCCTGGACCGGGAAGCGCCACACCAGGGTGTCGCGGGAATCGTCGGTCCACTCGATGACCTCGATCAGCTGAGACTTGAGAAAGTCGGTGATGCCCATGTTTCGTCCTTCCGGGAGTTCGTGGTCCCGTGCTGTATACGGTGCTCCTGGGTTCCTATTCGCCTAGCCCAGCGGCGATATCGGAGCGTAGATGATGTACAGGCGGCCGTCACCCCAGCCGCTGAGGTAGTCGCCCAGGGCGATCTCGCCGTAGCCGTCGCCGTCCATGTCGCCGGCGAACGCCAGCGCCGGACCCACGTAGTCGTTGGCCTCGGCCAGGTAGTGGGCGGAGCGGTCCGACAGGGCGTGGTCCGGGTTGAGGCCCGAGGACTTGCCGCGGACGATGAACAGCCCGCCGAAGCCGTACTCGTCGATCTCGTAGTCGGAGCTGAGGATGGCCATGTCCGTGTAGCCGTCGAGCTCGATGTCGCCGAGGCTGACCACGGCCACGCCGAAGTCCTGGGAGTTCTGCAGCCGCACCGAGGCCTCGGCCTCCTCGCCGCTGAGGGTGCCGAGCCACGAGTGCTCGTCGCCGCCGAAGATGTGGACGCGGCCGATGCCGGCGCCGAGGCTGTTCTCCTCGGGCGCGGACACGTAGAAGTCGTCGGACTCGTTGCCCACCATATCGCCCAGGGCGCCCACGGAGGCGCCGAGGTTCTCGTCGTCGTTGCCATACGGCATGAAGCGCACATCCGAGGTGCCGAACAGGCCGTCCTCCCAGACCAGGGAGCTGAGCATCAGGTACGCCATGCCCTCGCCGAAGTCGCCGGCGTCGGGGGTGCCGATGAGCAGCTCACTGGCGCTGTCGCCGTTGAGGTCGGGGGCGAAGCCCAGGGCCAGCCGATCGTCGGCCTCCTCCATCTCGCCCGACAGCACGGCGTCGGCGTCGGCGGTACCGAAGGTGCCGGACATGCCGGAGACGGTGCCGAAGAAGAGGTGGACCTGCCAGGTGTCGCCGCCGGAGCGGCCGGCGATGAGCAGATCGCCGACGCCGTCGGCGTTGATGTCGGAGCCGGCGATCACGGTCACGCCGAGGTTCTCGCCGTCGCCCTCGCCCTGGAAGGTGGCGTCGATGTCGTACAGGTCGCCGTCGGCGGGGTCGTACATGTAGACCACGCCGGAGTCGGTGGCGAGCTCGTCCTCCAGCGGCGCGGCGATGAAGATCTCGTGCATCCCGTCGTTGTTGACATCGCCGGTGGCGAGCACCGAGGCGAAGCCTCCCTCGCCCGCGCCGGGATCGGCCCAGCCGGTCAGGCCGGAGGAATCGGTGCCGTACTCGCAGCGCGTCTCGTTGCCCTCGAGCAGCAGCACGCCGCGGATCTCGGTGCCGATGAGCACGTCGGCCAGGCCGTCGCCGGTGATGTCGCCGGGGGCGCCCAGGGAGACGGTCAGGCCGTCGTAGGAGTTCCCCTGGTACATGCACACGCGGTGCAGCGGCATCTGCTCGTCGATGTCGCCGTCGCAGTCGTTGTCGTCGTAGTCCCAGTACTCCCACGCGTCGGGGTAGGTGTAGGGGTTGGTGTCGTCGCAGTCCGGGGGATCGTCGAGGGTCGAGTAGCCGTCGCCGTCCTGATCATTGGGATCGTAGGTGGTGTCGTCGTCGTCGTCGGCCGGGTTCGAGCTGTCGTCGTCGTCGTCGTCGTCGCCGGCGACGGAGTCGTCGTCGTCGCCTTCGTCGGGACAGCCGAGGCCGAGCAGGCCCAGGGTGCAGATGAACAAAGCAGCGATCAGGCAGGACAGCCAGCGGTTCGCGAGCATGATCCACTCCAGGTCGTGGGGTTCGAACGGGGAGGATACCACCCTCCCCCACCTCATTCGAGATTTCCGATGGAGACGCCCTGGACCTCCTCGGCGTAGAAGGCGTCGTCGAAGCTCGCGCGGTTGCGCTGGCGCTGGACTGCGCCCTGCTGGCGGACCTTCTCGAGCAGGTCCACCTCCACCGGCGCTGGCATGCCGGGCAGGTGGGGTGGGGGCGGGGCGACGTCGGGGCCGCGCCAGAACGCGTAGTGCTCGCCGCGCCGGGCGATCACGGTGGGGATACCGGACACGCCGTCGGCGGCGAAGACGCCGCGCAGATCCGTGTCGCCGGAGACGATGGCGCCGCCGCTGCTGCCGATGACCTTGACGTGGGCGTCCTTCACCGGATCGCCGGTGGGATCGGTGACGGTCACCCGGACGCGCCGGGCCGAGCGGTCCTCCTGGATCTCCAGGGCCAGGTCCGAGTACAGCACCATGGCGCTGATGTCGGCCCGCTCCCCCTTGAGCATCACCAGGTAGGCCCCGGGGCGGTCCAGCGGTAGCGCCACGTCGGTGCCGCGCTCGCGATAGGAGCTCCCCTCGAGCTCCTGGGAACGCTGGTGGGCCGGGTCGATGCCGGCGAGCCGGACGGACGTGGCGTGGGACAGGTCCTTGTCGCGCAGGTACAGGCGCATCAGGTCCACGCGGTACAGCAGCAGATCGACGCTGGGCACGTTGCGGCTGCGGACCTTCAGCAGGGGCTTGCGGTCCAGGTTGATGTTGGTCACCTCGTCCGCGGTCAGGGTCACCTGCTCCAGCCGCGCCACGGCCTCGGCCGCGTCGCGGAAGTGCCCGGAGACCTGGGTGTAGCGGTCCAGGGCGCGCTCCACCTGGCCCGCGGCGTCGTGGATCTGGGCCATGGAGTACAGGGCCAGGGGACGCTGCTCGGACGGACCCGAGGCGCCGCCGCCGGGCAGGGTGAAGTTCTCGGTGGCCACACGATCCAGCAGGGCCAGCGCCGCAGAGGACTCGCCGCGGCTGAGGCGGGCGTGGCCCTCCATGTACAGCAGGTCGTCGAGGTAGGGGCCGTGGCGGAAGCGGCGGCTGAACGAGCGCGCGGTGGCCACGGCCTTGGCGTTGCGCTCCAGCTCGAGGTAGGTGCCGGTCAGGTGGAAGCCCGCCTCCTCGGAGAGGGGGGACTCGGGGTAGCGGGCGGCGAACTCCAGCATCCAGTCCGCGGACGTGGCCAGCAGGGTGTCGCGGGTGTAGCCGCGAGACCTCATCGCCGGATCCGTGGCCGCGTACTCGGCCCGATCGGCCCAGATCTGGGGCAAGTGGAACAGCGAGCTCTGCACCGGCGCCAGGTCCGGGTACGCCGTGGACAGGTCGTACACGAAGCGCAGCGACGGCAGCACCAGCGACTCCTGCTCCAGGGTGCGGCCCAGGCGCGCCTCGGTGAGGAACTGCGCGGCCAGGGTGGTGCGGTACACGCGGATGGCGCGGCGGTGCTCGCCGAGCTCCTCGTAGGCTTGCGCCACGGCCACCACCTGCTCGAAGGGGATGCTGTGGGCCGGATCGAGCTCCTTGAGCATCTCGAAGGCGCCCAAGGTGCCCGCGCGGTCCTCGAGCTCCACGTTCGCGCGCAGCAGGATCGCGGCGAGCTCGGTGGCGCGGACCCGCTGCTGGGAGCCGTGCCCGATCAGCTCGCCCAGCAGCGCCGCGGTGTCGGCCCAGCGCTCGTCCTCGGACAGGCGGGTGCCCAGGCCGAACAGCTCGTCCGGGGTCAGGCGATGCTCGCCCGCGGGGTACTCCACCCCGGCGATGGCGCCCTCGGCGGGCGCCGACGTGGCGCCCACCTCCACGGCGCCCGGGGCGCCGACCTCGAACACCTGGCCGTCGTCCATGCGCCGCACCAGCGTCGCGGGCACGGTCCAGCTGCCCGGCGCCCGGCCCTCGAGGCGGTACGTCAAGGTGGTGCCCGAGCGGTTCCCGTCCACGATGGCGACGATACGATCGGGGTGGATCTCCGCGTGGACGACACCGGTGATGGAGCCCGGGACCACCACGGCCCCGCCGGGGATCATCTCCTCGACGATCCACACGGCGCCCGCCGGGTCGCGGGACTGGTCGCGGCCGTAGGACAGGCGGACGGTCACCTCGGTCTCCTGGCCCACGGGGAGGCTGCGCAGGTGGTCGAACCAGCGGTCGTGCTGGCCGACCATCACCGAGAATCCCTGGGGCATGGGTACGCCCTGGAACCGCACGTCGGGCCGCCGGTAGCGGCGCTCGAGGGTGATCCGGGGATCGTCGGGTGGCGCCGCGCCGTCGCCGGGCCGGCCGGCCAGGCCGAGTCGATAGCGGACGCTGCCGCGGCCGGAGGGCTCGAGCACCACCTCGGCGGGCCCCTGGGGCACGGTCGCGGCGATGCGCACCGCCCGGGTCTCCCGGGAGAAGTCCACCCGCTGCACCGTGCCGTCCGGCAGCGTCACCTTGACCGCCGACGCGGAGCCGCCGCTGCCCTGGAGGCGGGCGAGGGCCGCGCCGAGGCTCGCCACGGCCTGGGTGGAGAGCCACGGCCGGTCCAGGTGCGCCTCGATGGCGACCGCGGCGTCGTCGAGCAGGGGGTTGCCCGGGTCCACGGCGTGGAGCCCCTCGGTGAGCGCGGCCAGGTCCTCCCAGCCGCCCGCGGCCAGCGCCGCGCGCATGGCCTCCTCGAGGTCGCCGTGTAGCCCGTCGACCTCGTCGCGCATGCCCATGCGCACCGCCGCGCTGGCCAGGCGGCCCAGCGCCACGGCAGACCCGGGCTCGCGCAGCTGGCGCGTCAGCGCCGCCGCGGCCCCCTCGTCGCCACCCTCGAAGCTCAGGGCGTACAGGAGCAGTGCCTGACGTCCGGGCAGCGACGAGCCGTCTTCGCGCAGCTTGCGCAGCAACGTCTGGCGCGCCTGCGCGGCCTTGTCCCGTGCCTGGTAGGTGGCCTCCGCCGGCAGCAGGTTCAGCCGCTGGGCGCGGACCAGGGCCACGTAGCCGTACGCGGTCAAGGCGCCGTCGTGGCCGTACCCGGGCTGGGACCACTGCTGGGAGAACGGCCGGTCGTCCTCGATGAGTTCGAGGAGGTACGAGCGCGCCAGCGAGCGCACCAGGTCCGCCTGCGCGACGGGCAGGGACCTCGCGCCCGCGCCCTCGAGCAGCGCGGTGGTCGCGAACGCCATGTGGGCGCTGGTGTAGGGAGAACGCCAGCAGATGTTGGGGCGGGCCAGCGCCAGGGCGAGGGCCCCGGGCAGGCTGGCCGGGGACAGCTCCAGGACCATCTCCAGGTCCCCAGCTGCTCCCTCCGGCGGCTGGATCGACAGGTCCGTGGCCTGGGCCAGGCGTCCGGCGGTCCAGCGCTCCAGGGGTACGTCGGCCGACACCAGGGGGCTCCCGAGCTGGTCCGCGGCCGTGCCGAGGGGGCCCGTCAGGGAGAGGTGGAACGGCACGAGCAGCTCGCCGCGGGCGCCGCGGATCGCGTCCGTGGCCGAGACGGGCGCGCCCAGCAGGGCCACGGGCAGGGGGCCGCGGCCCGGGAGCGCGCGGGTCAGCGGCGAGAACGTCGTCTCCCCCAGCGCGCCCTCGATCTGGTAGTCACCGCCGCCGTCGGCGATCAGGTCCGCCATCAGAGATGGGCGGTCCCCCTCGCGCACGAACGGCGGGGTGGCCAGCGCCACCGACAGCGGCGCGCGGGCCGTCACCTCCTCGCGGACCTCGCCGCTGCGCTGCCCCTTGTCGAAGGCCACCGCGACGATGCGCCAGGCCGCGGGGTGAGACGGCAGGTCGATGGGCAGCTCGACGACGCCGTCGGCGCCGGTGGCCAGGTCCCCCACCCACAGCGCGGCCTCGGATCGGAAGCGTCGGACCTGCGCAGCGCGGCCCAGGCCGCCCATGACCACGGGCGAGCCCGTGCTGTAGCCGAGCTTGCCGCCACCCGCGCCGTAGCCGCTGGCGCCGCCGCCGCGGCCGCTGGTGGCCAGGCCGGCCAGGCCGTTCGCGTCGTCGAGCCAGTAGACCTCCTCGGCCTCCTCGTACAGGCCGATGTCCTCGGGGCGGATGGGGCCTGCCTCGTCCCGGCGGGCGTTCATCCGCTCCATCTCGGCGAGGATGTCCGCGTCGATCTGGACCCCCGGGCCGGTGGTGCGCAGCTCGGTGGCGCCGGCCGTGGTGGCGTCCACGGCGTGGGCGGGCGGCAAGAAAACACCCTTGCAGTGGCCCCTCCGCTCCGGGAACTGGGCGAGCAGGGAGGCGTCGATCACGGCCACGGACAGCTGGGCGTCCACGGGGGCGCCCGCCTCGTCGGTGACGCGCAGGGTGGCGGCCAGCCGCTGGCCGGGCGCCACCTCGCCGTCGATGCCCTCCACGCTCACCTGCAGGTGGGCGTCCAGGGTCAGGTCCACCTGGCCCGTGGCCACGCGATCCTCTCGCAGGGCCACCACCGTGACCCGAGCCGAGGGCGCCAGGGAGGTGTCGAGGGGGACGACCAGGGCGTCGCCGTCCTCGCGAAGGGTGTGCACACGCTTGGAGGCGATGCCGTCGGCGTCGACGATGGTCACCACGGGCCCCGGCCCGGCGCCCAGCACCCGGATGCGGGCCTCGCCGTTCGCCGGGAGGTGGGTCTCGTCGGCCAGCAGGGCCAGACCCTGGAGCGGCCCGGTGCCCTCCACGGCGGTCACGCGCCCCTCGGCGCGCACCATGTGGCCGCGGGCGTCCCGGCCCACGGCGACGATCCGCCACTCCCCCGGGGCGTCGAGACGCCAGTCCATCGCCGCGCCGTCGCCGCCGGTGGAGATCTCCCGGACCACGGTGGGCCGCGCGGGATCGGCGGCGGGGGGCACCAGGTGGGACTCCTGCTCCCACAGGGGCTGGTCGAAGGGGTTGCCGGCCCAGGCCCTCGCCGCGACGGCGCGGGGCGTATGGTGCAGCGCCACCCGCAGATCGGCGGGTACCGCCTCGCCGTCCGCGCCCACGGACCGCAAGACGGCGTGGACCGCCTCGCCGGTCTGGACCGTGCCGCGATCCAGCTCGAGCTCGAGGGCGAACTCCGCGTCGCGCACCAGGGCCGTCGCGTTGACCTCCACGGGCTCGCCGGGCAGCGCCACGGTCAGGGCGATGGAGCCCCGTCCCCCCTGGTTGAGGGTGGAGGCCCGCAGGGTCACCTGGCCGTCGGGGTCCGTGGGCTCGGTCTTGCCATGCTCGCCCGTGTGGGCCCAGTAGTACGCCAGCTGGACCCCCTCGATGGGCTCGCCGGTGTACGTGGCGGCGGTCACCGTGGCGACCACGTCGTCGCCGAGGACGTACACGGAGCGGTCCAGATCGATGGTCACCAGCCGCCTCGAGGGAGCGGCCTCGGTGACCTGGAAGCCGGCCATGCCGGCGTCCCGCCAGCCGTCGTCCACCCGGACGTCCACGTCGAGCACGTACTCGCCGTTGCCGTACTCCGGGTCCAGCTCCAGCTCGCCGGAGTGGGCGCCGAAGCGGTCGAGGCGGACCTCGTGGGTGCTCAACGTCCAGCCCCTGGGCGAGCGCAGCGCGACGCGCGCGCGGGCGCCCGCAGTGGCCGCGCTGCGCCGATCGGCGACGCGGCGGACCACGGCGCGGTAGCCCACGGTGGCGCCGGGCCGATAGGCCGACCTGTCGGTGTAGACGTAGGACGCCACGGGCAGGTCTTCGGGCTTGCTGTTGTCGTATCCGTCCACCGAGGCGGTGGCCATCTGCTGGCCCTTGAGCGCCAGGGCCACCACGCGCGGCGGCGTGGCCGCGCCGCCGGGATCGGGGCTGTGCAGCCAGGTGCCGTCTGCGCCGGTGCGCCCCTCGCCGAACACGGCGGCGCCGTCGGACAGCAGCACCCGCGCGCCGGACACGGGGCGGCCCCGCCGCCGGTCCTGCACGTAGACCAGGACGTCGGCGCCCTGTCGATGGCTGGCCACGGTGATGTCGCTGATCACCACCGGGACCTGCGCACGCAGGGTCTTGCCGGTGGCTCCCACCACGTACACGCCCGGCGAGCGGTCGGGCAGCTCCACGAGGTCGGCGAAGGTGAGGCCGTCGGTGGCGCCATCGAGCTCCACCCGCCAGCGGCGGTCCGGCTCGATGAGCTCCACGTCCAGGGCGTCCATGGCCTCCACCGAGCCCTCCTTGCGCATCAGGATCTCCGGATCGACCCGGTGCAGGGTGAGCTCGACCTCCTCGAGGTTGCGCGCGCGCATCCACACGCGGGGCTCCTCGTCGGTGCGCAGGGGGCGATCCACGTAGAGGTCGAGGGCCTCGGCGCCGAGGCCCTCGAGCAGGGTGTAGCAGTCGCTGTACCGCACACCCCCGTTGTTCGCGCAGGTCTGCAGGTGGTCCCGCGCGCCGTCCACGTCGCGGCGCTGCTCCAGCAGCAGCGTGGCCAGGGCGTACTCGGCCCTCGATCCCGAGGGGTGGTGGGGGAACTTGGACGCCACGGCCTCGAAGGCGTCCACGGCGTCGTCGAACCGGCCCTGACGGTAGCGGATCAGGCCGATGAGGTAGCGCGCGTCCGCGTCCTCGGCCGCGTGGGCGTCGGCGTACCGCTCGAAGGCCTCCACGGCCGCATCCAGCTCCCCGGCGCGGTACAGGGCGTACCCGTCCCGCTGGTCGCGGTCCGACAGATGGATCTGGACCGCCGCCCACTCCGCGTGGGTGGGGTACTCCGCCGAGTACGCGAGGTACACGGCCCCGGCGGCGTCGTCGTCACCGAGGCGCTCGTGCAGGCGCGCCAGCTCCACCATGGCCTGGGGCCGGTCCTCGTGGCCAGCCCGGGCCGGAGCGTCGACGTACTCGGCGTAGGCCGCGGCCGCGGCCTCCAGGCGGCCGTTGGCGACCAGGATGCGGGGGATGCGCAGGTGTGCCTCGGCTGCGCGCTCGTGGTCGGGGTGGCCCTTCACCAGCGCCCGCAGGTCGCCCACCGCTCCCTCGGGATCCAGCGCGTCGGTCCGCCCCTCGGGCGCCGCGAGCAGCGCCGCCTCCCACAGGGCGTCCGCAGCCTCGGGGGCCTCCGGGTGCAGCTTCAGCACGAGGTGGAAGTGGCGGATCGCGTCGGCGGGATCGCTCCAGGCGCTCGCTCGAGCCAGGTGGAACCGATCCGCCGCCGCCAGGGGGTTGCCGTCGCGGTCCAGCCGGGCCGCCAGCTGCAGCCGCGCGCTGTCGTGACGCCCCAGCTCCAGGTCACAGCGCGCCTGGTAGTGCTCGGCCTCGTGGGCCATGGCCTCGCTCGGCTCCAGCTCCAGCACCGTGGCGAACAGGGTCCGCGCGGTGGGGTAGTCCGGCGAGACGTTGCGGCTGCCCTCCTCGTCCGGCTCGAACGCGGCGTGGGCGTAGGTCAGGAACAGCTTTCCGATCTCGTCGCGCCGCTCGACCCCCAGCAGCGCGTCGGTCTCCTCGCGGTAGGTCTCCGCTGCCGCCTCCCCGTTCCCCAGCTCCACCTGGCTGTCCGCCCGGCAGAAGCGGGCCTTGCGCGCCCAGGGAGATTCGGGGAAGTCCTTCAGCAGCCGCTCGAACGCCCGCACCGCGCCGCGGTGGTCCCCGGCCAGCTGCAGCGCCCGGCCCTGGAGGTACCGCAGGTGGGGGCCCGACACGGGATCCCCCGCCGCCTTGGCCGCCTCTCCACCCAGCATCGCGGCTGCGCGGCGGTACGATCCCCCCATCATCGCCTCGCGCGCCTCGTCCGCCTCGGCGAACGCTGCACTGGGTTGGACGACGACCAGAACCACGAGGGCAAACAGGACCCTGAAGGACATGGTTTCACTCCCTGGAGATGCTCTTGCTTGCGGGCGCGATCATTCTAACGGCTGAGCAGGTACGATGATTCCATGCGCACCCTGCTCCCCCTCCTCCTCCTTTCCCTGATCTCGTGCACGTCGAGCCCCACCGACGACGACACCCACCCTGCGGACGACGACTCCGCGGTCCCCGGGGACGACGACGACGCCACTTCCGGCGACGACGACGACACCACCGCTGGCGACGACGACGACACCACCGCTGGCGACGACGACGACACCACCCCGCCGCCGCCCTGCCCCGCCGACGCCGTCCACATCGACGACTTCTGCATCGATCGCTACGAGGCGCCCAACACCGCAGGCGGCCTGCCCTTCGTCATGTTCACCTTCGTCGAGGCCGCCGAGTGGTGCGCCGCCCGCCACAAGCGGCTGTGCTTCGACGACGAGTGGACCCGGGCCTGCGGCGGCGCGGGCGAGACGACCTACCCCTACGGCGACACCCACGAGCCCGGGGTGTGCAACGACGACGAGACCTGGATCACCTACAACCAGTCGCTGCTCAACGGCTGGCCCTCCAGCGCCTGCTCGACCACGGTGGCGAGCTACGAGGAGCTGATGGACGCGGTGCGGGCCGTGTCGGGGACAGCAGCTGCCGCCGCGGACCACGTCGAGGCGCTGTACCAGGCCGAACCCGGGGGCTCCAACGCCGGCTGCACCAACGCCGACGGCGCGTTCGACCTGTGCGGCAATGTCGAGGAGTGGACGCGGCGCCGCGACGGCGGCGAGCCCGACTTCCACGGCAACCTCAAGGGGCGGTACTGGGCCGAGTCACGCACCTGCCAGTCCAACCTGACGTCGCACGGGGATTACTTCCGGTTCTACGAGATCGGGTTCAGGTGCTGCGTGGAGGCGGGCTAGGGAGAAGGATCGAACAGAGACCCAAGCTTGTATTCGCCCCCCTCGTTCCCACGGTCTCCGTGGGAACGCCGTGCGTGTCTGGTCAGAAGGTCGTCGCCGCTTCGCGGCCTTTCCGGATGCGCAGCATCCGGAATAGCTGAAGCCTTCCGTCGAACACCCCGAAGAGGGCGCAGAGCGCCCCGGCAAGACGCTCCCACGGTCCCCGTGGGAGCGAGGAGTGAGTTGCTCGAGGCGGCGCAGGTAGAGTGGGGATTGAAAGCAGGGGGGGGAAGCCGGGAAGCGGGCCGTTCTAGTGCGCAGCGCCCGGATCGTTGGCCGTCTCGCCGGCCTCCTTGGCGAAGATCACCTTGGGCTTGACGGCGTCCTTCATGTCCTCGGCGGGGTGGAGCATCTCGCGCTGGCGGTCGGCGAGGCTGTCGACGCGGTCGTAGTCCTGCATGGTGACGGCCCACCACTGGAGGATGCCGCCGTAGTAGTGGGCCATGGCCTCCATGTAGATGACGCGATCGAAGGTGGTCCAGCCGAGTTCTTTCTCGTTCTCGAAGTAGGCGATGCGGGACTTGTCGAGCCAGCGTTCGGCGATGCGCTTGCGGTCCACGCCGGCGTTCTGCACGACCATGAGGGCGCCGACACAGAAGGGCGGGATCGGGTCGTCGGGGTTCTCCTTGGCCTCCTTCTTGAACTGCTCCATGGCCGGGCCGATGAGCGGATCGTTGTGCTCGTAGGCCATGCCGTTGAGGTAGAAGGCGCGGCTGGGGGGATCCTGGAAGGCGAGCAGGCCCTCGAGGGCCTCGGGGGTCATGTCGCCGGTCATGGAGTCGATGGCCTGGGAACCCTCCTGGGTCAGCACGGCGGTCATCAGGTAGCGGATGAGCTTGTGGCTCTTCTCGGCGGCGAGGCCGGACTTGACCTTCTTTGCCATGTGCTTCCAGGCCTCGTTGTGCTTGCGGCGCAGCACCGAGTAGGCGAAGGGCCGCTCGGGCTGGGCAGGCTCCTGGAGGTAGAGATCCACGAAGCGGTCGATGTCCTCGCTGCCGACGATGGACCACAGGCACTCGGTGGCCGTGCCCGCGCGGATCAGGCCGGCGTGGTCACCGAAGGTGATGACGTCCTGGGGCGCGTTGAGGAACATGTCCTCGGCCTTGTACGGGAAGGGGGTGGCCGCGGTGTCCTCGTGGAGGATGGTCAGCAACGGCTCGATGGCGTCGGTGCCGATCTCCTCGCAGATGCGCCGGATGTCCTGGCGCAGGTCGGGGTTCTTCATCTCCTCCTTGAGGGTCGTCAGCGACGGCGCGCCCACCTCGGTGCCGAAGTACCAGATGGCCTCCTCGTGGTCGATGTCGAAGGGGCTGTGGAGCTTCTCGATCATCAGCTCGTCGCGGGACTTGCAGCCGCACAGGACCAGGCCCGCGGTGAGGACGAAGAGGAAGGTGGCGATCATCGGCCGGGCGATACGGATCATGGTCAACTCCGATCTATGGAGGTATCTCAGCGACGGGACCATATCAGACGGCGCCATGCGAGGAGAACTCCCGTCGCCGCCAGGACCACCGGGAACGGGGTCGAGGGCGAGCGCTGTCGCTGGTCGCAGGTGCCGTACTCGGTCCGTTCGACGTCGTTCTCGGTCAGGATGTCCTCGCTGGTGTTCGTGCTGCACGAGGCGGGCTCGCAGCCGCCGGCCTCGCCGCCGTCCACCCAGCCGACACACTCGGCCTGGGGCTCCTCGGGGGTGTAGTCGTCGCAGTCCGACTCGCCCGCGCTCATCACCAGCGCGCCCTCGGTGGGCATCATGACCTCGTCCCCGTTGGGGAAGGTCACGACGAACTTGTACGGGACGCAGCTCGCCTGCAGCACCTCGGAGAGGTCCGCGGCGTAGACCCCCATGGAGGCTTCGCCGTACTCGACCTCCATCTCGATGCAGGCGTCACCCACGGCCACCTGCATCTTGTACGGCTCGGTGCCGCCGGGATCGTAGTAGGCGGCGTAGAACGTGACACCCTCGCCGACCAGGGGGTTCTCGGGCCAGTGGATTCCCGAGGTGATGTAGGGCTCCTCCACACCCGCGCGGGCGCCGAAGTCCTGGACCCACCACTGGCCGTAGTCGCTGCCGTCGGTGGTGTATCCAGTGCCCAGCTCCACCCACGACGCGCTGAGCATGTTCTCGCGATGCCCCTCCTCGCTGTGCAACCACGAGTGGAACACCGCCACGTAAGCCGTCTCCTGGCCCATGGCGATGTTCTCGCTGATGGCCGTGTAGCTCGGATAGTAGGCGGTGACGCGGTCGGCCATGGAGGTGCCGTCGTAGCTGTCGTGGCTGAAGAACCCGTTGGTCTTCATGTCGAAGGCGTGGGCGAAGGCGGCGCGGTTGAGGTCGTGGTTGTAGACGACGGGGCGGACGGGATCGAACTCCTGCTCACCGTCCCAGAACGCCATCGGCTCCACGCGGAGCATGTCGGTGAACAGGTGGATCTGCCGCTCCTGCATGGAGGGATAGGTGTCCACCTTCTCGCCGTAGGCCCCGGCCCGTCCGGCGACGAGGAATGCCAGCGCGACCCACGCGATGCCGGCCTGGATCTTCACCCGTCGTGTCTCCTCTGGCCCGCTCCCCGCCGTCTCGCCCGGCCGCCATGGTACCACGGGATCCCCTCGCGAGTGCGCGTGTTGTACAATACCCAGCGGCCGGGCACCCGAGGTGGCCGGAGGTGGAGGAAGCGATGCCCCGCTGGATGCTGATGGTCTTCCTTTGTGTCGTCCTGAGCAGCCCTGCGCTGGCCCAGGAGGAGGGGGAATCCGAGGAGGAGGTCCCCGCTCAAGCGGCTCCCGCTCAAGCGGCCCCTGATGCCGAGGCGCTCCCCGACGTGTCGAGCCTGTCGTGGGAGGAGGCCTGGGACGGCGGCTTCGCCCTGTACCGCGCGGGCCAGTACGCCGAGGCCACCGCCTACCTGGAGCGGGCGCTGGAGCTGGAGTCCGCCGATCCCACGGTCCGCGCCTACCTCGCCGACTGCTACAGCCGCACGGGCGATGCAGCGCGCGCTGCCGAGCTGTCCGAGCCGCTTGAGCGGGAGCCACTCGCAACAACGGAGCCGGAGACGGTGGAGCCGACCGAGGAGCAGCCCGCGGCCGCGGACACGGCCTGGCCGTCGCGGTCGTACCACCGCCCGCACCACGATCCGCCCGGCAGCGTTCCGATGGCCCGGTCGGTGCGCAAGGACAAGCGCTTCGGCATGGGGCTGACCCTCGGGGGCAACGCCCTGAGCGCCGGCGTGTACTTCGAGGGGCTGCCCGTGCGGTACCTCGCCGTCGAGGGCGGGCTGGGCCTGGGGGACGTGCACACGTTCTTCTGGTGGCTGCAGGCCGCGGTCCTGCCCCTGGACATGCCCCTGAGCCCCGCGGTGGGCGTGGGCGTACTGGGCACCATGGGCCTGGACTTCCACTACCAGTCGTCGTCCTACCGCGGCAGCCTCGAGTACTACATGAACCGGGTGAACCCCTACATCCACGCCGGGGTGGTGCTGGTCACGCGGCCGGGCTTCACCGCCGCGTTCGACATCAACGGCGTGTTCACCGGAGATCCCAGCTTCCCCTTCGCGCCGTGGGTCGGCCTGCGGCTCGGCTTCCTGCTCTGATCCCCGGTGGTCCCGCGTAGACCCCTCCTCGCACCCCTCCTGATCGCCGCCGCGATCGCTGCGTGGCCTCCCGGCGGGGCGGCCGCCGAGGCGCACCGCATCGGCGTGTGGGCCACTGCCGGCGCCGTCCAGCAGCGGTCCACGGCCGGGGTGACGGCCGACGGCCTGTTCCGGATCAAGGGGGCGTTCGTTCTCTCCGGCCACCTGGAGGTGGGGGGCTGGTGGGAGGACCTGGGACCGCAGATGGACGTGGACGGCTCGCCGAGCTTCGTGGTGGCCGGGCCGGCCAGCCGCATCGGGATCGCGGCGGGCTTCGCTCCGTTGCCCGCGGAAGGCGACACCCAGCTCTACGTGGTGTTCGGCGTCGGTCCTGCGGCGTGGCGGATGGCCGAGCGCGACCGGCTGGATCTGCTGACCACGGGCGCCGAGACCTCCCCGGGGACCGATCCCGCGGGCTGGTTCACGCTGGTGCCCTACGCCCGCGCGACCCTCGATCTACCCCTGACGGACCTCGTGGCCCTCGTGGCCAGCTACGAACTCACCGTCCACCGGCAGATCGCCGCCATCGTCGCGGCCACCCTCACGGGCGCCGAGCAGGGGCACCGGGATCCGCACCTGACGTCCCTGCGCAACCGCTGGCAGGTGGGGATGTCCGTCCAGCCCCGGGGGCCCATCGGCTTCTCCGTGGGCGTGGCTCCGGTCCTCGGTCACGACGTGGTGGACGGCGAGGGGGCGCAGGCACCCTACGCAGGGATCGAGTTCATGGTCGGAGCCTGGTTCGTGATCTAGGGGAACGCTAGCGCGTCGCGGAGCCTGCGATGCGCTCCATCTCGAAGCGAATCACGCAGCCGCCGACCTGGATCCAGTCGCCGTGGCGCAGCGCGTACTCGGTGACCTGGGAGCCGTTGAGGAAGGTCCCGTTGGTGGAGCCGAGGTCCCGGATGCGGAACTCCCCGGACGCGTGGAAGATGGCCATGTGGAAGTTGGAGACCCGCCCGTCGTCGATCACCAGGTCGTTCTGGTCGTCGCGGCCGACGCCGGTGATGCTCTTGAGCAGCTGCAGCTCGGTACCAGCAGCCTGACCCTGGACCACCCTGACGATGGCCCGGACGCTTTCGGGGACCGGCGCCATGTTCCGGGGAAGCAGCGCCTGGTCGATCATGGTCGTGTTGCTGGTCATGATCTCGACTCAGGTTTCCGAGGTGTGACGACTCTAGCCGCTCAGCCTCGGTGGAACAACCCTCTTCGGCGGATGACGGGGGCGGCCGTCAGTCCATGACGTCGTTGTGGTCTTCCTGTCCGCCCGTGCTCGGACCCTCGTAGGTCACGGAGCGCTCGAGCACGGCCTCGGGCGAATCGCCGCGCTCCATGGCGTCGCCGACCCACTGGATCGCAGCCATGCGCGAGTCGAAGTTGCCGCCCTGGATGGCGCGCAGCACCGTGGACAGGGCGTTGCCCAGGAAGACCAGCCCCTGCACGGCGACCCGGTGGGCGGTGTCGTCGTCCATGTCGGCCGCGGCCCCGCCGGGTGCGTGCACCTTGTCGAGGTAGCCGAACAGCAGCGCCTCCACCTCGCGGAGCTCGTGGTCGCCGGCCATGGGGAGCCACGCGCGCGCGCTGCGGGTGGCCAGCCGCCGCTGCTGGGACACGAGGATCTCCCGGCGCTTGTCCGCGGCTTCGGTCTCCCGGTACTCGGGCCACTTCTCCTCGAGCCGTGACTTGAGCTTCTCGTTGATCTCCTCGCTCGTCTTGGCGAGCAGGGCGGCGACCTTGGGATCCATCTCGTCGGTCATGGCGTCCTCCGGGTTCACATTCGCGGTGGCGCGTCGATGCCCAGCAGGGCCAGCCCGCTACGCAGCACCTGGGCCGTGGCCATGCACAGGCACAGGCGCGCCGCGGCGAGCTCGGGCGTCTCGGCGCGCAGGACCTGGTGGTCGTGCACGAAGCGGTGGAATGCCTGGGCCACCTGCAGCAAGAAGGCGCACACGGCGGCCGGGTTGAGGCTCGTCGCGGCGCCGGCCACCTCGGCGGGGTAGCGACCCAGCAGGCGGGCGAGGGCGCGCTCCTCGGGGTTGCCCAGGGCGCCGAGGTCCGCGTCGGTCAGGGGGGCCTCGGTGAGGTCCTCGATGCCGGCCTTGCGCAGGATGCCCACGATGCGGGTGTAGGCGAACTGGACGTAGGGCCCCGTGTCCCCCTGCAAGGAGATGGACTCCTCGGGGTTGAAGGTGAAGTCCTTCCGCGCGCCGAACTTGAGCATGTAGAACTTCAGCGCCCCCATGCCCACGGCCTCGCTGATGGCCTCCATCTCGGTCAACGCCTGCTCCGAGTGGGCTGCCACGCCGCTGGCGCACTCGCGCTGGGTGGCCTTGAGCTCCTCGTCGCGTTCCACCATCCGCGCGCGCACCGAGCGGACCACGCTCTCCATCAGGTCGTCGGCGTCGACCACCGTGCCCTCGCGGCTCTTCATCTTGCCCTCGGGCAGGAAGACCATGCCGTAGCTGAGGTGCTGGCAGCCGTCGGCCCACTCGAAGCCCATCCGCCGCAGCGTCTTGAACAGGACCGCGAAGTGGTAGTCCTGCTCGCTGCCCACCACGTAGATGGAGCGGTCCAGGCCGTAGTCGTCCTGCTTGAGCTGGGCCGTGCCGATGTCCTGGGTGATGTACAGGCTCGTCCCGTCGCTGCGCAGCAGCATCTTGCGGTCCAGACCCTCGTCCGCCAGGTCGATGAAGACCGCGCCGTCGTCGCCGCGCTCGCACTCGCCGCGCTCGAGGGCCTCGAGCACGGTCTGGCGCCCCAGCTGGTAGGTGTCGCTCTCGTGATAGATGCGGTCGAAGCGGATGCCCAGGCGGCGGTAGGTCTGGTCGAACCCCTCGTACACCCAGCCGTTCATCCTCGACCACAGCTCACGGGTCGGTGGATCGTCGGCCTCCCAGCTGCGCAGCAGCTCCTGGGCCTGGTCCACCAGGGTCTCGTCGTCCTTGCTGTCCCGGTCGAACCGCACGTAGTAGTTGCCCACGAACAGGTCGCCCTTGACGCCCTCGTCCGCGGGGGTCCGGCCCTCGCCGTGGCGCTGGTAGGCCAGCATCGACTTGCAGATGTGGATGCCCCGGTCGTTGACCAGGTTGGCCCGCACCACCTCGTGCCCGGCCGCCTCCAGCAGGTTGCACACGGTCATGCCCAGCAGGTTGTTGCGGATGTGGCCCAGGTGCAGCGGCTTGTTGGTGTTGGGTGAGCTGAACTCCACCATCACCCGCTGCCCCGTGCTCGGCGCGCGGCCGTAGGCTTGCGGGGCGTCCAGGATCGGCCCCAGCGTGGCGCCGAAGTGGGCGCCGGGGTCCAGGTGGACGTTGACGAACCCGTTGACCGCCTCCGCCCGGGTGACGAACGACAGCGCCTCGATGCTCCCGGCCAGGTCCTCGGCGATGGCCACCGGCGAGCGGCGCAGGATCCTCGCCAGGGGGTGGCACGGGATGGACAGATCGCCGAACCCCTCCTTGTCCGGGGTCTTGGCTGCGAGCTCCGGCAGGTCGGCGTCTCCCGCCAGCTCCTTCACGCGCGTCTGGAGGGCCTGGAAGACCTCGGCGCGCAGGGCAGGCAGGTCAGCGGGGACGTGGGTCATGGCGGGACATGCCTCCAGGGGCCGGTATGTACACCGGAGCGGAGAAGATGTCGACGGTCGACCGTCCCTCCGCTATGTTCTGCCTCTCTTGCGGAGGAACCCGTGCGCGCGCTCGTGATGTACAACCCGCGTTCGAGCATGTTGAAGCGGCAGGCAGCGCAGCTCGCCGACGAGCTCCACTGGCGCGGCTTCGATCCCGAGGTGGAGGCCGCCACCGGGGCGCGCGACGTCTCCGACTACGATCTGCTGTTGCTCGTGTTCCCCGCGGTCCCCCTCGGCTTCCGCGCCCTCACCGTCGGCGGCCTCGAGGCCCTGCTCGACAGCCTCGCCGGCCTGGATCGCGTCCCCGTCGGTTTCCTCGCCATCTCCCCGGTCGAGGTCAGCCACCAGCTCGGCTGCCTCCGCCGCCACGTCGAACGCCTCGGCGGCCGCTGGCTCGCCACCACGAGCGCCGCCCCCGGCAAGCCCGGTATCACCGACCTCGCCGCGGAGTGCATGGCGCGGGTCACTCCGTAGGGCAGTCCTGATCGTCGCCGTCGGTGAAGGTGTCGCAGTCGTTGTCGAGGCCGTCGTCGCAGATCTCCGTGGCGCCGGGGTGGACGCTGGACTCGGTGTCGTCGCAGTCGCCGTCACAGGTGGAGTGGCCGTCCTCGTCGCCGTCCTCGAGGTTGAGCTCGGGCTTGTAGTCGTCGCAGTCGGGGGGATCGTCGCAGCTGGTGTCGCCGTCGCCGTCGTGGTCGGCGACGCTCAGCTGCGGGTCGTCGTCGTCGCAGTCGCCGTCGCAGGTGGAATCGCCGTCCTGGTCCACGTCGTCGAGGTTGAGGGCGGGATCCGTGTCGTCGCAGTCGCCGAGGCACTCCGAGAGGCCGTCGGCGTCGTCGTCGATCTCGTCGTCCGGCACCACGCCGTCGCAGTCGTTGTCGACGGTGTCGCAGAGCTCCTCGGCGCCGGGGTAGATGGTGGCGTCGTCGTCGTCGCAGTCCTCGCAGGCCAGCGACTCGTCCCCGTCGAGGTCCACCTCGTCGTCGGCCGGATCGCCGTCGCAGTCGTTGTCCAGACCGTCGCAGAGCTCCGGGGCGTAGGGGTAGGTGTCCCGGTCCGTGTCGTCGCAGTCGGCCTCGCAGACCATGTACCCATCGCCGTCGGCGTCGGACTCGTCGTCCGGGATGACCCCGTCGCAGTTGGTGTCCTGGCCGTCGCAGATCTCGGTGGCGCCGGGGTGGATGTTGGAGACGAGATCGTTGCAGTCCACGTCGTTGGAGTAGCCGTCGCCGTCCGCGTCGCCGCGGTACACCGAGGCGAGGTCGCTGGGGCCGGAAAGGACCGGACCGCAGGCGGGCAGGAGTGTCAGCAGGGCGAGGCAGGAGAGTAGACGAAGGGTCATCGGACGGACCTCCTCCACGGAGGAGTGTACATCAGAGGAGGGGGCGCGAACGAGGCGGGGAGCGGGCTATCGGACCACGAACGGGTACTTGACCGTCTTGGAGGTGGTCCCGGCGAACGGCGCGAACTGCAGGCGGTTGATCTGACCGGAGACGCAGGAGTCCAGGTCGGTGCCCGCGTAGTCGGCGGTGACGATGTGGGCCTTGGACACGTTGCCGTCGGGGTTGACGGTGAACTTGACCCAGAGCTTGCCGGCCACCACGTCGCCGCGGGCCTGGGCCTCGGCGAAGCAGCGCTTGATGGAGGCGTTGGAGCCGACGATGGCCTCGATGATGGAGGGCGTGAGCACCTCGCTGGCGTCGGGGAGGTCGGAGGCGGCGCCGACCTCGGGGGGATCCGGGTCGCCGCCGGGATCGGTGACTGCGTCGCCGGAGTCGATCTTCTTGAGGGAGCCGCGCACGGTGATGGAGCCATCGCTGGGGAAGGTCCCGCTCGCCGAGGCGTCCTCGTAGCCGGACTTCTTGAAGGTCACGGTGTATCGACGGCCCGCCGAGCCCTGCTCGTAGCGGTACGCCGCGCGCCCCAGCCGTCGCCCGTCCATGTAGACGTCGGCGCCGGACGGGGAGGAGGAGAAGATGATCGCCGGGTTCTCCACCGGGGGAGGCGTCGGCTGCTCGTTGTCGGCCGCGGCGTCCTGCTCGGTCGGGTCCTCGGTGGGGTTCTCACCCTCGGTGGCGTCCTCGCCCTCGGTGGCGTCCTCGCCCTCGGTGGCGTCCTCGCCCTCGGTGGCGTCCTCGCCGACGCCGGCCGGCGTGGCCTCGCCCAGATCGCCCAGGGCGTCGCCGGCGCCGTCGCCGATGTTCCCCAGATCCAGGCCCTCGGGCCAGTCGTTGGACAGGTTGTCGAAGGGAGCCGAGATGGCGCGGATGCCGTAGTTGAGCCCGAACGCCACCCCGAATCCGAGGATGCCGGCCAGGATCAGCATCACGAAGGCGTGGCCCTTCTTGCGACCGAGGCCGCTGAGGATGGCCACCAGGAACGACGCCAGCACGGAGGTCCAGATCAGACCGTAGCCGACCGTGGGCACGAACCAGGACACGGGCAGCGCGCCGGAGATGCTGGTGATCACCAGCCCCAGCATCGCCACCAGCGCGAAGAAGATGATGCCCAGGAACTCGGTCTTGGGCTGGTAGTGGGCGACCTCGAGGTCGCGTGTGGCCGTGCGCACCTCGCCCGTGGGGGGCAGGGCCGCGGGCTCCTCCTCCCGCGGGGGCAGGGGAGCGGGCTTGTTGATGGCCGCGTTCAGGTCCGCCTGGTCGATCCCGTCGGTGGACACGGCGGCCGCGTCGACCTGGTCGAAGAGCGGTCCGGTGGACGGTGGCTGGGCGATGGAGATCTGTTCCTGCGGTGCCGGTGTGGGTGGCGGCGGCGCGACCTCGGGAGTCGGCGGCGGCGGAGCCACCGCGGGTGTCGGCGTCGGCGGCGCG